>NZ_JBWBQU010000003.1:0-653643 GCF_056279165.1 Paenarthrobacter sp. TE3676
CACTCCGCGGTCTCTTCCGGATCACGATCAGGCAGCTGGGCAGTCAACCCGCTGAGGATGTGTGAGGTCTCTTCTCCTGCAGCCACGTCCAACCTCTCTTCATTGAATGTCTGGGCGCTTGCTCTGTGGGGGCGCTCAAGGAATTTCGTATTGTGAGAATAAAATTCTGCAATTCGAGATTACGTCTGCTGGTTGGGCAGCGTCAACACGGATTGCGTAACCAAGACAGTCAACTGGGAAAGCTTCGGCCAAGCAACCGAATGTGACCCTGCATACACCGAGAACCTTGACGTTACGTGACCTGAGTCATAGAGTGCTTTCACTATTCAATAACTAGATTCCGAATTGTGGAATCAGTACGAAGTGGAGATCCACGATGCAGACGACTTCATCAGTCGGCGTCACTGGGGCTCCGGGAGACGCAAACGCGGGTGGCCCCAACCATCCGGTCGTGGGAAACACTGACCTCTGCGCTATTGCTTCCGAAGCCGCAGGCCGTACCATCAGTCCCAGCCTTTACAACATCGACCTCGCACCCACTAAGGCCAAGGGCCGGAAGTGGACCAGCTACAGCATCTTTACCCTCTGGGCCAACGACGTCCACAGCCTGGGTAACTATGCCTTCGCCATTGGCCTGTTCTCCCTCGGTCTGGGTGGTTGGCAGATCCTGGTAGCCCTCGGTATCGGCGCCATTCTTCTGTTCGCGCTACTGAACTTCTCTGGATTCATGGGTGAGAAGACCGGTGTTCCTTTCCCTGTCATGAGCCGCATCAGCTTCGGCATCAGGGGAGCTCAGATCGCCAGCCTGATTCGCGGCGCTGTTGCCGTTGCTTGGTTCGGCATCCAGACGTACCTGGCATCCGTGGTCCTCCGCGTCATGCTGGTGGCCATGGCGCCGGGTTTGAAAGACCTGGACAGCAACTCCATCCTTGGCCTTTCAACCCTGGGCTGGTTGTCGTTCGTGGCGCTCTGGATGGTTCAGTTGGTCATCGTCAGCTTCGGCATGGAGATGATCCGCAAGTACGAGGCTTTCGCCGGTCCCATCATTCTGGTGACCATGGCAGCGATCGCCGTGTGGGTCTTCATCGAAGCCGGCGGCGCCATCCAGTGGAGCGGCATCAAGGGCCTCGAGGGTACCGAAATGTGGCTCACCATCTTTGCCGGCGGTGCCCTGTGGGTTTCCATCTACGGAACGTTCGTCCTGAACTTCTGCGACTTCACCCGGTCCTCGGCTTCCAAGACGTCGATCGTCAAGGGCAACTTCTGGGGCATCCCCATCAACATGCTCGTTTTCGGTGCAATCGTGGTGGTCATGGCCGGCGGTCAGTACAAGATCAACGGCACCGTCATTGAGAGCCCCTCGGACATTGTGGAGAGCATCCCCAATACGCTTCTGTTGGTCCTTGCCTGCCTGGCCCTGTTGATCCTGACCATCGCCGTGAACCTGATGGCCAATTTCGTGGCTCCCGTCTACGCGCTGACCAACCTCTTTCCGCGGCACCTGAACTTCCGCAAGGCAGCCTGGGTCAGCGGCACCATCGGCCTGATCATCCTGCCGTGGAACCTTTACAACAACCCGATCGTGATCGTGTACTTCCTGGGTGGCCTTGGTGCCTTGCTCGGGCCCCTGTTCGGTGTGGTCATGGCCGATTACTGGCTGGTCCGCCGCGGCAAGGTCAATGTCCCGGAGCTCTACACGGAGGATCCCAAGGGCGCCTACTTCTACAAGCGCGGCGTGAACCCGAAGGCCATCATCGCGATGCTCCCGGCCGCAGGCCTGGCCATTGCCATCGCTTTTATCCCAGCACTGGCCGCGGCTGCTCCGTTCGCTTGGTTCATCGGAGCCGGCGTCGCAGCGCTGACGTACTTCGCTGTCGCGGACAAGAAGCAGGTCCACCAGGACGTCTCCGGCGAGCCGATCGCCGTCGCCAGCACCCACTGACACTGAGGAAACCCATGCGCATCCTTGTCGCAAACGTCAACACCACCCAGTCCATGACGGACTCCATCGCAGCGCAGGCTCGTGCCGCAGCGGCTTCTGGCACCGAAATCGTCGGCATCACACCTCGCTTCGGCGCCGACTCCTGCGAAGGCAACTTCGAAAGCTACCTCGCCGCGATCGCCGTCATGGATGCAGTGGTGAACTATCCCGAACCGTTCGACGCCGTTATCCAGGCCGGCTACGGCGAGCATGGCCGCGAAGGCCTTCAGGAGCTCCTCGACGTCCCCGTGGTTGATATCACCGAGGCAGCAGCAAGCACCGCGATGTTCCTGGGCCACAAGTATTCAGTGGTCACCACGCTTGACCGCGCCGTACCGCTGATCGAGGACCGGCTCAAGCTCGCCGGTTTGGAGGCGCGTTGTGCCTCGGTCAGGGCCAGCGGCATGGCCGTGCTGGAGCTCGAGGAATACCCGGAGCGTGCTGTTGAAGCCATTGTGAGCCAGGCGGAACAAGCTGTTCACAACGACAAAGCCGAAGTTATTGTTCTCGGTTGCGGCGGCATGGCCGGTCTCGACGAACAAATCCGCCAGCGCACCGGCGTCCCCGTGGTGGACGGAGTGGCTGCGGCGGTGACCATCGCCGAGTCCCTGGTCCGCCTTGGATTGTCTACGTCCAAGGTCAGGACCTATGCCACTCCGCGACCGAAGACTGTCATAGGCTGGCCGATAACAGCCGCCCAGGCGGCACAAGCTGAGGCAGCTCCCGCTCAGGCAGCTGAAGCCGCACGCTGACGCTGCCACAGGCAATTCCCCGAAAGGCAACCACATGACTGACTCCAGCCCTCCCGCAAACCCGAGGGTCGCCGTCGTGACCGGGGCCGGTTCCGGAATTGGGCGGGCCGTCGCCAGGCTCATGCTCGCCGAGGGTTACCGCGTTGCGCTTGCCGGCCGCCGGGAGGCGCAACTCCTGGAAACGGCCGGCGACCATCCGGACGCGCTGGCGGTTCCCTGCGATGTAACAGCGCCCGACGACGTCGCGCGCCTTTTCGCGGAGGTCCGCCAACGCTGGGGTCGGGTTGATGTGCTGTTCAACAATGCCGGTATCTTTGGGCCGGCGGGCGACGTGGGCGACATCAGTGTGGATGAGTGGGAAGCAACGCTTCGCGTGAACGTCACGGGCTCCATGTTGTGCGCCGCGGAGGCTGTGCGAACCATGAAATCCCAAGAGCCGCAAGGTGGCCGCATCATCAACAACGGCTCCATTTCGGCACACTCGCCCAGGCCGAAGTCCGTGGCCTATACAGTCACTAAGCACGCGATGACGGGCCTGACCAAGAGCATCGAGCTCGACGGCAGGGAGTTCGGTATTACGTGCGGGCAGATCGACATCGGCAACACCCGTACCGAAATCATGGACACCATTGGCGTGGGCTCCGGGGCGCTGCAGGCTGACGGCAGCCGCAAAGTGGAGCCTATGTTCCCCGTGGACGATGCAGCCCGTGCCGTGCTGATGATGGCCAACATGCCGGCGTCGGCCAGTGTCGGATCCTTGGTGGTCACCGCTGCCGGCATGCCCTTCGTGGGCCGCGGCTAGCCTCACAGCACCGCCCCAAACCGCGGGCCCGTGCCGCCACCACCCACTTTGATTCCTGAATGCCCGTGACACGCCTGTAGAAGGGTGTGTCACGGGCATTTCTGCGTCAAAGAAGGTGGTGGACGCACCAACATCCAAGCTCCAAACCGAATGTGACTTTCCATAATATGGAAATGTTATTTCCCCTTGCGGAATGGTGTGAGCAGGCTTACATTTGAAAAACCCCCTCAAAATGTGGGGCCGTTCCCAACTGATTGGTTCAGATCAATGAAGATCCCAGACTCCGCGGCGCTGAAGGCGAGTTCGGCCCCGCAGAAGAAAAAGCGGCTGTACCAGTCGCTCTTTTTTCAAATCCTGATCGCCGTCGTCGCAGGTGTACTCATCGGTCATTTTTGGCCGACAATCGGGTCCGCCCTCCGACCACTGGGTGATGGATTCATTCAACTCATCAAGATGATCATCGCCCCGCTGATTTTCCTCGTGATCGTCACAGGCATCTCGGCAGTGGGCGACGTCAAGGCGGTCGGAAGGGTCGGGGTCAAAGCGCTCCTGTACTTCACCGGCGCCACTCTCTTCGCCCTCGTCTTCGGGCTCATCGTCGGAAATATCGTTCAGCCTGGTGCTGGCCTTAATATCGACCCCGCTACACTCTCCCAGGACGCGCTCAACGCCAAGACCGGCAATGCGCCTCCCAAGGACGCTGCAGCCTTCATCCTGGATGTCATTCCCGTCAGCGTGATCGGTGCTTTTGCCAACAACAGCCTGCTTCAGGTGCTGTTCTTCTCCGTGTTCTTCGGCGCAGCCATCGTGGTCATCGGCCGCGAACGCTGCATGCCGGTCATCAGCCTCATGGAAACCGTCCTGGAGCTGATCTTCAAGATCATGTCCTGGATCATGAAAGTGGCTCCCATCGGTGCATTTGGTGCCATGGCCTTCATCATCGGCCAGTACGGACTTGGCACGCTCAGCACTTATGCCCTCTTGATTGCAGCCTGCTACGGAGCGGCGATCATCTTCATCGGCCTGCTGTTCCTGGTGGCTTGGGGGTTCGCCCGGGTTCCCCTGTGGGCGTTCCTGAAGTACACCCGTGAAGAATTCCTGCTGGCACTCGGCACCGCCTCCACTGAAGCAGTCATGCCGCGCATCATGACCAAGCTGACCAACGCCGGCTGCTCCCGTGCCACCACCGGCCTTGTGGTTCCCACGGGTTACTCCTTCAACTTGGACGGCGCCGCGATCTATCTGTCCATTTCACTGCTGTTCCTGGCGCAGGCCTTCGGCCACAACCTTGACCTTGGCCAGCAGTTGGCGGCGTTGGGCGTCCTGCTCCTGACCTCCAAGGGCATGGCCGGCGTGCCGGGTTCGTCCTTCCTGGCACTCTCCGCCACGGCTGCTGCGCTGGGCATCTTCCCGGTAGCCGGCGTCGCACTCCTCCTCGGAGCCGACCGCCTTATGGACTCCATGCGCGTCGTGGTGAACCTGCTGGGCAACTGCGTGGCAACGTTCGTGGTGGCCAAATGGGAAGGCCAATTCGACCGCAACGTCATGCTCCGCGCCTTCAACGGCGAGATCACCAACCACGATTCCGCCATCATGCTCGGCAAGGAAGAAGTCTTCGAGGAGCAGGAACTCGAACGCATCAGTGGCGGCCAGGAGCCTTCGCCCAAGTTCCGTGGCGGTCCCGCCGCGGAGGACATCCCGCAGTTCGAAATGAGCAAACGGGGCCAACCATCCGCCCCGGTCTGCCCGGACTAATACAGCCCACAGCATGAGGCCCCTCAAGAGGATTCTTGAGGGGCCTCAGCTGTGCGAAACCTATTCAAAGAGGCAGCAACTCCGAGAGATCCGCACGCAAACCGGACGCAGTCAGCCTGTGGTCCGATACTGCCTCTGCCCACGAAATCCGGCCCGTCACCAACGAAAGCCAAGTGGCGGCGTCGCACTCGATCACGTTCGGGGGAGTACCGCGCGTGTGGCGGGGCCCCTCAACGCACTGCGTCACACCGAACGGCGGCACACGGACTTCCACCGAGTTGCCGGGCGCGCGGGCGGTGACTTCCTCCAGGGAGTACCGGACCGCCGTCGCAATCAAAGTGCGCGACGGCGGCGGGCCGGCAACGCTGCCTGGCTCACCTGTACTGCCGGAAGGCTCGACGGCGGCCTGCCAGGCTGCCAGCGCGGCGCGGCCTTCCTCGATGTTGACGCGGCGTCGTGCAACGGCCATTTGTTCCTCTCCTCAGAAGTTTTAGTCCAGCAGGGCGGAGACAGCGTGTCCCAGCCGGATCTTGCCCACCTCGTGGCCGCCGCCGAGCACGGGCTCCACCACGCGTTCCAGAACGCTGGAAACTGCCGGGATGTCCACGGCACCGCTCACGGCCAGCAGAGTCAGTCCTACCAAGGACGTGGCGCGAAGGTTGCCGTCCAGCATCTTCACGGCCACGGTTGCGCCGGTGGGAGTCGCCAGGACCATGACGCCCTCGGCCCCGATCTTGGCCAGGACCTCCAGTTCCTCCATCACGATCGTGTTGGACTCACCCTTGCCCTGAACTGCCCAGGGGTAGTCCAGCATGGACGTGGCGATGGTGGCGGCACGTGCGTTGGACGACTTATCGCCCGGGGATTTGGCCAAGCGGGAGTAGGCGCGGGCCAGGCCGGTCAGCGAGATGGCGGCAACGGGTGCTCCGCAGCCGTCAATGCCCAGGTGGGAGATCGTCTCGCCGCTGTATTCCTCGATCACCGAGCGAACGCGCTGCTGGAGCGGGTGGTTTGGTTCGAGGTAGCTGCGCAGGTCCCAGCCGTTTTCGGTGCACGCCCACAGGAATGCTGCGTGCTTCCCGGAGCAATTGAAGGCAAGCTTGGATTGTCCGCGTTCGGAGCGGACCAGCCAGTTGCGGGCCGTTTCATCCTGGGGCCAGGCGGCGGGGCACTGGAGGTTTTCTTCTTTAACACCAGCTGCCTTGAGCATCCCTTCCACAACGTCCATATGATCCAGGGAACCAGTGTGGCTGCCGCAGGCGACAGCAACTTGCGCGCCACGGAGAGGCACGCCGGATTGCATGGAAGCCAGGGCCTGGAAGGGTTTGAGGGTGGAACGGGCGAGGACGGGAGCGTCGATGTCACCAAGACGGGTGACCACCGAGCCATCGCCGGCCAGGACCACGGCCGCGCCGATGTGCCGGGACTCAATAAAGCCACTTCGTTCGATCACTGCCAGTTCCACCGCGGACTCAACGTTGAACGTTTCATGCGAACTCATGGGCATGAATCAAGTCTAGGGCGCGACGGGTCAGTTCCCGGGTCATCCGCGTGCCCGCGCGCGTGATCCGTGCACGCCGGGCCTCACGCCGGGCCTCACGCCAGGCCCGTGTCCACAGGTCCGGTGAATGACACAGCTTAGGCCCCGCGCCCTTCACAAAGTACCCTTGAGGACTGTGAAGGTACTCGTCATTGGCCCAGGCGGCCGCGAACACGCCATTGTCCGCTCTCTGCTTGAAGATCCCAACGTTTCCGAGGTCCACGCGGCCCCTGGCAACGCGGGCATCAGCAAACTCGTTCCCACCCATGCGATTGACGGGAACAACCCGGAAGCCGTGTCCGCCCTCGCCACCAAGCTGGGCGTGGACTTGGTTGTCGTAGGACCCGAGGCGCCTTTGGCTGCCGGTGTGTCCGACGCCGTCCGAGAAGCCGGCATCCCGGTTTTCGGTCCCAGCAAGGAAGCAGCCCAGCTGGAGGCTTCCAAGGCCTTCGCCAAGCAGATCATGGCTGAAGCCAACGTTCCCACGGCTATGGCTCGCGTTGCCACCAACGCTGACGAAGCTGCCGACGCCTTGGACACCTTTGGCGCCCCGTATGTAGTTAAGGACGACGGCCTGGCCGCCGGTAAGGGCGTGGTGGTCACCAAGGACCGCGCAGAGGCCCTGGCACATGCCCAGGCGTGCTTCGACGCCGGTGGAACAGTGGTCATCGAGGAATTTCTCGACGGCCCCGAGGTTTCCCTGTTCGTCCTCTGCGACGGCCGCAACACCGTCCCGTTGTCCCCGGCTCAGGATTTCAAGCGCATCTTCGATAACGACGAAGGTCCCAACACCGGCGGCATGGGCGCGTACACCCCGCTTGAGTGGGCTCCTGAGGGCCTGGTCCAGGAAGTCATCGACCGCGTAGCCCAGCCCACCGTGGACGAGATGGCCCGCCGCGGCACGCCCTTCGTTGGTGTGCTGTACTGCGGCCTCGCCCTGACTTCCCGCGGCATGCGCGTCATCGAGTTCAACGTTCGCTTCGGCGACCCCGAGACGCAGGCTGTCCTCGCTCGCCTCAAGACCCCTCTTGGTGCGCTGCTGCTGGCAGCTGCCAAGGGCGAACTGGACACGGCAGAAGAGCTGCGCTGGTCCAAGGACACGGCAGTCGCCGTCGTCGTTGCTGCCGAAAACTACCCGGACGCACCCCGCACGGGCGATCGCATCCGTGGACTGAAGAAGGTGGACGAACTGGACGGTGTCCACGTAGTCCACGCCGGCACCAAGCTGGATGACGAAGGCAAAGTGGTCTCTGCCGGCGGCCGTGTCCTTGCTGTTGTCGCGCTCGGTTCGGATCTGGTTGAGGCCCGTGAAAAGGCGTACGACGGCGTTGAGCTGGTTCAGCTTGAAGGCTCACAGTTCCGTACGGACATCGGAGGCAAAGCCGCCCGCGGCGAAATCCGCGTTCCGTACACGGCTACAGGAACCATCCCGAAAGTGCAGGCCTGAGCATGACTGAAGGCATCCCTACGGGCGGCTTCGAAACCGAAACGCTGGAACTTCCGGGCTGGACGCACGTCTATTCCGGCAAGGTCCGCGATCTCTACGTCCCGGCTGACGAAGCCATCACGGAAAAGATCGGCCAGGAATGCGTGCTGGTTGTCGCCAGCGACCGCATCAGCGCCTACGATCACGTGCTGAGCAGCGAAATCCCGGACAAGGGCCGCGTCCTGACGCAGCTGAGCCTGTGGTGGTTCGATCAGTTGGATGTTGAGCACCACGTGTTGGCGTCCACGGTTGAGGGCGGCGTTCCTGCCGCCGTCGAGGGCCGTGCCATGATCTGCAAGAAGCTGGACATGTTCCCTGTGGAGTGCATCGCGCGCGGCTACCTCACCGGCTCCGGCCTGGCTGAGTACAGGGAATCCCGCACGGTGTGCGACATTCCGCTGCCCGAGGGCCTGGTTGATGGTTCGCGCTTGGAGAAGGCCCTCTTTACGCCCTCTGCCAAGGCCGAAGTGGGCGAGCACGACGTCAACATCACCTATGACGACGTCGTAGCCATGGTGGGCGACGACATTGCTGCCCGCCTGAGTGAACTGACCCTGAAGATCTACACCCGCGCTGAGGAGATCGCCCGCGAACGCGGCATCATCCTGGCTGATACCAAGGTGGAGTTCGGGATTGACGCAGCCACCGGCATCATCACCCTGGGTGACGAGGTCCTCACCCCGGACTCTTCACGGTTCTGGGATGCGTCCACGTACGCGCCGGGTCAGTCGCAGCCTTCGTATGACAAGCAGTACGTCCGCGACTGGCTGACTTCCGCCGAGTCCGGCTGGGACAAGTCCTCGGACACTCCGCCGCCGGCACTGCCCGCCGACGTCGTGGAGCGCACCCGTGCCCGCTACGTGGAGGCTTACGAGAAGCTCACGGGCCGCACCTTCGCCTAGAAGCACCCAACTGAGTAACAGCACATGCTCCACTGAACGCTCAGTGGAGCATGTGCTGTTACCCGGTTTTTGGGTTAATCAGGCTTCCGAGTGTTCCTTCGCGGCACGACGCTCGGCCAGCCGGATCTCCAGCACTGCGTCCATGGCCTGTTGAACCCGGTCCGACGCTCCTGCCGCACTGAAGTCGTGCTGCGCCTCTTCCAGGAACTGGAGCGCCTCCGCGGCTTCCCCGGCTGCTTTCAAGGACTTGCCCAGCAGCAGCGACACTTCGCCTGCGGTGTGCCGGGCCAACACCTTACGGTCTGCGTAGATTTCGCGGAGCTTCTCGACGGCGGCAGGGATGTCCCCGGTCAGGTACAGCCAGCGGGCGCGGATGAAGGCGACCTCAAGCTGGTCTGTCTTGTTTCCGCCCACAATGGACAGCGCGAGTTCTGCACGCTCAATGGCGGACAACGTTTCCGGTTCCACAATCCCCGAGGACAGTCGAACTGCTGCGGACGCCTTGTTGAAACGGGCCCACAGCTCAATATCGTTGGCGGGGGAGAGGAGTTTGGCTGCACGCTCGTGGTGCTTGATGCCCTCTACATAGTCGTGGCGCATGAAGGCGACGTTGCCGACCACCCACGCGACTTCGCCGGCCAGTTGCGACATGGAGTGTTCGTCCATGTGCTCGATCATCGCCAGGCAGTACTGCCAGGCTTCGTCCAGCTTGCCGCTCTCGGCCAGGGCACCAATCAGCGCGCGGTGCGCACCGATGATGAGCGTGGACCCCTTGGGCAGCTGCTCGCTGAGCTTTACGGCTTGCTTGGCATGCTCGACGGCGGTGGCCAGCTGACCTTGTCCGTGACACACCGCGGCAAGCATCTGCCAGGCGCGCACCCCGAGGCCAGCGGATTCGGTGGCCATGGGGTGTTCCAGTAGGTGCTCAACGATTTGCTGGCATTCCTTCAGCTGGCCTTGCTTCATCACGCACTCGGCTTGCATGTACGTCATGTTCCACCAGGCGCTGTTGTTCTTGGCCTCGAGGGCAATCTGCGCAGCTGTGGCAGCGTGGCTGGCGGCGAGCTGGTAGTCGCGGAGATCCCAGGCCTGTCGGGCGTAGAGACCGGCGAGGACATACTCGGCATCACTAACGGTGACCGGCTGGCTCCACGCTTCCAAGGCCTTCGGTGCAAGTTCGAGCCTGCGGGCCAGCTCCTCGATGACTTCGGCCGTGGGCTCACGACGGCCTGTCTCAAGCAGCGAAATGTAGCTCGGTGAATACAGGTTTTTGCCGAGCTCTGCCTGCGTCAACCCACGTTCGAGCCGTTCGGCACGTAGCTTCTCGCCGAATCCGTTTCCCACGGGTCCCTCCTACAGGTGTCTTTTGACCAAAACCTTGACAGTCTCTGTGGAAAACATTTTACAATGTATGTCAACAGGGACCGTGCAATTTCCGTAACGAATCCGACTCGCATTGGGGTACTACATCATGTTCAAGAAAATCATCGCTTCAGTGGCCGTGGCGGGCGCACTGACGTTCGCGGTTGCGGCTCCCGGGGTTGTCTCCGCTGCTCCTGCAGCAGGTACCAGCACAGTAAGCGCCATTGGTAACTGGCCGGACCCTATGCGGTCCACCACCACAACACCCAAGAAGGACAAGACCGAAACGACAGTCACCACGATGTCCATTGGTAACTGGCCCGACCCTATGTAAAACAATTGTAGTAAAGAAACCCCCGGAGCGTGACGAGCGATGCTTCGGGGGTTTCTTTTTTGCCTTCCCGTGGATGTGGGCGGCAAGGGGTAGTTCCGGGCAAACAAAAATGGCGCCGATTTCTCGACGCCATTCTCGTGTTTGGTCGGGATGACAGGATTTGAACCTGCGACCTCTTCGTCCCGAACGAAGCGCGCTACCAAGCTGCGCTACATCCCGATCCGCTGCGAAAGCAACTGTTCAAGGATAGCTGAATAGGTGCGTGATGCGAAATCGAGGAGCGGGTGTCGCTCCTCACAGCGGCAGGAGGGGAAAGGCTAGACCAATGAGTCGCGCCAGGCCCCATGAAGCTGGGCAAACCGTCCGCCACCGCTGATCAACTCGCCCGGCGTCCCGTCCTCCACAATGCGGCCGTCGTGGACCACCAGAACCCTGTCAGCCGTCTCCACCGTTGAGAGGCGGTGGGCGATGATGATGGCCGTGCGGGCCCCCCTGCCACCAGCCACTCCCTCCAACAAGTTGGACAATCCCTGTTGGACCATACGCTCAGAAGGAATGTCCAAGGAGGATGTTGCCTCATCCAGGATCAGCACGGCCGGCGCGGCCAGGAACGCTCGGGCAAAGCCGATGAGCTGGCGTTGACCGGACGACACCCGACCACCACGCTTGTTGACGTCCGTGTCGTATCCCTCGGGGAGGCTCATGATGAACTCGTGAGCACCCACCGCTGCAGCTGCGGCCTCGATTTCAAGCCGGGAAGCCTCGGGACGACCAAGAGCTATGTTGTCCGCCACGGAGCCACTGAACAGGAACGCTTCCTGGGTCACCATCACCACGGCGCGGCGGAGGTCTGTGGTGGACAGGTCACGAAGATCTACGCCATCCAGCGTGATGGCCCCGGACGTGACGTCGTAGAAGCGTGCCACAAGCTTGGCCAACGTCGACTTTCCCGCACCCGTCTGGCCTACCAGGGCAATCGTCTGGCCGGCAGGGATGTGCAGGTCAAGCTTTGGAACCACAACTTTGCCGTCGCTGTAGCCGAACTCCACACCCTTGAAGTCGATCTCGCCGCGTGAGCTCTTGAGCGGTACCGGGTCTTTTGGCGGACGGACGGTGGGCACTTCTTCGAGGAGCCCGGACACCTTTTCCAAGGCAGCTTGAGCACTTTGGAACGAGTTGTAGAACATTGCCATCTGGTCCACCGGCTGGAAGAAGCGCTTTGTGGACAGGATCAGTGCCAGCAGGACGCCAACAGCCAGGTCACCACCCAGAACCCGGAAACCGCCAAACAGCAGGACCACGGCCACACAAACATTGCCGATCAGCACCAAACCAGGCTGGAAGATGCCGTTCAAGTTGATGGAGCGGACGGTGTTCTTGCGGTAGTCCTCAGCCAGCTCGCCGTATCGGGAGGCATTCTCGCGCTCCTTGCGGAACGCCTTCACGGCACGGATCCCGGTCATCGTTTCCACGAAGTGGACGATCAGCCGGGCAGACACCACGCGCGACTCACGGAACGCGATCTGTGAATGCTTTTGGTACCACCGGGCAAGGAAGAACATGGGCACGCCGGCCGCGAGGACGATCAATCCACTCTGCCAATCCAGGGCAAAAACGGTCACGGCAGTGAACACCATGAACAGCATGCCCGACGCCAAGGAGCTCACCCCGGAGTCCAGGAGTTCGCGCAGGGCTTCGAGGTCTGAGGTCTGCCGGGCGATAATGCGGCCGGAGGTGTATTTCTCATGGAACTCAAGGCTCAACCGCTGCGTGTGCCGGAAGACCCGAAGGCGCAGATCCAACAGCATGGCCTGGCTCAACCGGGCAGTGGAGGTCACGTACAGCGCCGTCATTCCTGCCGTCGCAATCGCAGCCGCCAAGTACAGGGAACCAGCCAGTACCAAGGGCCCGTTGTCGCCCGACTGCAGTGCAGGAAGGGCGTTGTCGATACCGAACGCGATCAACGCCGGTCCCGCAACACGGGTGAGCTGCGAGACCACCACCATCAAGATCGTCAGCCAGAAACGCAGCCGCACGGGGCGGATGAGGGAGGCAAGCAAGGTGAGCGACCGGCGTCGTACGGCCTTGCTGTCTGCTTTGGTGAGGAGTGTGTTTTCCTCGTTGGCGGTTCCAAACGTGGCGGCAGTCACCGGCGGGCCTCCTCAGCTTCTTCGAGCTCGTCCAGTTCGGTGTCCAGGTCCTTCGGGCCGGCGTCCAGGCTGGCGATGACGTAGCGGTAGTGATCATTCTCGGCAAGCAGTTCCGTATGGGTCCCGACGGCGGTGATGGTTCCGTTCTCGAGCAGGGCAACCCGGTCCGCCAAGGCCACGGTGGAGGGACGGTGCGCGACGATCAGGGTGGTGGTCTCGCGCAGGACCTCGCGCAAACGGGCCTCCACGCGCTCTTCAGTGTTCACGTCGAGTGCGGACAGGGGATCGTCAAGGACCAGAACCTTGGGTTTGGCGGCGATGGCTCGGGCCAGGGCGATGCGCTGCCGTTGGCCGCCGGATAGGCTCAGCCCTTCCTCGCCGATCAACGTGTCCACGCCGTCTGGCAACGAGTAGGCGAACTGGGCCTGTGCCACATCCAGGGCCTCGTCCAAGGCGGCGTCGCTGGGATCGGGGGCTCCGAGGAGTACGTTGTCCCGGACCGAACTGGAGAACAGCGTGGTGTCCTCGAACGCCACGGCAACGATCTTTCGTAGATCGTCGATGTCGTAGTCGCGAACGTCCACGCCGTCGATGGTCACGGCGCCCTCGGTGACGTCATAGAGGCGGGGGACCAGCTGGAGCAGGGCGCTCTTGCCGCTGCCCGTGATGCCGACAAGGGCCATTGTTTCCCCGGGGCGTATATCCAGGGTGACGTCGTGCAGGAGGGTGCCGCCGTCGTCGAACCCGAAACCTGCGTGCTCAAAGCGCAGGGCGCCCTTCACGCTTTCCGGAACAGCGGGTTGATCCGGCGAGGTGATGGTGTTCTCCGTATCCATGACCTCGAAGTGGCGATCCAACGCGGTCTTGGCAGTGAGCGCCATGGCCAGGAGCATGCCGGAAAATTCCACCGGAGTGGCTACCACGGCCGCCGTTGCGAAGAACGCCACCAACGCGCCGATGCTGAGTTCCCCACTCGCGGCAAGCATAATGCCCACCACCAGCCCGACGCCCAGCGCCAACTCCGGCAGCAGCGTCACTACCAGCGTGAAGCCAGCCTGCTGCTTCGCCTTGGCGATCTCGGTCTGGCGCAGTTCTTCCGCCTGGCCGTTGAAGTTCTCCAGCGCTTCACGGCTACGCCCGAAGGCCTTCAGGACACGGATGCCGTGGACTGATTCCTCCACAGTTGTGGCGAGGTCGCCGGCTTGGTCCTGACTGAGGCGGGTGACCAAGCTGAAGCGGCGGCGGAAGCGGAACGAATTGATCATGATCGGCACGGCCGCTGCGAGGAAGATCAGTGCCAGCTGCCAGCTCATGGAAAACATGACGCCGACGCCGATGATCACAGTAAGGGTGGTGACCACCAGCATGATGGCGCCAAACGCCATCCAGCGACGCAGGAAACTCAGGTCCGTCATGGCCCGTGAGAGCAGCTGGCCCGAACCCCAGCGATCGTGGAAGGCAACGGTCAGTTGTTGCAGGTGGCCGTACAAGGTCACCCGCATCCGGGTCTCAACCGTGGTGGCCGGGTTGATGACGAACTGCCTGCGCAAGGCCACCAGCCCGGCTTCGGCGATACCTAAAGCAAGAATCACGACGGCGGCAATCCAGACGGCATCCGTGGAACCGCCGGGCTGCAAAGAGTTGTTGACAAGAACCCGCAGCACTTGGGGGATGGTCAGCGCGACGATGCTGGCCAAGAGGGCGCAGATCAAGCCCATGAATAGTCGGGGGAGGATGGGCCGCACATGAGGGTACAGGCGGCCGACGGAGGTGAAGAATGACGTTTGCTTGGACATGCCCGCTTCTCAACAGCTGGATCTTCAGATGGTGCGGAGGTAGTTTCCCGTAGCAACTACCCTATGCCATGGCGTGATTCGTTTCACAGGACCACGCAATGAAGGTGAAATGTTTGACCCAGTTATTGAGGATCGTAATGCTCGCCCGGACTTCAGCTGCGTGACGTGAGCGTCAGCAATACGGCTTCGGGGCGGCAGGCGATACTTGCGGGGCTATCGCTTCCCACGCTGTGATGTCCTATCGCCTAAGTTGTCCTTCTGGGGGGTTATCCACAGGCGGCTTGGATACGACTTAAACCAGCGAGGCGGCTCTGTTACCTTGGCCCAGCAATATCAAATTCTGAAAATCACTACGTTAGGTTGGGGAATGCGTAAGATAACTAAGTTTGCCGCTGCTGGAGTCATCGCAGCTACTGCCATGCTCGTGGCACCTGCGGCCCATGCATCCGAGTACCACCATGGGCGCGACCCTATAGCGACCGGGTGTACATCAGGGGCTTACGCGGTCTCGTCCTGGCCGTTGGTCAACACTCGTTACAACGAGGTGCAAGGCAGCATCCAGTTGATGTATTCGCCAAGTTGCCAAACGAACTGGATCAACCTGTACGGCACGGTGAATGGCAATGACTATCGGGCTGTGGTGCGCATTGGGACCGTACCAGGCGGTGGCATGAACGCAGGTTTCTTCAACGCTGGTTCAGATTATTCGAACATGGTTTATGCACCAGGAAGCACATGCGTAACTGTTGGCTACAGCATTTCTGACATGGCGAGCGGTGTCGTCGAGCTGAATGACTCTCGATACTTCTGCTAAACGCTGGTCCTCACGCCTTCGGCGCTCCGCGAGTCGGACGCCTTGGGCGTGAGTGTCAGCAGCACAGCCTCAGGGCGGCACGCGATGCGGACCGGTGCGAAGCGCGACGTGCCGACGCCGCCGGAGACGTTCACCGGCGTCGTGAAGCTGTCGCTTTCCCAGTCGTGGAGGCCCTTGGCGCGCCAATTGGGGAGATCGCAGTTGGCGACGAGTGCGCCGTAACCAGGGATGCAGATTTGGCCGCCGTGCGTGTGGCCGGCGAGGATCAGGTCCGCTCCGGCTTCGGTGAAGTGGTCCAGCACGCGCTGGTACGGAGCGTGGATGACTGCCACCTTCAGGTGCGGGCGGGCATCCTGGTTGACCGTTCCACGGGGCCAGCCGGCATAGCGTTCGCGGTTCAGGTGGGGATCGTCCACGCCAGAGAAGTCGAACCGCAGGCCGTTCAGCACCACTGACTGGGCGCGGTTGGTGAGGTCGATCCAGCCTCCCATCCCGAACGCTGAGCGGAGCTTCGGCCAGTCCAAGGCAATGGGGTCGGTCCGCATCCGGGAAGGACCACGGAAGTAGCCCACCGGGTTCTTGATCCGCGGGGCGTAGTAATCGTTGGAACCCGGAACGAAGACGCCCGGGAACTCCAGCAGCGGGCGCAGTGCCTGGAGTAGGGGATCGACGGCCTTGGTGTGGCTGAGATTGTCGCCCGTGTTGACCACGAGGTCAGGCTTGAGGTCCGCCAGCGATTGCAGCCACTGCGTCTTCTTGTCCTGGCCCGGTACGAAGTGGATGTCGCTTAGGTGCAGGACGCGGAGCGGGGCTGAACCGGCAGGGAGAATGGGCAAGGTTTCGTGGCGGACCTCGAACTGGTCCTTTTCCCACCACCCGTATGCGGCGGCCGCTGCGCCTGCTGCTGCCCCGACGGCAGCAGTGACGGCGAAACCGCGCCCGATAGTGCGGACGCGGTTTGCCAATGAATCACTAAACGACATGGTCAGTTCTTATTGCCGTTGCCGTTGTTACCGTTCCCGTTGTTGCCGTTCCCAGTGGACGGGGCCGGGTTGGGCGCGGTGGACGGCGTGTTGTTGGACGGGGTGTTGTTCCGCTGCGGGGCCGCAGTACCGAGCAGGTTCGACGGCGGCTGCTGGAACGGGTTGGTGCCGTAGGCAGGTGCAACAGCCAACATGTAATTGGTGAACTGCGGGCCGGCGATCATGTAACCGTCGATGCTCTTATAGAACTTGCCGTTTACGGTGAGGTCCCGTCCGTAGCGTGACTGGTCATCCAGAGGATCACCAAACCATGAAGCAGTCGCGAGGCCAGAGGTGTACCCGACTACCCACGTGGAGCCGTTGGTGTCGTTGGTTCCGGTCTTGGCGGCCACCGGGAAGTTCTTGGAGTTCAGGGCCGGGCGGATCAACGAGCCTGAGCCTTCATCCAGCACCTTGCCCATCGCGTAAGCGACGCCGCGGGCTACTTCAGGCTTTACCGCATCCTTGCAACTGGAAGACTGCGCGGGAAGTTGGGCGCCGGACTGGTCCTTCACCGAGGTGATGGCAATCGGCTCGCAGTACTTGCCGTCGGCCGCGAAGGTGGCAAAGGCTGCAGCCATGGTGAGCGGAGCTGTTTGTGTTGCGCCAATGAGGTTGGACAAACGTGTCATGGGAACCTGGGGGTTCGGATCCGTGACCTTACCAGTTTCATCGCGCGTGGGAAGACCGCCGTGAATGCCGGTGGCGTCTACGATCCCCTGGATGCCACAGAGGTCAACCTGCGCAGCTGAGGCGAACGTCGCCGTGTTAATGGAGTTCATGAGGCCATACAGGACAGTCATGTTCCGGTAGTAGCCCAAGTCGGAGTTCTGAAGGTCGAAGCTTCCTTGGACGTTACCGTCGTAGAACCCGTCGGTCGGCGTGGGACAGGTATTCCTCCAGGGGAAGTTCACCCCGTATTTACGCTGGGCGGCGTTTACGTTTTGGTTCATCGACTTGCCCTCGTTCAGCCACTGGGCGAACGTAAAGGGCTTCATCGTTGAACCGGGCTGGAATCCGCCGATGCCGTTGAGGTCGTTGCCGTTGGCGTCCAGGACATCCACGTTGAAGTTTTGCGTCTGATCGAACTTGCCCTCTTGAGGCAGCCAAACAGTGTTCTGGGCCATGCTCACGATCTGGCCGGTGCCCGGCTGGACGGAGACGATCGACGCGCCCCACTTGTCCGGGTTAGCGCCAGCCGTTGCGTCGACCTGCTGCTGTGCGACGTTCTGGGCGGTGGGATCGAGGGTGGTCTGGATGGTGAGGCCACCACGCTGGATGCGCTTGACGCGCTCTTCCGTGGTGTCACCGTACGCCGGGTTGTTGAAGAGCAGGTGGAGCACGTAGTCACAGAAGTACGGAGCCATGGTGGCATACGCGCAGCCCTGGCGAGCCGGGGTGACCTGCGTGGTGACCGGAGTGGCGACAGCTTCTTCGTACTGTGCCTGAGTGATCTTCCCCTGGTTAACCATGGAGGCGAGCACCAGGTCACGGCGAACCTTGGAGCTGTCAGGGTTGGCGATGGGATCGAAGGCCGACGGGCTGTTCACCAGGCCGGCCAGGAGGGCAGCCTGCGGAAGCGTCAGGTCCTTGGCAGAGGTGCTGAAGAAGAACTTCGAGGCAGCCTCAATGCCGTAGGCGTCACGGTTGAAGAAGACGATGTTGAGGTAACCCTCAAGGATCTGCTCCTTGGAGAACTTCTTCTCCAGGGCGATCGCAAGCTTCATTTCGCGAAGCTTGTCGCCCACGCCCTTACCGCCACCGTTGAGCTTGACGTCTTCTTCGCGGTCGGACGCCACCAGGGACTCATTGATGACGTTGTTCACGTACTGCTGCGTGATGGTGGACGCGCCCTGCTTGTTGCCGCGGGCGGTGCTGACGATGGCTCGCATAATGCCGGTGGTGTCAATGCCGCCGTGCTCATAAAAACGGCTGTCCTCGATAGCGATGACAGCGTCCTTGATGAACGGGCTCATTTGATCCAGCGGAACCTTGGTCCGGTTCTCTGCGTAGATCGAGGCGATCGGCGAACCGTCCTTCGCCAGGATCGTGGTGTTCTGGCTGGGCGGATCCACCTGGAGTTCCGCCGGCAGAGTGTCAAAGAACTGAATTGAACCACTTGCGGCACTGCCCGAAACGGCGGCTGCGGGGACCAAAAGGCCCGCCACCAGGACGCCACAAATCGCGCTCACACCAAGGAAGCCTAGAATCTTACCGAGGGTGGTGGCAGTGTCGAATAGTGGGTTCTTGCGAGTCACCATGTTTTCCACTTTACCGGCAAGGGCTAGGCTTTCTGTCATGACCAAATGGGAGTACGCCACGATTCCGCTCATTATTCACGCTACGAAGCAGATCCTGGACCAGTGGGGCGAGGACGGCTGGGAGCTCGTCCAGGTCGTCGGTGGACCCGATGGCAAAGGCCTTGTTGCATACCTGAAGAGGGAGAAGCAGTAATCATGACCACCCCCGCAGAAACCACGTCTGCCGCGGAATCCGGCGCCCCCACGTCTGCTGTTGAGCAGCGTCTGGCCGAGCTCGGATTGACCCTCCCCGAGGTCGCCGCGCCCGTCGCCGATTACGTACCTGCCATCGTCTCCGGCAACTACGTTTACACCTCCGGACAGCTGCCGTTTATTAACGGCAAACTCGAAGCTACGGGCAAGGTTTCCCTCGGCGAGTTGGGCGCGTCCGACGAACCCACCGTTGATCCGGAAGACGCCAAGCGTTACGCAGCCCTGTGTGCCATCAACGCCCTCGCTGCAGTCAAGAGCGTCATCGGCGACCTCGACCGTGTTACCCGCATCGTCAAGGTAGTGGGTTTCGTATCCTCCGAACCCACTTTCACCGGTCAGCCCGGCGTGATCAACGGTGCGTCCGAACTCCTCGGACAGGTATTCGGCGACGCCGGCAAGCACGCACGCTCCGCCGTCGGCGTCTCTGTCTTGCCGCTCGACTCTCCCGTTGAAGTCGAGCTCATCGCTGAATTCAGCTAAGGAACCGGTTCCCCCAATTGCCGCAGCTTGCCCGCCGTCTGTTTGTACTGCCCCCGGAACTTGAGGGGGCAGCACGAAACTGGCTTGAGCTTGGCGAACGGACCCCCAGGGCCGCCCGCTACGCCTCCTCAGTTGTGCTGTTGCGCGACTCGCCCACCGGTTTGGAAACCTGGCTTGGATACAGGCCAGGTTCCTCGCCGTTGGGCGTTGTCGCGTTCCCGGGCGGCTCCCTGGACACGTCCGACGACGACCCCGTGGGTTGGTTGGGCCCCTCACCCCAGCATTGGGCTGAGCAGATGGGAACGGACGACGTCGGACTCGCCCGCCGTCACGTTGTGGGCGCCATCCGCGAACTCTTCGAAGAAACCGGGGTCCTGCTCGCAGGCCCTGATGCTTCCTCTACGGTCGAGGCGAACTCCACCGTCGACTGGATGCGCGCCCGCGAAGCCGTGGCCGCCCAAGAGAAGTCCTTCACAGAGATGCTCTCCAAACGCGGACTCTCCCTTCGCACCGACCTCCTGAAGCCACTGGTGAACTGGCTCAGCCCGGACTTCGCCCACGCGCGTTTCAACACCCGATACTTCGCCGCCACCGTCCCCGTGAACCAGCAACCCAGCATCCTGGGCAGTAAGGGGGTTTGGGGCCGCTGGGTCACCGCCGCCGAAGCCATTGCCCTGCGGGACACTTCAGCACTCGGTGACGAAGTCGGCCAGGAAAATACCGTCGGCCTCAAGCTTGGTCAGCTCCTGGTGCCAGGCTCCGAGATCATGCTCGAGAAGATGGCCAACGCCAACGGCTGCATCGCCTACCTGAGCTACAAACGCAAGGCCCACGTGTACCAGGCGAAACTGGTGGACGAGGGCGGAATTCTGATGCTCGAGGTCGAAGCCGCCCGCACCGTGGCAGGGGAGCCCCAGCGCGAGCGCTGAGACGCTCTCTCACGTCCCGCGGGCTTGATGCGGTCGCTCTCTCACGTCCCGCGGGCTTGATGCGGTCGCTCTCTCACGTCCCGCGGGCTTGATGCGGTCGCTCTCTCACGTCCTGCGGGTTTGGGGCGGTCGCTCGCTCACGTCCCGCGTGCGTTAGACCGTGTCTGCCAGATACTCGATGGCCAGCTTGTAGCCCAGCACACCCGCTCCTACGATGATCGCGTTGCACACGCCCGACAGGTACGAGTGGTGGCGGAACTCTTCCCGCTGGTGCACGTTGGTGATGTGGACCTCGACGGCGGGCAGCTGCACAGCCGCCAGGGCGTCACGAAGGGCCACCGAGGTGTGCGTGTATGCGCCGGCGTTGATCACAATTCCGACGGCGGTGCCCCGGGCAGCGTGGATGGCGTCCAGGAGGTCGCCCTCATGGTTCGACTGAACGCAGTCAACAGTGAAGCCATGGGCAGCGGCCGCAGTCATGGCCAGTTGCTCCACATCGGCCAGGGTGGACGTGCCGTACTTCTCCGGTTCGCGGGTTCCCAGAAGGTTCAGGTTGGGTCCGTTGATCACAAGGATGGTGCCGCGACCGGTTTCGGTGGCAGGAGTGGCTTCAGTCATGGCTCCCAATCTATAGCGGTCCGGAGGAGTCCGGGAATCGTTACTTACGGGTGCACTGACCTGCCGAGACGGGGTCGCTGAGGCCGGGAGCCTGCGCGGCCACCGGTTCCAGGTCCTGCATGGTGAGGGCGAAGCCGAGGGCGGCATCTGTGGTGGTCTTGGCGAAGATCAGCCCGGCCACCTGCCCCTGCATAGTCAGCAGGGGACCACCTGAGTTACCCGGCTGGACGTCGCCCGCCAGCCTGTAGACCAGCTCCGGCGAAGGATTGTTGCCGTAAATATCGGGAACCAAAATGGTTGAAATGCCTTGTACCGTGGCCGGCTTGGATTGGAACGGACCGCCGTGCGGGTACCCCGCAAAGGCTGCGGGACTGCCCGCCGCCAAGTCGGCGCTCAGGGGAAGCGGATTGGACTGTAGCCCATCAACGGCCAGGACGGCGATATCCCGCTGGGAGTCGAAGTACACTACCCGACCCGGCAACGCGCCGCCGTCGGGAACTTCCACAACCGGCTGCGACACGCCCGCCACAACGTGCGCATTGGTGACGACGCGCCCGGGCGAGACAACGAATCCGGAACCGGTCTGGTTCTGCCCGCATTCGAATGCGGTGCCAGCGATCTTGAGGACGGAATCGGCGGCCTGGTTGAGGGCTGGAGTGTCTGTGGACTCGTTGGGAACGGGCACCGGCGTGACGGGGCCGACGCCCTCAATGAGCTTGGGAATTCCGTCGCCGATCACGGTGGACCGCAGCTGTGCCATGGTGCTCTTGACGGGCGTGGGAGTCACATTGTCGATGTAACGAATGACGCGTGACTCGGCCAATTGCTGCGAAACGAACGGCACGCCGAGAGAACTGATGCTGAACGCGAGCATGGACATCACCAGCGCCGCCACCACCACGCTCACCACGCCACCGATCAGCCGGTCCACGGCATGCAACGGCTTGATCCGCACGGCGTGGCGGACTTTACGCCCGATCATGGTGCCCAGCCCGTGCCCCAAAGCGATAAGCACGACGGCGGCACCCACCGTGGCGGTCAGCCTCCAACCACTGTCGGTCACCCAGCCGCTGACGAGTGGAACTGCCATGAAGGCCGCAATGGCGCCGACGACGAATCCTGCGATTCCACCCAGCGTGACCATAAAGCCGTTGCGCAGGCCATAGATCAGGTAGGACAGCAGCATCAAGATCAATGCCAAATCCAATATCGTCAAGCCAAACACCAGTGCTCCTCATAGCCGGGGTAGCGCCAATTCTAGGTGGCCACCCTGACAACCAACCGTTAGTCCGGTCACGATATGGGCCGCTTCCACCGCCGTTAAGGGCGTCAGGAGGGGTTGGATGCCCCGAAACCCGCGCCATTTCAGCGTTTCACGTGCCAAGTACGTCACAGAAGCTTAAAAATTCTGAAACAATGGCCTGAGCGCCACGACCGAAACTTATATTCAGGAGATTTCATGGACATCGAGGTATTGCGCCGCGCACCCCTCTTCGCCACCCTTGACGACGACGCATTCCGCTTGCTGACGGACGAACTCACCGAGGTGGACCTTTCACGTGGAGCTTCGGTGTTCCGCGAAGGCGACCAGGGTGACCAGCTCTACTTCATCGTTTCCGGCAAGGTAAAGCTCGGCCGCACGTCCCCCGATGGCCGCGAGTCGCTCCTGGCCATCCTCGGCCCGGGTGAGCTCTTCGGCGAAATGGCGTTGTTCGACCCCAGCCCGCGTACCGCAACGGCCACTGCCGTCTCGGAAACCCGCCTGGCTGGCCTCAAGAACGAGAGCCTCAACGCCCTGCTCCGCACGCGCCCCGAGGTTTCCGCGCAGCTGCTGCAGGCTCTGGCCCGCCGTCTCCGCCGGACCAACGACTCTCTGTCCGACCTCGTTTTCTCCGACGTCCCGGGCCGTGTAGCCAAGGCACTCCTCGATCTGGCAGACCGTTTCGGCCGCCCCGCCACTGACGGCGTCCTGGTAGCGCACGAGCTCACCCAGGAAGAGCTTGCCCAGCTGGTAGGCGCTTCCCGCGAAACCGTGAACAAGGCACTTGCCGAGTTCGTTCAGCGCGGCTGGCTCCGCTTGGAAGCCCGCGCCGTGGTGATCCTGGACATGCAGCGCCTCCGCCAGCGCTCACGCTAAACAGCAACAAAGAAGCCGCCTTGGTTGCGAACCAGGGCGGCTTCTTTTGTGTCAACCGTGAGAGAGCGTGCGGCTCAGGTCGGTGGGATGTGAGCGAGCGTGCGGCTCAAACCCGTGGGACGTGAGCGAGCGTTCGTCTCAAGCCGGTGGGATGTGAGTGAGCGTCAGAGGGTCGTGAAGCGCAGCAGGATGGCGTGTTCCGGGTTCAGGACCGGCATGGGAAGGCCCACCTCGCCAAGGAACCGCCCCGAAGCGTCAGCCCCGGACGCCAGCCACGGCGCCGGCTTTGCCTCCGTGAACGTGTGCCCGTAGTCGGCATCCCCGGGTGCCGGGAAGATGGCTTCCACCCGGTATGAACGGGAGGCATCCAACCCCGGGAAGGTTACCCGTCCGGGTTGTTCGTCAAAGCCTGTCCGGGTCTTCACCACGGCGAAAAGAGCAGCCGTGGCACCAACTGGCGTGCCGCCGTCGAGCCCTTCAGTGTCAGCCACCACGCCGTGCACCATCAGCGATTCGTCCGGCACATCGGCCCGCACCATTCGGCCACTGTGGATGAGACCGCGGTGTTCCTTGTAGAGGCCGATGAAGCGCTTGAGTTCTGCGCGCTCTTCTCCGGCGATGGAGCGGACGTCCCACTCCATGCCGAAGTGTCCGAACAACGCCGTGATAGCGCGGAACGAGAGGTCGTGCGTCCGCCCGGTGGTGTGCGACGTGGTGGGTCCAATGTGCCCGCCCACCAGTTCCGGCGGGACCACCATGCCGGTCCATCGTTGGATGGTTTGCCGTTCCAAGGCGTCGTTGCAGTCCGAAGCCCAGATCCGGTCAGTCCGCTCCAGGATCCCAAGGTCCACGCGGGCGCCGCCGGAGGAGCAGCTTTCAATTTCAACCCCGGGATGGGCTGCATGGAGCGCATCGAACAGCCGGTACGCGGCCAGGGTTTGCTCGTGCACCGAAGCCCGGCCCGCATGCCCGTGTTCCAGAAGGTCGCGGTTCTGGTCCCACTTGAGGTAGCTGATGTTGTTCTCGCGCAGCAAGCTGTCCATGCGCTCGTAAATGTACTGCCACGCATCCGGGTTCACGAGGTCGATCACGTGCTGCTGCCGCCACCCAAGGGGCAGTCGGCCGCCGTCCTTATGGGAAACTGCTGAGGGGCCCACAACCCATTCCGGATGAGCTCTGGCGACGTCGGAGTCCAGGTTGACCATTTCCGGCTCAACCCACAGACCAAACTCCATGCCGCGGCTGTTCACGGCATCAATCAACGGCGTCAGTCCGCCAGGCCAAACGGTCTCGTCCACATACCAGTCGCCCAACCCGGCGTGGTCGTCGCGGCGCCCGCGGAACCAGCCGTCGTCGAGCACGAAACGCTCAACCCCGAGGTCCGCAGCTGACTCGGCCAGCTCGATCAAGGTGTCCAGGTTGTGGTCGAAATACACCGCTTCCCAGGTGTTGAGGACTACTGGGCGAGCCTTTCCGGAAGCTGCGCCCACATGGTGCGGCCGCGAACGGAACCATGCGTAGAAGGCCTCGGAGATCCCGTCCAGCCCACGGTCTGAGTAAGCCGCAAACAGGGCAGGGGTTGTGTAGCTTTCGCCCGACTGCAGGACTACTTCGGCTGGTCCCAGCAACTCGGAGCCACCCACCATGGTGCGGCCATCGGCAACATTGTCCGCAAACTGCTCATGGTTGCCGCTCCACGCCAGGTGGGTGGCCCACACTTTGCCGTGTCGGTTGCCGAAGCCGGCGGTTCCGGCCGCAAGCAGGAGCGAGGAGTCATGTCCGGTCCGTCCGTGGCGACCCGTGCGGACCCAGGTTCCCTGCTGGATGGCCCTGCGCTGGGGGTGGCGCTCACGGCACCAGCGGCCGGTCAGGTCCAGGAGTTCGACGGCGTCAGGCGCCACCGGGAGCATCGTCGCCAACTCATCCACCTGGAAAGGCGACGTGCCGTCGTTCGTCACCGAGTGCCGCAGTTCGAGAAGCCCGCCCGGGTGCAAGGTGAGGTTACTGGTCACTGTGATGCCGGCGTCGGGGTCCGTTTGAACAATCACCGCGGAGTTGCCATCTGAAGTCGCGCTCACCAGCCGAAGGCGGACGGAGAAATCGAAACCGGGAACGCCATCAGTGA
Source organism: Paenarthrobacter sp. TE3676 (assembly GCF_056279165.1). NCBI lineage: Bacteria > Bacillati > Actinomycetota > Actinomycetes > Micrococcales > Micrococcaceae > Paenarthrobacter > Paenarthrobacter sp. TE3676. The sequence goes on from NZ_JBWBQU010000003.1 coordinate 25,499, forward strand.
AACGGTGCCCGCGAAGTCCCGGCCGTCCTTGCCACGACGACGACGCCTGGGGGAGGAGCCCTGCTGGGACGTTGGCATCGATGGACGAGGGCGGAATGGGCTCGCTGAGGATGGACAGGTCCGGCAAGGTATCGCCCAGGTCGGCTCCCCAGTGGATGATCTCAGCCTCTCCACGGTGGGTGGCGATCACCAGGCTGGTACCTGCGGAACGGAGATGGAGCGGGTGCATGTGTTGAGTCACTTTCACATCGGGTCGGCTCTGGGCCTGTACGGGGTGTTGTGAGGCCCGCTCTGCGCGCTATTTCGATACGAAAACGCGCAGAGCGGGCCCCGCAACGGGTGGGTTGTTACTTCGCGAAGAGGGCGTTGACCTGGTCGTTGGCCTCAGTCAGTGAACTGGCGGGGGATTTGCCCGCGATCACTGCGTCCACTGCCGGCTTCATGATTCCCGCAACCTTGGAAGCGTTGTCAGTGATCGGGAGCATGAAGGTGGTCTTGTCCTTCACGTGCTGGGTGAAGGCACTGACGTCCACGTTCTTGGCCTTGAAGGCGTTTGCGGCTTTCTCGGAGGAGGTGGTGATGGCCGGGAACACGACGGCCTTGGAAGCCACGACATCCTGGCAGGCGGCGGAGCCGAGGTATTCGACCCACTTAATGGCGGCGTCCTTCTTCTTGGTGCCGGCCCACACGGAATCGGCCAAGCCATTGAACATGGAGGCGCGCTTGCCTTCGGGGCCCTGAGGTGTGGGGGCGATGCCGACGTCGATGCCCTTGTAGCCGGTGTACTGGCCGATCATCCAGGAACCATTGCTGTTAATGGCGGCCTTGCCTGCGCCGAAGCTGTCGGCAGCGTTGGCGCCAACCGTGGTTTCAAGTTTGGGCATGTAGCCCTTCACTGCGAGCGAGGCCCACCAGTCGATGGTGTCCTGGAGCTTTTTGTCGTCGTAGTTGAAGTGGGTGCCCCAGGGGTTCTTGTCTGTGGTGGTCCAGCCAGTGGTGGCGGACAGGTAGCTCCACTGTGTCTGGCCGGCGTTCTCCGCATCGGAGCCTGGCAGGCCCAATCCGTAGACGGCAACATTGTTCTTGTCGAAGCCTGCCTCGTCGCCGCGTTTGCCGTTCTTGTCCACAGTGAGTCGGGCGATTGCCTTCTCGTAGGTTCCGCCGTCCTCGGGGTTCCAAGTAAGGGAGCCCATTTGTTCAGGGGTGATGCCCGCGTCGGTGGCCATCTTCTGGTTGTAGAACAGTGCGACGGTGTCCCAGTCTTTGGGCAGGCCGTAGCGCTTGCCATCCTGACCCACCCAGAGGTCCGCGAGGCCTTCGTTGTACTGGGAAAGGTCTACCTTGTCCTGCGTGATGCTGTCGTCAAGGGCCACCAACTGCTTGGTCTTGAGGAAGTCGGGGTACTTGGACAGGTGGTCCGTAAAGACGTCCGGTGCGGTGCCGGAGGCCATGCCGTTGGTGAGCTTGGACCAGTAGTCGTCCCAACCAGTCTGGGTGATCTTGACGGTGATGTCCGGGTTGGCCTTGGTGAAGTCAGTGGCGCACTGCTGGTAGGCAGGGAGCTGATTGGCGTCCCAGAGCCAGTAGCTGATCTCGCCCTGGGCAGCGTCTCCTCCGGAACTCCCTCCGGAGCTTCCGCCTGAGCAGGCCGACAGTGCGAGGACAGCAGCTGCTGCGACGGCGACGGTGCCTAATGCCTTCTTGTTCATCATGGTTGGTCCTTTCAGGACGGGATGGGGTGCGTTCCGGCACATGCCGGTTTCCGCGTGCGGGAGGTAGAGAAAGCTATTTGGTGCCGTTGAAGCCGATGGAGTTGACGATCCGTTTGCCGAAGATGGCGAAGAGGATCAGCACGGGCGTGGCGGACACGAGCGTTGCGGCCATGAGCCCGGACCAGTCCGGCGCCCCTTGCGGGGACTGGGATTTGAAGACTCCCAGTCCCACGGTGAGCACCCTGGATTCCTCGGAGGTGCCTACGAGCAGGGGCCAGAAGTATTCGTTCCATTGACCCATGAAGGTCAGCAGGGCCAGGGTCGCGATCGGGGCAGCGGCGTTGGGCATGATGATTTGGAAGAAGATCCGCCAGTGCTTGGCGCCGTCGAGCATTGCAGCCTCTTCAACTTCCCTGGACATGTTCAGGAAGAACTGGCGCATGAAGAAGATCGCGAACGGGGTCATGAACAGGTAAGGCAGCACGAGTCCGAGCATGGAATTCAGCAGGCCCAGGTTCTTGATGAGCAGGAAATTGGGCAGGGCGGTGAAGATCGGCGGAACCAGCATGGTGGCAAGGAACAGGGAGAAGACCGCGTCACGGCCTTTCCACCGCAGCCGGGAGAAAGCGTAGGCGGCCATTGAGCTGAAGAACACCGCGCAGGCTGTAGTGATGCCGGAGAAGAGCAGTGAGTTCCAAAGGTACTGCCAGAAGTTGATCGAAGCGCCCGAGCCGCCTTCTGCGATGGCTTCGGAGGCACTCTGGAGGCCGAAGACACGCTTGAATGCGCCCAGGTTGAAGTCGGCCGGCAGCAGGTTGGCGGAGTTTGCGGCGAGGGAGCCGTTGGAGGACAGGGCTGTGCGCAGCACCCAGTAGAAGGGCAGGATGCTCACGGCGACGGCCAGGGCAAGGAGGGTCAGGGCGATGGCTCGGCGCCAGTTGAAGGGACGGCTGAGCGGGCGACGGCGGCCGCCGTTCTTGGGCGATGCAAGAGTGGTCATGGCGTGTCCTTAATCCAGGTCCGACTGGTTGCCGCGGAGGAATTTCATCTGGATGAAAGCGACGATGGCGAGGATGAGGAAGAGGATGACAGCCAGGGCGGATCCATAGCCGAAATCCTGTTCATTGAAGGCGCGCTGGTAGATGTAGAACTGCAGCACGCGGGTCGCGTTGACAGGCCCACCGGCCGTGGTGACGGCAACGGTGTCAAAGACCTGGAAGGAACCGATCACGGTCACTACGAGGACGAGTACCAGGACCGGTCGCAGCAGCGGTAGGGTGATCCGCCAGAAAGTGCTCACGGCCTTGGAACCGTCGATGCTGGCGGCCTCGTACACGCTGTTCGGGATGGCTTGGAGCCCGGCGAAGATCAGGAGCGCTGTGTAGCCCATGTGCCGCCAAGTGTTGATGAGCGCCTGGGTGGGGATGGCCCATTGCTCGCTGCCGAAGAAGGCCACCCTGGGCAGCCCGGTCCATTCGATGATCTGGTTGATGACGCCGATCTGGTAGTCAAGCATCCAGAACCACAGCAGGGCCGCAATGACGTTCGCCATCAGATAGGGCATCAGGAGCGCACCGCGGATGAGGGTCGACTTTGCCACCCGGTGCATCAGGATTGCAAGGCCCAGGGCCAACGCCGTCTGAAGGACAATGTTGATTACCACGTATTCCGCCGTGACGCCCAAGGCGTTCCAGAACAGCGGATCCTTGGCTATGCGTTCGTAGTTCCGTGCACCAATCCATTCCGGGTCGCCCAGAATGCTGTACTCGGTAAAGCTGAGGTAAATGCCCCGGATGGTCGGGACGAGGTAGAAGAGGATCAATCCGACCATCGCCGGAGCGATGAAGAAGAGTGCGACCTTCAGGTCCCCGATGCCGCGGAACCCGTCGGATGGCTTTCCCCGCTTCCGTGACTTCCGTGGCACCCTGGCGGAGAGCCCTGGATCTGGTTGCTTGGTTAGCGTGGTCATCGTCGACCCTTTCCTGACTGTGATGTGCCTAACAACTGGATGCGAATCTACACGAGTAGATAGACGCTTAGCAAGAGATTGCGCAAACTTTTGGTGATAAATGTTCCAATATGTTGTTTCTGTTGACTCGAGTAGATCGCGGTGCAAGACTCGACGGGAAATCACATGAGGGACGTAGCGGAGGCTGCTTCGGCAGCCCCAGGGAAGGTAAACAATGACGTTTTCGATCGGTGTTGTGGGTGCCGGGCAGTTCGGCAGCCAATTCGCCCACTTGTTCAAGCTCCACCCCGGCGTCAGTGCGGTCTACGCCATCGACGAACTTCCCGAGCGGGCTACTGCTGCGCAGGAACGCTGGGGGCTGGACGGCGTGATGGGCAGCTTCGAGGAGCTGTTGGAGTCCGACGTCGATGCTGTCGCCATCTTCACGCAGCGGTGGACGCACGGGCCGCTCGTCGAGCGTGCCCTGCGGGCCGGAAAGCACGTCTATTCAGCGGTACCCATGGCCATCTCCGAAGAGGAAATCGAACGGATTATCGAAGCCGTGCGTGAGACCGGGTTGGTCTACGCGATGGGCGAGACCAGCTACTACAACCCAGCCACCGTCTTCGCCCGGCAGCAACATGCGGCCGGCAAGTTTGGCCGGATTTTCTACACCGAAGGCGACTACGTCCACGACATGGATCTCGGATTCTATGAGGCATACCAGTACAGCGGCGGAGAGCGGTGGAAGGAAACCGCCAGCTACCCGCCCATGCTCTACCCCACTCACGCAATCGGCGGCGTCCTCGGAGCCGTCCCCGGACATGCGGTCAGCGTCAGCTGCATCGGCGTGAAGGACCAGCGTGGCGATGGCGTCTTCGACAAGGACGTCAGCATGTTCGCCAACGACTTCTCGAACGCCACGGCGCTGTTTGAAATGAACGACGGCGGCGCGATGCGCACCAACGAGATGCGCCGCGTAGGGTACCCGTCGCATATCCGCGAGTCCCGCTTCCGTTTCTTTGGCACCGATGCCAGCTTTGAGCAACTTGCCACCACCACCGTGTGGCAGGACAAGTCCACCGTGGAAGACGTGTCCCAGCAGGTGGAAACCAAGCCAACCATGTCCTTGGATGACCCCTCGCTGGCAGACGTGGCCCCTGAGCTGCGGGACGCCTTCATCTCGGGGCTCGCTCCAGTACATGACCAGTCCAGGCTTCCCCAAGAGTTCCTGGGAGCGCCCAACGGGCATGAAGGAAGCCATCAGTTCCTGGTGGACGACTTTGTCACGGCCGTGAATAACCGCAGCCTTCCTCCGGTAAACGCCTGGGTGGCGGCCCGGTTCACGTTGCCGGGAATCGTAGCCCACGAGTCTGCGCTTCGTGGCGGGGAGCGCCTTCCCATCCGCGACTTCGGTGATGCTCCCGTGGAGTAGCTAGCATTTACCTCATGACAACTTCGGCGGTACAAACCTCGCGCGGCCCGGTTACACGCAAAGACGTGGCCCGGTACGCCGGGGTGAGTACCGCCGTCGTGAGTTATGTGGTGAACGGTGGACCCAAGAACGTTGCCCCGGCGACGGAAGCCAAGGTTCGCGACGCCATCCGCGTTCTCGGTTACCGGCCCAACGCCGCCGCCCGGGCCCTGAAGCTGGGATCCAGCGAGACCATTGGCGTGGTGGTTCCGGATAACACCAACCCGTTTTTCACGCAGCTGGCCCACGCTGTGGAAGACGCCGCAGCGGAACTTGGCTTCGGCATGGTGCTCACCAACTCGGACGGAAGCCTGACGCGCGAACGCAAGAACATCCGCACGTTGGCCGCCCGCCAGGTGGACGGTGTATTTTTGGCCAGCTGTGTGTTCGATCCCGATGTCACCGAACTGGAAGCTTCGGAGATTCCGTCGGTGCTCCTGAACAATGCAGGGTCGCCCCCGGGACTTAGCAGCGTGGGTGTCGATCTCCAAGCAGGAGCGCGTGCTGCCGTGGAACATCTCATTGGTCACGGGCACACGAATATTGGCTTGGCAATCGGAACCAATACCGGCAACCAACTGGATGGGCGCGAGGTGGGCTGGCTGGCCACCTTGCGCGACGCCGGGCTGCCGGACGGGCCCATGCTGCACGGTCCCTTTAGCCGTCCGGGCGGCTACGAGGTAGGCAAACGCTTCCTCGCCATGGCCAATCGCCCTACCGCGATCTTCGCGAGCAACGATATGCAAGCCATCGGCATCCTCCGGGCGCTGCATGAGGCGGGCGTTCGTGTGCCCGAGGACCTTGCGCTGGTGTCCTTCGACGGCTCGCTGGATGCCGAATACTGCTGGCCCGCGCTGACTACTGTTGCCCAGCCCGTCAAAGCGATGGCCGAAGCCGCAGTGCAGGCATTGGTGGGCAAGGGCCGCGGCGATGAACTGCAACACCAGATCCTGCCCACCGAGTTGATCATCCGACAGTCCTGCGGCTGCAAATAGCCCGCCGAGATGGCATTTAATGCCAATGTTTGTGGGAAACACCGTCATTAACTGCCACCTCGCGGGGGATTACGACGGCGGCTGGCCGGGTTACGAGTCCATGCTGGCGTAACGCTCGGGGCGGGCCAGCACCTGGCCGATCTGCGCCGTGCCCGCGGCCACGGCCAGCCGGACCAGCAGGAAGCCAGCCGCGAACACCCCGCCGATGGTCAGGATCACCACAGGCTGGGTCAGCAGCGCAGCACCCGTGAGCGGCAGGACCAGGACGGCAGCTGCGGCAGCTGAAATGCCCGCCACCAGGAACAGCGGCGACATCACGGCTTTGACCCGCGCCGCCACCATGAGCTTCCGTGGCATCCCAACCCGGTCCAGTGCCACCAAGGTGGAAGCCCGGTCCAGCACGGCAGCGGCCTGGTTCACACCCGCGGAACACGCAACCATCAGGAACGAGCCCAGCAGGGTGATCATCACTCCGGTGTTGATGTCCCGGACCAGCAGCGTTGCTTCAGCGTCAGCGCCGGTGCCCATGGTGTCGGCCACAGCCATGCCGACACCCACGAATACCCCCACAAAACTGGTCATCGCGACGCCCCCGACTTGTCGCCACGATTCCTTGGGGCTCTCCAACACGGTCCGCGCGGCCAGCAGTTGCTCGGGTCGTTTGGCGCGCTTGAGCTGGGACGACGCCCTCAATCGCAGGATCCACGGTCCCATGAGGTTCAATGCCAGCAGCGCCAGCCCGAAGCAACCGCCCATCACGGCAATGATCACTATGAACGCACCGAAGCTGCTGAGCATCCCCATCGCCACCACTCCAACAACCACCACCACAGCCGCGATGAGTCCGCGAACCCAGTGCGCGCCGTCGGCCGTTTGCCGGGTCCGGACACCCAGCGGTGTCACCACAACTTTCCGGAGCCCCAATGCGGCGCTCGCCGCGGCAAGGACACAGACGGCCAGAACGCAGCCGAGGATGGACGGCACTGATAGCCACGCGTGGCTTCCGATTGCCTGGCCCCGGAACTGGATCAGCCCCAGGAACGGCGCCATGCAGGCATACAGCCCCGCACCTGCCAACGCTCCCACGGCGGCGAGGACGGTGGACTCAATGACGGTCATCCAGACCACCGTCGCGCTGTTGGCGCCAAGTAACCGCAGGGAAGCCAAGCGGTCATCACGACGACGGGCGGCGAGTCGGGCGGCCGAGGCACCGAGCGTCAACAACGGGATGATGAGCAAGACCATGGCGACGACGGCCAATGCCTGGTAGGTGCCTGCGATGTCGTCGGACCAGGACCAGAAGACCTGTGAACCTCCGGCCACGGTGAGCAGCAGGGCGGTGACCGTCCCAAAGGCCAAGATCGGGAGTCCGGCATCACGGAGACCGGTTTCCCGGAAGCTGCTCCCGTTGCTTCGGGCGAGATATGGCGTGAGGCGCAGGGCCATGGAGAGACTAGACATTAAAGGCACCCTTGAAGTTGGCGGTGGCGGCCTGCGTGGGAGCCGGAACGGGGCTGCCGCTATCTGCCACGATCCTGCCGTCGCGCAACTCCACAACGCGCTGGCAACGGGCAGCAACGTTGGGATCGTGGGTGACCACCAGGAGCGTCCGGCCGTTGGCAGCTACGGAGTGGAGGAGCACGTCCAGGACTTCCTTGGAGGTCGCCGAGTCCAAAGCGCCGGTGGGCTCGTCTGCGAACACAACCCGGGCGCCCGTGACCTGGGCACGGGCGATAGCCACACGCTGCACCTGTCCACCCGAAAGCTCGCCCAATCGGCGTTGTTCCATCCCGGCCAGCCCCAACGCGCCAAGCCATTCGGCGGCCCTCGCCTCTGAAGTGTTGCGATCCGTGCCGTTGAGCATGAGCGCCAGCGCCACGTTTTCCAAGGCAGTGAGCTCCGGAAGCAGCATGCCTTGTTGGAAGACGAAGCCGAACTCCTCGCGCCTCAGGCGGGACAGCGCTGCATCTCCCAACGTGTCCAGCCGCAAAGGTGAGGACGGTGTGTTCAAGGTGATGGCACCGGCGTCGGGCCTCAAAATCCCGGCGAGGCAGTGCAAAAGGGTGGTCTTACCGGAACCTGAGGGTCCAATAATCGCAATGGACTCGCCGGAGTTTGCTGTGAAGTCGACGTGGTCCAAAGCGATGCTGCCGGGGTAGTGCTTGGTGAGCTGCTGGGCGTGGAGGATGGCGTTCATATATCCAGCATCCCTGCGGCCCCTATGCTGGGGCGTCAGCCCCGCGGCTGAACTCTGCGGGCAGGCCTCCACCCGGGGTATGAGACCCAACTGAGTCGCAGATAACGTCGTTTTGAGCTCTCAGAACGACGTTATCTGTCACCTACTTGGGTTAGGCCTCGGCGATCCTAAGTTTTGCAACGTTCTCGGCCAGTACGCGCCGGGCGTCTTCACCCAGCAGTGAGTCCGTGATCAGTTCGTCAGCCTCTTCCAGTTGGGCGATCGAGGCTATGCCCACCACGCCCCATTTACTGTGGTCGGCCAGGACAACGGTGCTCCGGGCAGATGCCATGAAGGCGCGGTTGGTTTCCGCTTCCAGGAGGTTGGGGGTGGTGAAACCGGCGTGGCCATCCATGCCGTGGACACCCAGGAACAGGACGTCCAGGTGGAGCTGCCTAAGCGAGGATGTGGCTATCGGGCCCACCAGGGCGTCGGACGGTGTTCGCTCGCCGCCGATGAGGATCACTGTGGATCCGAAGCGTGCGGGGCCGGATGAGGAGCCGTGGTGGAAGAGGTCGGCGATGCGCACCGAGTTGGTGACCACGGTGATGCGGGGCCCGTTGACGAGTTCCTTCGCCAAGGCCCACGTGGTGGTGCCGGCGCCGAGGCCGATTGCCATGCCTTCCTGGACAAGGGACGCGGCCTCAACGGCGATTGCGTGTTTCTCCGCAGTCAGCTGCGTGGACTTGAGTTCGAAGCCGGGTTCGTGGGTGCTCGCATCACCGGGCAGTTTGGCTCCGCCGTGGATGCGCTCAACGCGGCCGGCTTCCTCAAGGGCTTCGATGTCGCGGCGCACGGTCATGGGGGACACGCCCAGCAATTGCGCGAGGTCCGAGACCCGCACCACGCGTTCCCGCTGGACGGCGTCGATGATGGCGGAGTGGCGTGCTGCCTGAAGCATCAGGGCCTTTCTGGGAACCTCGTCAAACATGGGGCTGAATCTGGCTCCAGTCTAGGGCGGGAGGCTTCCGGAGCCGGGCAGGCCCGGCGCGGCGGCGTCACCGCTGCGTCACGCAAGGCATTTAACGCACGACGGCGCCGCTCGCCTCAAGAGGTGAGCGGCGCCGTCGTGAACTACTTACTTGCGGAGGGACTCCGCGATCTGGGTCATGATGCCGGGGTCTGCCAGGGTGGTGGCGTCGCCGGTGTCGCGGCCTTCTGCGATGTCCTTAAGGAGGCGGCGGACGATCTTTCCGGAGCGCGTCTTGGGCAGTTCCGGAACGATGAGCAGCTGCTTGGGCTTGGCGATCGGGCCGATTTCCTTGCCCACATGGTTGCGCAGTTCCAGGATGGTTTCGTCGCCGTTGTTCACGGCGTCACCGCGGAGGATGACGAACGCGACCACTGCCTGGCCGGTGGTCTCGTCTGCGGCGCCAACCACGGCTGCTTCGGCGACGGACGGGTGGCTGACGAGGGCGGACTCGATCTCCGTGGTGGAGAGGCGGTGGCCGGAGACGTTCATGACGTCGTCCACGCGGCCCAAGAGCCAGACATCGCCGTCTTCATCCTTCTTGGCGCCGTCTCCGGCAAAGTACATTGCCTCGAACCGGGACCAGTAAGTGTCCTTGAAACGCTCAGGGTCGCCCCAAATACCACGGAGCATGGAGGGCCACGGTTCGCGGACCACCAGGTAGCCTCCCTCACCGTTCGCCACGGATTGACCGTTCTCGTCCACGACGTCCACGGCGATACCGGGCAGCGGAACCTGCGCGGAGCCGGGCTTGGTGGCGGTTACGCCGGGCAACGGCGCGATCATCTGCGCACCGGTTTCGGTCTGCCACCAAGTGTCCACGATCGGGGCGGGGTGTTCCTTCTTTTCGCCGTTCTTACCGGCGTTGGCACCGATGACGTCGCGGTACCACATCCACGCTTCAGGGTTGATGGATTCGCCCACGGATCCCAGGACGCGGATGGAGGAGAGGTCGTACTTGTCCGGGATGTCCCGGCCCCACTTCATGAACGTCCGGATGGCAGTCGGCGCGGTGTAGAGGATGGAGACTTTGTACTTCTCCACGATCTCCCACCAGCGGCCCTGGTGGGGGGAGTCCGGGGTGCCTTCGTACATGACCTGCGTGGCGCCGTTGATCAGCGGAGCGTAGGTGACGTATGAGTGGCCGGTGACCCATCCGACGTCGGCGGTGCACCAGTACACGTCCGTTTCCGGGTGGAGGTCGAACACTGCCTTGTGCGTGTACGCGGCCTGCGTAAGGTAGCCGCCGGTGGTGTGCAGGATGCCCTTGGGCTTGCCCGTGGTGCCGGAGGTGTAGAGGATGAACAGCGGGTGTTCGGAGTCATGCCCGACGGCGGTCTGCTCCTTCTCTGCGAGGTCTACCGTCTCGCTCCACCAGAGGTCGCGTCCTTCTACCCAGTTGACGTCCTCGCCGTTGCGCTTGACCACAACCACGTTCTGGACGGTGTGGCCCTCTTTGCTCAGGGCTTCGTCCACTGCGGGCTTCAGGGCACTGGGCTTGCCGCGGCGGTAGGTGCCATCGGCGGTGACAACGAGCTTGGCTTCGGCGTCCTCGATCCGGGAGCGCAGGGCGTCAGCGGAGAAACCGCCAAAGACCACCGAGTGCACCGCCCCGATCCTGGCGCAGGCAAGGAGCGTAATGACGGCCTCGGGGATCATGGGCAAGTACACAGCCACGCGGTCACCCTTGGCAACACCGAGGGACTCGAAGGCGTTGGCAGCCTTCTTCACCTCTTCGGTCAGTTCCGCGTACGTGTAGGTGCGGGTGTCGCCGGGCTCGCCTTCGAAGTAGATGGCAACGCGGTCACCCAGGCCGTTTTCCACGTGACGGTCAAGCGCGTTGTAAGCCGCATTGACTTCGCCGCCGACGAACCACTTGGCAAACGGCGGGTTGGACCAGTCCAGCGCCTCGGTGAAGTCCTTGTCCCAGCTCAACAGCTCGCGGGCCTGCTTGGCCCAGAACGCAGGACGGTCCGCCTCTGCCTCTTTGTAGGCGTCAGCACTTGTGACGGCGTTTGCGGCGAACTCTGCCGACGGCGCGAACTTGCGGTTCTCGTGGAGGAGGTTTTCAAGTGCCTCAACGTGTGCGGCGGGACCGTTCTGAGCCGTTGAAGCTGCAGCGGTGGCCGTGGATCCGGTGGTGTCCTGGGACATGGTGAACCTCATCATTCATCGATCTTTGCTGCGCGGATCCTGCCGTGAGGTCCCCGCCCGGGCCGTCGTCGGCGTCGAGCGCGTCCCTTAAGGGTCCGCAGAGTGCTGTCCGGCATCAACACTATCGCTTAGCGAAGTGCTACGTGTGCGTCGTCACAAATGCGGCCGTGAGCGGCGCGGATTTAGCGACGAATGGCGGCTTCGGCGGTGGGGAACCGTTTACATGACGCACGACGGCGGACCCGGGCCGCCGCTGCCAGCGGGGGATCGGTGGGCTGCAATCCGTAAGGAACCTTGGAGTTTGCTGTGGGCGAAGCTGTATGGCCGTTTTCAGCTAGAACCCTGTCAGTGGGGTGACATAGGCTGAAGAAGTCTTGGGACGCACTTCTGGCGTGTCCGGTTCTCGGCGGAATCCCGCGGAGGTCGCCGGGCCGGACTGTCCAAGACGCCGCCGTACGAAGGAGAAATAGATGAACCAGCTGAGCCCAGGCCCGCACGACTCACAGCCGACGGGACCGGACACCACGGCTGGAACGGCCACCTCTGCAGGTGGCAACGCTGCTGCTAAAAACGACGCTGCCGGCAAGAACGACGCTGCCAAGTATGACGCCGTCGCCGGGCCATTCACCATCCGCGATCTTACTGTTTTCGGCTCCACACTCCTGATATTCGTCGCGTCGCTCCTGCCGATGTTCGGGGACCTTTACAACCTCTGGAACCTCGGAAACCTGTTCTTCCTGCTGCTGGGCATCATCCTGCCGCTGGTGGTGGTGGCGCTCTTCGTGGCACGCAGGCTGCAGCCGGGAACAGTCGTCCGTGTTGGCTCGCTGTCCGTCGATCAGTTCGCGTCCGTGGTTGCCTCGTTCGCGTTCCCCTTGTTCTTCCTCACTATTGCCAACTCGTTCAATGGCAGCGTCCTGCTGGGTTTGGTCGGTTCTGTAGGCCTGCTGGCTGCAACGGTTCTGGCTCCTCACCTTCCGTGGCTTTCCGCTGATTTCAAGGGCCGTGCTGAGACGCCGGCTCACGTTATTGCCCGCGAAGCAGCTGTGCCCAGCCGCAAACCGGCTGCCCCCAAAGCGCCGAAGGCCCCTAAAGCGGCCAAGCCTGCCGCCACAACCGGTTCAACGCCGGGATTCCAGGGATCGACGCCCGGATACGAAGCACCCGTCGCCCATGTTTCAGGTACAGCGGCAGCCGCAGCTTCCACCGGCGCTCCCGGCGCGGGCGCTCCTGGCGCAGGTGCCGCCACAGGCTCCAGCCCCATCGCTCCGCCGGCCAGCTACGGAACTACGCCGTCGCCGGCTACCGATGCGTCCGCCGTTGTGCATTCAGCCGACGATAAGCCGGCGGACGGTACCGGCTCCGGAACATCCGGACCGGCAACCGCTGGCTCCGCATCTCTTCCCGCGCCGTCCGGCGCAGGCGCTTCTCCCGCCGTTCCTTCGCCGGAGCGCACGGAGTCCGGGAAAGAGTCTGGTGCAAAGGACGCCGAGGTAAAGGCCTCCGGTACAGCGTCCGAGCCAGCCACCACCCAGCATGCGGCTCAGCCCGCTACCACTCAGCCAGCGCCTCAGCAGCCTTGGGCTGCAACCATGGCCACGCCCATAGTCTCCGGTGACACACGCAGGGTCAGTGACTCGATTGGCGCCACCGTGGATCCGGCCAGCCGTCCGGAAGAATCAGATTCCCCACAGTACGAGGCCTTCTGGTTCGCCGTCGCCCAGCCCCGGACCGCGTACGACGAACACTCCGGCGCTCCCGCTTTCACCATCGAACCCGGCGGATGGGTCCTGGCGTTGGAGGACCGCGGTCATGAATTCCTGGTCCAGGACACCGACGGCAAGGTTGGGGTTCTCCGGGAGCTCAGCAACATCGAACGCGGCTAAGCAGGACCCCGTGGCCATCGCTGAAGCTGGTTCGCTGCTCGCACTCAAACGCCGGGCACGCAAGATCAACAGGGTTCTCGCTGACAAGTATCCCTACGCGCATGCGGAGTTGGATTTCAGGAACCCCTTTGAGCTGGTGGTGGCCACGGTCCTCTCGGCCCAAACCACTGATGTGCTGGTCAACCAGGTCACCAAGATCCTGTTTGCCCGCTACCCGGATGCCCGCGCCATGGCTGAGGCGGATCCCCTGGAGCTGGAGACCATACTTCAGCCGACGGGCTTCTTCAGGGCCAAAGCGAGGAACGTCCTGGCACTCAGTACACGGCTTGTGGATGAGTACGACGGCGTGGTCCCGGGACGTCTTGAAGATTTGGTGACGCTCCCGGGCGTCGGGCGCAAGACCGCGAACGTGGTTTTGGGTAATGCGTTCGGCGTTCCCGGGATCACGGTGGATACGCACTTTGGCCGGCTGGCCCGCCGGTTCGGGTGGACGGCCTCGGACGATCCTGTGAAGATCGAGTTCGACGTCGCCGACTTGTTTGAACCCCGGGACTGGACCATGCTCTCGCATCGAGTGGTGTTCCACGGTCGCAGGGTCTGCCATTCCAGGAAGCCGGCCTGTGGTGCCTGCCCGGTCGCGAGCCTCTGTCCGAGCTATGGCGAGGGCGAAACGGATCCCGTCAAGGCAGCCAAGCTGCTGAAGTATGAGCTTGCGCCTGGAAACGAAGAGTTGCTGGAAAAGCTCCTGGCCGAGACGCACAGGGCTGCGGAGATCCGCATGGAATCGCAAAGGAGGCCCGGGTGACCGCGCTTGAGGAACTTTCAGCGCTGGTCGCCCGCTTTGAAGACGGCCAGCAACAGCACACGGCCCTCTGGGAGAAGCTTCCCGTCACCCCCGAAACCAACCGGGCCGCGGCAGTCTTGATGCTTTTCGGCGTACTGGACAACATTCCTGCCGAATCGGGGCGGCCTATCGCGCCGGCCGACCTCGATGTCCTCTTGCTGGAACGGGCGCACACCCTTGACGACCATCCGGGCCAAGTGGCGTTCCCGGGCGGCAGTGTGGATCCGGAAGATGAGTCGGTAGTGGCGGCCGCCCTTCGTGAAGCTGTGGAAGAAACGGGCCTGGATGCGGGTGGCGTCCGGGTTCTCGGAGTCATCCCGGAACTTGGCCTCATTCGCAGCAACTTCCGGGTGACGCCGGTGCTGGCGTGGTGGGATGCACCATCGCCCATTCGGGTAGTGGACTACGCCGAGTCTGCGCAGGTCTTCAGAGTGCCCGTGCGTGACCTCCTGGACCCGGTTAACCGCGTCACGGCCACCATCTCCCGGTTCGGCCGCACGTACACCAGCCCTGGTTTCACCGTAAATGGCGTGCTGGTATGGGGCTTCACGGGACTGGTCCTCAGCGGCCTCTTCGACGAACTGGGCTGGACCGTTCCCTGGGACAAGGACAAGCTGCGGGATATCGACCTCTGACGAGTCCTCAGCAGACTGGCCCTGCGCGCTGGTGACTTTTTAGGCAGCCTTGCGGGCCGTCGTCGAACGGTCCACGATCAGTCCGGTCGCGGCGTTTTCCCGCACGGCGTTAATGCCGGCGACCACGCCTTCCAGGTGCGTGAAAGTTGGTGATACGGCCACGACGGTTCCGTCAGCCGCAGTAAGGCGGAACCGGTAACCTTCGTCGTTGTCCTTGAGAATTTCAAACCTGCCAGCCATCGAAATGCTTCCCCCTTTTGATGCTTCCTTGCACACAGATGTGGACCAGCAAAACTATCCACATAGTGAGACTAGCCAGAACCAAGGGCGAACTAAAGTTACTTGGCAGTACCCGTACCCGGCGGGTCATCCCGGCTCATACGGGGAGATATGACTGGATAGTCCAGCGGCTTCGGGCTATGGTCCGGCTACTTCGCTTTGTCGTAGGAATCGACGACGGCGACACTCACCGGAAATTCCACAGGGATCCGCCCGAACATCAGTTCTTTCGCCGCTGTTGCCGCTTCTTCGATGGCCCTGATACAGGCGTCTACTGCGTGGTCGGGTGCGTGAACCATCACTTCGTCGTGCAGGAAGAAGACGAGTTCCCCGATGGGTGAGCCTTCGGCGCGCGAAGCCCTCAACCGCCGTCGTAATTCCGCCAGCCAGCACGCCGCCCATTCAGCAGCCGAGCCCTGGACTACGAAGTTGCGGGTGAAACGGCCCCTGGACCGGGCCAGGTTGTCAGCGCGGCGCTGTTCCTCGGCAGTGGTGGATTGTTGGCTCCGCAACCAACCAGCCGACGGTGGCGGGCTGCTCCTGCCCAGCCGGGTGGTGACTGTCCGGCCTGCTTCGCCCTCACGAGCAGCCTGCTCCACGAACCCGACGGCGCGTGGATAGGTACGCGTGAGCTGCGGCATGAGCCTGCCCGACTCACCCGTAGTAGCGCCGTAGATGGCTCCCAAAAGCGCAATCTTTGCTTTGGCACGGTCACCGCCAAAACCTTGGGCAGCGATGCCGGCATAGAGGTCCTTGTCGCGAGCCGCCTCCGCCATTTTCGTGTCTTGCGCCAGTGCCACGAGGACCCTCGGCTCCAATTGCGAGGCGTCGGCGACGATGAGTTTGTGACCCGGGTCCGCATGGACCGCGGCCCGGATGTTACGCGGGATCTGGAGCGCACCACCACCGCGTGATGCCCAGCGGCCGGACACTACCCCACCCACCACGTACTCCGGGTGGAACCGCCCGTCACGTACCCACGCGTCCAACCAGGACCAGCCGTTGGCGGTGTGCAGGCGGGAAAGTTTCTTGTAGGCGAGCAGGGGCTGGATGGCAGGGTGCTTCGATTCCTGGAGCTCCCATTGACGGGTGCTTTTCACCTCGATTCCGGTCCGGTGCAAGGCACGCATGAGGTCCTGCGGGGAGTCCGGATTCAGGCTGGGGGAGTTAAGGATGCTCCGAAGCTCGGCGCAGAGAGCCTCAAGTGCCGGCGGCCGGTGCCCGAGCGGCGGCCTGGGACCCAGGACATCGGCGAGGATCTGCTGATGCAGCTCTTCGCGCCAAGGGACGCCGGCGTGCTGCATCTCGATGGCGATGATGGCGCACGCCGACTCCGCGGCAAGGAGTAGCTGTAGGCGTTGTTTCTGCTGGTGAGCCTCGGAGACCTGGGAGATGGCGCGCTGCTGGGCAGCGAATTCTTCCCTGACTTCGGCCAGCCCCGCTTTGGAGCTGGACGGTGCAATGTCCTCGAAGAGCGCGCCTTGGTCCACCGGCGGTGGCGGCGGCTGAAGAGCCCGTGGCGGTGTCGAGTCGTCGTCCTGCGTGAGCTTGACCGCATGCCTGGCGTAGTCCGTATGCGCAGTGAATTCAGAGTGGGCCAGAATGGCTCCGCAGAGCGCCAGATCGTGGCAGCGCTCCAGTTCCATGCCATGGGTCAGCAGTTCCGGGTACCAATCCTGGGCGCGATGCCAGACCCAGCGGGGCCGTTGCGCTTCGAATTCACGCACGACGCCGGGCAGCTCGCCACGGGTGACGACGCGCGCGTCAGCAGTGGCCTTTCCGGTGGGGGAGATCCTTTGTATGGCTGCGCCTTCCTGGTGGGCGGCGAGCAGCAGATACATGATTCCATTCTGCCCTGTGCGGAGGGGTGCTGTGGTGGTTCTGGTCCTGGTGCGGGTCCCGGTCCCGGTGCGGGGCGCGACTGTTCCTCCACAGCTGCGGCCGTCCCGGGTTGTGCACATAAGGGCATGCAGACCTTATGCAGTCCCGGCCGCGTCAATCAGTGTGAATGCCATGAGCATGCGAAATCGTCGGCAAGGGCAAACCAGCAAGCACCACGGGCAAAGCAGCCGCACACCGCAGGGGGACGCAGACGGATCCTGGGTGCCCCGCGACGCCGTCGGGATACTGCTTGTTTCCGGCGACCCCTACCTTCAGGAAGAAGCCAAACGGATAATCGCAGCGGCAGGCGGAAGCCTCAGAATGGCCATTGACGTGGCGGAGGCCGTCCGTGGTTGGGATAACGCCGACGTCGTTTTAGTGGGCAGTGATATCCGCGAACTGCCCCCGCGGCGAAGGGCTCCCACGGTTTTGCTCGGCAAAGCCTCTGAAGGTGACGGGCTATGGCGTTTGGCTGCTGCGCTGGGAGCTGAACGGGTAGCCGTCCTTCCCGAGGCCGCCGCCTGGCTGGCTGAACACCTCAGCATGTCCGGATCTCCAGACCCCGGGGGCACGGTCATCGGAGTCATCGGCGGCAGTGGTGGGGCGGGAGCTACAACCACCGCGATTTGGCTGGCCCAGGCTGCGGCAGGGCATGGCGTCAGCACCGTGCTCATCGATGGTGACCGTTGGGGCGGAGGACTTGAACTGGCGGTGACGGCCGACGAGATTCCGGGCCTACGTTGGCCGGATTTCGCCGAAACCCGCGGCAGCCTTGATCCCTCGCAGTTCCGGGACTCCCTGCCCGTCGCAGGCGGGTTCGCCTTCCTGTCATGGCCCGGGACCAGGGAACCGGCCCATATCCCCGCGGCCGGTGCTGTAGCTGCCGTAGTTGATGCCGCACGCCGAAGCTTCGAACTCGTCCTGGTGGATATCGGGCGCAGCGCGGAAGGACTGGGGACGCTCGCGTGGGACTGCGACAGGATCTTGCTGCTGAGCAAGGCCCACCTCAAATGCGCGGTGGCGGCCGCGCGCGTCCTCAACGAGCTCCCACCCGTCGACGTCGGACTTCTGGTCCGCGGAACCGGCGCTACGTCCGTGGACGCTCCGCTGATCTCCGAGTCTTTGGGATTGCCCTTGTTGGGCGTCATTCCCGAGATGCGTGGCGTGGCGTCAGGCACCGAACGTGGACGGTTGCTGGAACTCGGACGGCGAAAACCGATCAGCCGCTTAGCCGGTTCTGTGCTGGAGTTGAACTCTGTGCTGGAGTTGAACGGCGCCATCCAATGAGCCGCTTCGCCGAGGGAACCCGCCGTCGGCAGGGCCGCAGGCTGGACACCGTCCTTCTTGAGACGGTGCGGGAGTCAGTGCTCGCAGGGGATGGACCCGTAACGCCGTCTACGGTCGCAGCAGCTGTGCAGGCCAGCGGCAGGCTACTGGGTACTGCCGGCGCGTTGGAAGCGGCGGAATCCATCAATGCGGAACTGAACGGGCTGGGACCCCTCCAACACCTTGCCCAGGATCCTTCGGTCACTGACATCTTCGTTAACGGTCCCGATTCAGTCTGGTTGGACCGCGGTAAGGGCTTGGAACGTTCAGCGGTTCACTTCGATACTGAACAACAGATCAGGTCGCTGGCCACCCGCTTGGTTTCAGCCGGGGGCAGGAGACTGGACGACGGCTCCCCCTGCGTGGACGTCCGGCTCAAGGGAGGCTACCGGGTGCATGCAGTCCTCGCACCGATATCAACGGCAGGCACCCTGTTGTCCATCCGCATCCGCCGGGAAGAGGTGTTCACCCTGGCCGAGTTGAGGGAACGCGGGATGTTTTCTGAGCACGTCGAGTCGGTTCTGCGTGCCATCATGGCGCACAAATTGAGCTTCCTTATTAGCGGTGCCACAGGCTCAGGAAAGACAACCTTGCTCTCCACCATGCTCGGGTTGAGCCATCCGGCGGAGCGATTGGTGCTCATCGAGGACGCCGCCGAGCTCAACCCCGTCCACCCGCACGTAGTGACGCTGGAATCGCGCCACGGAAACCTTGAGGGAGGAGGGGCCTTGGACTTGGGAGACCTGGTCCGCCAAGCACTACGCATGCGGCCGGACAGGCTGATTGTAGGCGAGTGCCGAGGCGCCGAAGTCCGTGAATTGCTGACCGCACTCAACACCGGTCACACCGGTGGCGGTGGGACTATTCACGCCAACACCGCCGAGGCTGTGCCAGCACGATTGGTGGCCCTCGGCGCCCTGGCTGGCTTGAACGCCGAAGCCGTCCGGTTGCAAGTCTCCAGTGCCTTGGACGTGGTGATTCACGTAGACCGATCCTCGTCGGGGCGGAAAGTGGCATCCATTGGCGTAGTCGTCGATACACGGGCGGGCCAGAAAGTAGTGCCGGCCCTCAGCTGGAGCCGGTCAGGAATGACATACGGCCCAGCATGGCCCGGACTCGCCGCCCGGCTCTCCCTGGCGCCGCTTGAAGTGGACGGCTATCCGCAACACGATGATTTGTTGCCACAAGCCGTGGACGGCCCATGATCGGGGCGATTGTCCTCATGGCCGCACTGGCGGCGTGGCTGCAGTTCAGCGGCCATGGTGCCGGGAGGCGACGAATTCGGACGAGCCTGCGGGAGCCGAGAGGCCGGAGTGGTAGCACCAAGGCTCGCGTGGGGGTGTGGCACGGCCGCTCACGACGAAAGCGGACTGAGCCTTTGTCACTTGTGGTGCTGGTGCAACAGCTCGCAGCCCTCCTGCGCGGCGGGCGGGGAACCACCAGGCTGTGGGAAGAACTATGGATTGTCCATGGTTCACGGCAAATCACGGACGGTTGCCCGGCCGTAGTAGCGCAGAAGGGGAATGCCGGGCTGTCGCACGAGTCGCTACAGGTACTTGCAGCAGCACGGGCAGCGTCAACCGTTGGAAATTCTGCTGCCGAAGCCATCCGTGGAACGGCAGAAAAGGTGTTTCCGCGACGCGGACGTTCCGAACGACGTGTGTGGATGGAACTGGCAGCATGCCTGGACATCGCCGAAACCAGCGGCTGTCCTTTAGCTGACCTCCTCACCCGGTTCGCAGCTCAACTGGAAGCCGAAGAAGACTCCGAAGCAGCACGCCAGACGGCGCTCGCAGGGCCCAAGGCTACCGTTCGCCTTTTGTCGTGGCTCCCGGTGTTCGGGCTTGGCCTGGGGATGGCATTGGGCGTGGATCCGTTGGGGATCTTGCTGAACAACTTCCTGGGGGTTGCCACGTTCGCGGCTGGACTCTTCCTGACGGTGGCAGGCCGGGTTTGGTCCTCACGGCTGGTCGCCTCTGCGGCTGGAGGCCGCTGATGCCCGGCGCTCCGGTGTTGTTGATGATCACAGTCATGGCACTCGCCGCCTTCATCAGCTTCGCGGCACCCACGCGGCTGAGGGCGCGGCTACGTCTTCGTGACTGGGATTCTGAAGCGCCGCAGGAGTCATTGATGGCAGCCCACGTTGACCCGGCTGCGGACGGGCTCCGCGATACTGCAATGATGCTGGAGCTGGTGGCCTCGATGCTCGACGCGGGCGCTGGAATACGGCGGGCACTGGAACTTATCGCAAGGTGTGCGTCACCTCCAATCAGGCAATCACTCCGGCCGGTTGTTGCCGCACTTGCCCTTGGCGCCGACTGGGAGACTGCCTGGCGGTCTCCTACCAGACCTCCGGCTGAAGTAGTCCGGCTCAAGGACGCACTGGCTTTTGCAGCCCTGACCGGTGCGCCGTCTGCTTCCATCCTCTATGCACAGGCCGCGAGGGAACGGCGCGAGCAGTTCCGGGCCGCGGAGAAGCGGGCAGCTGCCTTGGGGGTAAAGCTGGTGGTTCCTTTGGGTCTCTGCTCGTTGCCGGCCTTTATCTGCCTTGGAATCGCCCCCGTCCTGATCGCCATGCTTCCCTCTGGCTGAGATGCAGGGGCAAAGCCTGCTCGATGAGGAACTCCGACCTTTCCTCCACAACCAGCCAGTCAGGAGTGTTTATCCACTTGTACGAATCGACTTCTTCCGGGTTACTCCACGCCACGGAAGAGTCGATTCTGTCGGCAGACCCGCTGGCACTTCTTGAAAGGAACCCACCGTGAAAACTACCCTTCCTGACATTCTCCGTGATTTGCCCCGGGATCGACCGGCGCCTGTTGAAGACCCGGAGGATCCTTCCGGAGAACCGGCGACAACCCAGCAGTATGAGCTCTCCGAGTACGAGCTTGAACATAACGACCTCGAGCGATTCGATCTCGAGGACGAACTCGGGCAGTTCGAACTGGGATTCGACGATCTTGAGGAGTTCGGGGACAGGCAACTTGCTGACGATGGCTTCTGGGCAAGGACAAGGCTGATGGGTTCGGAAGTGGGCATGGCCACCGCCGAGTACGCCATAGCCACCCTCGCTGCTGTTGGGCTCGCGGGCCTCCTTGTAGTCATCCTTCGGAGCGAGGAGGTCCGCGGCTTCCTGCTCAACCTGATCCGTACGGCATTGTCCTTGCCATGACGGATGTGCTGCCTGCCCGCGGGAGAGTGTTCCGGGGAGAGACGGAACGTGGCGCTGTCACTGCGGAGTTTGCCGTCGCCTTGCCGGCCGTTGTGTTGCTCCTGGCATTCCTGCTGGCAGGCGGCGCAGCGGGTATCACCCAACTCCGGCTGGAGGAAGCGGTGAGGGCGGGAGCGCGCGCCTCCGCCCGGGGCGAGACGACCGGGTCGGTGGAAGGGATCGTCAAGCGGCTTGCAGGGGACGGCGTAAGCGCGACGCTGACCGACGACGGCGAGTGGCTGACCGTGACAGCTTCGTCGCCAGTAGGCGGAGCATTAGGACCGCTTGTCCCGTGGACGTTGAAAGCCTCCGCGTCAGCACGGGCAGAAGCGGGCACCCCGTGAAGAGGGTGTTGGTGAATATCCAGCCTGAGCGCGGGGCCGGAACCGTGCTCGCCCTGGGACTTGGGGCGGTGGTCATGGCGATGCTTCTTGGATTGCTTTTCCTCGCACAGGCAGGGGTGATGGCGTCCCGGGCCGCATCGGCAGCCGATCTGGCGGCTCTCGCAGCAGCAGATGCTGCCAGGGGTCTTGCTTCCGGGGAACCTTGTGCCGTCGCAGCAGACGTGGCCGAAAAGCACGATACGCAGCTCACGTCCTGCACGGTAGCCGGCGGGAACGTGGTGGAGGTCGCCACTGAGGTGGCAAACCCCTTCCGGTGGGGCGTTGCCACTGGCCGGGCACGGGCCGGACCCCCTGCGTAGGCGGCACAAACCGGCCGGTTCCTGCAGGACGGGCTTGGTGTCGGCGCTGTTTGGCTTGCGCCCTGGTGGTTGGCTGGCGCCCTTGCCTAGCTGGCGTCCTTCAACAACACGTCCAGGAGTGTGATGGCGGCTGCCTTGTCCAACGGGTTGTTCTTGTTTCCGCATTTAGGTGACTGAACACAGGACGGACAGCCGGCATCACACTCGCAGGCCTTGATTGCCTCCCGGGTGGCCGTCAACCAAATCTTGGCCTTTTCAAAGCCCCGCTCAGCGAATCCGGCGCCGCCGGGGTGGCCGTCGTACACGAAGATCGTTGGCACGCCGGTGTCGGCATGCAGGGCGGTGGAGACGCCGCCGATGTCCCAGCGGTCACTGGATGCCACCAGGGGGAGGAGCCCAATGGCGGCATGTTCAGCCGCATGCAGGGCACCGGGGAACTCCGCTTCCACTAGACCGGCTCCGTGCAGCGAACGGTTGTCCACCACGAACCAGACAGCTTTGGTAAACAGGTCGCGGGCTCCCAGATCGAGGGGTTCTTCACCGAGGATCTCGTTCGAAATCAAGGCCTTGCGCTGAAAGGAGACCACTTGTGTGGTTACTTTGACGTCGCCAAAGTGCACGGTGATGTCACCCCATTGGACCGATCGCGAGGTTTCAAGGACTTCGATCTGGGTTACATCCCGAGCCGTAGTGTAGAAGTCCGGATTGACCCGGCGGACCATCACGCAGTGATCGGTCTCGTTGAGGTCCTCCACCAGGTAGCTGTCACCTTGATGGACATAGATGGCACCCGTGTGGGCCTGATAGTGGGTCTGTGGCGAGTCCATGGTTCCCAGCAGGGACCCGGTCTCGGCGTCGACGATACTGACAGGGCCGCCGCCGTCGGCCCGGAGATTTACCATCCCGGCAGCGCTCTCGGGGTGGGTCCAGAACCAACCCGCGGGACGCTTGCGAAGGTAGCCCTGCACCACCAAGCGATCAAGGAGACCCTCGGCAGTGGGACCGAAGAGATCCAGCTCCGCCGGGCCGATAGGCAACTCGGCCGCCGCAGCGCACAAGTGTGGGCCAAGGACGTAGGGATTGCCGGGATCGAAGACTGTCGCCTCCACAGAGACATCAAAGATCGCTTCCGGGTGGTTCACCAAATAGGTATCCAGGGGATCATCGCTGGCCACAAAAGCCGCAATAGCGTCCTGCCCCGCGCGGCCTGCACGGCCGATCTGCTGAAAGAGCGAGGCCCTGGTGCCCGGCCAGCCGGCCACCAGTACGGCATCAAGTCCCGAGATGTCGATGCCAAGTTCCAGGGCGGACGTGCTGGAGACACCCAGCAACTGGCCGGACCTCAAAGCCTGCTCCAAAGCCCGCCGCTCCTCGGGCAAGTACCCGGACCGGTAGGCCGCCACCCGCCCGGGGAGACTGGGATCCACCTCATCGAGCAGTCTCTTGGTAATGGACGCAATGGACTCAGCGCCGCGACGCGACTTGATGAACGCGATGGTCCTGACGCGTGACGAGACGAGGTTGGCCAGTATATCCGCGGTCTCAGCTACGGCTGTCCTCCGCTGTTTTGCACCGTTCTCGCCTTTGACATCGGTCAGGGCTGGCTCCCAGAAGGCCACAGTAGTGGAACCGTGCGGAGAGCAGTCTTCGGAAACTTCACGGACGGGGGCGCCTATGAGCCGTCCAAAGGACACCCCGGGATCGGAAGCGGTGGCGGAAGCCGCTATGAAGACAGGCTCAGGGAAGGAGGTCCCCGCACCGTAATAAGCGCAGATCCGGCGCAGGCGACGCATCAAATTGGCCACGTGCGAGCCGAACACGCCTCGGTAACTATGCGCTTCATCCACGATGACGTAGCGCAAGCGTCTGAAGAACCGGGCCCACCATGTGTGGTTGGGAAGGATGCCGAAGTGCAGCATGTCAGGGTTGGCAAGGATGAAATTGGCGTGGTCACGGATCCAGCGCCGGGACGAGACATCGGTGTCGCCGTCGTAAGTTTCTGCCCGGACCGTTGGCAGCTTCAGCGAGCGGATCGCTGAGAGCTGGTCTGCTGCCAGGGCCTTGGTGGGGGACAGGTAGAGCGTGACCGCGCCGTCGTCGTGGATCTTTCCGGGATCCGACAGGACTCGCAGCTCCGAACGGTGTATCGCGTCCAACGCGGGCAGCTGATAGGCGAGCGACTTTCCGGAGGCAGTTCCGGTGGCGATGACGACGTGCTGCCCGGAATGGGCGAGATCTGCCGCCTGGATCTGGTGCCGGTACGGTTCGTGGATGCCCAGAGTGCCGTAGGCTGCCACCACATCCGGGTGGACCCAGCCGGGCCAGGGCTCGTTGACAGCTTTCCGGGCAGGGATGGTGTGGACATGGCGCAGCTGCTCAGGGTCCGGCGTCCGGCCCAGCAAGGAGATCAGTGAATTTGGTGCAGCCACCGAATCATTCTGTCACTGTGCGGGGCACGCCGACGGCGGCATCTTCGCGGCGCCGCCGTCGGGCTTGGCTGTTAAGCGGGGAGTTTCTACGCTCCTGACAGGTCCGAGCCTTCGCTACCACTGGACATCATCAGGACGTGGCACACCACGTCCCACCCCAGATGGGAGTAGAGCTTCTGGCCGTCCAAGGATGCCAACAAAAGGCCGTTCTCAACGTCATGCGAGAACGCTTGGGCGGCGAGGGCCTTCATGATGAAGGTGCCCAGACCACGGCGCTGAAAGTCAGGTTCTGTGACGATCTTGTCGAAAACGGCGGTGCCGTTGACCACGTAGACCCGGCCGCTGGCAGCCACCTGTTCGCCGGAGTGGACCACCGCGTGGTGGACGCCGTTGGATTCGGAAGTAGCGAGCTCCAAATCGTCGTCAGGGAGCCACGGATCCTCGGAATCCTGGGTTTCCATATCCACGATCATCATGGTCTGGGATGCGGACGTCACGCTGAGTCCGCGTTGTTCAGCGAGGTATTTATACCGTTGGACGTCGTTGGTGAGTACCGTCAGGATCCGGTTTGGGGATTCTGCGGTCTTGTCCGCAAGGGCGGCGAACTCTTCGTCTGCCGGATCATGGGCAAAATACTCCCAATCACCGGTTTTGTCGGCGCGAAGTGCGGCAGGGAAGCGGCCCTCTTGGCGTAACTCATAGCCGCGGCAGCCGGACCAGCCGGCTACCCAGACTTCCAAGAGGTGCGCAATGTCTTCAACCAAGGCGTCTGGACTCATGTAGAGAGAGTATGCCAGCGCACTATGAAGCAACAGAGCCACGTCAGCCCGGTGATGGTTGCTTATGGAATTGTGACTTCCGGCCGCGGGCACCACACGGAACGAACGGATTTTACTGCACCAAGTACCCTTTAATAGTGGCTTTGAACCGAATTGTGCTCTTCTATGGCTTTACCCCGATCGCCGACCCTGACGCCGTGCGTTTGTGGCAGCGTGCCCTGTGCGAAAAACTGGGCCTCACCGGCAGGATCCTCATATCCAAGGACGGCATCAACGCCACGGTGGGCGGCGAGCTCAACAACATGAAGCAGTACGTGAAAACCACTCGTGAGTACAAGGGTTTTCACGCCATCGACTTCAAATGGTCGGAGGGTAGCGCCGCAGACTTCCCGCGCCTCAGCGTCAAGGTACGCGATGAGATCGTGTCGTTCGGCGCGCCGGGTGAACTGAAGGTGGACGCCAACGGCGTGGTGGGAGGCGGGAAGCACCTCCAACCCGAGGAACTTCACGCGCTGGTGGCTGCCAGGAAGTCCAGTGGCGAAGACGTAGTGTTCTTCGACGGCCGGAACGCGTTCGAAGCGCAGATCGGCAAGTTTAAGGACGCAATTGTTCCGGACGTGGACACCACCCACGACTTCATCAAGGAACTCGACTCGGGCAAGTACGACGACCTTAAGGACAAGCCGGTTGTCACCTATTGCACTGGGGGCATCCGCTGCGAAGTACTCTCCAGCCTGATGGTCAACAGGGGCTTCAAAGAGGTCTACCAGTTGGATGGCGGGATCGTCCGCTACGGCGAGACGTTCAAGGACAAAGGCCTCTGGGAGGGCTCGCTGTACGTCTTCGACAAGCGCATGCACGTCGAGTTCAGCGAGGAAGCCAAGACCATCGGCGAGTGCGTCCGCTGCTCAGCTCCCACCAACAAGTTCGAGAACTGCTCCAACCTCAGTTGCCGTACTTTGACCCTGTACTGCGAGGAATGTGCCTCCAGCCCGGAAACGCTCCGCTGCCCCGGGGGCTGCGAAGCGGCCTGACCGCTGAATCAGAGCCGGCTCACCCGATAAGTGAAGTTGGCATCGGATCTGGTCCCCACCGTGATGGACAGTATGGCGTCCTTTTCCAGTTGGACCACGCTCACGCGTGCATTGGCGCATCCCAGCGTCAGGTTCACCAGTTCAACTTCGCTCACCTTGACGGAGAAAGTCACCCTGCGAGTGCCACGGCAGGCCAGCGTCACCGCGTACGTCCCTCCAGGCAGTTGAACTGTTTGCTCAGACTTGGACTCGCCGGCATTGAGGTAGCCACTGCTTGAGTAGAACGACTGCCCTTGGGACTCAGGCAGGGCCAACTTTGCCCACTCTTCGAGCGCCTCACCGGTGACGGTTTCCTCCAATGCCGGATCGGGCGGAAGAACTACATTGCCGGCTGGGGAAGTAGGGCTGGCATCCGGCCGTCCGCCCTCGTCATAGGTGTATTCGCAGGCCGTCAGGCTGCCGCCCAGCACAACAAGGATGACGACGGCGGCCCTCGCCAGCCGCTGTGGCATCACCGAGCGAGCTGCCTTGCTGCCCATGAACTGACTTTACGCCCGTAAAGCCACTGGCCAAAGGCCTATCGGAGCAGGTGCGCCGCCGGCCCTAGGCGGCCGCAGGAACCACGTGATAGGCGAAGATCAGCGGAGCATCAACACTGCTCGTCGAGATGCTGAGGGGGCCAGTGCCGGGCACCTTGATCTTCACCACATCAAGGCTGCCATTGCATGCCGCCGCCGCGTCCGCGATCTTGGTGCCGCTGGAGGAAACAGCGAAGTACGCCTTCCCGCCCCCATCGCATGCCATGGTGAGCGTGTAGCTCCCGTCCGGAACGTTGGGGGACTCCTTGACCAACGGGTCCCGGTTGAGGATCTTGCCGGAGTCCTCCAACACCACACCGCTCGCCGCAGGCAGGATCTTTTCCCTCCAAGCAGGAACGTCGGCATCTTCGATGTTGGCCGGCGCCTGGCAGCCGCAGACCCCCAGCAAGGCCGCAGCGGTGATGACAACAAGGCCCGCATGGCGCCTTGTGGAAGAGAAGGTGAGCATGAATCCAACGCTACCGGGTTCCAGCGGGGGCCTTTGTCCACATACCGCAGGTTCACGATCCAAAGGCAGGGTGCGTCGCCCCTACACTTGCAAGGTGACTGACACAGCTTCCACCTTTACAGCCGGCAATGTTGACGATGCTCCCCGCAGTGACCGCCCCGAACTGCTTTCGGCGCTCGCCGCAGACCTTCGTGCCCTCAACTACACTGTGGACGGCGTGGCTGAACTCCTGGGAACAACCGCCTCAGAAGCGCTCGGCAGGGACCAGCTCATTCCCGCGCTCCTTGCCAGTGAGAGACTCATGGACTCCAAGGACCCAGCCCTCAGATCACAGGCAGTAATTGTTCGTCTATGGCTGCTGGCCGTTCCGCAGCCCGTCGAGGACATCGATTCCGCCCTCCCCGGTATCCGTGCGAAAGGCCTTGAGGAACTGGGGCTGATCACCGTGGATTCAGGAATGGCTCATGCCAAGGCGGACCTGCGCCCCTACGGCTGGGACGCCACCACGGATGGCAGTGGCGGTGTAGAACTCTGGGTTGCCAGCGACCTTGCTGCCCACCAGCAGCCCGGAGTCCTGAGGCACGACCACGTCCTGGGAATCGGGCGAGCCTCCACAACGCTGGTCCAGACCACATTCAGGAAACACAGCAAACGAGCGCTGGATGTGGGCACCGGCTGCGGTATCCAGACCTTCCACCTGCTCCATCACTGCGAGCACGTCACGGCCACGGACATATCGGAGAGGGCACTCGCGTTCACCCGCTTCAACCTTCTGCTGAACGCCGCCGAACTGGAGCTGGACCCGGACAACCTGGAGCGTCGGGTGAGCCTGCGGCTCGGATCGCTCCTGGAACCGGTAGAGGGGGAGCAGTTCGGCTTGGTGGTATCAAACCCACCGTTCGTCATCACTCCGCGAACGGGCGGCGAATCGCCGTCCGAGCAGTTCACGTACCGCGATGGCGGGCTTCCCGGAGACGATATCGTTGCGTCCTTGGTACAGTCCTTGGCCGACGTCCTCGAGCCCGGCGGAACAGCGCAAATGCTCGGCAACTGGGAGGTTACTTCCGGTACGGACTGGAAGGACCGGCCCAAGGCATGGCTCCAGGACTCCGGTCTGGACGTCTGGTTCATCCAACGGGAGCAGGTGGGCCCCGAGCAGTACGCGGAGACTTGGCTCCAGGACGCATCGCAGAACCGCGAGGGCCAGCAATACCAGGAAGCGTACGCCGCCTATCTGGACGACTTTGCTTCCAGGAACGTCCAAGGTATTGGCTTCGGCATGATTTGGCTGCGCCGCCCGGAGACACCCCTCGAGGTCACCATCAGCCGCTTCGAGGAAATCACATATCCAATAGAGCAGCCGATCGGGCCGCATCTGGGTGCTGCCGTGGAACGGGCTGATTGGGTGGCCTCACATTCGGTCCCGGAGGCGCACTTGGTGGTTGCCGAGGACGTCACCGAGGAACGGCACCAGCGCCCCGGAGCCGTTCATCCCGGAGTCATCCTCCTGAGGCAAGGGGCAGGACTTCGCCGGACCAATCTGCTTAGTACTGAACTGGCCGGGTTCGTTTCCGCCTGCGACGGGCAATTGTCGGTCCGGCAGATCGTCTCGGCCTTGGTATCGCTCCTGGGCGGGGGAGAGGACTTCGACGAAGAGACCTTCCGCGAAGGGCTTTTCCGCGAGGTCACCAACCTGGTTTTGGACGGGTTCCTCCTTCCGGACCCGGCGCAGGTCGACGCATGATCCGGGGTGCGGCGCCGCGCTCATCAAACACCGGGCCTCCAGGAAGTGACCCTGACTACACTGATGAAGTGAGTGCGAACAACGAATCATCCCAAGCGTCAGGCGATATTCCGCGGCGGAAGCGTGCCGAAAAGACGGTTGAGATCACTGATCCCAAGGCTATCCGTGCATTGGCGCACGCCGCCCGGATTGAGGTTATCTCTGAGCTCTACGCCACACAGGTCAGTCACACAGCCACGGAACTCGCTGCCAGGACAGGGCTAACGCCCAGTGCAATGAGCTACCACCTCCGGGCCCTCCAGAAATGGGGGATCGTGGCACCTGCGGAAAACGCCGGTGATGCCCGCGAACGTCGCTGGAAGGCGGCCGGAACGGACTTCACCATCTCGGGAGGCAGTGTTGCCAGCCCTGAGATTGCCGTGGTTGACCTGGAGCTTGATGCCTTCCGACGCCGGGCTTCGGCCTTCGCCAAGGCTCGCGGGGAACGCCGGCAACGGGGGGAAACAGGAGAAGAGCCGGCAGCAGTAGTCCTTTCCAGCAACCTGCTGTACTTGACCAACCCACAGCGCAGGGAACTTTTAGACAGAATCCGCGCTGTTCTGCGGGAGTACGAACTCGAGGATCCCAACCGGATACCGGAAGGTGCTGAACGTGTGGCAACCTTGTGGTCAATGATCCCGGATGACCGGGTAGCACCCGGTCAGTAAGAGCCCCGCCGGGCCTTTGACTGTCCGCACTGGTTCCGCACCAAAACGCAGGATTCTGCAAACTATGGTGAACTAGGCCAATATGGGCACCAGCCCAATTACACATTTTTTCTGTAGGAGCACCGTGCCCAGCAAGGCAAAAACCGGCAAGAAACTCGTGATCGTGGAGTCTCCCGCCAAGAGCAAGACCATCGCCAAGTATCTTGGCGAGGGCTTCATCGTCGAGGCTTCGATCGGCCACATCCGGGACCTCCCGCAGCCGTCGGACCTCCCTGCCGAGCTGAAGAAGACCTCGTTGGGCAAGTTCGCTGTCGACATCGAAAACGACTTCAAGCCGTACTACGTTGTTTCTCCGGACAAGAAGAAGAAGGTCGCCGAGCTCAAGGCCCAGCTGAAAGACGCTGACGCCCTCTACCTCGCAACTGATGGGGACCGCGAAGGCGAAGCCATCGCGTGGCACCTCCTGGAGGTCCTGAAGCCCAAGGTTCCCGTCTACCGCATGACGTTCGGTGAAATCACCAAGGAAGCCATCCACCGCGCCATGGACAACCTCCGGGATGTCGATACCGCTTTGGTGGATGCCCAGGAAACACGTCGTATTCTTGACCGCCTCTACGGCTACGAGATTTCCCCCGTGTTGTGGCGCAAGGTTGCCCGCGGACTGTCCGCTGGCCGTGTCCAGTCCGTGGTGACCCGCATGGTGGTTGACCGGGAACGTGAACGCATGGCCTTCCGGGCCGCGTCCTACTGGGACCTCACGGGCCAGTTCGGTTCAGATTCGGGTTCTTTCAAGGCCAAGCTTGCCGCCGTGGACGGTTCCAAGGTAGCCAGTGGCCGGGACTTCAACGACAACGGGCAGCTCACCTCCTCAAACGTCGTGCACCTCAACGAGGAACTCGCCACGTCCTTGGCCTCCGGTCTGGAGAACGCTGATTTCCGGGTCCGCTCTGTAGACACCAAGCCGTATACCCGCCGCCCTGCAGCACCGTTCACCACCTCCACGCTGCAGCAGGAAGCCGGCCGTAAGCTCCGCTTCTCGTCGAAGAGCACCATGCAGGTTGCCCAGCGCCTGTATGAAAATGGCTACATCACCTATATGCGTACGGACTCATCAGCTTTGAGCGATGAAGCACTCACGGCAGCCCGCCGACAGGCTTCGGAGCTTTATGGACCCGAGTACGTGCCCCAGAGCCCCCGTGTCTACGCCAACAAGGCTGCCAACGCCCAGGAAGCTCACGAGGCCATCCGTCCCGCGGGAGACTCCTTCCGCACTCCCGCGCAGGTTGCCAAGCAGCTGAGCGGTGATGAGTTCCGCCTCTACGAGCTCATCTGGAAGCGCACGGTCGCCTCCCAGATGGCCGACGCCAAGGGTTCTACGGCCACCATCCGCCTCGGTGCAGTGGCTGCTGACGGTCGCGACGCCGAATTCTCCGCTTCCGGTACGGTCATTACCTTCCCCGGTTTCCTCGCAGCCTATGAAGAGGGCAAGGACGAGAGCCGTGGTGATGAAGAATCCGATGAAGCCCGCCGCCTGCCTAACGTTGCCAAGGATGATTCCCTGACGGCTTCGGACATCGTTGCTGTCGGGCACGAAACGTCACCGCCGCCGCGTTACACGGAAGCATCGCTGACCGCTGAGCTGGAAAAGCGGGGCATTGGCCGCCCGTCCACCTACGCGTCCACGATCTCCACCATCCAAGACCGTGGCTACGTTCGTAAGCAGGGTTCTGCCCTGGTTCCCAGCTGGATCGCATTCTCCGTGATCCGCTTGCTGGAACAGCACTTCACGGATTACGTGGACTACGAGTTCACGGCAGACATGGAAGGCGACCTGGACAAGATCGCCAACGGCCAAGCCGTGGGTGCTGCCTGGCTCAAGCACTTCTACTACGGTGAAGACGCAGACCCCGGCCTGCTGAGCATCGTGAACAACCTCGGCGAAATCGATGCCCGGGAGATCAATTCCGTGCCCATCGCCGACGGCATCACGCTGCGTGTGGGCAAATTCGGCCCGTACTTGGAAAGCTCCATCCCCACCTTGGATGCGAAAACCGGCGAAGTGGTTGAGTCCGCACGGGCCAACGTCCCCGAGGAACTCGCTCCGGACGAACTCACGGCAGACAAAGCCAAAGAACTCATGGAGACCGCAGCCCCCGAGGAACGGGTCCTGGGAACCGACCCGCACACGGGCCACACCATCGTTGCCAAGAATGGCCGGTACGGCGCTTACGTCACCGAGATCATCCCCGAGATGACTGAGGAACAGCTGGCCAACCAGCCGGTGGAGTACTACAAGAACGGCAAGCCCAAGCCTCCCAAGAAGCCTGTGAAGGCCAAACCGCGCACCGGTTCTCTCTTCAAGTCCATGACCGTGGATACGGTCACCTTGGATGAAGCCCTCGCGCTCATGAGCCTGCCCCGGGTCCTCGGCGAGGACGCGGATGGCAACCCCATCACGGTACAAAACGGCCGGTTTGGGCCGTACCTGAAGAAGGGCACTGACTCCCGCTCCATCGGTTCGGAAGAGGAAATCTTCACGATCACCCTGGAACAGGCTCTGGAGATCTACTCGCAGCCCAAGCAACGTGGCGCCCGTGCCTCCGTACCGCCGCTGGCCGAGTTCGGTCCGGACCCCGTCTCCGAGAAGAACATCGTGGTGAAGGAAGGCCGCTTCGGCCCCTACATCACTGACGGCGTTACCAACATCACCGTCCCGCGCACAACCTCCCTTGAGGAGCTGACCCGGGAACGCGCCGTCGAGCTTTTGGCGGAAAAACGTGCCAAGGGACCGGTCAAGCGAACCACCACCCGCAAGGCACCGGCCAAGAAGGCCACAGCCAAAAAGTAGCCACCATGACGGCCGGGGCAGCATTCGCGAATTGCGTCCCGGCCGGCATCGTGGTCGAGTAGAACCATGACTGAACAGACGGTGTCACCGGACAACGAACCCTTGAACGACCTCGAGGCGAAGCTCGCCTCGGCCGAACAACCGGACGCGAACCCGGTGGACGTCATCCTCGCTTTCCTGAACAACGAGGTCTACCTCGTCAGCTCGGAAGCCGTGGACGGCCCCGACTCCTCCGTGGAGCCTTTGGTGCTCTCCAACGCCGACGGCCAGCCCGTCCTGGCCGTCTTTAGCCACCCGAGCCGCGTGGATGAGCGCTTCCTCGAAGCAGCCCCGCACGTCCTGGGCACCATGGGCTCGGCGATCCTGGGAAACATCGGAGACGAACTCGGCATGGTCATCAACCCGGGAAGCGAATTCGGCTTCGAAATCGACCCCGAGGGCATTGCGAACATTCGCCGCGACTTCAAGCGTGCCGACGAAGCCGGGGAGTCCGCCGAATAGCGGTCGACCAAGCTGCCGGTAACCATCCGGTCAGCGAAACGTCGTCGCCAAGTTGCTTCACGGGCTTCGAATCGGTGAATAATGGCAGAATGCGTCTTGGCGTTCTCGACATCGGGTCCAATACCGTCCACCTACTGCTGGTGGACGCTCACCCCGGCGCGCGTCCGGTAGCTTTCGCTTCCCACAAGCGCCCGCTTTCTCTGGTGCAGTACCTCGACGGCGATGGCAACATCAACGACGCCGGGCAGCACGAGCTCATCGAATTCGTCCTGGAAGCCTGGGAGTTCGCGGCCAGCCACAAGGCGGAGGATCTCCTGGCGTTCTGTACCTCGGCCATCCGGGAGGCAACCAACGGACCCGAGGTCCTGGCCCGCGTCAAACACGAGACCACGGTGACCCTCCAGGAACTCACCGGCAGCGAAGAAGCCTCCATGACTTTCTTCGCAGTACGCCGCTGGTACGGATGGGGCGCAGGCAACATCCTCGACCTGGATATCGGCGGCGGCTCCTTTGAAATGGCGTATGGGACGGATGAACTCCCCGAGTACGCCACCTCTGTTCCCCTGGGTGCCAGCCGTTTGACGCGGGACTGGCTCCACGATGATCCGCCCAGCGCGAAGAGCGTGAAGGAACTGCGGCGCTACATCCGGTCCACGCTGAAACCGGTGGTCAGGGACTTTCACGAGTTGGGCCGGGCCAATCTGGTGGCCGGCACCTCCAAAACGTTCCGCTCCTTGGCGCGCATCGCCGGTGCAGCCCCCAGCGCTGCAGGGCCGTACGTGAAGCGTGAGCTCCACGCAGCAGACCTGGGGCTGTGGGCACAGCGGATTTCTGCCATGACCGTGGAAGACAGGCTGTACCTTCCTGGCGTCTCCGATGCGCGCGCCCGACAGTTGTTGGCGGGTGCCCTCGTTGCTGAAGCGGCCCTTGAGCTCTTTGAATTTCCCAAGATGGAAATCTGTCCCTGGGCCCTTCGTGAGGGCCTGATCCTGCGACGCCTGGACCAGCTGGTCTTCGAGGAAGCCCTGGATCCGGCGCCGCACGTGGGCAAGCGCAAGAAGGACAAATCCAAGAAAAAGGCAGCCAAGGAAGCCGCCAAGGCTCCCGATAAAGAAGAGCCCCATCGGGGGTTCAAAGAATTCCCGGTCCCTGTAAACACACCGTCCCCATCACCCATCCCAGCCCCCGTGGCAGGCGGGCTGGCCTCCTGAGATGAGCAACGACGTCGAACCTGAAGTGAATGACCGCCAAATTCCCGTGGCGCTGTCCAGTGCATCCGTGTACCCGCTGAGCGTTCACGACGCTTTCGCGGTGGCGCAGGACCTGGGGTATGAAGGCGTGGAGGTGATGGTTACCAACAACGCGGTGAGCCAGAACCCGGATGCCTTGATCCAGTTAAGCCACCGGTACCACCAGGAGATCGTCTCCATCCACGCGCCCACCTTGCTGTTGACGCAACAGGTTTGGGGTACGGCGTGGAACAAGATTGAGAAATCCTGCCAAATGGCCGCGGACGTCGGATGCGACACCGTGGTGGTCCACCCGCCGTTCCGCTGGCAGTCAAACTACGCGGAGAACTTCGTGGAAGGCGTGCGTGAGATCGCGGCGAGGTACCGGGTGCGTATCGCCGTGGAGAACATGTACCCATGGCGCGTCCGCGGACGTGAAGCGGTGGCCTACCTGCCGCACTGGGATCCTTTGGGCCAGGATTACGACGACGTCACATGGGATTTCTCCCATGCCGCCACTGCCGGGGCCAATAGCCTGGAAGCCATCAAAGCGCTCGGAAACAAGCTCAGGCACGTTCATCTCACCGACGGTTCGGGTTCCGGCAAGGACGAGCACCTGGTGCCGGGCACCGGAACGCAGCAGTGCGCCGATGCTTTGCAGCATTTGGCAGCCACGGGTTTCGACGGCGTCGTAGTGGCGGAGATTTCAACCCGCAAGGCGAAGGTAGCGGGGGAGCGCGAGGAAATGCTGGCAGAAACCCTGCGTTTTGCCCGGCAACACCTCAGCGTCCCGTTGTTGCGCAGCGTAGACAACTAACCGGCGTCGAGCGCTGTACACCAGCGCCTCGCCTTGTTCGCCTGACCCGCCGTTCAAGGGTGCGTCAGGCGGATAAGCGTGGGGCTTCGCGCGGTCCACGGTCCTTAAGAGCGAAAGCACCGGCGGCCGAATCGGGAAATGGGGGAAAACCCGCCCGGCCACCGGTGCTGCTGGCGGACATCCCCATGCCCGCCTCATCACTCGCACCCTCAATGAGGTAACTACTAAGTTACGGACCAAGAATGAGTGCTGCCTGCAATAACCTTGGGAGCTAGCTGGGAATCTGGAATTCGTTAGACCCCGTCCAAGGCCAACTGCAATGATGGAGCCATGAGCAACCGAATCGCATTCCTTGGCTGTGGATCCATGAACGAGGCAATCCTGGGAGGCCTGCTTGCCGCCGGGACGGACCCGTCCGATATCGTCGCCACCGTCCGCCGTGCCGAGCGGGCGGACGAACTGGCCCAGCGCCATGGGGTCATGGCCATCGCAGGCGAGGAGGAGCCGGACAACAACAAGCTGGCCACCAAAGGCTCCAGCATGGTCATTCTGGGCGTCAAGCCGGTAGGCATTCTGGACCTGGCCCGGGAGATCAGCCCCGCCCTGGGGAAGGACACGATCGTTGTCAGTGTCGCAGCGGCAGTCTCCCTCGCCCAGCTCGAAGCGGCGCTGCCGGACGGACAGCCGGTGATCCGCACCATGCCCAACACGCCCTCAAGATTGGGCCGCGGTGTCATATCTGTCTCCCCGGGTACTCATTGCACGCCTGAGCAGCTGGAGAAGGCGAAGAAGGCGCTGGCCGGCGCCGGCACAGTGGTCCAGATTCCCGAAGAACAGGTGGATGCGCTGTCCGCTATCAGCGGTTCCGGCCCGGCCTACGCGTTCTACCTCGCCGAAGCCATGGCTGCGGCCGGCGTGGAGCTTGGTTTGGACGAGGAGCTGTCCGTGATGCTTGCCCGCGAAACCGTGGCAGGGGCCGGCTTCATGTTGGCCGAACCGGGAGCAAACCCCTCAGCCCTCCGCATCGCCGTCACCAGCCCCAACGGCACCACCGAGCGGGCCATCGCGGCCTTCGACGACGGCGGGATCCCCAAGATCATCGCCGACGGCGCCCGCGCGGCAGCCGCCCGGGCAGCAGAGATCACCAAGCAGCTCGGCTAGCCGCTACGGTCCCGCCGCCGCTACGGCCGCGCCACTACGGTCGCGCTGCGAAGCGCTCCAGCAGGTCCACGTGTCCGGACACGATCAACATGTCGTGGCCGGACACTTTGGTTTCCGGCCGGGCGTACGTGAAGTCTTCGCCCGGGGTTTTCACGCCGACAATGGTCACGCCATACTTCGAACGCACCTTGGATTCCTCCAAAGTGAAGCCCACTGTTTCCTTGGGCGGGTACATCTTGACGATCGCGTAGTCGTCGTCGAACTCGATGAAGTCCAGCATTCGCCCGGATACCAGGTGGGCTGCGCGGACACCGGCGTCGGCCTCCGGATAGATCACGTGGTTGGCGCCGATCCGTGTCAGGATCTTGCCGTGCGAGGGCGTGATGGCCTTGACCCAGAGGTGCTGGATGCCCATATCCACCAGGTTCACAGTGATGAGCACGGAGGACTCGATGGAGGTACCAACACCCACCACCGCTGAGCTGAATTCCTGGGCACCGAGCTGGCGCAAGGCATCAATGTTGGTGGCGTCCGCTTCCACGACGTGCGTGAGCACAGGCGCCCACTTCTGGACGAGGGTGCGGTCACGTTCGATAGCCAGGACTTCACGGCCTTGCTTGACCAGTTGCTCAGCCGTCGCGGAACCGAACCGGCCAAGGCCAATCACCAGCACTGGTGCGTTGTGGGCGGGGCGGTTGGCTGCCCCTGTGCTACTAGCCAATGATTGGCCTCTCTTCCGGGTAGTGGTACAGCTGGCTGCGTTGGCGCAGGGCCAACCCGGCCGCGAGGGTTACGGTGCCGACACGGCCGGCGAACATCAGCGCGGTCAAGACGTAAACGCCCGACGGCGGCAGCTCGGCACTGAGGTTTGTGCTCAGTCCCACGGTGGCGAAGGCGGAGATGGATTCAAAGAGCACCCTGTCCAGGGAAGCTCCGCTGATGGACAGGAGCAGGAAGGCGGCCACCGACACCAGGGTGGCTCCGGCCACGATCACGGAGATGGCCACCCGCATGGTGCCCTGCGGAATGGTGCGGCCGTAAACCTTCACGTCAGCGTCGCCGCGGGCTTCAGCCATGATGGCCAGGAACATGACCGCGATGGTGGTCACCTTGATGCCGCCCGCAGTAGACGCAGAACCGCCACCGGCGAACATCAGGGCGTCGGTGAGGAGCATGGTGGTGGATTCCATATGGTTTTGGTCCACCAGGTTGAAGCCGCCGGAACGGGTCATGACAGAGGCGAATAGTGAATGGATCACCTTGTCGCCCATGTCCATGTGGCCGATGGTGCGCATGTTGTCCCACTCCATCAAGGCCCACAGGACAGTGCCTGCCGCGAGCAGGATGAAGGAGACCTGGATGGTGAGCTTGGTGTGGAGGTTCCACTTTTTCCAGTTGAGCCCGTTCTGCTGCAGCACCATCACCACGGGGAAACCCAGGCTGCCGAGGAAGACGCCCAGCATGAGTGGAATGAGGATCCAAAGGTCGGTTTCGTAGGGCACGATGCCGTCCGAATGTGGCGTGAATCCGGCATTATTGAAGGCGGAGATCGAGTAGAACACACCATGCCAGACGGCCTGCCAGAATGGTTCGCCCAGCACCATGAACCGGGGAACCAGGGCTATCGCCAACGCTGCCTCAATCACCACGGACGTGACGATGACAATGCGCAGCAGCGTACCGACCTCGCCGAGCCTGCCAGCGTTGTTCATGGCTTCCTGGGCGATGAGCTTGCCGCGCACACCCAGCCGTTTGCTGACCATGAGGGCCAACAGCGAGGCGAGGGTCAGCGTGCCGAGACCGCCAACGAAGATGCCCACCAGGATGACCAGCTGACCAAAGAAGGTCCAGTGCGTGGCGGTGGAAACCACTGTCAATCCGGTAACGCAAACAGCGGAAACTGCCGTGAACATGGACTGGTGCAGGGGTGTGACAGTGCCGGCCGTGGAAGCAGCGGGAAGGGACAGCAATCCGGTAAAAACCAGGATCACCACGGCGAAGACGGTCAATGCCAAGCGGGCTGGGGAGGTGTTGGCAATGTTGTCAACGAAGTCGCGCACGCGCGTGAAGATCCAGAGACCTTCCCGCTCCTGCTGGTTGGGTTGCCAGTTGGTCGGGCTCGTGGACCGCGACTGGCTTTGAGACATGGCGCTCTTCCTCGGTTGAACAAGCTTTCCTGAGTAGTAAACCACTATTCCTGCGGCGTAACCGGGCGGTAGGCTACTCCGGGCTCAGGTAGCCTGTTCTGGATGAACTCACGGCTTGGAACAACAGCTTCCAGCATTACGCGGTCCGCACTGCCAACGACGGTGGTGTGGGATCCAGCCATGACTGCCTATAACTTTGGCCCGGGTCACCCCATGGCGCCGCAGCGGCTGGAACTTACAGCGCGGCTGGCCGAATCCCTCGGCCTGTTTGACCACGAGCATGTGGCCGTCGAAGCGCCTACGGTGGCCACCGACGTCGAACTTTTTACTGTGCACAGCCGCGAATACGTGGAGGCCGTGCGTCGCGTCAGTGTCGATCCCTCGGCTCCGGAGGAGGACCGTGGCCTGGGAACTGAGGACGATCCCGCGTTCGCCGGGATGCACGAGGCCAGCGCCCGACTCGCCGGCGGTTCGCTGCTGGCGGCGGAGACCATCCTGTCCGGCCAAGCCGTTCGTGCTGTGAACTTCAGTGGCGGGATGCACCATGCCGCGAGGGAACGGGCCAGCGGCTTTTGCGTTTACAACGACGTTGCGATGGCTATCCAACGGCTGCTCGACGGCGGCGTGCAGCGGGTGGTGAGCATCGACGTCGACGCCCACCATGGCGACGGTACGCAGAGTATTTTCTGGAACGACCCCCGTGTCATGACCATCAGCCTGCACGAATCGGGCCTCACGCTTTTCCCCGGCACGGGCTTTGCCAACGAAACCGGCGGACCAAACGCCCCGGGGACCGTGGTTAACGTCGCGCTTCCTGCGTTCACCGGCGACGCGGCCTGGCTGCGGGCTTTCCATGCGGTGGTCCCGCAGCTTGTCGGCGCGTTCCGGCCCGAAGTCATTGTCAGCCAGCACGGCTGCGACTCCCACCGGGACGACCCCCTGACGCACCTCAACCTCAGCATTGACGGTCAGCGTGAGGCGGCTTCCGCCGTCGCCGGCCTCGCCGCCCGCTACTGCGATAACCGCTGGATCGCGACTGGGGGAGGCGGCTACGACGTCACTGGCGTTGTGCCGCGTGCCTGGAGCCACCTGATCGGGATGGTGACGCAACGTCCGGTGCCGCTCAGCACGCCCGTGCCTGAAGCGTGGCGGACGTACGTGAAGGAAACGTACGGCGTGTGGGCCCCGGAGTCCATGAGCGACGACGTTGACGTCTGGTGGCGCTCATGGGAGGTCGGTTACGATCCTGCGGACGAGGTTGACCGAACCGTTATTGCCACGCGCAAAGAGATCTTCCCCCTTTACGGCTTGGATCCCTGGTTCGACTGACGCTGTAGCGCCACGAAACAGGGATGCCAATCGGCGTATATGTCGCTAGGGTGGGAGGCATGGTGACTGACGACGTATTTGCCGTCATAGCTGAGGCAACCAGGCGCGACATCCTGGTCTCCCTCCGCTCTGGGGATAAAGCTGTAGGCGAACTGGTGGAAGAACTGGCTGCGAGCCAGCCCACCATCTCCAAGCATTTGAAAGTGCTCCGCGAGGCGGACTTGGTCAGCATGCGCGCCCAGGGCCAGAAGCGCTTCTACGCGTTGAATACCAAGCCGCTCGCCGGCGTCGCCAGCTGGCTGGAGACGTTCGACGTCGGCACGCCGGCGCCCGCCGTCGTCGCACCTACCGAGCCGGCACCCGCCGCCGGGCCCCCTGCCGCGGCTGTTGTTGTCTCTTCGCCGGAGGCTCCGGCCACCCGCACTGACGCCGTCAGCCAGGCTGTGAAGGTTCATGCGAGCGGAATCCCGGTCACTTTGGATCCTGCCTCGGACGACACCGTGCCCCAGCAAATCGGCCGTACTGTCGGCCGGGCGGCCACTAAGGCCGCTGATCTTTTGGCGAACCTACCGAACCTGCCCAACCTTCCCAAGTTCGGGCGAAAGCGATAGTCGGCCTCGACTTAACGTGATCCTTATCACATTGTGAGTTTTCGTTAACCTCTCATTTCCTTGAGATTTCAACGATTTTCTACACTTGTGTTAACTCCTTGGCCCGGGTCACATTGCTTCCGGATGGAGATCCTATATCCCTCGGTGCAACCATGAGCGGGACTGATCGTCTCGCCGCTGGCCGGCGCACTGAGGATAGGAAGACGCATGGATTCAAGGCTCGAAACAGTCCGCGACACCGTGTTGGCGCGGAACCCGGGAGAGAAGGAATTCCACCAGGCCGTCACCGAGGTCTTCGAAAGCCTTGGCCCTGTCCACGATCGTCATCCTGAATTCCTTGAGGGCGCTGTACTTGAACGTCTGTGCGAGCCCGAGCGGCAAATCATCTTCCGCGTCCCCTGGACCGACGACGCCGGCCGCGTCCACGTAAACCGCGGCTTCCGTGTGGAGTTCAACTCCGCCCTCGGCCCGTACAAGGGCGGACTTCGATTCCACCCCTCGGTGTATCTGGGAATCGTGAAGTTCCTTGGCTTCGAACAGATCTTCAAGAATGCGCTCACCGGCATGCCCATTGGCGGCGGCAAGGGAGGCTCGGACTTCGATCCCCGCGGACGTTCCGACGCCGAAATCATGCGCTTCTGCCAGTCCTTCATGACTGAGCTGTACCGCCACATTGGCGAGTACACCGACGTCCCGGCCGGTGACATCGGCGTGGGCGGCCGTGAAATCGGCTACCTCTTCGGCCAGTACAAGCGCATCACCAACCGCTATGAATCCGGTGTCCTCACCGGCAAGGGCATCTCGTGGGGCGGCTCCCTGGTACGTCCGGAGGCTACCGGTTACGGCACGGTGA
This sequence comes from Paenarthrobacter sp. TE3676, assembly GCF_056279165.1. Lineage (NCBI taxonomy): Bacteria > Bacillati > Actinomycetota > Actinomycetes > Micrococcales > Micrococcaceae > Paenarthrobacter > Paenarthrobacter sp. TE3676. The sequence goes on from NZ_JBWBQU010000003.1 coordinate 66,989, forward strand.
TCTTCGCCCAGGAGATGCTCAAGACCCGGGGGCAGTCCTTCGACGGGCAGCGTGTTGTGGTCTCCGGTTCGGGCAACGTCGCCATCCACGCCATCGCCAAGGCCCAGGCCCTCGGTGCCACCGTGGTGGCTTGTTCAGACTCCGCCGGTTACATCGTGGATGAGGCGGGGATCGACGTCGCGCTTTTGAGCCGGATCAAGGAAGTGGAGCGGGGGCGCCTGACGGAGTACGCCGCACGGCGGCCGGGAGTGACCCACGTTTCCGACGGTTCGGTGTGGGATGTCAACGGCACCGTGGCCTTGCCCTGCGCCACGCAGAACGAACTCGACGGCGAGGCTGCCGCCAAGCTGGTCAGCAACGGCCTGATCGCCGTGGCTGAAGGTGCCAACATGCCCTCCACCCGTTCGGCTGTGTCAGTCTTCCAGGCAGCCGGGATCCTGTTCGGGCCGGGCAAGGCCGCCAATGCCGGTGGTGTTGCTACGTCCGCGCTGGAAATGCAACAGAACGCCAGCCGCGACTCCTGGTCCTTCGAGCACACGGAACAGCGCCTCACCGAGATCATGGTGGGCATCCACGATCGCTGCGCCACGACTGCCGACGAATACGGTGCGCCCGGAAACTATGTGGTGGGCGCCAACATTGGTGGCTTCGTCAAGGTAGCCGACGCGATGCTGGCGCAGGGCCTGATCTGATACCCCTTAGCCCAACTGAGTAACAGCAACTGTCGCAATGGAGCCCCAATGCGACAGTTGCTGTTACCTACCTGGGTGCTTTAGCGCTGGAGCAGCCGCACGTGGTCCGGGTTCAGGTCGGAGACCTTGCTGACGCCGAGCAGTGCCATGGTGCGGGTCATGTCCTTTTCCAGGATCTGGATGGTCCGATCCACGCCTTCACGTCCACCGGCCATCAGGCCGTAGAGGTACGCGCGGCCGATCAGCGCAAAGTCCGCGCCCAAAGCCAGGGCTGCCACGATGTCCGCGCCGCTCATGATGCCCGTGTCCAGCATGACGGCAGCCTTGCTGTTGTCCGCCTTCAAGGCCGTGGTGACCTCCGGCAGCAGGTGGAACGGGATGGGTGCACGGTCCAGTTGACGGCCGCCGTGGTTGGACAGGATGATGCCATCGGCGCCGTGGTCCACTACCTTGCGGGCGTCTTCCACGGTCTGGATGCCCTTGACCACCAGCTTGCCCTTCCAGGTTTCGCGGAGCCAGTCGAGGTCCTCGTAGGTCAGGGTGGGGTCGAACATGGAGTTGATGAGGTCAGCCACGGTGCCGGTGTAGCGCGAGAGTGAGGCAAACGTCAGCGGCTCGTGAGTGAGGAAATTGAACCACCAGGCCGGGCGGTAAGAAGCGTCCAGGACTGTCTTGATGGTCAGCGCCGGCGGGATGGTCATGCCGTTGCGGACATCGCGGAGCCGGGCGCCGGCAACTGCGGTGTCAACGGTGACCATGAGGGTGTCGTTGCCGGCCTTGGCGGCGCGTTCGATCAGTTCGAGGGAGCGGTCGCGGTCCGTCCATAGGTATAGCTGGAACCAGTTGCGGCCGTTCGGGGCGGCGGTGGCAACGTCCTCGATGGACGCGGTGCCCATGGTGGACAGGGTGTAGGGAATGCCTGCCGCTTCAGCTGCCTGCGAGCCTGCATATTCGCCCTCCGACTGCATCATGCGCGTGAAACCCGTGGGGGCGATACCGAACGGGAGGCGTGATTCCTTGCCCAGGATGTCCGTGCGGAGATCGATCCTCGAAACGTCACGCAGGATGCCCGGGCGGAACTCGATGTCTTGGAATGCCTGGCGTGCCCGACGGAGGGTGATCTCTTCTTCGGCGGCGCCGTCCGTGTAATCGAAGGGTGCCTGCGGCGTGCGGCGCTTAGCCATGTCGCGCAGTTCCCAGATGGTACTGGCGCGCTTGAGCCGGGCGGTCTTGCTGAATTCGGGCTTCTTGAACTGCATCAGCGGGGCCAAGTCGGAAACCTTGGGCACGCGGCGCTTCAGTGCAGGTGGCTGAGGTGCAGATGACTGCACGACGGCGGACTGCGGCTGAGCTGTGCGTGTCACGTTGTGATCGCTGCCAGCGTTCGCTGGCGCGGCGGTGATTTTGGGGTCGAGGGTGTCGGTCATGCGGTTCTCCCTTGAATTCTGTGGTCTAACCACACTGTAATCCATGTGGTTGGACCACATCAACTAGTATTCCGTTATGCGTACCCACGAGTTGGTCCTGCAATGGATCGAGAAGCAGCTGTCTGACGGAGATCTCACTTTGGGTGGACGGCTCCCGGGGGAACGTGTCATGGCCGAGCAACTGCAGGTTTCCCGGACCTCGGTGCGCGAGGCTGTCAGGATCCTCGAAGCCATGGGTGTGGTCCGGGCCGGCGTGGGTTCGGGTAAGGACGCCGGTACTGTGGTGATCGCCGAGCCCGGATCTGCGCTGGGCTCTACGCTTCGGCTGCATGTAGCCACACGCCATCTTCCCGTGGCAGACATCGTTGAGACTCGAGTGCTGCTCGAATCGTGGGCTGCGGAACGGGCCCACGTGGGCGTACCGGCGCTGGAGGAAGCCGCGGAGCTGCTGGATCAGATGGATGCCGCCCCGGACATTGATTCATTCCTGGCCCTTGACGCGCGTTTTCACGTGGCGCTGGCCCAAGCGGCGGGCAACTCAGTGGTCAGTGCCATGATGGCGTCGCTCCGGGGCGCAATCGAGAACTATGCCGGTGAACTCACCGGAAACCTGCCCGATTGGAATGCGACGTGCAGCAGGCTTCGGGCCGAGCACCGTGCCATCCTCGCCGCTGTGAACAATAACGACGGCGGCAAAGCAGCTGAGCTTGTTGCCGCGCACATTCAAGGCTTCTACAAGGAGGCCGGCGTGGGCTCAACCCTCCGCCCAAGTGACACCTAATGCCAATGTTCGGCTCGAACATTGGCATTAAGTGTCAACTCGCGGGCTTGAGGGCCGGCGCCGCGGTGCTCTTGCGGATCTCCACCCTGGGTGAGAACTCGTCCTGGGCCTGGGTGGTGGCTTCGCCGGCCTGCTGGATCTGTTCGCGCATCCTTCGCCAAGCCAGGCTTCCGAGCTCGTTGATGGGCACAGCCGCGGTGGTCAGCGGGGGAGTGGTGTATTTGGCGAACGGGATGTCATCGAATCCGGTTACTGAGATGTCTTCCGGGACGCGCACTCCGCGTTCGTGCAGCCCGCTGAGCAGCCCCATGGCTACGAGGTCGTTGAAGGCCAGGATGCCCGTGGCACCGCTGGCGATGATGGCCTCGGTGGACTCATGGCCCGAATCGAAGTTGGAACCGCCGTGGAGCATCTGCAACTCGATGTCCGGGTGATCCTTGCGGAATTGGTCCAAGCCCACCAGGCGTTGGCGATTGGATGCACTGTGCTCCGGGCCGGAGAGGAACACCAGGCGGCGGTGGCCTAAGGTCACCAGGTGCTGCGCCAGTTCCTGGATGCCTTGCCCGTAGTCCACGCTCAGGCTTGGAGTATTGGTGGCGATGGTGGTGCGGTTGATCAGCACCAGCGGATGCAGGGTAGGGGCCAACTCCTCCAGCTCGGCATCGCTCATGCGGGGAGCGCAAAGCACCACGCCATCGCAGCGGCGGCGGGCTTCACCGGCGAGGATGGCTTCCTCGCTGGTAACTTCCGAGGAATCGGCAATGAGGACGCGGTACCCGTCCTGGGCAGCTGCGATGCTGAGTCCGCGAAGGATTGCCTGGAAGGTGGGGTTGGCCAGGTCCGGAACCACGATTCCGATGGTGTCTGTCTTGCCGAGTGCCAGGCTGCGCCCCACTGGATTGGGCTGGTATTTCAGTTCAACCGCGGCGGCCCGGACCCTCGCGGCAATGCCGGGATCAACTGCGGCATTTCCGTTCATGACACGTGAAACGGTGGCGTGCGAGACGCCGGCCTTTTCTGCGACATCGGCGATGCCGACGCGCCTGTTGGTGTTCCTGCGTGCCATGTGGCCCCTTCCCATTGGTCGCCTCCCGCATGCTCCGTCGTTGGAGCAGTGGTTGACGTGACCACCAGAGTCTTGATACAAAGCTTATAACGCTCTGAGAAAACGCTTTCTCATGATTCTTCCCATACGAAGCCGGGCCGTCAAGCGGTTCACTCCTGCCTTCCTGAAAGGGGCACCCCACATGGTCAACGTCGACTCAGCCGTAACCAAGACCGAATCCGCCGAAACGACCACCAAGACCCCCAAGCGGACCCGTATAGCACTGATTGGAACCGGTGGCCGCTCGGAGATGTATATCCGGGCGATCTACGGGCAACACGCGGATGTCGCAGAACTTATTGCGCTCTCGGACGTCAACCAGGGTCGCGTGGACTTCTACCAGGACCTGATCAAGGAACTCGGCGGGACTGAGCCGGTGGCTTCCTTCGCCCCTGGCGAGCTAACCAGCTTCATCCAGTCCAATGGCATCGAGCGCGTCATCGTCACGACGCCCGACTACACCCACGCGGACTACATCGTTGAGGCACTCGAGGCGGGTGCCGACGTCGTGGTTGAAAAGCCGCTGACCATCGATGTGGAGGGCTGCCGCCGCATCACCGAGGCCGTGGCGAAGACCGGCAAAAACGTGGTGGTGACCTTCAACTACCGCTACTCGCCGCGCAACACCGCTCTCAAGGAAGTCATCCAGAACGGCGTGATCGGCAAGGTCACGTCCATCGACTTCAGCTGGGTCCTGGATACCGTGCACGGCGCTGACTACTTCCGCCGCTGGCACCGCGAAAAGAAGAACTCCGGCGGCCTGCTCATCCACAAGGCATCGCACCACTTCGACCTGGTCAACTGGTGGATCAACGACGTTCCGGAGCGGGTGTTTGCCTCCGGTGGCCTGCGCTTCTACGGCGAAAGGAACGCTGCCGAGCGAGGCTTGGGAGACCGTCCGGAGCGCGGCACGGTTGATGGCCTGGGGCACGATCCGTTCCGCTTGGACATGCGCGAGGATGAGCGCCTGAAGGCCCTGTATTACGACAACGAAAAGTTTGACGGCTACCTCCGTGACCAGGACGTTTTCACCGAGGGCATCACCATCGAGGACAACCTCGCCCTCGTGGTGGACTACCAGGGAGGCCCCACGCTGAGCTACTCCCTGAACGCCCACAGCCCGTGGGAAGGCTACCGTGTCACCGTCAACGGCACCGAAGGCCGGGCCGAACTCGAAGTGGTGGAACGCGCCGCCGTCGAGTCCAGCACCGACAAGAAGACCGTAGTGGACCCGAGCGCCACGCCCATCGAGGAAGATGACGCAGTGCGCCGGAACGGCGAGCGCCTGGTGGTTCAACGCCACTGGGAAGCAGCCTACGAAGTTCCGATCGTCAACGGCGAAGGTGGTCACGGCGGCGGCGACAACCTGCTCCTTTCGGACCTCTTCAATGGCCCGGGCGTTGACCCCTTGGGCCGCCCCTCCGGCTACATCGATGGACTTCGTTCCGTGTCGGTGGGCATCGCCGGAAACAAGTCCCTGGACTCTGACCTTCCCGTCCGCATCAGTGAACTTGGCCTCGGCGTCGATCTCAGCCGCGGCCAGGCCTGACCGTTCACTACCCCAGCAAGGAAAAGACCATGAGCAGGATTTTCGTCACCGGCGGTTCCGGCAGGCTTGGCCGCAGTGTTGTGGCTGGACTTGCGGAGGCTGGACACAAAGTGATTTCTGTAGACCGGGACGCTATGCCGGCTGAACAGCTGCCGGCCGGAGCCGAGCAATACGCGGCAGATCTCTTGGCGCCCGGGGAGGCGGAGCGGCTGATTCGGGAAACAGCGCCCGACGCCGTCATCCACCTCGCTGCTATTGCCGTACCGTTCAGCGCGCCTGAGGACGTCATTTTCAGCACGAACACCCGGCTCGCCTATGCAGTAGTCAGCGCTGCCACTGATGCAGGTGTCCCCAAGATCGTGACGGCAAGCAGCCCCACCGCCCTGGGCTATGGCTCACCGGCAGGGTGGCTGCCGCCGTCGTTCCCCTTGAACGAGCAGACGCCGCCCAAGCCGTGGAACGCCTACGCGCTGTCCAAGCTGATCGCCGAGCAGACCGTGCAGATGTTCGCTGCGGCGCAGGGCAACAAGATCAGGTACGCGGCGTTCCGTCCGTGCTACGTGATTTCCCCGGAGGAGTGGGAAGGGGCGCTGACGCAGCAAGGGCACACGGTCCGTGAGCGGCTGCAGGATCCGGCGCTTTCCGCCCCGGCGTTGTTCAACTACGTGGACGCGCGGGATGTTGCTGATTTGCTGGACGTGCTGCTGGAGAAGATGGATGCCATCCCCAACGGCCAGGTCTTCTTTGTTGGCGCCAAGGATGCCTTGGCTACAGCGCCCCTTGCGGAATTGTTCCCGCGCTTCCTTCCGGGCAGCGGTCCCTTGACCGGGCACCTGACCGGCACCAGCCCGGCGTTCTCCATCGATAAGGCCCGGGAACTCCTCGGCTGGGAGCCGAAGAGAACCTGGCGCACCGAACTTACGCCGCCATTCGAGGGCGAAGACACAGCAGCAAGCGAACAAGCAGCACTCAATGACGAGATACCCGCCGGCTTGGTTCCGGCGGGAGCAACCAAGGAGACACCATGAACTTCGACGGCGTACTGTTCTTCCCCGTCACTCCCTTCGCCGAAGACGGCACCGTGGACGTGGCGCTACTCAAGGAGCACATCACCTCCCGGCTTCCGTTCGGCCCGGGCGGTGTGTTCCCTGCGTGCGGCACAGGCGAATTCCATGCGCTCTCACTGGAGGAAGTCCGTACTGTGGTGACTGCCGCCGTTGAGGCCGTTGCGGGAGCCGTGCCTGTAGTTTCCGGTGCCGGTGGACCCTTGGGTCATGCAATTGCCGCTGCCAAGGTGGCTGAGGAAGCCGGCGCGGACGCCCTCCTGGTGCTCCCGCCGTACTTGGTGACCGGTCCCACCGACGGCGTTGTGGCCTACGTAGAAGCCATTGCCGCCGCGAGCAGCCTGCCGGTGATTGTGTACCACCGGGGTACGGCCAAGTTCACCGCGGAGTCGATCACCCGCCTCACCGCCAACCCGAAGGTGGTTGGCTTCAAGGATGGAATCGGCGACGTCGGCCTGGCCCAGGAAATTGTTTCCGCGATCAACGCCAGCGGCCGCACCGACTTTGCCCTGTTCAATGGCCTGCTGACGGCCGAACTGACCCAGGGCGCTTACCGTGGCCTCGGCATTCCCCTGTACTCCTCGGCCGCATTCGCCATGGCTCCGGAAATTGCCAAGGCATACTACGATGCCTATGTGTCCGGTGATGAGGAGCGCCGCCACGCGCTGCTCGAAGGTTTCTACGCTCCGCTCGTCCGCCTGCGCGACCAGACTCCGGGCTTTGGCGTCTCCCTGATCAAGGCCGGCTTGCGCCTCGCCGGGCTTCCCGTCGGCCCCGTTCGTCCGCCGCTGGTGGACCCCTCCGAGGAACAACTGCTGGAGCTCAAGTCCATCCTGGCCAAGGGCCACGAGCTGGCGGGCAGCTGATGCCGGCCCGCATTACGGGCCTCACCACCCGGCTGATCACGGTCCCGCTGCTGCGCAGCTGGGGTGCCGAGGCGCCCGAGAACCATGTGATCGTCACCGAACTGACCACGGACGACGGCGGCCCGGGCCACGGATTCTCGTGGACACCCACCATTGGTCCACAGGCGGTCAAAGCCCTCTTGGATTACGACATCGCACCGTTCATCCTGGGTTTGGAAGCCAACCCGGAAATCGTGTGGGACCAGCTCTGGAAGCGGCTGCATGAGGCCGGCGGGGGTGGCCTCACCACCATTGCCATGGCTGGCGTTGACCTGGCACTTTGGGACGTGAAAGCGCGACAGGCAGGCACGTCCGTCACGGGACTTCTTGGTCAACGCCAGGAGTCCGTGGAAGTGTACGGCTCCGGCGTGAATCTCCATTACACGCTGGATCAGCTCGTCGAGCAGGCCCGGCGATGGGTGGCCGCCGGGCATAATGCCGTGAAAATCAAGGTGGGCAAGCCCGAACTCCGGGAGGACGCCGAGCGTGTAGCCGCTGTAAGGCAGGTCATCGGACCGGACCGGCTTCTCATGATCGACGCCAACCAGCGATGGGATCTCGCCCATACGTTCCGTGCCCTGGAGGTTTTGGGGGAGTACGGACTGGAATGGCTGGAAGAACCCATCCGCGCTGACGACCTCTGGGCCTACCGGCGTTTGCGCAAGCAGTCGCCCGTGCCCATCGCACTGGGGGAGAACGTCCACACCATCTACCGTTTCCGTGACTTCATCGAAGCTGAAGCAGTGGACATCATCCAGCCCAACATCGTCCGCGTAGGAGGCATCACGCCGTTCCGCAGGATTGTTGAGCTGGCCCGAACCAACAGCATCAGGGTGGCGCCACACCTGCTCCCGGAACTCTCCGGGCAGCTGGCGCTTACCCTGGCTGAAGCCGTCAGCGTGGAAGACGTGGAAGACGCCTCCTTCGAGCAGCTAGGCATCCTGGACGGGCCGTCCCCGGTACGCATCCGCAACAGCCGGCTCACGTCTTCAGGCCGTCCCGGGCTTGGCTTCGAATTCAGCGGACAGCCGGCACGGCTGCCCGCCCCTGACAGCTCCGTCCCTGACAGTAAAGGAAACCGCATTGAGTACAGCAACTCTTGACCTGACAGCCATCACGGCCGCAGCCACCGAGGCTGCAAAGGTGACCGCAGCAGCTTCCGACGCCGAACGCGCCGCTTGGCTGACCGCCGTCGCCGACGCCCTGGACTCCAATGTCACTGAACTGGTGGCGATCGCCGATTCCGAGACGAGCCTGGGCACTGTCCGGCTCACGGGCGAGGTAGCACGGACCAGTGGCCAGTTGAGGCTTTTCGCCAACGTGATCACCGAGGGCTCGTACCTTGAGGCGGTCATTGACCACGCTGACCCTGCCTCCACCCCGCCCAAGCCCGACCTGCGCCGCATCCTGCGTCCGATCGGCCCCGTAGCCGTGTTCTCGGCGTCGAACTTCCCGTTCGCTTTCTCCGTGGCAGGTGGCGACACCGCGTCCGCGCTTGCCGTGGGCTGCCCGGTGATCGTGAAAGCGCACTCGGGACACCTCCGCCTCTCCGAGCGCACCGCTGAGATCGTCGGCGAAGCCCTGGCCAAGGCCGGAGCGCCGGAAGGGATCTTCGCCCTGGTCAGCGGCCGCGAGGCAGGCACAGCCCTGGTTCAGGATCCCGCCATCAAGGCCGTCGGCTTCACCGGCTCCATTCCGGGCGGTCGCGCATTGTTCGATCTCGCCGCGTCAAGGCCGGAGCCGATCCCGTTCTATGGCGAGCTCGGCAGCCTCAACCCCGTGGTCATCACGGCGGACGCACTCGCGGAACGCGGACAGCAGCTGGCCTCCGGGTTGGCCGGCTCATTCACCATGGGTGCCGGCCAGTTCTGCACCAAGCCGGGGCTCGTGTTCATCCCGGCTGGTACGGACTTCGCCTCGCACCTGGCAGAGGCCAGCAAGGACAAGCCCACCGCTGCCATGCTCACGGAGCGCATCGCCGAGGCCTACCCGGATGGGCTCCGTAACGTCGCAGACCAGCCGGGTGTCGCCGTCGTCAGTGGCACTGTGCAGCAGAACAGCCTGGCCGACGGTGCCGCACCCGTGGTGTTCTCCACCAGTGCAGCCAACGTCCTGGAACGCCCCGAGGAGTTGTTGGAGGAGTGCTTCGGCCCCACCACGCTGCTCATCGAGTACGCCAACCAGGAGGAACTGTCCGCGGCCCTGGCGAAGGTCCCGGGCAGCCTGACGGGCACCGTACACGCACAGCCGGGCGAGGACGTTTCCGCGCTTGTGGAGCAACTCAGCGGTCTCGCCGGCAGGGTCCTCTTCGACGGCTGGCCCACGGGTGTTGCCGTGAATTGGGCGCAGCAGCATGGTGGCCCATACCCGGCCACGACGTCCTTGTTCACCTCGGTAGGTGCCACTGCGGTGCGCCGCTTCCAGCGTCCGGTGGCCTATCAGGACGCCCCCGAGTCTGTCCTGCACCCGGCCTTGCACGACGCCAACCCGTTGGGAATCCCCCGGCGCGTGGACGGCGTGCTAAAGCTCAGCTAACGCCCCCAAAGCGCACCCAACTGAGTAACAGCAAACGTCGCAATGAGCCCTCATAGCGACGTTTGCTGTTACTTACTTGGGCAGGGGCAGACGAAAGGGGCGGGGTCACCATCGCGGCGACCGCGCCCCTTTCGTGGTGGGAGCAGGTGTTAGGGGCGCAGCGTCAGTGGACGACGGCGGCCGTCCACTTCGGTGGTCGGCCAACGGTGGTCAGTGGTCAGGACACGCAGGCCGGAATCCGTGAGCAGCACCGTGTCCTCGATCTTCACGCCGGGCCCCGACGGGTTCCACGTGAAGGGCTGGTTGAGCACCACCGTATCCGTGACGTCAGCGGTGACCCGGGGATCACGGCCCGCGTAACCGGCCGGCCCACCCTGGTGGTGAAGCGTCCACTGGTCATCGCCGAAACCGTGCCGCGCATAGGACTGCTTAATCTCGGCGAAGATCTCGTTGAGGCGGGCCCCGGGCACCGTGGCCCGGAAGATGTCGGCCTCAACAGCGGCGATGCGTGCCTCGGCGTCGAGCTCCCGGGGAGTGCCGGCGTCGAACGCTACCCAACGGGTGACGTTGGCAACCAAGCCGTTCCGGCGCGCGCACACCACGGCCATGGCGCGGCGTCCGAGGGGGGAATGCGTGGCGAGCGGGTGCCGGAAGTCGCTCCGGGAAGCACCATTGCAAAGTAGGACAAGCGGCTCGGCGCCCACCGCCACCATCCGCGCTGCCAGCTCCGAGACGAGCTGGAATTCCGTGGTTTCCGGGGTCGCAGCCATGAGGACGTCCGTCATGGCTGCGGCTGCGTCGGCGGAAAGTGAGGCGTACCGGGCTGCCTCGGCAGGCAGCAGTTGCTGGCGGGCCGCCCGCAGCTCCGTGGCGACGGCCGCTTCCGCCAGCGGGTTGCCATCAACGGCCAGGCCCGCCGCGGCCGCATGCAATTGGCCGTGCCACGGAACCGTGTCCAGGCTGACCCCGTCCGGCAACTCCTCTGCAGCGATCCGTCCGGCCTCATTGTTGAAAGTGACCAAGTGGTCGCCGGAGCGGTCTACCAAGAGGGCCGCGATGGGGTCGCCGGCCAGGCTGATATGGACCCGGCTGCCGTCCAGGTACCAGGTGAGGGCCGTATTGGTTGCGAGCAATAGCGAGTCGCGGCCCGCAGCGTCCAGGATGTCCAGCACCCGCTGGCGCTTTACCGCGCGGTCGGCAACGTTGCCGGGCGCAGTGGCCGCAGTCAGGGCCGGCGTGAATTGAGTAGGCGTGGTCATGCCGATTCCCCCAAGGTGGTGATGAGTTGTTCAATGTCTTGTGTTGCCAAAAAGCCGTCCGCGATGAGCACGGTGACAGTTCGTTTGACCGGGCGGCCGGGTTCGGTTGCCACCGGCTCATCCCACGCCAAGGACAGTCCGACGCCGGGGTAGCCCGAGTGCCGGACGAACCAAGGGTCAGGCGCTTGAGGCGCTGCAAGAAACACGAGCGTGGCCGGATGGCCCAGCCCGGGATCGCCGGCGACGTGCGAGGCCCCGGCGGGTCCGGCGTCGAACGTTCCGGACCAAGCCAGCCATGGCGCTACGCTGCCGTGCACGGCGTCCTCGCCCCTCGAGCTGGGAGTCCAGATGGTGGCGTCGCCGACCTTCGGCAGCCGCCAGAAGAAGCCACCGTAACCGCCCTGCGGCCGCCCGTTGGAGCCGGGGCTGCCCAGTAGCACCGGACGCCTCGTGGCGGATTCCAGGGTGAAGTCCAACGTGAGTTTCCACGCTGAATTTCCGACGGCGGCCCAGCGCCACTCCCGTTGTTCGCGGAGTACCGGTGATCCGTCGGGGCCGAGCCAGCTCAACTGTTCGCGCCGCTCTCCGTCAGCGTGCTCCGCGGCTTCAACCACAATCTGTCCGTGGTCTTTCCGCCAGACGTATGCCCCGGCGTCGCGGGTGTAAGTGCGGCCGCCCCAGAAGTTGATGCCGTCAACGTCCTGGAGGGCAACTCCTGCTCCGAGATGCCACACGTGGTCCTCGGGGACGTGATCGGTAACCACGGTGCCGGCAAGCGTCCGCACGGGGTGGAGGTAGGGCCGCGGCGACGACGTAGGCCGGATACGGGATCCGTCCTGCAAAGTTGCGACGGACGTGCCGTCAATATCCAAGGTGGGTCCGCCGGATAAAGTCCAAGGGGCGCCGAGCTCAGCAAACGTGGCCTGCCCCAAGGTTGCCCGGCGGATGAGCGACTCGATGCCATGCACCACGGCGTGGGCGTCGTCGCCGGTGCCTTCCCACGTGATGAAGTCCGAAGGTATCTCCCGGGGTGCATCGGCCGTTCGGATGGCCTCCAGGACTGACGCATACGCGCCGGACCCGGAGAGCGGGCTGAGGAGGTCCTGCGCGCTGGTGGCCGCCAGCAGGTTCTCCAGCAAGTCGATCCGTCCGTAGGTCTCAGTCCGGACACCCCGTGGAGAGGTGACCTCCAGTCGGTCCTCCGTATAAAAGAGCGTGAGCTGCCCCAGCGTCCCGTGGATGGTGACCGACGGCGCGGACTGCACGGGAGCGCAGAGCGTCAAGGCACAGGTCAGGACAGTGCCACCTGCCATCCGGACCCTCACCACGGAGGTGTCGTCACTTTCGGTGTCGTTTGCCCTGTAAAGGTCGGTATCCACGGATTCAACGTCCGCCATTGTCCGGGCGCCAGCCAGCCGGAGCCCTGTAGCCACAGCGTGGGCCAAAGCGTTGGTGGCCACTCCGTCCACCACATCGGTCCCGTTGATGCTGCGTTTCCCGGCCCATCGGGACCGTTTGAAGTACGCCTTGCTCCGCAGCCACTGCCCCGTGGCGCTGATGCCGCGGACTTCGCCGATTTCGCCGGATTCCACCACGGTTTCGATCGCAGGCAGGGCCTCTGACCCCAGGCTCTGGAAACCCACCTGCACCAAGCGGCCCGTGCTCGCTGCCGCTGCCATGACCTCCTGGTACTGCGCCATGGACGCCACCGGTGGCTTCTCCAGGTAGACGTTGGCCCCGGCCTTGAGGGCAGCAAGGGCAAGCCGCGCGTGCGTCTGGATAGGTGTGGAGACGATGACGACATCCGGTGCGGTTCCTGCAGCCAGGAGCTCGTCAAGGGAAGCGAAGACCGCGACGTCGGGGCCGAGCGTTCCCTCTTCCGGGGGGTGCGGGTCGGCAACGGCAACCAGCTCGAGGGCGCGGTCAGCACCCAGGCGAGCAAGGTTTTCGAGGTGCCGTTCGCCGAAGCCGTGCACGCCCACGAGCGCGATGCGAGGGAGCCGGGCATGGCCCCCCGCTGTGGTGACGGTGAGGGGTTGTGTCATTGGTATGTCCTAGTGGAATCAGGTGTGGGCGTGCTGGTGGGTTGGCGGGGCTGCAAGGCTGCGGTGAGGAAAGACGCGGCTTCGTCCTGCATTGCCGGGGTGAAAACGTGGGGTTCCTGCCAAAAGCTGCCCGTGTAGCGGGCCGGCATATTCTCCAGGAGATGGTGATGGGCATCGCGCATTCCCTGTTCCGGGAAAAGCTGATCAGCCAGCCCGTATTGGACCAGGACCGTGGCACTGGAGCGGACTGCCAGATCCGGCCATTCCCCGAGCTTGGCCAGCCCGGGGGTGTGCAGCAACCAAGAGTGGGCGTCCAGGTGGGAGGGCAGGAGTGAGCCGAACGTGGTCATCATGCACGTCACCACATAACTCCGGATCAGCGGGCTCAGCGCACCGAGCACCATGGCCCGCCCGCCACCGCCGGAGAAGCCCACGCAGCCAAGCCGATCCATGTCCACGCCCGGAAGCAATGCGAGGACACCCAATGCCGCGAGGTCGTCGTGCGCAACGGTCCCGGCAACACTGGTGCCGATCAGCGTTGCGGCCTTCGCCACCGTTTCCTCGTGGGCGGCAGCCGCTGCGTTGAACCGTTCCGCTGCGGAAAGTTCGACGCCGGCCTCCCGCCAGAGTGCCTCCTGGCCGCTGACCGCATTGGCAGTTCGCCAAGGAAGGGGATCGAGTCCGAATCGGCGGCTGCCCCACATGAAGGTGTCGTGGGCAAGGACGGCAAAGCCCTGTTGAGCCAACCACGTGGCGAGTGCCCGGCCGCCATAGAGCTTGGCCCTGACATCGAGGGGCGGCAACCCAAGCGACGCCGAACCGGGGGCGTTGCCGGGCCTCTCGCCCAAGGGGGCGCCGCCGTCGGGATTGCCCACTCCGTCGGGATGGTCCCCACCGTCGGGCAGGGCCACAAGCCGCTCAGCACCGTAGGCCTTGATCCCGCCGTGGCAGTGCAGGGCGAGCAACCCGGGCAGCGGCCCCGTGGCGCCGGCCGGCCGCACGAACCACGCGGACGTCCTTGGCCCGAAACCCAACTGCCACTGCAGGCGCGAGGTGATGACGCCGTCGTGCTCTGATTCGGACTGCACTGCGTACTCGAGGTCCGGTGTTACGGCGGGTACGCCGAGTGTGTCAGCGAGCTGCGCGGCTTCCTTGGAGTCAGCGGAGAGCCGATTCCGGGCGACGTAGGCCGGCCAATCCTCGTAGCCAGCCAGTGCGCTGGGGCGGGTGGGGGATGCTGCCATGTCAACGGCGGCCATGGCAGGCGGAGTCAGTGGGAAACAATAGTGTCCTGCCTTATCGATGCGGAAGGGTGTGCGGAAGCGCACGCCGGGTTTCTTCAGCGTGGAAAACACGTTCAAGCAGCTCTGCAAGAAAACGCTTTCTCAAAAATTAGCAAAAGGCTGTACATGGGTCAAGAAAACGTTTACTTTGGTACGGAGCCGCTGAACACCGGGACCTGAGCCTGGTGCTTCCAAGGGGTAGCGCCACACCAATGGCGGCGTCCTGGACGGCAAGCACCAACCACACTTGTATTCCGTGGATGGCCACGATGACCAAAGGAGACCACATGGCCGCTGTACTACGCACGGGGACGCCGCAAGGCGTTCGCGCTCCGGCGAGGGGGAAGCAATGAGCGCTATAGGCGAACTCTCCACGATGACCCGGCGCAAGGGTCCCATGTCCAAAGAAGAGAAGAAGGCGAACGGCCGCGACAACAAAGCCGCCTACATTTTCCTCCTTCCGTGGCTGATTGGCCTGGTCGCCATCACAGTGGGCCCCATGCTGATGTCGTTGTACTTGTCCTTCACGGACTACAACCTCCTGCAGCCGCCGGAATGGGTGGGGCTGGATAACTTCGTCCGCATGTTCGGTGATGCCCGCCTCCACAACTCGCTCCGCGTCACGTTCACGTACGTGCTGGTGGGTGTGCCGCTCCAGTTGGGCGTGGCCTTGCTGATTGCCCTGGTCCTGGACAAGGGGTTGCGCGGGCTGCCGTTCTACCGCTCCATTTTCTACTTGCCGTCCCTGCTGGGCGGATCGGTGGCAGTTGCCATCCTCTGGAAGCAGATTTTCGGCACCACCGGCCTGGTGAACCAGGTCCTGGCGATGATTGGCATTGAGGGACCCGGTTGGATCTCTGACCCCAATACCGCCCTGGGTTCCATCATCCTGCTGCACGTGTGGACCTTTGGCAGCCCCATGATCATTTTCCTGGCCGGCCTTCGGCAGATACCCGTGATGTATTACGAAGCAGCCAAGGTTGACGGTGCCACCACGCTGCAGCAGTTCTGGCGGATCACCCTCCCGATGCTGAGCCCCATCATCTTCTTCAACCTGGTGCTTCAGATCATCGGATCGTTCCAGTCGTTCACGCAGGCGTTCATCGTCTCCGGCGGCAACGGCGGCCCGTCCGACTCCACCATGTTCTTCACCCTGTACCTGTACCAAAAGGGCTTCGGCCAGTTTGATATGGGCTACGCCTCAGCGATGGCCTGGTTCCTGCTGGTCATCATCGGTGTCTTCACCGCCATCAACTTCATCGCTTCAAAGTATTGGGTGTTCTACGATGACTAAACTCCAGACCCTCCCCGCCGCCTCTGATTCCTCCTCAGGGAAGGACGGCAAGAGCCCGCGACGCCGCGAATCTCCAGGCAGCCTGGCCTTCAGCCGCAGCGCCCGAATCAAGGGCCTGGTGAAGCACGCCATCCTGATCATCGTGGGCGGGGTGATGATCTACCCGCTGCTGTGGATGGTAGTTTCCTCCCTGCGACAAAACGACCTCATCTTCCGCGAACCCGGCCTGTGGCTCGAGAGCCTGGAGATGAGCAACTACACCGATGGCTGGTCCGCCCTGACGCACCCGTTCGGGCACTACATGGTCAACTCGGCGATCGTGGTCCTCGGCTCGATCCTTGGCAACCTGATCTCCTGCTCCATGGCTGCCTATGCTTTCGCCCGCCTGCAGTTCAGCGGCAAGAAGATTTTCTTCGGCATCATGCTGCTGACCATCATGCTTCCGTTCCACGTGGTGATCGTCCCTCAGTACATCCTGTTCTCGCAGATCGGCTGGGTGAATACCTTCTGGCCGCTCATTGTGCCCAAACTCCTTGCGACGGACGCGTTCTTCGTGTTCCTGATGGTCCAGTTCATTCGGGGCATTCCGAAAGACCTTGATGAGGCAGCCCGCATTGACGGTGCCGGCCACCCCAGGATCTTCCTCCGCGTCATCCTGCCCCTGATGGTTCCGGCCCTGGCCACCACCACCATCTTCACGTTCATCTGGACCTGGAACGACTTCTTCGGCGCCCTGATCTACCTCACGGACCCGGACATGTTCACAGTTCCTGTTGCTCTTCGGGCGTTCGTCGACTCACAGTCGGCAACCAGCTGGGGATCGCTCTTCGCGATGTCCATTGTGTCCCTGCTCCCCGTGTTCCTGGTCTTCCTCTTCGGCCAGCGGTTCCTCATTAAGGGCATCGCCACCACAGGCATCAAATAAAACAACTAGAACAAGTCGGTGTCTTGTAATACAAGATTGTGACTTGTATCATCATCGCAACGGGAAAACGCTTTCTCAGTTCGCATCGAGATCAAAGAAGATCGGAGACAACAGTGCCGGTAAATCCAAACGGTGAGGCAGCCGCCCCCGCAGGTGCCTCGAAAACCCGCGCATCAGCGCCCAAGTCCAACCGCAGGCTCCGTGCCTCCGCCCTCGTTGCGGCCACAGCTGCAGCAGTTCTCGCCCTCACCGCCTGCGGTGGCGGCGGAGGGCCGGAAGCAAAGAGTGCCGATGGCAAGGTGGAGCTCCGCTTTTCATGGTGGGGCGGGGACAAGCGTGCACAGCTGACGCAGGAAGCAATTGCCGCCTTCGAAGCCGAAAACCCCAACATCAAGATCAAGCCCGAGTACGGCGATTGGAGTGGCTACTGGGACAAGTTGGCCACCCAGGTTGCAGCCAACGACGCTCCGGACATCATTCAGATGGACGAAAAGTACATCACGGAGTACTCCACCCGCGGCGCACTACTGGACCTCTCCAAGTACGACATCGATACGTCCAAGCTGGATGAGGCCGCGTTGAACGCAGGCAAGGGCGAGGACGGGCTGACCGGCATAGCCGCGGGTATCAATGCCGCCACCATCCTCGCCAACCCGGCAGTCTTCCAAGCCGCGGGCGTCCCGCTTCCTGACGACAAGACATGGACCTGGGAGGACTTCGAACGCATTGCGGCCGAGGTCACCGCCAAATCCCCGAAGGGAACGTACGGCGCGGCTGCCTACGGAACGGATGAAGCCTCCCTTGGCGTGTGGCTGCGGCAGAACGGCAAGTCGCTTTACACCTCGGATGGCAAGCTTGGCTTCGAGCCCTCGGACATCAAGGGCTACTGGGAATTTCTGAAGCAGATGAGCGAAAACAAGGCGGTACCCACCGCCTCGGAAATCGTTGAAGCTGAGGCTGCGCCGCTGGATCAGAGCGGACTGGCCACGGGTAAGAACGGCATGGCGTTCTGGTGGTCCAACCAGCTTCCGGCACTCGAAAAGGCTGCCGGCGGCGAGCTGCAGATCCTCCGGTTCCCGTCCAAGACGGGTAAGGCCGAAGATGCCGGGCTTTGGTACAAGGCATCGCAGTTCTGGTCCGCTTCCTCCCGGACCAAGCACCCTGAAGAGACGGCAAAGTTCATCGATTTCCTCACCAACAACGTCAAGGCCGGCGAGATCCTCCTTGCTGATCGCGGCGTGTATCCGAACTCTGAGGTCCGCGAGGCAATTGCTCCCAAGCTGGCCAAGGCAGACGTAAAGGTGGTCGACTTCATCGGCGCCATCAAGGAAGAACTCGGGGAGGCTCCGGCAGCCCCGCCGAAGGGCGCAGGCGCCATCCAGGAGATCATCAAGCGGTACACCTCCGAGGTCATGTTCAACAGGCTCTCGGCGGAAGAAGCAGGCAAGAAGGCCGTGGACGAAATGAAGTCCGCCATTAGCTAGCCCCTTCAAAACGGAAACCGCGCCCCGGGCGAATCATTCGTGATCCGCCCGGGGCGCGGTTTTTCGTGGGCCCACCGTTTCGCGTGCCCACCCAACTAGGTAGCAGATGATGCCGTTATGACGCGTCATAACGGCATGATCTGCTACATACTTGGGTCAGTCTTCCGCGATGACGGCCACGGCTCCGGCGGGGACAACGCCGGTGAAGCGTGCACCGCTGAGCAGTTCGCCGCCGTCGGCCTTCACGGTAACGTCTTCCTGCCCGTGGTTGATGGCGAACAGGAAGCTGTGGCCGTCAGCGGCGCGCCGCCGGACAAGTTCGACGCCGGAAGACACCTCGGTCGCGGCCGTCACCCCTGCTTCCTCCACGAGCCGGGCGGTCAGCGAGTCGAGACCATCGGCGTCGGGAAGCGTGGCGAGGTACCAGGCCGAACCTGATCCGACGGTTCGCCGGGTCAGGGCCGGGACGCCGTGGAGCGGGTAGTCGGTGAAAGTTGCCAGAACCTCCGTGCCCGGGGAGGCGTGTACGTGCTCGCTCCACACGGTTCCGGCTGTTCCGGGTTCAAATACTGTTCCGTCGCTCAACGTGACCGACGTGCCGGGGAAGAGCGGGTGGAATTCCTCGCTCCGTACCCCCAATAGTTCGCGGAAGGCGCCCGGGTAGCCGCCAAGCCGCACGTGGTCCCGCTCGTCCACGATGCCACTGAAGTAGCTGATGAGCACCGTGGCACCAGCCTCAGCTGCGGAAGCAATCGAGGTAGCCGCGGTGTCCGTCACGGAGTACAAGGTGCACACCAAAATGAGGTCATAGCCGGACAGATCCGACGACGGGTGCACGAAGTCCGCAGTGATCCCGCGCAGGTACAAGGAGCGGTGGAAGGCGCGCATGGCATCGAGGTATTTCAGCGAGTTGTTCGGGTGCGAATCCAACTCCGAAGCCCACCAGGCTTCGTAATCGAACACGACCGCAACCCGGGATTCCACGCGGGAGCCCTTGACTGGTTCCAGCTTGGACAACGTATCGCCGAGATCCACCACGTTCCGCCACACCTGCGTGTCACGGCCGCCGTGGGGCACCATGGCCGAGTGGAACTTCTCCGAGCCGGCCTTGCTTTGCCGCCACTGGAAGAACATGACGGCATCGGCGCCGCGGGCTACGTGCGTCAGCGAGTTGCGGAGCATTTCGCCAGGCATCTTGGGCTGGTTATGCGGTTGCCAGTTCACCGCCGACGTCGAATGCTCCATGAGGATCCACGGCTCGCCGCCCGCCACCCCGCGGGTGAGGTCGGCGCTGAAAGCGAGCTCGATTTCGCGCTCCGGGTCCGCAGCCACGAGGTAGTGGTCGTTGGCGATCACGTCCATGTCTTTGGACCAGTCGAAGTAGTCCAGGGCTTTGGTGGCGCTGGAGACCATGAAGTTGGTGGTTGCCGGGATGTTGGGGGTGACCTCGCGGATGACGGCCAGCAGCTCGCGGTAGTAGTCGATGAAGGCCCAGGAGTTGAAGCGTGCGAAGTCCAGCTGCTGCCCGGGATTGAGGGTGGTGGGCGCGGCCCCCGGTGGGATGATTTCCCCGAAGGAAGCGTAGTGCTGCGACCAAAACGCCGTACCCCAGGCCTCGTTGAGGGCTTCGATGGAGCCGTATCGTCGTTCCAGCCACGCCCGGAAAGCGGCGGCATCTTCTTCGCCATGGAACTCGCCAACGTGGCAGCCAAGTTCGTTGTCCACGTGCCAGAGCGCCAGGCCCGGGTGATTTTTGTATCGCTCGGCGAGCGCACGGGTCATGGCGGTGGCGTACCTGCGGTACACGGCCGACGACGGCGTGTAGTGGCGTCGTGAGCCCCGCTCCAGCCTGGTTCCTTCCGCGGTGATGGGGAGAATCTCAGGGTATTTGCGGGCCAGCCAAGCAGGGGGAGAAGCAGTGGCTGTTGCCAGTGCCACCTTGATGCCGGCCCTGTGAAGGTTGTCCATGACATCGTCCAACCAGCCGAAATCGTAGTGCCCTTCAGTGGGCTCCAAGAGGCCCCACGAGAAAATGCCGACGCTGAGAAAGTTGACGCCGGCCTCTTTCATGAGCTCGATGTCCTCGAGCCGGATGTCTTTCGGCCACTGCTCCGGGTTGTAGTCGCCGCCGTAAGCGAGGCCGTCGAGACTGTTCCAGACGGACGGACTGCGGGGGATTTCGGGGGAGGTCAAGGAGACTCCTTCGTCGGGTTGGCAGTGCTGGTACTGATGCTACTGAAGATATGAGTGCAGCGTATCGGTGAAATTGCGATCTTTGGAAAACGCTTGCCCACTTTCGCGATTAGGGATATTGTATCGATTCAGAACGAGTGTAAGCGAGATCACTGCCGCGTTGTAGAGAACTTGGATGCTTGCACCAACTGAGCAAGGAGGCTCTCATGATCGATAGAAGGAAATTCCTCACCACGGTGGCTCTCGGCACTGCATCTGCCGCGTTCCTCTCTGCTTGTGGCCCGTCCTCATCCGCGGGACAGACGGGCTCCGCGGAGAACCCCGTCACCATCAACTACACCTGGTGGGGCAACGACGACCGGGCGGAGCGTACCCGCAAGGCGATTGCCCTGTTCGAGTCCAAGAACCCGGATATCAAGGTGAACGGAAATTTCACTGACTTCGCCGGTTATTGGCAGAAGCGCGCTACCGAAGCTGCCGGCGGCGGCCTGCCGGACGTCATGCAGTGGGACCTTTCCTACCTGCGTGATTACGGCCAGCGGAACCAGCTGCTTGACCTGGGCACCGTGAAAATCAACACGGAAGCCTTCGATAAGTCCCTGCTCCCCTCGGGGCAGATCCGCGGCAAGACCTACGGCATCCCCACCAGCACGAACGCCTTCGCGGTTTACTACGATCCCGCCAAGCTCCAGAGCCTGGGCATCGCCGAGCCGGATGGACAGTGGACCTACAAAGAGTTCAACGCATTCATGCTCGAGGTAGGACAGAAGGGCAACGGAGCGTTCTACGGCGGCACTGACTACACCGGGGTGTGGTGGATGTTCAACATCTGGCTGCGCCAGAACAACATCCAGGCATTCACGGACGATGGCAAGCTGGGCTTCACCAAGGACGACCTCAAGAAGTGGTGGAACACTACCGCCGAGCTTCGCGGCACCCCCGCACTCGTTCCTGAAGAGCGGGTCACCCAGCTTGCCCCCAAGTCCGCCATGGGTTCCAACGTCACTGCCAGTGAAGTTACGTGGGACAACTTCATGGCCGGCTACCTCGGAGACAGCGGTGCCAAGGAACTCAAGCTGGTGCCGGTCCCGTCTGATGATCCGGACAACCTGGGCCTGTTCCTCAAGCCCTCCATGCTTATGGTTGCCAGCGCCAAGACCAAGTACAAGGATGCTGCTGCCCGTTTCATAGACTTCATGGTCAACGATCCCGAGGTTGGCCAGATCTTCAAGACCTCCCGCGGTGTCCCGGCGTCGAAGACGCAGCGCGACGGCACTACCTTCGAAGGCACGGACAAGCTGGTGGTGGACTACGAGAAGTCCATCGAGAAGTACCTCAAGGACGCCCCCGAGCCCCCCATCGTCGGTTTCGGCACGCTTGAAGCCTCCTTCAAGCGTGTCAGTTCCGAACTGAACTACGGCAAGCTGACCCTGGACGGCGCAGCCGATGCCTGGTTCAAGGAAGCCGAAGACCTCATCAAGCAGAACGCCTGATCAGACCCATGCGTCTGATCCAGGCTTTCCCGACTGACGGACTGATCTCGTGACTCAAAGCCCAACCCTGAGCAGGCGCTCGTCGTCGTCCGCCTCCCCGCAGCCGCGCAAGTCGCGGCGGCGGGGCGCGGATGCCCGCGCCGGCTACACCTTCCTGTTGCCCTGGCTGCTCGGATTCATCGCCCTGACCGTAGGCCCGATGATTTCCTCGCTGTACCTGTCCTTCACCAACTACAACCTCTTCGAAGCTCCCAAGTGGATCGGCCTGGACAACTACACCACCCTCTTCCAGGACGAGCGTTTCCTGCAGTCGGTGGGCGTGACCCTGAACTACGTCATCTTCGGTACCCCGCTGAAACTCGCCGCCGCTTTGGCCATTGCCATGTTGCTCAACAGCAAGCGCAAGGGCCAGGGCTTCTACCGGTCCGCCTTCTACGCACCGTCCCTGATCGGCGCGTCCGTGTCCATCGCCATTGTCTGGAAGGCGATGTTCGGTGACGCCGGCCCCGTGGACCAGGGCTTGTCGTTCTTCGGGATCAACCTCGGTGGTTGGGTGGGCAACCCTTCCATGACCATGCCCATGATGATCCTGCTGACCGTTTGGCAGTTCGGTGCCCCCATGGTGATCTTCCTGGCCGGCCTCAAGCAGATTCCGGCGGATCTCTACGAAGCAGCGTCGATGGACGGTGCCGGCCCGGTCCGGAAGTTCATGAACATCACCTGGCCCATGCTTTCCCCGGTGATCTTCTTCAACCTGCTGATGGAAACCATCCACGCATTCCAGATCTTCGCTTCGGCCTACATCATCTCCAACGGTGAAGGCGGCCCGGCAGGTTCCACCCTCTTCTACACCCTCTACCTGTACTTGCGCGGTTTCAGCGACTTCCGGATGGGCTACGCCTCGGCAATGGCCTGGCTCCTGGTGATCGTGGTCGGCGTCATCACGCTGATCTTCTTCAAGACCTCCAAGTCCTGGGTCCACTACAGCGGTGATTCGAAATGACAACCATGGCAACACCTACCCAGCCCGCTCCCACGAAACCATCAGCGGCACCGGTGTATAACCCGAAGTCCGAGTCCACCACGGCCAAGCGCATCAAGAGCACAATCTTCCACATTGTTGCCTTGGGACTGGTGGCGATGGTCCTCTACCCGGCCATCTGGATGATCTCCGCGTCCTTCAAACCGAACTCCGAGATTGGCGGCGCCAACAACGCGTTGTGGTCGAACAACTTCAGCTTCGACAACTTCGTGACGGCCATGGAAGGAATTGGCGGCGTCTCCACCCTGACGTTCTTTACCAACTCGCTGATCCTGGCCGTCGGCGCCGTGGTGGGAACCGTCCTGTCGGCGTCCATTTCCGCCTACGCCTTCGCCCGGATCAACTTCCCCGGCCGAGGGCTGTTCTTCGGCATGATGATCGCCACCTTGCTCCTGCCGTTCCACGTGGTGATCATTCCGCAGTACATCGTGTTCCAGCAGCTTGGCCTGGTGGACACCTACGTGCCGCTGCTGATCGGCAAGTTCCTTGCCGCGGATGCGTTCTTCGTCTTCCTCATGGTCCAGTTCATGCGCGGCCTCCCGGCCGAACTCGACGAAGCAGCCCGCATCGACGGCGCAGGACACGTGAGGATCTTCGGATCGATCATGCTTCCGCTCATGAAACCGGCCCTGATCTCCACATCGATCTTCTCCTTCATCTGGAGCTGGAACGACTTCCTGGGCCCCCTGCTCTACCTCAACACCCCCGAAAAGTACCCGCTGCCCCTCGCATTGCGACTCTTCGTCGACCAGACCCAGTCCTCGGACTACGGAGCCATGATCGCCATGTCCGTTCTGGCGCTCCTGCCCGTGCTGGTCTTCTTCCTGGTCTTCCAGCGCTACATCGTCGAAGGCGTTTCGACGCAGGGCCTCAAGGGCTAAGGACAACAGAGAATGAGCGCCATGAACGCCACAGGCAAGTCTTCAGGGATCCCGGTAAACCGCTTTGCCCTCTTCGCCGAGACCATCCTGGCGGGAGTCATCGTGCTCCTCCTCTCCGTCCCCTTGGTGACGGCGCCGGCTGCCTATGCGGCCGGCGTCGCGCACCTGGAAAGGCACCTCAGCGGGAGGGACGATTCCCTCCGGAGCCTGTGGGGGAACTTCCGCCGTGCGCTTCCCGGCAGCTGGAAGATGGGAATCACGACGGCGGTAGCCGCCGTCGTGATTGTCCTTAACCTGTTGCTCGCCCTGGTGGGTCAACTGCCCGGCCGAGCGGTGATCCTGCCCGCTACGCTGATTTTGGCTGCAGCGGGCGCAGTACTCTTCCTGCGGATCGCTGCCAATTGGAGCGGTGGCGTCAACTGGAGTGGCGATGCTGACCAGCAACCCGCCGACGTTCCCGGCCCGGAGCGATGGGCGCTTGCCTACTCGCAGGCCAAGGCTGAGGGATTGCGGGACTGGACCGGTTCGCTGCTATTGCTTGCTGCAGTTTTCATGACTGTTGTCTTCGTTTGGATGCTGCAGGCTCTGTTCGTCATCGTTCCCGGGACCCTGGTCCTTTCCGCAGCTGCGATCAAAATCCGCTCCCATCGTTGAGATCCGACCCAACCCGCTGAATCGAGCAGAACCCTCCGTGTCGCCGCGCCCGTTCCCACCGCGCCCCAAATCCATTACACCGCGAGCCCGTTCCACGGAAAGCTGGCATTACCCGCTGAGGCACCACAACTACCGGATCTTCGTCACCCTCTCCCTTGTAGGGAGTGGCGGTGTCTGGATGCAGCGGCTCGCCCAGGATTGGCTGGTGCTACAGCTAACGGGCAGTCCGGCCGCAGTAGGCCTCGCCGTTGCACTGCAGTTCCTGCCCATGCTGGTGGTGGGACCCATCAGCGGCGTCCTGGTGGACCTCTTCCCCAAAGGCCGCATCCTCCTGGTCTGCCAATCCGTCGCCGCGTTACTGGCCGCCGGCCTGGCCGTGTGGAATGCGATGGGTGGCACGGATGTCTGGGTGGTCTATGCGTCCTGTATTGCCTTGGGCATCACCAGCGCCATCGATGGACCGGCCCGGCAGGTTTTCGTCAACGAAGTGGTGGGCGACCAAGGATTGCCCGCCGCCATCGGGCTGAACAGTGCAATAGGCCAGCTGGGAGCCATGGCTGGCCCTGCGCTGGCAGGCGTGGTCATTGCCCAAGCGGGTCCGGCGGCGGCCTTCGCTGCCAACGCTTTGATAGGCGTATCTGTCTTGGTCATGATCGCGTCCATCAGGCCGGGGGAGCTGCACCATTCTTTGGAAGCGCCTGGTCCCACTGCCCGGAAAGGCCAGATCCTCGCGGGTTTCCGCTTCGTTCGAGCGCGCCCACCCCTGCTGTTGACCATGCTGCTCGCGGGCTTATTGGGTGCCTTCGGCATGAACGGGCCGGTTGTTCTCGCAGCGTTCGCGGACGGAGTGTGGCATAGCGGACCGGCCGGCTTTGGGCTCTTCAACACCGTCAGCGCTCTGGGAGCTCTTGCAGGGGCCTTGGTGGCAACACGGATTAAGCGCTTTGGGCGGAAGGGGATCGTGGCCAGTGCAGGGCTCTTCGGCCTGACGCAAGCGCTCGCTGCCTTGATGCCCACGCAGGAGTGGTTCGTGGTGATGCTCATAATCGTGGGCTTCATGACCCTGGTGTTCCTCACGAGCGCAGCCACTGCGGTACAGCTCGAGGCCGGAGCAAGCGTGCGCGGCAGGGTCCTGGCGCTGTACTTCCCGCTTCTGCTGGGTGGCCATGCCTTGGGTGGCTTGCTGGCCGGGTGGCTCACGGAGGACTTCGGCGTCCGCACGGGGCTTGTGGTTACGGGAGCGTTGGGCATGCTGTCCGCGGCCGTGATTGGCTTCCTGCTCTGGCGCCTTTCGGCCCGCCGCCGCGCCTAGCGGGCCGCCGGTAATTGCCAAACACCGTGCCTTCGAGTTGCGGGGCCCGTTCTGCAGGCTATTCATGGCAAATACCATGCAGGGCGGGCCTCACAACGCGTCAGCGAGCACTCATCTGCCTGAAACCAAGCCCTCGATCGCGGCCATATCCAGGATTCCGTCGCTGATCCACACAGTGTTGGTACGGGTGAGGGAAGCCCCTGCCGCCAGTACCAGCGCGGCATCCCATGCCAAGGCAGAACCCACCGCCGGGTAGTCGCTGCACCGGACGAACCACGGGTCCGCCGACTCCGAAGGTGCGCCAAACACCAGCGTGGCAGGGCCGCCGTCGAACTCTCCCGCCCAAGCCAGCCACGGCGCTACGGAACCGTGAACAGAAGGCTCGCCCTCGGCTGTGGAGGAGAAGACTCGCGAGGGAGCATTGACTGGAAGACGCCAGAAGAAGCCGCCATAACCGCTCCCGGCCGCGCCATGGGAGCCGGGACTGCCCAGGGAAACATCCACGACGGCGGTGAGCCGGGTCTGGATCTCGAGTCGCCAGGTGCGCGCATCCAGGAGCGTGCGGCTCAGGGAGCGCCGTTCGTTGAGGACGAGGCTGCCGTCGGATGCGAGCCAGTTGAGGTCAAGCGTGGTGGCGTCTTCTTCCCGTGCGACACTCGCTGTCTCGATCCTGCCGTGGTCCTTCAAATCTACGTACTTTCCGGCCGTCCTGCGGTAGCTGCGACCACCCCAGAAGTTGCTCCCGTTGACGTCCTGCAGTGCGAAGCCCGCACCAAGGTGCCACACATGGTCCGAGGGCAGGTGGTCCGTGACCACGATGCCGGCTGGTGTGGACACCGGGTGCACGTAAGGCCGCGGGGAGAGGCCGGGCTCGAGGTTGCTTCCGGAGCGGAGGACTGCGGTGGGAAGTGCAGCGGCGTCGGTCGGGGTGGTGCCGGGGGAGAAGAGTGCCTCGGCGCCTGCGGTGGTCGGCCGCGCCCAAGGAAGCCCCAGTTCGGAGAAGGTGGCATGGGATCGGGTGGCGCGTTCCAGGATGTCCTCGATGTTCGGGATCACCGCATGGGCTTGCTCGCCCGTTCCTACCCATTCGACGTATTCCCCGGGAATCAACGCGGGTGCCTCGGCTGTGCGGATAGCTTCCAAAACCCGCATGAACGCGCCGCTGTGATCGAGGGGGCTTAGCAGCGGCGTGCCCTCTGACAGGTGCTGGAGAAGGTTCTCCGTGAGGTCGTCCCGTCCGAAGGTGTGAGAAGTTTCGCCCGCCTCCGTGTGGACCGTTACGCGGTCTTCCGTGTAGTGGAATACCGCCGAACCTTCCGTTCCGTGGAGTGTGACGTAGGGTTCCACGGATTCGGTGGCGCAGAGGGTGAGGGCGCACGTGATGGGCAAACCGCCAATGGTGCGCAAGCGGATCACGGAGGTGTCGTCCGCTTCGATATCGTTCGCGCGGTAAAGATCCGTCTCCACAGACGCGAGGTCTTTCGCTTCCCGCGCTCCGGCGATGCGGAGCGCCGTGGCGATTGCGTGGGCCAACGGGTTGGTGGCGACGCCATCAACCACATCCACGCCGTCGAGGCTGCGTTTGCCTGCCCATCGGGAGCGCTTGTAATAGGCGCGATCCCGGACCCAACGGCCCGTAGCAGTTATCCCCTTCAGGTTGCCGATGCTTGGCAGCTCTTCCGAGGATTCCCCGCCCGCCAGCTTTTCCAATGCAGCGAGGGCGCGGGAGCCGAGGCTTTGGAAGCCGATTTGGACACTTCGGCCAGCCTGCTCCGCCGCTTCCTGGAGACGGAGGAAGTCGCCCATGGAGGCAACCGGGGGCTTCTCCAGATACAGATCCGCCTGAGACGCGAGCACGGATAGGGCTAACGGAGCATGGGTCTGAATGGGGGTTGCCACGATGATGACATTCGGACGATGCTCGCCGGCCAGCAGCTCGTCCAGGTTCGCGTGGACGGCTGTTGTCGCTGGCAGATCTCTGGGTGCCGGGGGATTGGGGTCGGCCACGGCAACAAGGTCCACCCTGCCCTGGTCGCTGAGCCGTTCGAGGTTCCGCAAATGGTGCGTACCGAAACCGTGAACTCCCACGAGGGCGATCCTGGCAGGGGTGGTCCCGGTGGCAGCGCGAGTCCCGAAGGTTGTTGGACTACTGGTGGACTGGGTGTCCATGGCTCTCCTCGGCTGGCGGCAACGATGGCGCCTGACGCCGTCGCCTGGGTCTTCACAAAAGTGTGGGGCGGGATTAGGCTACACCTCAGCAAGCGCTTTCCCGCGATTGGCTATGTTCAGTTTAGCTCGATGACCCTCAAAATGTAACGATTCAAGCAGCTGCAAGTTGTTGGATTTCAGATGACGTAGGATGTCCTCTAGTGGACGCAATAGCCCGCCCCCCAGCCTGAATCTGCCCAGTCAGACCCACCTGAACCGGAATGGACCATGCCCCTCTTTGACCTTCCCCTAGATCAGCTCCGCACCTACACCTCCACAGCAACTGCACCAGGCGACTTCGAGGAGTTCTGGGACCGCACCATCGCAGATGCCCGCGCACTCCCGCTCGATGCGGTATTTGAGCCGGTGGACAACTACCTCAGTGTGATCAACACTTTCGATGTCACTTTCTCCGGCTTCGGGGGAGACCGCATCAAGGGCTGGCTACACGTACCCGCGCAGCTTGAGCCAGGGGAGCAGCTTCCCGTGGTTGTGGAGTACATCGGCTACTCCGGTGGCAGGGGCCTGGTCAACCAGAACACCCGGTGGGCGCAGGCAGGTTACGTGCACTTCATCATGGACACGCGCGGACAAGGCTACGGTGGCGTTGCCGGCGACACTCCGGATCCGCACCCGTCCGCCGGTGGCATCAACTACGCCGGACTCATGACCCGGGGTGCCGATCACCAGGACAACTACTACTTCCGGCGGGTCTACGTGGACGCCTTCCGCGCGGTAGAAGCGGCACAGAACCATCCCGCCGTCGACCCTTCCAAGGTGGTGCTGACCGGCGTCAGCCAGGGTGGCGGCATCACTGTTGCTGCTGCCGGGCTGACGGCCGGAAGGCTCGACGGCGTTATCGCCGCGCTGCCCGACGTCCCGTTCCTGCAGGACTTCCCCCGCGCGATCGACATCACTCCCCGTGGCCCGTACCCCGAGATCGCGGGATTTTTGGGGCGGCACCGCGAAAAGTATGAGCCCATGCTGGCCGTGCTGAACTACTTCGACGGTGTCCACCTGGGCCGCGCGGCCACGGTCCCGGCGCTGTTCTCCGCTGCGCAGATGGACGATATCTGCCCTCCGTCAACGGTGTTCGCCAGCTTCAACAGCTACGGCTCCGGCTCACGAGGACACGGCGGTGCGCCTGAGAAGGACATTGAGGTCTACCGTTTCAACAACCACGAGGGCGGGCAGGAGCACCACTGGATCAAGCAGTTGCAGTTCCTGCGCAAACTGTTGTCATCTTGATGGGCGCGATTTGCCTGCTGTGAAGAGCCGCGGTTATGGTGTGGCTATGACTAAGCGTTGGTATGCGTATTTTTCGTTGGCTCTGGAGGGGCCCGTGTCTAACTGACACGCATCCAACTTTCCTTCAGAGCCAACAGGGCAGAGATTATTCTCTGCCCTTCGCCATATCCGGCGGGTTCTGAAAAGGGGCCCGCTCCGCATCCCGGAACAGGACCCAGAAATGACCAGCATCGCCGCAGAACCCACCGCATCGCTCGACTCCGCTGAATCCGGAGCCGCTGCTCAGCCCGCTACTTCGAATCTGCGGGTTGCCCGATTCGAGCCGCTTCCCGCCCCGCAGGACCTCATCGCCGAGTTGCCGCTCGACGGCCGCTCGGCTGCCGTCGTCGACCGTGGCCGCGACCAGGTCCGCGCCATCATGGACGGCGTGGACGATCGCCTCCTGGTGATCGTTGGCCCGTGCTCCATCCACGATCCCAAGGCTGGTCTCGAATACGCCCGCCGGTTGGTCAGCCAGGCCGAGAAGCACAAAGAAGACCTGCTGATCGTCATGCGGACCTACTTCGAAAAGCCGCGCACCACTGTGGGCTGGAAGGGTCTCATCAACGATCCCCACCTGGACGGCAGCCACGACATCGCCGCCGGCCTGCGCGCAGCCCGCGGATTCCTAAAGCAGGTCACCGCATTGGGTTTGCCCACGGCCACCGAATTCCTGGAGCCCATCAGCCCGCAGTACATGGCTGACCTCGTCTCCTGGGGCGCGATCGGCGCCCGCACCACGGAGAGCCAGATCCATCGCCAGCTCGCATCCGGGCTGTCCATGCCCATCGGCTTCAAGAATGGAACCGACGGCGATCTCCAGGTGGCCATCGACGCTTGCGGTGCCTCCGCCGCTGAGCAGGCCTTCCTGGGAATCGACGACGACGGCCGCGCGGCTCTCGTTGCAACGTCCGGAAACCCTGACACACACGTGATCCTCCGCGGCGGACGCAAGGGTCCCAACTACTCCGCTGCCGATGTGGCAGCTGCGTCATCCAAGCTTGCAGCGAAGGGGCTGAACCCGCGCTTGATCGTGGATGCCAGCCACGCCAACAGTGGCAAGAGCCATCACCGGCAGGCCGAGGTTGCACTGGAAATCGGGGCGCAGCTCGAAGCGGGGGAGACCTCGCCGATTGCCGGCGTCATGCTGGAGAGTTTCCTTGTAGGAGGCGCGCAGAACCTGGATGTGGCCAAGCAGCTCGCGGGGGAGCAGGAGCTTGTTTACGGCCAGAGCGTCACGGATGCCTGCATGGAATGGGATGTCACGGCCTCTGTGTTGGAGCAGCTCGCAGCGTCGGCACGGAAGCGTCGTGCGGTGGTTGCGGCGTAGATCCGGAAGCCCGAGCGTGGGGTTGTCCCCAAGTTACTGGAGGCTCTTTCACATTGGCACCATCAGCCTCTAGAGTATCTAGCACATGGTTGTTTGATGGCTCAGCATCGGCACACCGTTCCACTGGGGGTGTCCTACTGTCTGAGAGCAAAGGAATATGGGAAATGTCCGCGGAGACTAACTTCTCGAATGCGCGTTTCATGACGGTGGCCGAGGTGGCCGATGTCCTGCGTGTTTCCAAAATGACCGTGTATCGCTTGGTCCACTCAGGGGAAATGCCCGCCGTAAGGTTCGGCCGTTCCTTCCGGGTTCCTGAAGAGGCCGTCGCCCAGTACCTCAAAGGTGCCGTGGTGGACGGGCAATCCGAGACCGCCTGAGGGTTTCATGAGTCCGTCCCGCGGACCGTGGTCATGGGGTGCCCCTTTGAAGCGGTACTCTGTTAAGGAACGTTTTACGTCAATGTAAGAATCTGTCAGTTGTACTTGTCTGCTTCCGCGGATCTGTTCCAACAGACAGGAACTTCTAGTTTGTAAGGAACTTTCGTGGGTTCAGTTATTAAGAAGCGCCGCAAGCGTATGGCCAAGAAGAAGCACCGCAAGCTGCTTCGTAAGACTCGCCACCAGCGCCGCAATAAGAAGTAGAGATACTTCATCAAGCGTGAATGCCCGTTGCCTCTCGAGGTGGCGGGCATTTTTGCATCCCAACGCTCTCTCACGTCCCTCGGGTTTGGTGGGGATGCTCTCTCATGTCCCTCGGGAAAAGCCCGCACTGACCGCGGGATCCTGCCATGCTGATCGCAGAGCGCTTTTGATCTTCTGCGTGGCTGCCGAAAAGTTGTCTGCCAAGTCGTTCTTGCCAAATTTGAGGACCGTCCAGCCTGCTGCTTCGAATGCTTTGTCGCGCCGCCGATCGCTGAATATTTGTTCCCGCTCGTGGTGATGACCGCCGTCGTACTGGAGGGCTACTCGCCGAGCACGAAAGCCCAGGTCCGCGGACGGGGAGAACGGATCATTCTGTCGGAGCTGCACCTGCAGTTCCGGTTCGGGAATTCCCGCGTCCAACATCGCCAAGCGGAGCAGCGACTCGGGTGCGGAATCGGCGCCCACCCGCATGAGGTCGAGTGCTTCTCTCGCCCGAACAACGCCCTGCAGATTCTTGTGTCTGCCCACCAAATCGCGAAGTGCCTCAAGCGTGGTGAAAGCAGTCTCGCGTTCTTCGAACTCCGGCCTGGGAGTGCGAATGAGCTGGTCGCCCATGCAGACGAGGTCGGGAAGCGGCAGGCGTCGTGCGAGATCCAACCAGGTCCGCGACCGAGTGCTCATCCAGATGCCTTGTACGTACTCGATCTCATCCGCGGAGGCTACTACCGTATGTCCGATCACTCCCTTACGCCGCACTGAGGGGAGATGCCTGGGCTTACTGAGGTGCAATTCGTTGGAATCTGACAACCAAGGTGGGAGAAATGTGCCATGAATCCGGGCAGCGGTTACATGGGAAATCCATGCCCCGGGAGTTGCAGCTGACAGCGATCTTGCAGCCGCCGACAGCTCGAAATCCCAATCGGAAGGCCGATAAACGCCACGGCTGACCCCGTCGATTTTGGCGCGATTCCATAAGCGCGACCGTTTTAGGCCTGCAGCCTCGGCCTCGTCGAGGGTGAAGGGTGCTGCGGTCAGTCGGGGAGGAAGTGGTGCGGCATTCTGCATACCGGCATTCTTGCCCAGAAACCCTTGAGCCGTCGGAAGTTATCCACAGGCTGATCGAGGTCCACGCAGGATGTGAGAGAGCGTTGGGTTTATGCGCGAGGGATGTGAGAGAGCGTTGGGTTTATGCGCGAGGGATGTGAGAGAGCGTTGGGTTTATGCGCGAGGGATGTGAGAGAGCGTTGGGTTTAAGCGCGAGGGATGTGAGAGAGCGTCAGATGCGGGGACCACGGAACTTTGAGAACCCGCGCCACAGCCCATACACAGCTCCGCCGACGGTCGCGGCTTTGAGGCCGAGCGTGGCCGCGCGGCGTCCGGAGCGGAAATCGTAAACGGGCCAATTGTTCTCACGAGCGTGCCGCCGAAGCTTCGCATCGGGGTTGATCACCACGGGGTGACCCACCATGGTGAGCAAAGGAATGTCGTTGGCGGAGTCGCTGTAGGCCCAGCAATGGTCCAGATCCAATCCCTCGCGATCGGCAACGAGTTGGACCGCGATCGCCTTGGCAGGTCCGTGGAGGATGTCCCCCACGAGCTTCCCCGTGTACACACCTTCGTCGACCTCACCCACTGTGCCCAAGGCGCCGGTTAGGCCGAGCCGGGTGGAAATGACAGTGGCCACCTCAATAGGCGTAGCCGTCACGAGCCACACCTTCCGGCCGACCCGAAGGTGCTGTTCTGCCAGCGCCTTGGTTCCCGGCCAGATCCGTGACTCGATCATTTCGTCATAGACCTCTTCGCCCAAGGCCTTGATGTCATCAACAGTGATGCCGGCAGCAAGGGTCAGCGCGGAGTCGCGTACAGAGTGGACGTCTTCCATGTTTTCGCCGCGCATGACGAACTTGAACTGCTTCCAAGCGAACCCGGCGGCCTGGGAAAGTGTGAACGCTTTGCGTTCGTACATTTTGCGCGCCACGTGGAAGAGGCTTGCGCCCTTCATCAACGTATTGTCGACGTCGAAGAAGGCGGCTTCGCCAGCGTGCTTCCGCACGAGATCCTGTTTTGCCGCGTCCCGCTGCGCGGTGTTTTGCACCAAGGCATCTGCGACCACGGCGGCGTTCTTCTCCTCGGGCATGCCTTGAGTCTAGTCAATCGCCGGGAACTGCGTTGAGGGCGCACGGGCGGACTCGCCGAAGGGGTTGGGGTGTGAGTGAGGGTTGGTGGGAAGGGGTTGGGGTGTGAGTGAGGGTTGGTGGGAAGGGGGTGGGGTGTGAGTGAGGGTTGGTGGGAAGGGGGTGGGGTGTGAGTGAGGGTTGGTGGGAAGGGGTTGGGGTGTGAGTGAGCGTTGGGGCGGCTACCTTTGAGACATGGCTATTCCCGACGTCGTCCTTCTGACCAAAGCTGACTGCCACCTCTGCACGGAAGCGCGTGCCGCCGTCGAGCGCGTCACGAAAAGCCTTGGCGTGCAGTGGACCGAGCAGAAGATCGACGCCGACCCCCAACTCCAGGAGCGCTTCGCAGAGGAAATTCCTGTGGTGCTGGTTGACGGCATCCAGCGGGATTTTTGGAAGATCGATGAGGAACGGCTCACCCGCACACTGAAGAAAGTCCTGGAAGGCTGAGGTGGGGTTACCCGCAGGTAATGGCTTTTGTTGAGTCCCGCCGAGGGTCATAGAGTGGAACAACAAAGCGACGCAATGGAGAATACCGTGACTGCGCTGGAACCGTCCCCGGACGCAACAACCGGGGAAAACGAACCTGCCACCAAGCAGATCCCGCCCGCGGCTGTGGCCCGGATGACTCTCTATTTGCGCGCGCTCAACTCTCTCTTGGCCGAGGGTGTGGAACGCGTTTCCTCGGAAGCGTTGGCGGAGGCATCAGGCGTCAGTTCATCCACGCTCCGCAAAGACCTCTCCTACGTCGGCTCGTACGGGACCCGGGGCGTTGGCTATGAAGTCCAGTACTTGAGCCGGCACATAGCCGCCGCACTCGGCCTGACCCACGACTGGAAGGTCGCGATTGTGGGTGCCGGTAACCTCGGCAAAGCCCTTGCACGGTATGGCGGCTTCGAGTCCCGGGGGTTCGACGTTGTGGCCATCTTTGACGCGGACCCCATGGTGATCGGCAACGAGGTGGGCTGGCTGCGGGTGAGTGATTCGGCCGAGCTGGAGCGCGTCCTGGAACGGACCCACACCAACATGGTGGTGCTGGCGTTGCCTGCGACCGTGGCCCAGGCTGTCTGCGACCGCGTCATTGCTGCCGGAATCCGGAGCATCCTGAGCTTCGCCCCGGTGCTCCTGCAGGTCCCCCCGCACGTCAACCTCCGCAAGGTGGATATGGCAACCGAACTCCAGATCTTGGCCTACCACGCACAACGGGCGCAGACACCGGGTCAGGCTGTTTAGCCTTTTCCGGGTCCGCGCCCGCGTTTAATGCTTGGAAACGTGAGGGTTTAGCGACCGTAGGGGTTCTGGTACGGGTTTCCGAAAGGCTGGGCCTTACGGAAGTACGGAGCCGACGCCGGCAGGTACAGCATGACGATCGCTGCAACGCCCAGCAGGATCACGATGAGCTGCATGATGCCGTAGGTTGCGCCGAACTGGAACAGACCGGTGAGGCCCAGAACAGAGATGGCAGCGAACACGGTGCCCAGGATCCGTGCCCAGTTCTTGCCCTTCCGGACGGGGAAGGCGACCAGCGCGTAAAGTCCCAATGAGAAGATGGCACCGACAATGGCGCCCACTGCGATAGCACCGCGCATCCCCTCAATGGATTCCGCGGGGAACTCAGTGCCCTGCTGTGCAGCCTGCTGGTTCATCACGTTGATGAAGGAATCGGCTCCGGTGGTGGCCAGGAGCAGTGAGCTGATGGCAGACAGGATGCCTGCTGCAATGATCATCCAGAACGCGTAGTTCACCATTGGAGGGATAGTCGTAGGACCGGGCTGCTGGCTCGGCCAGTTGTTGCCCTGGCCATACTGCGGAGCTCCGGGAGCCTGGCCATACGGGGAAGTCTGCTGCCCGTACTGGGGTGCGGCGGGGGACTGCTGCCCGTACTGGGGTGCGGCGGGGGACTGCTGCCCGTACTGCGGTGCGGCGGGCTGACCGTACTGGGGTGCCGGAGGCTGCGGCGCGGAAGGCTGGGCGCCGTGCTGCTCGGGCTTGTTGTCGTCGCCCGGATTTGAGGGCGGGTACGGAGGGTTGCTCATGGCATTCCTTTGCTTGTTCGACTGCTGGTGCGGCCGCCGGGATCAGCAAAATGACCCTGCCCCCAGCGTGGTTCTGGTACCACCGTACCTCCAGCGTCCGACACTGCAGATGATCACACGCAGGTATTTCAAGCTCACTGGAAAAATCATCATCTCGGCTTACGCCTTCATGATGAAGGCCGCGGGATCCGAAAGGATCTGACCGCGGCCTTCAGTCTCGCTCTACCGCCGATATCGCACGACGACGGCAGTTGAGTCAGTGCTAAGCGTGGCCCTTCACAGTCTTGAACCAGAGCTGCGCATTGGGCAGCCACATCAAGACAACGGCGACTGCGCTCACCAGGAAACCGAACCAGTTGCCGCCCAGGCCCATCCCGGAGCCGCCACCATTTACCGCTCCGAAAATGGCCAGTAGCAAGGAAACGCCGGCCAGGATGGTCAAGGCGAGGCGTGCCCACTCTTTGCCTTCCTTCATTTTCATGGCCAGGATCACTTGGGCGGCGGCGACCGCCAAAGTGAGCAGGAGGAGGATCATGGCGATGGCGGCGAATGCCGGAGCGAACGCGAAGGCAGCGATTACGGCAAAGAAAGCGATGAGGCCAAACAGCAGGCCCAGGAGTCCGGAGATCACCCAAATGAAGTAGGAAACTTTCAGCTCCGTCGGCAGGCCCTGGGTTTTGAACATTCCCGAGAAGCCGCCTTGAGGCATGACGTCGTTGAAGCTACGCGGTCCGTCAGTGGGCATTTCGAAGTGGAAACCGGACTGTCCGGGGGCGGGCTGGCCTGGTCCGGGCTGTGAGTATTGCCCCGGTTGCGACGGCGGCTGGTAGCCCTGCGGGGGTTGGTAACCCTGGGGCGGTTGGTAGCCCTGCGGAGGCTGGTGACCCGCAGGAGGAACATTGCCGGGCTGCGGAGGCTGGGAGCCGGGCTGCTGTGGCTGTGGTGTTTCGTCTGGGGTACTCATGGCATCACTTTAGACCGCAGGTTGAAGGATGCATAGGAAATTCGGAGCCAACGCGCAGCTAAATACAGGCTGTTTGCCGAACAATTGCGGGGTGACTTCCCTTTACGCGAAACGGCGCCCCTCACAGCGTGAACTGTGCAGGGCGCCGTTTGCTGAGGCGTGCGGGCTACGCGGCAGCCGGTGCGATGAAGGCGAGCTCGAGGTTGATGACTACCTTGTCGCTGACCAGGACGCCGCCGGCTTCGAGGACGGCGTTCCACGTGAGGCCGAAGTCCTTGCGGCTGATGGTGGTTTCGCCGGAAACGCCGGCGCGGGTGTTGCCGAACGGATCCACGGCCACACCGTTGAATTCGGTCTCGATGGAAACTTCCTTGGTCACGCCCTTGATTGTGAGATCGCCCACGAGGTCAAAGCTGTTGCCGTTGGCCTTGACGTGGCGCGACACGAAGGTGATTTCCGGGAACTTCTCCACATCGAAGAAGTCTTCGCCCTTGACGTGGCCGTCGCGGTTGACGTCTCCGGAGTCGAAACTGGCGGTCTGGATGGTGGCGGTGACCTTGGAATCGGTCAGCGTTTCGCCAACTTCCAGGGTGGCAGCAGCATCCTTGAACTGGCC
This sequence comes from Paenarthrobacter sp. TE3676, assembly GCF_056279165.1. Classification (NCBI taxonomy): domain Bacteria; kingdom Bacillati; phylum Actinomycetota; class Actinomycetes; order Micrococcales; family Micrococcaceae; genus Paenarthrobacter; species Paenarthrobacter sp. TE3676. Next base: position 104,168 of record NZ_JBWBQU010000003.1, read on the forward strand.
GCGGACCTTGCTGATGCCTGCGTGGCGGACGGTGAAGCCGATCTCGCTGTGGGAGGCGTCGAGGGCCCAGGTGCCGGTGGTAACGGAAGCGGGGAGAGTCATCATGGTGTTGCTCCTATATCGAGTGGTAGGTACTGCTTGCTTGCCTGGTCGAGCTCATTGCTTGAAGCGTCAACCGAGCTTCGTATCCAGTATAAACATGCATATGCATCTTTTATTCCAACTCCGTGGAACATTTCGGGAAAACTTTGAGTTCTACTAGCGGTAGAAGATTTCGGATCGCCCCGCTTCTTTGAGAAACTGGTAAACATGCCCCAAGCAACTGTCCATCTGCTTCGCCATGGCGAGGTCCACAATCCCGACGCCGTCCTCTATGGCCGACTGCCGGAATTCCACCTCTCCGAACGTGGCCGGGAGATGGCTCGGATGCTGGCGGACCACTTCACGGCCCGCGTCAACCAGGGCGCCAAGATTGTTCATTTGGTAGCCTCGCCGCTCACGCGCGCCCAGGAAACGGCCATGCCCACGGCCGAGGCACTGAACCTGGAGATCACCACCGAGCCGCGCATTATCGAAGCAGAGAACCACTTCGAGGGACTCCACCCCACCAAGAGCGAGTTCCTGAAGCCCAAGCACTGGATCTACTTCCGGAATCCGTTGCGCCCTTCATGGGGTGAGCCCTACAAGGAGCAGGCAGCCCGCGTGCTGGCCGCGGTTGAAGACGCACGTGTGAAGGCCATCGAACTTGGCGGCGACGGCGCCGAAGCCATTCTGGTCAGCCACCAACTTCCCATTTGGTCCACCCGGTTGACTGCCGAGGGCCGCCGCCTGGCACATGACCCCCGTAAGCGCGAATGCACCCTCACGTCGTTGACGTCCCTAACACTCGACGACGACGGCAAGATCATGCGCGTTGAGTACACCGAGCCCGCAGCCGTCCTGCTTCCCGGCGCGGCGAGCACCCCGGGAGCGTAGAAGCATGGACAACAATCTTTCGCGCCGCGGCGTGCTGACCGCCGGTGGTGTCCTCCTGGCAGGACTGACCATGGGCCTGTCCGCGTGTGCCCAGGAAGACTCCCTTGCCAAGCAAGCCAAGGCAGGCGACAACAAGAACTACGTGGCAGGTGATGGTTCGGTGACGGAGTTCGCCAAGGCGGACCGCGCCGCACCCGTCGCGCTCAAAGGCACCCTCTTTAACGGACAGACGGTAAAGCCGGAGGATCTGCTGGGCAAAGTCACTGTCCTGAACTTCTGGTTTGCCGCGTGCGCTCCGTGCCGCATCGAAGCCCCCCAGCTTGAAGCCCTGCACTTGGACTTCAAAGATCAGGGCGTCCAGTTCTTCGGCGTTAACCTGCGCGACGAACAAGCCACCGCCGAGGCCTTCGACAAGACCTTCAACATCACCTACCCGAGCTTCAATGACAAGGATGGGGCAGTGCTGCTGTCCGTGTCCGGCATTGTGCCTCCGGGTGCAGTTCCCACAACGTTGGTCCTGGACAAGGAGGGCAAGGTTGCCTCACGCGTCCTCGGCGAGATCGAGAAGAGCACCCTGAAAGCCCTCATCACCTCCGCAGTGGCCGAGTAGCACCCATGAACAGTCCTTTCGCCGAGACGATCCTCAACGGATCACTGCTGCTGGCTGTGCCAGTGGCACTGCTGGCCGGGCTGGTCTCGTTCCTTTCGCCATGCGTGCTGCCGCTGGTCCCCGGGTACCTTGGCTACGTCACGGGACTGACCGGCGTCGACCTCCAAAAGCAGCGGCGCGGCCGCATGCTGGCCGGCATCGGGTTGTTCGTCCTGGGCTTTTCGGTGATTTTCGTTCTGCTGGGCGGCGCCTTCGGGCAGCTGGGTACGTTGCTGACCGGCCCCCAAAACGCCTGGATCACGCAGCTGTTGGGCATCCTGGTGATCATCATGGGTGTGGTTTTCATGGGCGGCTTCGGCTGGTTGCAGCGTGATGCCAAGATCCACGCAAAACCTCCGGCGGGCTTGTGGGGCGCGCCCTTGCTGGGACTGACGTTCGGGCTGGGCTGGGCGCCCTGCATTGGTCCGACGTACTCCGCGGTACAGTTGCTGAGCTTGTCCGGCGGTTCATCGGCGGCCAAGGGCGCCCTCCTGGCGTTCGTTTACAGCCTTGGCCTTGGCATTCCGTTTCTCCTTATTGCCTTGGCCGTGCGCCGTGGCATGGGAGTGATGTCCTTCTTCCGCAAGCACCGGCTGGCCATCCAGCGGATCGGCGGAGGCATCCTGATTTTGCTCGGCATCCTGATGGCCACCGGTGTGTGGGGAACCTGGGTGACCGAGTTGCAGTACTGGTTCCAAAACGATGTGAAGTTGCCAATCTGATGAGCGAGTCCGTGAAAGCCAAGAAGAAGTCACCAGCCGCTGAAAACACAGCGGACGGAAAACTCCAGCAGGCCAAGTCCGAGGCAGCGCTGCCCGCGCTGGGTTTCAAGGGCATGCTCCGGTGGTCCTGGACCCAGCTGACCAGCATGCGCACGGCCCTCTTCCTGCTCCTCCTGCTTGCCGTTGGCGCTGTGCCGGGTTCCCTGTTCCCGCAGCGGCCGGCCAATCCTTCAGTTGTCACGCAGTACATCAAGGACAACCCTTCCTACGGCGAGCTTCTCGACGCCCTGCAGCTCTACGACGTCTACTCGTCGGCCTGGTTCTCGGCCATCTACATCCTGCTGTTCATCTCGTTGATCGGCTGCGTCACTCCGCGTGCCATCGCCCATTACAAGGCCATGAAGTCGCAGCCGCCGCGCACCCCCAAACGCCTTTCGCGCCTGCCGGAATACGGCACTCTGGCCTTGCCCGCCGACGCCGGGATCCCGGCGTCGAAAGCCATCAACGATGCCGCCGGGCTGCTGAAGAAACGCGGCTACCGGGTGGAGGTCAGGGACGTCGACGGCGCCCTGCCGTCCTTGGGTGCCGAACGCGGCTTCCTGAAGGAAGTGGGCAACCTGGTGTTCCACACCTCCTTGATCGGGGTGCTGGTGTCCGTGGCAATTGGTGGCTTGTACGGGTACAGCGGCCAGCGGATCCTGGTGGAAGGCGATACCTTCGTCAACACCCTGGTGGGCTACGACCAATTCACGCCGGGCACCAACTTCCAGAGCAGCTCGCTCCAGCCTTACTCGATGCAACTGGACAAGTTCGAGGCCAGGTTCGACCGCGAATCGCCGGGCAAAGCCGGCCAGCCCATCGACTACACCGCCGAAGTGACCACCAAGGAAACCCCGGACTCTCCGGGCAAGAAGGAAACCCTCAAGGTCAACGACCCCGTTTCCCTCGGGAATACCAGCCTCTACCTGACCGGAAACGGCTATGCACCCCTGATCACGGTCCGGGACGGTGAGGGCAACGTCGCTTTCCAAGGTCCCGTAACTGCCAAGGTCCAGGGCGACAACTACTACTCCTCCGTGGTCATCAAGGTCCCGGACGCAAAGCCGGAACAGCTGGGCTTTGTTGGCTTCTTCCTGCCCACGGCGTTCGTCACGGAGGACGGAATTTCCTTCAGCGGCGCCCCCGAACTCATCAACCCGCAGCTGAGCCTGAACTCGTTCTACGGCGATCTCGGCCTGGACAAGGGTGTGCCTCAAAACGTGTTCGAGCTGGACGTCAAGGACCTCCAGCAGCTCAACGGCCGCGACCTCCCAGCCGGCGGTATCACCCTGAGTCCGGGTGCCACAGTCAACCTGCCCGAAGGCAAGGGCAGCATCACGTTCGATGGCGTGAAGAAGTACATCGGGGTGGACATCCACCACAACCCCGGCCAACTCTATGCGCTGATCTTCGGCTTCCTCGCAGTCGCGGGCCTGGTCATGTCGCTGTACATCAACCGCCGCCGCGTCTGGGTTCGCACCGGAACCCATGCGGACGGCCGCACCATGGTGGAGTACGGCCTGCTGGCACGCGGTGAAGACCACCGCTTGGCCGGCGAAGCCGCCGCACTCCGCGAGATCTTTGCCCGGGAATGGAACATCCCCGAGGCGCCGGACACGGCTACAACAACAGCAGGATCTTCCTCAACCTCGAAGGACCAGTAATGCCCGTCATCAACGAAACCCTGGGCCAGTACAGCGAGCTGTTCATGCTGTTGGCCGCCGGCACGTATACCGTGGCGTTCATAGCCTTTGCCTGGGACCTCGCGAAGAGCAGCAAGATGCTCCGCGCCGTGGACCTGAAGGCCGCAGCCAGCACCGCCGGCGAGAAGGTCACGGTTTCTGCAGGCCGCGTCGCGGCAGGCTTGGGAGGTCCCGACGCCGGTGGGCCGGCTGGACGTGCCGAGCGTCCGACGTCGGGCCTCACCGTTGAGGGCGGCACCGCCGCCGGCGACATGAAATATGCGGGCGAACGCCGCGCGCCTGCCCGCGTGGCCGTAGCGCTGACGGTGTTGGGTGTGCTGATCCACTGCGCCGGTGTGGTTACCCGTGCATTTGGTGCAGGCCGCGTGCCGTGGGGAAACATGTACGAGTTCCTCACCACGGGTGCTTTCGTTGCCGTAGCTGTCTTCCTGGTTGTTCTCATCCGCAGGGATCTGCGCTTCCTGGGCACGTTCGTGATCGGCCTGGCCATCATCATGCTGGTTGCTGCTTCAGCTGCTTTCTGGACCCCGGTTGGGCACCTGGTTCCGGCCCTGCAGAGCTACTGGTTGATCATTCACGTCTCCATCGCCGTGCTCTCCTCTGCATTGTTCACACTGACGTTCGCCATGTCCGTGCTGCAGTTGCTGCAGTCGTACCGCCAGAAGAACCTTGCCGCGGGCCGCGCGGACAACCTGGGCTTCATGCGCCTGGTTCCCAACGCGCTGAGCCTGGAGAATCTCTCCTACCGCATCAATGCCATCGCCTTCATCGGTTGGACGTTCACCCTCATGTTCGGGGCGATCTGGGCTGAAAAGGCCTGGGGCCGCTTCTGGGGCTGGGATCCCAAGGAAGTCTGGACCTTCGTGATCTGGGTGGTCTATGCGGGCTATCTGCACGCCCGGGCCACCCGTGGTTGGACCGGAACCCGCGCAGCGTGGTTGTCGATCGTTGGCTACGCCTGCGTCATCATCAACTTCACACTCGTGAATACAGTTTTCAACGGCCTGCATTCCTACTCCGGGCTCTAAGCCGCGGCACTGCCGCGTTCGCCGCCTGAGCAGGGGCTTCGTTCCTCTGCGGCTATGACGGTCCTGGAATATGACAAATTGGTGTAGCAACCATGACAACTTGGTGTTGCTACGAAGCCTTTTGCCCGTCCGGGGCAGGTGCTAACTTGTTCAGAACCCGCTTGTGATGCAGCCCGCTAGCGACGCGCCGTGTTCTCTTCGAGGTAACCATGAGCTATGTTCTCGCCATTGACGTCGGGACGAGTTTTACCGCAGCAGCCCTTGTCAAGCCTGGCCAAGGCCCCGCTCCAGCCCCGGAGATTCTGTCGTTGGGCTTGCACGGCAGTGCCGTGCCATCCGTCTTGTTCTATGCGGATGATGGCCGTGTCCTGGTAGGTGAAGCGGCCGAACGCCGTGGCTTGGACGACCCCCGGCGCATGGTGCGGGAATTCAAGCGCCGGATAGGTGATTCCGTTCCCTTGGCTGTCGGGGATAGTTGGCTGGCTCCTGAGGACGTGTATGCCCGAATGGCCCGTTGGGTGGTGGACAGGGCCGAAGAACGCGAGGGCAGCGCGCCGTCGTCGATCATCATGACGCACCCCGCAGCGTGGGGCCAGCACCGCACCTCACTGGTCCTTGCAGCGCTCAACGTGGCCGGTCTGCAGGACATCACCCTGATCAGCGAGCCGGAAGCGGCAGCCCTGCACTACGCGTCCCAAACCCGGGTGGAAGACGGCAGCATCGTCGCGGTGTACGACCTCGGCGGCGGCACTTTCGACACCGCCGTGCTCCGCAAAGCCGGCGCCGGCAACTTTGAACTATTGGGCCGTCCCGATGGTATTGAGACCCTTGGCGGCGCCGATTTCGACGCCGCCGTCCTGCGTCATGTGATGGGTCACCTTGGCGAGGGCGCGGCCTTGGATGCGAGCTCTCCTGAGACTTTGGCGGCCCTCTCACGGTTGCGGCGGGAATGCCGAGAGGCCAAGGAAGCACTTTCCCTGGACAGCGAAGCCAGCGTGGCCGTATCCCTACCCGGCACCCAGCTGTTCGTGCGGCTGGTCCGTTCGGAATTCGAGGCAATGATCGAGGCCCCTGTCCGGGATACGGTGGACGCCCTCCAACGCAGCCTGCGGAGCATCAACCTTGAAGCGCAGGACTTGAGCGCAGTGCTGCTCATCGGCGGATCGTCCCGGATTCCACTCGTGGCAGAGCTGATTTCCGTGGAACTGGACCGTCCGATCGCCGTCGACGCCGATCCCAAGTCATCCATCTGCCTTGGAGCCGCCGTGGCCGGCCTGCGCCGCAGCGGTTCAAGTGCAGTGGATGCCGCGTCAACGGCTTCAGCTCTGGCCTCCGCGGCTGAGGAATCAAGTGCCGCGGATAAAAGTGCGGCCGCTGCATTCGGGAGGCCGCACGTCCCGGACAGGGCTCCGGCTTTCAGCCACCTCAAAGCTGCGTCGGCCAAGCCAGGCCGCCACGCCCCGCGGCCCCGCGTCCGCATGGCCGCAGCAGCCGCTGCCGCTGCAACGGTGCTGACCATCGCGACGGCCACGGCGGCACAGAGCCCCGAAGGCACCGGACTGCTGGCGACCGTATTCGGTAACCAGGCGGCCGATGTCATGCGCGACGGCGGTGCGCAGGCGGCCGGCGCGGCCCAAGCATCCGGCGCTGGCGCTGGCTCGACCCCCGTCATCGGGGGACCCGCGGCTGGACTCGAAGCCAGCGCCAAGACCGGCGTCACGAGGGCTGGGACCAACGGACGGGCTCCGGCCCGGCAGAATGCAACGAACCCGGGTGCGGCTAACGCGGGGACAGGCAGCGCGGCCAATGGTTCGGGCAACACGGCTGGGACGGGTGCCGGCGGCACCTCCTCCGGTACAGCAGCCGGCGGGACGGGAGGCACCACCACGCCTGCTGCCCCTGGAACGGGAACTTCCACTCCGGGTACTCAGGCTCCGCGCACTCAGACTCCGCCTCCGGCTACGACGCCGCCAACCACCCCTGAACCTGATCCCACAGGGGGTGCCGCGAGCGGACCAACGCCTCCTCCGGCAACAACAACACCACCACCGGTAACGACGGACCCTACAGCTCCGCCGGTAGTGGAACCAACGACGCCGCCCGTCACCCCTACGGACCCGGGGACCCCACCGCCGCCGCCGGAACCAACGGAGCCGCAGCCCGAGCCCACGGTGGTTCAGGACCCACCGGCGTCGCCGGACCCGGTACTGCCTCAAGAGACCACCCCGCCGGCCGTCCCTGACCCCCTACCAACGGAAACCAGCCCTACTCCGGATCCAGCGCTGCTATCGGCGGTCTGACCCATGACGGGACACGACCATAAGCCCGGGCACTTTCGCCCCGGCGCAGACGATCACCCCATCAACCAAGCTATCGACACCCCGGGCGCAGATGACACCATGCGCGCAGATCTGGCGCCCATGCTGGCGGGCGGGACTGCCTCTGTCCGCGAGCTGCTTCTGGCCCTGTCCGTGGGGTTCTCCCTTCCGTCGCCCCTTCCTGACAGCCTGTGTGGCGCTGACGGCTTGGGCCACCCCGGCGGCTTGGACTCGATCATTGCCGCTGCCAAGGACACCGGCTTGCTTTTGCCGGAGGGGACTGTGGTGGGTACTGCAAGGTACGCCTTGCTGAAAGGAACTCCCACTGCCCGCATCAGGGCGCTGCAAAGGGAACTCGTGGACAAGACTCTTCACGAGGGCCGGGCCTTAGGGGATTTGGCCCGTGACCTGGCGAGGAGTGGCTTTCAGGACCCCCATGTGGTGGCTGAGCTCGAACGGTCTGCTGACGAGGCCTTGGAATCTGACCCACGTCTGGCCGCCGAGCTGTATGCGGAAGCCCTCTCGGCCGGGGGAGACGAAGTTGCCAAGGCCGCGAGACGTGCCAAGGCTACAGCGGCAACCGGTGACCTGGACACCGCCGGCAGGATCGTGGACCGCCTCCTGGCAGTGCCTGAAGCGCCCGACCTTCGGCTGGGAGTGGACGTGGCCGCGGCCGTCTGGGCCCAGCGTGGAATGCTTGCCCGGAGCGCAGATACCTACAACTGGCTGGGGGCGGACAGGATCGATGGCTCGGCTCCGCTCGCTGCGGTGGCCATGATCGGTTCGGGAAACCCGTTGGGTGCCGAGGAGCTTCTGGCAGCTGCTCCGCCGAGCGGTTCGCCCACGCTCCTGGCTGTGGCGTTGTCACTGACCCAGCAAGGGCTTCGACAAACCTTGGGACCTGCACCGGAACTGGCGCTGCCCGAGCTCATCAGGGCTTCCGACATGATGAACGCGGCAGGAACATCCATCCCGTTGCCGGAAACGCCCGGTGCCCTGGCCGCCTTATGCGCCCTCCACAGCGGGGAGCCGGCGGTGGCGGACACTGTGCTCAAGGCGGCGCTGGCTGCGGGCCAAGGCGGCGACGCAGCCCGTCCACGGCTGTTTCTGTTGCGTGCCTGGTCCTCGATGCAGCAGGACAACGCAGATGAGGCACGCCTGGCCATCAACGAGGCCGTCAAAGCCAATCACTGGTCCCTGGCGCCACGGGACGAGTTCTTGTTGTCGGCCTTGGAAGCAGGCCTTGCCCGGCGGGGCAGCGACGCACACGAGCTTGTGCTCGCCTGGGACAGGGCCCGCGAAACCATGATGCACGTATCGGTGGATCTCTACAGCCTTCTGCCATGGGGCGAACTGATGATCACGGCTGCGCGATTGCGGGAATCAAGGAGGGTTTCGCACTATCTGGAAGGCGCTTGGGATTTGCTGGCGAAGCTGGGCAATCCGTCGTTATGGTCGGTGCCGTTGCACTGGGCGGCGGTGCAGGCGGCTTTGCTGAGCGAAGACCCCGCAGGGCTTGCACCGCACGCGGCAGCACTGGTGCGGGCATCGGAGCGCAGCCATCTGGCGTCAGTGCTCGCCGCTGGCGGTAAGGCCTGGGTCTCGGTCTTGGCCAGCCGCTTTGAAGCGTCCGACGTCGAAACAGCGGCCCGCGGGTTGGCCGCCGTCGGCATGCCATGGGAGGGCGCGCGCCTGGCCGGCCATGCCGCTGCGCATGCGGATGAACGACGTGACATGGTGAAACTGCTGGCTTGCGCCAGGGACATCCACCCGCAGGGTTCGGCTCCGTCGGCCGGGGTTTCAGAGCGGCAGGTGGATGCTCGCACTGCCGTTCCTGCTCATCCCGTCATGGACAACGGGGGTGGCCCCGGAGCTCCTGACTCCTCCGGGCTCAGCGCCAGGGAGCGTGAAGTGGGTCGACTCATTCTGGAAGGCAAGACCTACCGGGAAATCGGCGAAGCCATCTACATCTCACCCCGCACGGCGGAGCACCACGTGGCACGCATGCGACGACGCCTGGGGGCCGAAAACCGTTCCGAACTCCTGGTCCGCCTGCGGTTGGCATTGGGGGAGGGGCACTCGCCTCCATAAGCGGCAACCCCCTCCATCCCCTAACGGAAAACCACACCATCCCCTAACGGTGCGGGAAGCGGTAGGGGGACCACACCCGATGCCCGGTGGCCAGCCCCGGCAATACGTTGAATGCAAGCCCGGCAAAGGCGCCGGGCGAATCCTTATCCATCACAGAATTTGAGGGAGCACTCCAATGCCAACACTCGCACAACAGCTCGTGCAGTTCCTGATGAGCCTGTTCAACGATCCTGATGCCGCCGAAGAATTCGTCCGGGATCCCGAAGCAGCCCTCGCCGCAGCGGGTCTGCGCGACGTTTCTTCGGCCGACGTCGACGCCGTCCGCCCGGTGGTCCTCGACTACGCACCCATCAACGCCCGTTCGTCGTTCGACCGCGAATACAACACCGGCGGCAACAACGCTTCCACTGGCGGGGGCGGCAGCTGGGGTGGACACGACGACGATGATCACGGCGGCGGCGGACACGGTGGGGGCGGCGGTGGCTGGGATGGCCATGACGACGATGATCACGGCGGCGGCGGACACGGTGGGGGCGGCGGTGGCTGGGATGGCCATGACGACGATGATCACGATGGCGGCGGACACGGTGGGGGCGGCGGTGGCTGGGATGGCCATGACGACGATGATCACGATGGCGGCGGACACGGTGGGGGCGGCGGTGGCGGCGACTGGGATGACCACGCACATGCCGTTCAGCAGCTGGTCCACGTGGTGAACAACTACTCGTACACCACCACCATCGACGACCGCGACACGATCACCGACCAGTCGGTCAACCAGAACATCTGGGCAGACGGCGATGTTACGCAGCTCTTCAACCAGGACGCTGTGGTTGCCTCGGGCGACGGAGCGATTGCTGCCGGCGACGATGTGAAGGATTCCGGTAACACCAGTACAACGACCACAACCACGACCACCAACACTGATGACCATTCAACGGACAACTCGGTGAATATCAGTGAATCGGGTCCCGGTGACGTTGAGGTTGGCAACACGGACATCGAGGTCAAGGATTCGTTCAACGACGATCACTCCGTGACCAAGGACTCCTACAACACCGATGTGGACGTGGATGTTGACATTGAGGATTCCTTCAATGACGACCACTCCACCAACACGGACAATTCGCATACCAACATCCACAACACGGATTCGTTCAACAAGGACTCCTACAACAACGAGACCGAGCTGGAAGTCGGCGACGTGGACGTGGAGTACACGAACATCGAGAACTCCACGATCATCAAGGACAACGAGGTGGAACTGGAGTACACCAACGATCACTCCACCAACGTGGAACTGGAAGATGTCCAGGTCAACTACGACTCCACTGTCATCCAGGACAACGAGCTGGAGATCGACAAGTCCGTGGACAACTCGGTTGAAGTGGGCGACGTCGATGTGGATTACACGAACATCGAGGGCAACACAGTCGTCGCCAACAACGAGCTCGATGTCGACTACACGGATATCGACGCAAACCACTCGCTTGTAGTTGCAGATAACGAAGTGGACGTTGAGGTGGAGAACACCAGCGAATACGATCCCGCCTCATAGTAACCGCGGCGAGAACTACCCCCAGCAGTGCCCGGCAGGCGCCAGACGTCTGCCGGGCACTTCGTGGCCTCATCGGCGAGGCATGAAGAGCAAAGGACTTACCGTGGCGGACACAGAACGCATGACCACGTTGGTGGAGCAGGGCATGGCGCTGGTGGGGGACCGGAACGACCTTCGGCGCCGACTGGAAAATACCCTCAACCGCTTGCGGGATCCCAGCGTTCGCGTGATGGTGGTGGGTGAGTTCAAACAGGGGAAGAGCCAGCTCATCAACGCTTTGGTTAACGCACCTGTGTGCCCGGTTGATGACGACATTGCCACCTCCGTCCCAACGGTCGTACGACAGGGGGACCCGGCGTCGGCCGTTGTTCTTGTCCCCGGCGAGCATGGTACGGACCCGGAACGGGATGCAAGCGGGCCGGAAAGCGGACTGGAACGGCAACCGGTGCAGCTGGAGCAACTTGCGGAATACGTCTCCGAAAAGGGCAACCCGGGCAACACAAAGAACATCGTGGCGGCCGAAGTTTCCCTGCCACGAAAGCTTCTGGCGGGCGGACTGACAATCGTGGACTCTCCAGGCGTTGGAGGTCTGGGCTCAACACACACTTTGACCACGCTGACTGCCCTGCCATCGGCGCACGCCATGGTGTTTGTGACCGATGCTTCCCAGGAATTCACCGAGCCCGAGATGCGGTTCCTTCGCCAGGCGATGCGCATCAACCCCAACGTCCTGTGCGTGCTGTCCAAGACCGACCTTTATCCGAGCTGGCGCCAGATTGCTGACTTGGATAGGAGACACTTGGCCGATCTCGGGCCTGATATTCCCCTGTTTCCGGTGTCCTCGGAGCTGCGACTCCACGCAGCGCGGCTGCAGGACCCCGAGCTGAACACCGAATCAGGATTTCCGGCGTTGATCGCCCATCTGCGGAACAACATTGTGGGCGGAGCGGCAAGGATTCAACGCAAATCCGTGGGCAACGACCTGTTGACCGTCAGTGAGAACCTCAGGCTGGCGCTGCAGTCGGAGCTGGAAGCCCTTGAGAATCCGGCGGGAACTCCGCATATGATCGCTGGCCTGAACGCGGCCAAGGAAGACGCCGACGCGCTGCGCAAACGCTCCGCGCGTTGGCAGATAACCCTCAACGATGGCATCGGCGACCTCATCGCCGACCTGGAATATGACCTAAGGGACAGGCTGCGCAGGATCCAACGCGAAGCCGAAATTGCCATAGATCAAGGAGATCCCGGGCCAGCGTGGGAGCAGTTCACACAGTGGCTGGAACAGAGCACGGCCGCAGCGGTTTCGGATACTTTCGTGTGGACCAGCGAACGTGCCCAATGGTTGGCCACGCAGGTGGCGGAACACTTCTCCGAAGATGAGGTGGCCCTCCCCGCGTTGAAAGTAGCCGACACCGGCGGCGTGCTGGACCCCGTGGCTGACATCCAGGACATGGAAGACGGGCGCCTCGGGCCTCTGCAGAAGGTGCTGATCGGGATGCGCGGGTCCTACGGTGGCGTGCTGATGTTTGGCCTGCTAACCGGCATTTTCGGGATGGCCCTCATTAATCCGCTGTCCGTAGGAGCCGGCCTGATGCTGGGCCGGAAAGCCTACCGGGAAGACAAAGAAGCCAGGCTCAAGCAACGGCAATCAGAAGCCAAGGTCCTGGTCCGCAAGCATGTTGACGATGTTGTGTTCCAAGTGGGCAAGCAGCTCAAGGATAGGCTGCGGCTGGTCCAACGGGCCACACGGGACCACTTCACGGAGATCGCCGAAGAACACCACCGTACTCTGACGGAGTCCGTGGCGGCCGCGCAGAAGGCGGCTGCTACCTATGCCGTGGAGCGTGACGCGAGAATCAAAGACATACGGAACCAGCTCAAGGTAGTAGATGCCCTGGCCAAGGCCTCTCAGCAGCTGCAGGAAGAGCCGCCCGTGCCGCAGACTGGCCCCACGCCCCAGGCCAAACCCGCAACCCAGACCAAACCCGCAACACAGGCCAAAGCAGCGCCGTCTTCGGTGCCGGCAGGATGATCGAGTCGGGCATTGCCGGAGTCGCGGATCTGCTCCGGCAAGCACGGGAGGCCTTCCACGACGACGCAGCGGCGCTCGCAGTGGTGGATGAACTCCAGGGCAGGCTGGAGGGCCCTTTGCGAATAGCTGTGGCAGGCATGGTTAAGTCCGGCAAGTCCACCCTCCTCAACGCGATCATCGGGGAGGAAATCGCACCCACCGACGCCGGGGAATGCACCCGGATCGTCACGTGGTACCGCTATGGACACACGCCAAGGATCACGCTCCATCCGATCATCGGGGGGCCCTTAGCGCTCCCTGTCACCCGCGAAGACGGCCGGCTGGTCTTCACCATGGGGGATATCCGGGCCGAGGACGTGGAGCGGCTGGTGGTGGACTGGCCATCTGCCAGCCTCCGGGAGCTTACCCTGATTGATACCCCGGGCATCGCCTCGTTGTCCCAGGATTTGTCAGGCCGCTCCACGGAGTTCCTCCTCCCCGAAGACGCCCCCATGGCCGCCGATGCCGTCATCTATCTCATGCGGCATCTCCACGCCTCCGATGTCCGGTTCCTGGAGTCCTTCAAGGACACCTCCGCGGGTCAATCAGGGACTGTCAACGCCTTGGCGGTCCTGTCCCGGGCGGACGAGATCGGCGCGGGAAGAATTGATTCCCTCATTTCCGCAGCAGTGATCGCCGATAGATACAGCCGGGACCAGAACCTCAAGCCCCTTGCCCTGGGTGTTGTCCCGGTTGCCGGTTTGCTGGCGCAAAGTTCGAGGACGATGCGCCAGACCGATTTCGAAGCCATGAAACTGTTGGCGCAAATGGACAGAAACCAGAGGGAGAGGCTGATGCTCTCAGCGGACCTCTTTGTCCGGTCCACCGAGCCCGAAGGTTTGGGCCGCGCAGCAAAAGCGTCCCTCGTGCAAAGATTCGGCCTGTTCGGTATCCGCCTTGGTGTTGCCCTGATCCGGGGTGGCATCAGCAATCCGACGGAACTTGCCCATGAGCTGGCACGGCGCAGCGGCCTTGGCCAGTTGCTCGACAACATCGCTTTTCTTTTCCAAACCCGGGCGGAGGCACTCAAGGCGCGTGCCGCCGTCGTGGGTTTGGAAGCACTGCTGCGCACTTCGCGCAGAGATGTCGCGCTGCTTCTGGAAGCCAACTTGGAAAGACTTCGAACGGGAGCCCACGAGTTCCGGGAATTGAAACTTCTGGCAGCGCTCCGGACCGAAGGCCTAAGCCTGACCCCGGAGCAATCAGCAGAGGCTGAGCGGCTGGTGGGCGGCCGTGGCAGCACGCCACCGCTGAGGTTGGGCCTGGATGCGGAGGCAGGCCCGGAGCAGATCACTGAGGCAGCGCGAAACAGCCTGAACCGTTGGCGGTTGATCGCGGAGAACCCGCTCACTGAGCCGGCCGCGCTTGAAGCGTGCCGTGTAGTCCTTCGCAGTTGCGAAGGGATGCTGGCCGCTATTCCCGCCGTTCATTAAGCAATCCGTTCGCTAAGCAACCCGTTCGCTGAGCAGCCAGGTGGTGGTGGAGGGGAGAAACAGCAGGATCAGGGCGGCTGCGGCAAGGATGAATTGGGCCGCCAACAGCACGATCGTCAGGACGCCGTCCGCGCCGGGGGCCACCACGAAGTCGGCAGTAATGACTGTGACCACCGCATGGAGAAGGACTAACGGGGCAAGGGCCCAGCGTGCCCAGATGCGGCGTTTGAAGAGGACCGCCAGCAGGATAGCTTCCATGGCTACTACCAGCGCGAGCATGGTGAGGCTTCCCAGGAACACGACGGCGGTGGCTCCCTCCACTGCGTCGGCGTCGCCGTCGGGGACCATTCCTCCGATGACGCCTTTCAGGCGTTCGAAGTGGGCATCACGGCCGAGAAAGCCTGTTACCACGACGGCGATTCCGGCCACGAAGCTGGCCACCCAGAGAGTGCGGGACAAGCGTGCAGGTCCGGGAGGACGAACAACCGCCGCTATGGGCGGCGGCGTTGACAGGGAAATACCTGGGCGTGGGGGCGGTGCGGAGGGTGATGCGGGCCCGCTGACTGATGGTGGGGAGGAGGGTGACTGCCGTGATCCATCAGCTTGCTGGGCCATGTCTGCCTACTTCAGCTCGTCCGTGTCATGGGGATCCGGCTCGCTGCGCTTGGCGTCGCCGGGTTTGAAGCCGTTGTTTTTGGCGTCGCCGCTGCCATCGTTTGGCTTGTCGCCCGTATCGCTGTCCTTGGCGTCATGGTCTGCCTTGAGCTTCTTCAGGCGATCCTCTGCAGCCTGGTTACGGCGTCGGGTTTCCAGGTTGCGCAGGAATTCGGGGTCGTCGTCCGGGGCTGTGGGCTGGCGGCGTACGGGCTTGGCCGTGGGCTTGCCATAGGGCCGGCCGAAAATGAACCAGAGGATTGCTCCCAGCAGCGGCAGGAGGATCATCACAATGATCCACGCGGGTTTGGATATCCCGCGTGTTTGGTTGCCGTCCGTGCGGATGACGTCCACCAGGGCATAGACGAAGATGACTAGAACAATAACGACGCCTACAACCCGGAGCATGCACCAAGTCTAGTCGCCTGAAGCCGAACACTGGACGCCCTGTTCCGGCTGTGATCAGAGTGCAACCATCCGGGCGGCTAAACTTGGATGGTGGCTTTCCTGAAGTATTCCCTCATCCGTCTGGCGCTGTTCGTGCCGTTGTTCGTGCTGTTCGCCTTTTTGGGGGTGGGCTGGATCCTGGCTGTCGTCTTCGCCGGGCTGATTGCCTTCGCTATCAGTTACCTGTTCTTCCAGAAACAGCGCGACGCCGCCACGGCAGCCATGCGCGAGCGGTTCTCCGGGCGGGCCAAGCCCATCCGTACTGCCGGTGAGGTTGAAGACGCTGCCGTCGAGGACGGCTTGGTGGAGAAGAACCCGGACATCGCCGTGAACAACGACAAACGCCCTGGCACTGCCTAGAACTTTTTGTGTACAAGTAACGCCCCTAAGAAAGCTTCTTAGGGGCGTTACTTGTACAAGAACTCAGAAGCCGCGGCTCAGGATCAGTCCCAGCGAGAACAACAGGCTGTAGCCGAGGTTGATCATGCCGGTCTGCTTGAGAACCGGGATCAGGCTCTTGCGCTTCTTGCCGTTCACCATGAGCCAGGCCGGCATCAGGCAGGCCGGAATCAGCAGCAGCACGATCAGCATCCACGGCTTGGTGGGTGCCAGGACGATCACGAGCAGGATGGCCACGGCCAGCATCAGGACGTAGCTTTCGCGGGCGTGCCGGTCACCCAGCCTGACGGCCAAGGTCCGCTTACCTGCGGCCGCATCAGTCGGGATGTCCCTGACGTTGTTGGCCATCAGCAGTGCACAGGCAATGAGCCCGGTGCCGATCGCACCGATGACCGCGGCGAGGCTGACCTGCCCGGCCTGGGTGTAGGTGGTTCCGAGGGTGGCCACGAGTCCGAAGAATACGAACACAAAGACGTCGCCCAGGCCCAGGTAGCCGTAGGGGTTCTTGCCGCCGGTGTATCCCCAAGCCGCCATGATGCAGCCGATACCCACCAGGATCAGCCACCATGCCTGGGTAATGATCACCAGGATGAGGCCGCAAATCATCGCCGCCCCGAAGAGGGCAAAGGCAGCCCACTTCACCTGTTCCGGCTTTGCGGCTCCTGAACCGACCAAACGGAGCGGGCCCACGCGGTCCTCATCCGTGCCGCGGATGCCATCGGAGTAGTCGTTGGCGTAGTTCACGCCAATTTGAAGCAGGAGAGCCACAAGTGCTGCCAAGATCGCGTTCGGCAGCCGGAAAGCGTGGAGCTCGTACGCAGCTGCCGAACCGATGAGGACCGGCGCGATGGCCGCGGGCAGTGTGCGGAGCCGGGCTCCTTGAATCCATTGTGCAGCTGTCGCCACGTGTAGTACCTCGTGTATTTCGCGGTTGATCTTAGTCAGGGGGCGGGAGGGAAGAACTTGTCTATTGTCCCTGATGCAGCTCGGAAAGCCGGTCAATCATGGACATACGGTCCGGCTTTCCGTTGGGCAGCATCGGCAATTCCTTGTCAGCGAACACCGTTTTGGGAGCCAGGACACCCAGTACTTCCTCACGGCGGGCCGTGAATCCCTTGAGGCCCGCAGGCGACGGATCAGTGACGGCAACGTAAGCCGCCACAGCTTGGCCCCATTCCCGTGACGGGACGCCGGTTACGAAAGCTGCGGTGACGCCGTCGAGCTCTTCCAGCTTGCCTTGGATATAAGCGGCGGAGGCTTTGACGCCTCCGGTGATGATCACGTCATCGGCGCGGCCCAGCACTGTGAGCTTGCCGTCGTCGGACAGCTTGCCAAGGTCGCCGGTGATGTACCAGCGGACGCCGTCTTCCTCGAAGAATGCCGCTTTTGAGGCGCGGGCGGCGTCCAGGTAGCCCGCCGCCACGGTATCGCCACCCAGCAGGATGCGGCCTTCCAGTTCGCCTTCACCGATGCGGACCTCGACGCCCTCCAACGGCTCGCCGTCGTAAACGCACCCGCCGCACGTCTCGGCTGAGCCGTAGGTGGTCACCACCCTCAGCCCCTCCGCGTGGGCGGCCGTCAGGAGATCAGCCGAGGCAGGGGCGCCGCCCAGCAGGATCGCGTTGAAGCGGCGCAGCACGGCCAGGGTTTCCGGCGCGGGGGAGTCGAGGAGCCGCTGCAACTGCGTGGGCACCAGGGAGGTAAAGCGGATCTTGTCAGTCAGTTCCTCGGCGGCGGCCGTGAAGGTTTCGGGCGTGAAGCCGTTCGACTGGTCCATGACCCACGGACGCGTGCCTGCGTAGAGCGAGCGGACCAGCACCTGCACACCGGCCACATACTGCAGCGGGAGGGCCAGCAACCACTGTCCTTCGCCACGCAAGGCCACGGCGGTGGAAACAGATGAAGCTGCGAGGGCATCGATGGTCAGTACGGTTGCCTTGGGCGTCCCCGTGGAACCGGAGGTGCGGACCAGCACAGCTGCCTCTTCGACGCCGGTCTCCACCGGAACAGCCTGCGGCTCGCCGTTTTCATCCATCACGATTTCGACGGCGGGCCCCTCTCCATGGAGGGCGGCCATCAGGGCTTTCAAAATGGGATCGATGTTCACGGTGGTCCTAGAAGTAGTAGGGGAAGTTGGACCAGTCGGGGTCGCGCTTCTGGAGGAACGCTTCCTTGCCCTCCACGGCCTCGTCCGTCATGTACGCGAGACGGGTGGCTTCACCGGCGAAGACCTGCTGGCCGGCCAAGCCGTCGTCGGCCAGGTTGAAAGCGAATTTGAGCATACGGATGGCCTGCGGGGACTGGCGGGCGATGTCCGCTGCGTACTCCAGAGCAACTTCTTCGAGGCGGGAGTGGTCAACTGCCTCGTTCACGGCGCCCATCCTGACCATGTCCTCCGCGGAATATTCGCGGGCCAGGAAGAAGATTTCCCGCGCGGCTTTCTGCCCGATCTGGCGGGCCAGCAGCGCAGAGCCGTATCCGGCGTCGAAACTTCCTACGGTTGCGTCCGTCTGCTTGAACTTGCCGTGCTCCCGCGAGGCGATGGTGAGGTCGCTGACCACGTGCAGCGAGTGGCCGCCGCCAGCAGCCCAACCATTGACCACCGCGATAACCACCTTGGGCATGGTCCGCATGAGCCGCTGGACTTCCAGGATATGGAGGCGGCCCGCGCGGGCGGGGTCGATAAATTCAGCGGAGTCACCCGCAGCGCCTTCTACTTGGTAGCGGTAGCCGTCCCTGCCACGAATCCGCTGGTCGCCGCCGGAGCAGAACGAGTGTCCACCGTCCTTCTCTGAAGGTCCGTTACCTGTGAGGAGGACTGTGGCGACGTCCGGCGTCATGCGGGCGTGATCCATGGCCCGGTAGAGCTCGTCAACGGTGCCCGGGCGGAACGCGTTGCGGACCTCGGGCCGGTTGAAGGCGATGCGGACCGTGGGGAGGTCCTTGACTGTGCCGCCCGTTGAACGCTCAACCTGCCGGTGGTAGGTCATGTCCTTGAAGTCGTCGAAGCCGGAAACTGTGCGCCAGCGTGAGGGGTCAAAGACGTCGGAAACCTTGGCAGGGAGTTGGTTGTTCACAGTCCGAGTCTAGTAATGGCCTTAGCTGATGCAGAACTCGTTGCCCTCGGGGTCGGCCATGGTGTGCCATTCGTGGGGTCCCTGATTGGCGGTCCACAGGTGCTTGGCGCCGCGCGCTTCGAGCTGTTTCCGCACGTCATCCTTGTCCCGGCCGTTCAACCGGACGTCCCAGTGCACCCTGTTCTTTACCGATTTTTCGTTGGGATCAGTCTGGAACAGGATCCGCCGGCCGGTCTTGGGGTCCGTGTCTTCGGCGGGTACGATCGCACAGCCCTCCGCCCACACCAGCTTGCCGTTGTGCGTGATGGTCTGGTCCTCGGTGGCGTAGCCCTGCTCGATCATGGAACGGATGAACGCCTCGTCCTGCGGCTCGACGTTCCACTCGAGGGTCTCAGCCCACCAGTCGGCGAGGTCATGCGGCTTCTTGCAATCGACTACTACCTGGATGTTGAGTGTCATGCTCTACAAGCTATTCCGACGGCGGGTGGCTGGGTAGGGGGTTGCGGTCACCTTTCGTCCGGGTTCCCCAACTAGGTGACAGCAAACGTCGTAGTGAGGGCTCGTTGGAGCATTTGCTGTCACCTAGTTGGGGAGGAGTTCGGGCGGCACCGCGTAGATCAGGACCACGGCCATGAGGTTCTTGGCGGCGTGCACAAAGTAGGAGAACATCAGGTTCTTGCCCGTCCAAACGTAGACAGCCACCAGCACCACGGCCATCCCGAGGTACGGAGCCAGCGCGGACAAAGCGAGTCCTTCGCGACCCACTACATGGATGGACGAGAACACCACCACGGAGATCACGCAGCAAACCCAGATGTTCAGGTACCGCGACAACTTGCCTATCAGGAGGTGCCGAAAGAGATATTCCTCCACGAACGGACCGAGGATGACCAGTAATGGCACCATCAGCCACGCCGGCACGTGTTGCAGCATGCCTTGGATGCCCAGTTGGTTCTCGGAGCTTTGGGCGGTCCCGAAGGCCGCCACCAGAATGGCTGTGAGAATCAGCATGACCACCAAGGCCAAGGGGACCATGCCCAGCGTGAACCACGGCCGGGTCCCCAGGATCCGGAGGTCACGGCCCACCACCCGCCAGGCAGACGCCACCGCAAATATTCCGACGCCGGCATAAAAGATTGCGTTGACGGCATAGGACGCTGTTGCCGGGTCAGAAAACAGCTCAAGCATCAGCCGGTTGAGCGTCTGCCCAGCCAGCAGGAAGTAGGCGGTGAAGCCCACATATGCTGCCACGGCGATGGCATCCAGGGCAGTGAATTTGTACAAAGGTGCCTTGGTGGAAAGAGTGCCCATGTGACCAGCCTAGCTTTGCTGCGTGGGCCATGCGTGGCTACACTTTTCGGTATGCCTAACTTTCCGTTTCGGCGCGCCAAAGATGTCCGCCGTTTCGCTGCTGTCCTGACCGCGATCGCCCTTGCCCTGGGAGTCTCCGCCTGTGGTGGGAACTCCTCTGCGGGAGAAGATGACAAGCCCGTGGTCCTCACTACTTTCACCGTCCTGGCAGACATCGCCAAGAATGTTGCCGGAGATAAGCTCCGCGTCGAATCCATCACCAAAGCCGGAGCTGAGATCCACGGCTATGAGCCAACCCCGGGTGACATCCGGAAAGCTGCCCAAGCCGATCTCATCCTGGACAATGGCCTCAATCTGGAAGCGTGGTTTTCCCAGTTCGTCGAGGACCTCGATGTACCGCACGCAGTAGTGAGCGACGGCGTGGACGTCATGCCCATCGCCGAGGACTCCTACCAAGGCAAGCCGAACCCGCACGCCTGGATGTCGCCCAAGAACGTCCAGATTTACGCAAGCAACATGGCCAAGGCCTTCGCCAAGCTGGACCCTTCGCACGCTTCCGAATTCGAAGCAAACGCCGAGGCTTACAACGCCCAACTCCAGACCGTCCAGGACGAGATGGTGTCCAAGCTGTCCGTACTGTCGGAGAAGCAGAGGGCGCTGGTCACCTGCGAAGGAGCGTTCTCCTACCTGGCCCGCGACGCCGGCCTCAAAGAGGTCTACATCTGGGCAGTGAACGCGGAGCAACAGGCAACGCCACAGCAGATCACCCGGGCAATCGAATTCGTTAGAGACAATCAGGTTCCGGCGGTGTTCTGCGAATCCACTGTGTCAGACGCCCCGATGCAACAGGTAGTTGGTGCCACCGACGCCAAGTTTGGCGGGACTCTCTACGTCGATTCCCTTTCCGAAGCGGACGGACCCGTTCCCACCTACCTTGACCTCATGCGTCACGACGCCAAAGTCATCACCACTGCACTCACCGGAGGAACGCCATGAGCACTCCCGCGATCGCTGTTGAGAACGTCACCGTCCATTACGGCGAGGTCCTGGCCTTGGACTCTGCGTCCCTGAGCTTGGAACATTCGCGGATCTGCGGGCTGGTGGGCATGAACGGCTCCGGCAAGTCCACCCTTTTCAAGGTCATCATGGGCATGGTGAAGCCCGATTCCGGCAAGGTGCTCATCAACGGCCAACCCCCGGTAAAGATGCGCAAGGACGCCGGCATCGGTTACGTTCCCCAAAGCGAAGACGTTGATTGGGCTTTCCCCCTGTCGGTCCGGGATGTGGTGATGATGGGCCGCTACGGGCATTTGGGATTCACGCGCCGGCCCCGCAAAGCGGACCGGGACGCCGTCGACCATGCCTTGGAACGAGTGGAGCTGAGCGAGTACGCCGACCGGCAAATCGGGCAGCTGTCCGGAGGGCAAAAGAAGCGGGCCTTCGTGGCCCGGGGTATCGCCCAAGGTGCCACCATGATGCTGCTGGACGAGCCGTTCGCGGGCGTGGACAAACGCTCTGAAGCCACCATCACCAGGCTCCTCCGCGAGCTGGCAGACAACGGCGCCACCATCCTCATCTCCACCCACGACCTCCATGCCCTGCCCCAACTATGCGACGAAGCTGTGTTGTTGATGCGCAAGGTGCTCATGCATGGAAGCCCGGACACAGTGCTCCAACCGGAAAACCTGGCCATGGCTTTCGGCCTCGACGTCATGAACAGGGATTAGTCATGGAATTCCTACTGGAACCCCTCAGCTACGACTTCATGGTCCGTGCCCTGGCAACAACAGCCATCGCTGCCGTGGTCTGTGCTGTCCTGAGCTGCTGGCTGGTCCTCATCGGCTGGTCCCTCATGGGCGACGCCGTCTCGCATGCGGTGCTTCCCGGCGTCGTGCTCGCCTACATCGTGGGGGCGCCGTTCGCGCTCGGCGCGTTGGTCTTCGCCCTGATCGCGGTGACGTTGATTGGGGTAGTTCGCAATACAAGCCGCGTGAAAGAAGACGCAGCGATCGGGATCGTGTTCACGTCGCTCTTCGCGTTGGGCTTGGTGCTGATCTCCGTGACCCCGAGCCAGACCGACCTTAACCACATCATCTTCGGAAACCTGCTGGGGGTCAGTCTCCCTGACCTTATCCAGGTGGTGGTCCTGGGTGTCGTGGCCTTTGCGATCCTGATCCTCAAACGCCGTGACCTCACGCTTTATGCCTTTGACCCTACGCATGCCCACGCGATCGGACTGTCACCCAAACGGCTCGGGGCCCTGCTCCTGGGGCTGCTGGCACTGACATCGGTGGTGGCCCTGCAGACTGTGGGCGTGGTGCTGGTGGTGGCCATGCTGATCATCCCGGGAGCCACGGCCTACCTGCTGACCGACCGCTTCTCCCGGATGCTGATCATCGCGCCCGTCATTTCGGTGGTGTGTTCCGTGGCCGGCATCTATCTCAGCTACTACCTGGACACGGCGTCGGGAGCCATGGTGGTCCTCACCCAGGGCGTGGTGTTCGGCGCGGTATATCTATTCAGTCCGCGGCAGGGGTTGATCGGTACGCGACTCGCCAAGGCCCGCCGGAAGCGGGCCGTCGCCACGGTGTAGCCACGGCTACCGGGCGCTGACGGGTGATCGGGTCACTGCGATGTCGCCATAAGCGTTGCGGGCGCGGATCTCCACCTTGTCCGCGGTGTCGCCCGGCCCGTTCGTGGCTTGAAGGGCATTACGGACGCGCCCGTACTTCGTGCTGAGATCCAGCCAGGCGGCCGTGCCTTCGCGAACACCAACGGCCAGTGCGCCGGCAGCGGTCTGAACCGTAAGGCTGCCGGCGGCCACTTCGCCCACCGTGATGTCACCGCTGGAGGTTTTGACGGTAGTGGAAAGCCCGGCCCGCTCCAGCGAAATGTCGCCATTGGCTGCGCTGACGCTGAGCTCGCCGGAAGCGTGCGCGATGTACGTGCTGCCGTTGCCGTTTTTTACGGTGGCAACACCGTCGATGTGACGGATTCGGATTTTGCCTGAGCCGGTCTTTATCCTGGACCTCCCCGAGGCGCGCTCCACCGTGATGTCGCCCATGTCAGTGTGCGCCCGCAGCTCGCCGCAGTGATCGATGCTTATGTGTCCCAAGTCGGTCCTTAGGTCAGCAGCGCCGAATTCGCCGTCACAGCGGAGGTCTCCCATGGCGGACTTCAGTTCCAGGCTGCTGCCTACGGGAACCTCCACGGTGATCTCCACCGCGCCGCCGTCGCTGAACCAGCTGTGGCGGAGGCCGGGGTGAAGCCTGACCTGCAAGCGGCCGTCCGAATAGTCCACAGTGGTTTGCTCGGCCATCCTGACGTCCAGGCTTCGCTTTTCCTTACGGGGCCGGACGTTGACCACGGTGTCTTTGCCTTCACGCGCAACTGTCCAGATGTCGGCACGTACGGAAACGTCAACGACGACGGCGATCGGCTGCGGAGTCTGGAAGGTTGCCATTAGCGTGCCCATCCTGTGAAGTTCTGCTCGCCGGGTTCGCCCCGCGTAGCGCGTTTGCTTGGGGAGCGTCCGTTGAGGGCGTCGGCGACGGCCCGGACCAGCCAGGAGTTCACGGACAGGCCATCATGGCTTGCTGCTGCTTCGACCTGCTGCTTGAGCTGGTCCGGAAGGCGGAGCGTGGTCCGTGAAGTACTGGCGCCGTCGAAGTCTTCCGACGCTATGGTGCCCCGTATGGACTGTTCGATCATTGCCTCGAAGTCGTTGTCGCCGGGCGGGTTGCTGACCACGAATTCGGGGTCACGGCCTCGGAGCCTGACCTCCACGGAGCCGGGCGCCAGCTCCAGGGTGATTTCGTTGGCGGCGTCGGAAAGGGCCTCGAGGAGGACCAGTCGCACGGTGGATTCGAGCGCCGCGGTGAGCCGCTCACTGAGGGCCCGCGCTTCCGGGCCGCCGGCCTCGGCCGCGGTTTCCAGCTGGTGCTTGAGAGTGGCGACGTACTGGTTTAGCTGCATGACACCATTTTGACGCCACTATGGTGTCAGGTCAATGGATTGCGGAACCTTATTGGTGTCATCCGTGATGTCTTGGCTTGACGGAACTCCTGATGCCGGGCAGTCTGGAGCGATGAAGTCTTGAGCGCAGCCCTTCTTACCGGCTGCATCCCCAGTACACACCCGGCCATCTGCCACCCACTGCGGACCTGCGAGGACTCCTCTTGACTGACCACCTTCACCTTTCCGGCGTTTCCCACGGCTACGGGGACCGCGAACTTTTCCACGCCGTCGACCTCGCCATCCACCACGGCGAACACGTGGCGATCGTCGGCGAAAACGGTGCCGGCAAATCCACCCTGCTCCGGCTCATGGCCGGCGTTGAAACGCCCGACGACGGTACGGCAGGTTTATCAGGCAACCCCGGCTACCGCGTGGGATACCTCGCGCAAACACACGGTTTCTCCGAGTCTCTCACCGTGGGAGACGCCATAGACACTTCCTTGGCTTCCCTGCGTTCCTTGGAGGCGCGCATCCTGGAACTGGAATCCGGCCTTGCCGATGCCGGCTCCGAAGAACTCGAGCTCTATGGAAGCCTTCAAACCGAATACCAACTCCGTGAGGGCTACGCTGCCGAGTCCCGGGTGGAAGCAGCGCTGGACAAGCTGGGGCTGGGAGGCCTGGACCGCCGTCGAACGCTTGGATCTTTGTCCGGAGGCGAGCAGGAGCGGGTGGCGCTCGCCTGCCTGCTGGCCGATCCAGCCGAAGCGTTGCTCCTGGATGAGCCCACCAACCATCTGGACGCGAGCGGCACAGCCTGGCTCGAATCGCGGTTGGCCGCACATCGCGGGACGGTGGTGGTGGTCTCGCACGACCGTGTCCTGCTGCGGAAGGTCGCCACCACCATCATCGAGGTGGACGCTGACCGTCGGTCCGTGAACCGCTACGGCAACGGTTACGAAGGCTACCTGCGGGAGAAGGCCGCCGAACGGTCTCGGTGGATCCAAGAGTACGAGCAATGGCTCGATGCCATGGCCGCCGAAAGACTCCAAGCCGCCACCGTAGCAGACGGTATGGGTTACGGCCGTAAACGCGACAACGACAAAATGGGTTTCGACTTCAAAGCGGGAACGTGGCAGCGGGCGGCGGCCAGCAAGGTTCGCAATGCCCAGGAGAGGCTCCGCAGGCTCGAGGACAATCCGGTGGACCGGCCGCCCGTGCCGCTGAAACTGGCAGCACCCCTGGGCGTTACAGCTTTGGCGGCGTCCGAACCCGCGCTGGAAGCTCACGGCATCAGCGCACCCGGCCGGCTCCAGCCCACCCACATCAGGGTGGAAGCCGGACAAAAAGTGCTCATCACCGGTCCTAACGGTGCGGGCAAATCCACGCTGTTGTCCATCCTTGCCGGGACGCTGGAGCCAGCCACCGGGTCTGTCACGGTGAACGGCAGGGTGGGTTACCTGCAGCAGGAACTCGAGGTGCCCTCCCGGCCGGGGCTGCGCCTGCTTCCTGCGTTCGCTGCGGGGCTGGGTGGGAACATTGACGAACACGCTGAGGGCTTGCTGCGGCTGGGGCTGTTCCGGCCCGCTGAGTTCCATGTTCCCGTCGGAGGTCTTTCAGCCGGGCAGCAGCGTAGGCTCGCCCTTGCCCGGCTCCTTCTGGGCGGCTACGACACCATGATCGTGGACGAGCCCACCAACCATTTGGCGCCGGTGCTGGTGGAGCAGTTGGAGGCAGCGCTCGCTTCATTCGAAGGAACCTTGGTGATTGTGAGCCACGATCGTGCCCTGGGCGAGTGGTTTGACCGCTGTGCACGTGCCGATGTCGCCGTCGAACACCGCAGTGGTCCCGTCGGCACGGGCGGACACTGGGTGCGGTACGGGATGCAGGGCGGCGAATTGCTGTAGTTCGTGAGCCCGGCGGCGAGCCGCCCAGCGGGCCGTTGCCCAGTTGGGTGAGACGCCCTGGTGAGACGCCCTGGTGAGGCGCCCTGGTGAGGCGCCCGCAAAGGGATCGTTACTCCCAATGCTGCAGGCCGAAACACAGCGGCGAGTGTCTTGAAACACGGGCGGAGCACCATGGAAGGAAGCCGGCCGAAAGGAACTTCCGTGATCTCCAAGAACCTCTTCCTCCAAGGCATCTACGCGTTCGAAGGCATCGGCATGGAAAAGCCGGTCCCGTTGCACAGCGAGCTGGCGCACTTTGTCCCGGACGGCGTCGTGAACCAGACGCTGTACTTCCGCGGCGGCAACTCCAGTCCCGAACTCATCACCGTGGTCCTTATGCGCGACGGCGTGCCCATGCGCTACTTCCCCATCGGAGCCAAAAGCGACGTCCACGTTCCGCTGAGGGTAGTGGAGGACATTGAAGGGGGTTCCATGATTGAGCTGTATATCGTGGCACCTGCCGGCGTCAGGGGTTCCGTTGTGGTGGACCTCGGAATGGTGGAGCACTGATGCGCCGGCGGCTCGTGGTCATCGGCAACGGAATGGCTGGCGCCCGGGCCGTGGAGGAAATCCTCGCCAGGGGTGGCGCGGAGCTCTTCGACATCACCATGTTTGGCGACGAACCCTATGGGAATTACAACCGGATCATGCTCAGCCATGTCCTGTCCGGCGAGGAGAGCGATGCGGACATCTTCCTCAACGCTCTTACGTGGTACCAGCAGAACAACATCACCCTGCATGCGGGTGTCCGGGTTGACCGCATCGACAAGTTCAGCAAGCACGTCTTTGCCGCGGACGGCCGCGTGGAACCCTACGACGACCTGATCATCGCGACCGGCAGCCGCTCGCACTTGCCGCCCATGGAGGGTGCCTATGCCCCCAGTGGCGCTGTCAGGCACGGTGTCTTCACGTTCAGGACCTTGGACGATACCCGGAAGATGATTCAGTTCGCCAACAACGAGCACCATAGCCGGGCAGTGGTGATCGGAGGCGGCTTGCTGGGGCTGGAAGCAGCCCACGGCCTGCAGGCCTACGGCTTGGAGGTTGCGGTGGTCCACTCGGGCGGGCATCTAATGAATGCCCAATTGGGGCCCGACGGCGGTGCAATACTGCGGCGGAGCGTCGAGGCGCTGGGCATCGAAGTGCACACGGGAAGCCGGACGACGGCGATCCTTGGTAGGGAGCGAATCACCGGAGTGAGCCTGCGCGATCAACGCGAGCTTGACTGCGACATGGTGGTGGTCACCGCAGGCATCAGACCCAACGTGGATGTCGCCGTCGTGAGTGGCCTGGCCGTGGAGCGGGGCATTGTGGTGGACGACCATCTGCGCGTCATGGATGAAGAGGACATCTTCGCGGTAGGGGAGTGCGTTCAGCATCGCGGTGAGGTGTACGGACTGGTGGCGCCACTGTGGGAGCAGGCTGCCGTGCTGGCCGATCAGGTCACGGGGGCGGATCGTTCATCGGTGTACTTGGGCTCCCGGACCGCCACCAAACTGAAGGTCGCCGGCGTCGATGTTGCCTCCATGGGGCTTGCCGGCCCGGAACGGGAGACGGATGAACACATCGTGTTTTCGGAGCCCAGCAGGGGCGTGTTCAAATCGATCGTCATCCGCGACAACAAGATGGTGGGCGCCACGTTGTTGGGGGATAGCCGGAAGGTGGCCTACCTGACCCAGGCATTTGATCAGGGCTTGCCCCTCCCGGAAGAGCGGCTCTCGCTGATGTTCGATCTCGGCGCACCGGGTGAAGAGGAGGCTGTGACCGAACTGGCGGACAGCGCGCAGGTCTGCAACTGCAACGGGGTTTCCAAGGGGGCGCTTGTAGCGGCGGTGAAGGGTGGCTGCACCTCGGTGTCCGCGGCCATGGACGCTACACGGGCCGGAAAAGGCTGCGGCTCGTGCAAGCTCATGATCAGCCAGGTGGTGGAATGGGCCGCGGGTGGGGCTGTGGAGGAGGATCCGGCAGCGAGCTACTACGTTCCAGGGATTCCGCTGGACAAGCCCGCCTTGATGGCTGAGATCCGGGCCAGGGGGCTGCAGTCCGTTTCCCAGGTGTTTGCCGCTCTCGCCCCGGGACGGCTTGAGGACGCTAAATCGAAGATGGCCCTTGCGTCGCTCATGAAAATGATGCTCGCCGATCAGTACGTTGACGAACGCGACGCCCGGTTCATCAACGACCGCGTGCACGCCAACATCCAGCGCGACGGCACGTTCTCCGTGGTCCCGCAGATGAAGGGCGGGGTGACGTCGGTGCAGCAACTCCGGAGGATTGCCGATGTCGCTGAGAAACACAGCATTCCCATGATCAAGCTGACCGGCGGACAGCGGATCGACCTGCTGGGGGTGCCCAAAGAGGACCTGCCTCAGGTTTGGGCTGATCTGGACATGCCATCCGGATACGCCTACGGCAAGAGCTTTAGGACCGTCAAGACCTGTGTTGGCAAGGACTATTGCCGGTTCGGAACCGGGGACTCCACCGGCTTGGGCATTGGGTTGGAGTCCCGTTTCCAGGGTATTGAGGCACCGGCCAAGCTGAAACTTGCGGTCTCCGGCTGCCCGCGCAACTGTGCGGAGTCGCTGGTCAAGGACGTCGGAGTAGTGGCGGTGGAAGGTGGCCGGTGGGAGATCTATGTGGGCGGAGCGGCCGGCGCCCACATACGTAAAGGAGATTTGTTGGTCACCGTGGATACGCCCGAAGAGGTCACCCTCCTGGCAGGCCGGTTCATGCAGTACTACAGGGAGAACGCCCACTGGCTCGAACGGACGTACGCCTTTGTGCCCCGAGTAGGCATCGAGCATCTTCGCAGCGTCATCCTGGAGGACTCCGAGGGCATCGCCAGTCGTTTGGACGCCGCCATGCAGGCCTCGGTGGATGCCTATGCCGATCCATGGAGCGAACGCGATGATCCGCTCACGCCAGGCCAGTTCCGGACTTCTTTGCCGCTGACCGTGCTGCCGCAGGTGCCGGTCCGATGAGCGCCCAGCCCGTGCCCGCCGTCGAACCGAACGTTCAACGCGTCTTAGGGCCTGTTGACCAAATTCCGTTCGGCGAGGGAAGAGCCTTCGGAGTGGACGGCGAGCAGGTGGCGGTGTTCAGGTTACGGGACGGATCGCTGCGGGGAGTGTCCGGCGTCTGCCCGCACAAAGGCGGCCCGATAGCCGACGGCACGATCGACAACAACGTGGTCATCTGTCCCCTGCACCAGCACGCCTTCGAGCTGGCAACCGGGTGTTCCACCACGGGCACCAAGCCGTTGCGCTCTTACGGAGTCTTCGCAGATGAGGCCGGGAACATCGTGCTGAAGTGGGCCTGAGAGGCGCTTTTCCACAGCCCCTTGTTGCCTGCGTCACGGGCATTGGGGTTAATCCCGTAAGATAGACGGGTTGCGCGAAGCTTCGGCGTTCTGCGTTCTTTGTCACACTTCGGGACCTCTAACGGGGAAAAGCTCGAATTATGTGTGCCAAAGATGCCCATGTTCCGGCATGGGTGTAACACCTACAGCAACACCCCAACCCACAAGGAACAGCTGTGCCGCAAAGTACTCCCACAGATCTCCAGAGCTCCAAGGCCTCATCCGCAGCCTCGGACTCCAACCTCAGCGCCGAGGGATATCAGAAGACCCTGAGCCGCCGCCACGTCACCATGATCGCCATGGGTGGCGCTATCGGCGTCGGCCTGTTCATGGGTGCCGGTGGCCGTCTGGCCTCCACCGGCCCGGCCCTGATCTTCTCCTACGCCATTGCCGGCGTCATCGCCTACCTGCTGATGCGGGCCCTCGGCGAACTCATCATGTACCGCCAGACCTCCGGCTCCTTCGTGAGCTACGCCGGTGAAATGTTCGGCAAGAAGGGTGCCTTCCTTTCCGGGTGGATGTACTTCATCAACTGGGCCATGACAGGCATTGCTGAGCTCATCGCGATCGGCCTGTACTTCCAGTTCTTCTTCCCGAACGTGCCCATCGAGCTGTCCGCCATCGCAGCGCTGGTGCTGCTGGTGGCCGTGAACCTGTTCAGCGTCAAGGCGTTCGGCGAGTTCGAATTCTGGGCTTCCTGCCTCAAGGTCGCGGCCATCGTGATCTTCCTGGCCGTTGGCACGTTCATGGTTGTCACCAACGCCAAGGTCGGCGACGGCAATGCGTCCGTGGCCAACCTCTTCCACGAAGACGGCGGCATGTTCCCCAAGGGTGGCCTGGTGATGATCCTGGTCCTCAACGCCGTGATCTTCGCCTACAACGCCATTGAGCTGGTCGGTATCACCGCTGGTGAGATGGAAAACCCGGAACGCGAAGTTCCCAAGGCGATCCGCGCCGTCGTGGTCCGTATTGTGGTCTTCTACGTCGGTTCGGTGACGCTGCTCGCGATGCTGCTGCCGTCCGACCAGTACGTGGCCGGCACCTCGCCCTTCGTGACTGTGTTCGGCCAGATGGGCCTCGGCTGGATGGGCGACGTCATGAACATGATCGTCATCACCGCCGCGCTGTCCTCCTGCAACTCAGGCCTGTACTCGATCGGCCGGATCTTCCGCACCATGGCCAACAACGGCCACGCTCCGCAGTGGCTCACCAAGATGTCCACCCGCCACGTGCCGTACGCGGCCATCCTGGCTATCGGTGGCGTCTACCTCGTAGGTATCCTGCTCAACATTTGGCTGGGTGGCTCGCACGCATTCGACCTTGCGCTGAACACGGCATCCATCGGCGTGATCTTCACGTGGGGCTCGATCTTCGCGAGCCAGATCGCACTGCGGAAGAAGCGCGGCAACGTCTCCAGCCTGCCGATGCCCGGTTCGCCGTGGACCAGCTGGGTGGGCCTCATCGCCCTGCTGGCCATCACCGTGCTGATCGGCTTCGATTCCATGACCGACAAGGAAACCGGCGAGGTCTTCCTGCTTGGCCTGTGGACCCTCGCGACCATTCCGTTCTTCGCCCTGGTGCTGTGGCTCGGATGGCAGAAGGTCAAGAACAACGAACCCAAGAGCGAGCTGTTCAGCTAAGCCTCCAGTTCTTAACGCTTCAAACGTCCGACGGCGCGTGCCTCCCTTTGGGGCGCGCGCCGTTCGCGTTGTGGGGCCTGCTTTGCGCCTTATGCGAGGGATGAGTCGTGCAGAGTGGGCCTCGTAACGGGCACCCCTGGCGTTGTGGGGCCTGCTTTGCGCCTTATGCGAGGGATGAGTCGTGCAGAGTGGGCCTCGTAACGAGCACCCCTGGCGTTGTGGGGCCTGCTTTGCGCCTTATGCGTGGGGTGAGTCGTGCAGACTGGGCCTCGCAACGAACACCCGGTTGGGAGTGTCGGGGGTCGGGTCTAGGCTCGATGTATGGAACACACCACCACCCTGACGCAGCACGTCAACGCAAGCCCGGAGAAGGTTTGGGCCGTCATCTCGGACATTCCCGGCTCGGCCGGGACGCTCTCCGGCATCGACTCAATCCAGATGCTCAGCGAGGGCCCCTATGGTGAGGGCACCCGCTGGAAAGAGACCCGGACCATGATGGGTAGGCAGGAGACTGTCGAGATGTGGGTTTCCGAGACCGACCCTCCGCGCAGCACCACGATCAAGGCGCTCCAAGGCGGCGCGGATTACACCAGCCGATTCACCTTGCACGAGCGCGACGGCGGCACGGATCTGGCGCTGACTTTCGGCGCAGAGATGATAAATCCCAGCCTTCTTAGCAAGGTGGGCATGGCCCTGTTCGGGAAAATCGGGATGAACATGACCCGCAAGGCCCTCAGTAAAGACCTGGCTGAGATCGCAGCCAAAGCGGAATCGCTCTGATGGCGGCAGCGAAAGTTGCGGCACCTAAGATTTCGCCTGTGCGGTTGGACGAATTGCGTGACGACGACGCTCCGGACTTCCAGCGTGGCGAACGGTACGACGGCGTCCGGCTCACCCGGGTTTCTGCCGACGGAGAGGAGCTGAGCGGCGCGGATTTCATTGAGTGCGAGCTAAACGGTGTCTCCTTCAACGAAACGCAGCTGCGGGGCGCAACCTTCCGCGAGTGCATCTTTTCCGAGCCGTATGCTCCGGTCTTCATGGCGGCCCGGACTTCCTGGCAGGACATGGAGATCACCAATCCACGGTGGGGGTCTGCCGAACTTTATGAGGGGAACTGGCGCTCCGTCCGTATTGACGGCGGCAAGCTGGACTATGTGAACCTGCGCGGCTCCAAGCTCATGGATATCCAGATCTCCGACTGCATCATCAATGAGCTCGACCTCGGGGGCTGCACGGGAACGCGGTTGGCACTGAAGAACTGTACTATCGGCACGCTGGATGTCACGGGCGCCAAGCTGAAGGACGTGGATCTGCGCACCTCGGAGTTCCGGGGAATCAACGGACTGGCAGGGCTTGCAGGAGTGGTGATCGATGACTATCAGCTGAGCCTTATGGCGCCGCTGCTGGCTGGCCACTTGGGAATCCGGGTGGTCTGATCCGGGTTGGGGCCGGTCTCCGCTGGTCCGTGACTGAGGACTCAGCTGTTGACCGGCCCGCTGGGCCGTGTAATCTTTATAGAACGAACGGTCGGTATATTATTCCGAGCCGGTCCCTTTCACTTCGCGAAGGATGTTCTCATGGTCGAGGCTTTTCTTGTTGGCGGCGCGCGCACGCCTGTAGGTCGCTACGGTGGGGCACTGTCCTCCGTCCGCCCGGACGATCTCGCAGCATTGGTGGTCCGGGAAGCGGTGGCGCGTGCCGGCGTCGACCCTGACTCCATAGATGAGGTAATCCTCGGCAATGCCAACGGAGCGGGCGAGGAAAACCGGAACGTGGCCCGCATGGCCACCCTTCTGGCCGGACTTCCCCTCCACATCCCCGGCATCACGGTGAACCGCCTGTGCGCCTCGGGCCTCAGCGCGATCATCATGGCCAGCCAGATGATCAAGTCCGGAGCTGCGGACATCGTGGTGGCGGGTGGCGTTGAATCCATGAGCCGGGCGCCTTGGGTGCAGGAGAAGCCGACCACGGCGTTCGCCAAGCCCGGACAAATCTTCGATACGTCCATCGGCTGGCGTTTCGCCAATCCGCTCTTCACCAAGGGCGAGCTTTCCCGCGACGGCAAAATGACCTACTCCATGCCTGAAACGGCGGAGGAAGTGGGCCGCGTGGACAACATCTCCCGCGAGGATGCTGACGCCTTTGCTGTCCGCTCCCATGAGCTTGCGCTGGCCGCCATCGCCGGTGGCCGGTTCAAGGATGAAATTGTCCCCGTCACGGTGAAGACCCGAAAGTCGGAGACCGTGGTGGACACTGATGAAGGCCCTCGCGAAGGCACCACCATGGACGTTTTGGCCGGGTTGCGGCCCGTCGTTCCTGGAGGTTCCGTGGTCACCGCCGGCAACTCATCCACGCTCAACGACGGCGCCTCGGCCATCATCGTCGCTTCTGAGGCCGCCATCAAAAAGTTCGGCCTGACGCCCCGCGCCCGTATCATCGACGGCGCCTCGGCAGGATGCGAACCGGAAATCATGGGCATCGGCCCGGTCCCCGCCACCCAAAAAGTCCTGGCACGGTCCGGCCTCACGGTGGATCAGTTGGGCGCCGTGGAACTCAATGAGGCTTTCGCTACGCAATCGCTGGCAAGCATGCGTCGCCTTGGGCTGAACCCGGACATCGTGAACAACGACGGCGGTGCCATCAGTTTGGGGCACCCGCTGGGTTCCAGCGGCTCGCGCATAGCTATTACGCTGCTGGGCCGTATGGAACGCGAGCTCGCTTCATCTTCCGGACCTAAGCTCGGGTTGGCCACCATGTGCATCGGTGTCGGACAGGGCACCGCGATGCTGCTGGAAGGCGTGTAATGGCACTGGATGCGAAAGACTTCACCACACTTCTCATCGAGGAACGCGAAGACCGGCTCACTGTTCTGCTGAACCGTCCAGAGGTCCGTAACGCGATCGACCAGACAATGGTGGACGAACTCCACCTTGTCTGCGCCGAACTCGAGCGGAATCCCAAGGTGCTGATTATCGCCGGGACCGAGGGCGTTTTTGCCTCCGGTGCGGACATCGGACAGCTCCGCGAACGCCGGCGCGACGATGCCTTGCAGGGGATCAACTCCACGATCTTTGTCCGCATCGCCAAATTGCCCATGCCCGTTATCGCGGCCTTGGACGGGTACTGCCTTGGCGGGGGAGCCGAGCTCGCCTACGCCGCCGACTTCCGCATCGGCACTCCGAGCGTCCGCATCGGCAATCCGGAGACCGGGCTTGGGATCCTGGCTGCAGCTGGAGCCAGCTGGCGGCTCAAGGAGTTGGTGGGGGAGCCCAAGGCCAAGGAGATCCTCCTGGCCGGTGCCGTGCTCCGCGCGGAAGAAGCCCTACGGATCAGCCTGATCACGGAGATCCATGCAGCTCCTGAGCTGATGGATGCAGCCCACAAACTGGCCGACAGGATTGGACGCCAGGACCCTCTGGCGGTGCGTATTACCAAGTCGGTGTTCCACGCCCCGGCTGAAGCCCACCCGCTGATCGACACACTCGCCCAGGGGATCCTTTTCGAGTCCCAGGCCAAGTTTGATCGCATGCAGGCGTTCTTGGACAAGAAATCGGCGAAGGCTCCGCAAGACACAGCCACGAGCGACGCTGCCGCACCCGACGCCGAGGTGCCCGCCAGTGCCGCCCCGACGCAAGACAGGACACAGAAATGACCGAAGTTCCCGCCATCCCGCACGTCGTTGGAGTCCTCGGCGGTGGCCGTATGGGTGCTGGTATTGCACATGCGTTCCTCACTAAGGGCGCCACCGTCATCGTGGTGGAACGCGATCACGAGGCAGCGGCCGGAGCGCAGGGTCGCGTTGCTGATGCCGTAGCCAAGTCCGCCGCCCGCGGCACCTTGAGCGAAACGCCCGAAGAAGCAATGTCCCGCTTCAGCACCTCCACGGACTACGAGTCCTTCATCCACTGCGGCCTCGTAGTGGAGGCCGTGCCTGAGGACTACGACCTCAAGGTGACAGCCCTGAAGGCTGTGGAGGACCACTTGTCCGCCGATGCTTATCTGGCGTCGAACACGTCCTCGCTCTCGGTCACCGGGCTCGCCAACGAGCTTCGCCGTCCAGCCAACTTTGTCGGCCTGCACTTCTTCAACCCGGTGCCCGCGTCCACCCTCATTGAGGTGGTGCTGGCCAAGGAGACTTCTCCCGAACTGGCTGAGGCGGCGAAAAGCTGGACTGAGGCACTCGGCAAGACCGCCGTCGTCGTCAATGACGCTCCGGGCTTTGCGTCCTCTAGGCTCGGCGTCGCCATTGCCCTTGAAGCGATGCGCATGGTGGAAGAGGGAGTAGCGTCGGCGGAAGACATCGATGCTGCCATGGTCCTCGGATACAAGCACCCCACAGGCCCGCTAAAGACCACTGACATTGTTGGCTTGGATGTCCGGTTGGGCATTGCCGAGTACCTTCACTCAACGCTGGGCGACCGTTTCGCTCCGCCGCAGATCCTCCGCGATAAAGTGGCGCGCGGCGAGCTGGGACGTAAGACGGGCAAAGGCTTCTTCGACTGGAACGACTGAAACCCCGGGCCGGTTAGGCTAACCGGGTGACTTCTATCGAACCCATCACCCTGACCGGAAAATTCGTGACGCTGGAACCGTTGAGCCGGGAGCACCATGACGGCCTGGTAGATGCAGCCCGAGACGGCGATCTCTGGAAGCTTTGGTACACCTCCGTCCCGACGCCGGAGGGCATGGCCGCGGAAATAGATCGCCGCCTGGACCTACAGGCAAAAGGGTCCATGGTGCCGTTTGCCACGCGCTCCAAGGCGACGCGCAAGCTGATCGGTATGACAACGTACATGAACATCGACGCCGAGACGCCTCGCTTGGAGATCGGATCCACGTGGAACGCCGCGTCGGCGCACGGCACGGGGACCAACCCCGATTCGAAGTTGCTGCTCCTGCGGCACGCTTTCGAAACGCTGGGCTGCCCGGCCGTGGAGTTCCGCACACACTGGATGAACCAGCAGTCCCGTGAGGCAATTGCCCGGCTCGGCGCCAAACAGGATGGCGTCCTTCGAAGCCACTCCCGCAGCAAGGACGGCGCCGTCCGCGACACCGTGGTGTTCTCCATCCTCGATCACGAATGGCCCGCGGTCCGGAACGGGCTGGAGTTCCGGCTGACGAAGTACGGCGCTTAGCTGTTCTTATCAAAAGTAGGGTAGCCAGACGTCTGTACCGCGTTGCCTGCCAGGCGTAACCTTGCCAACACATTGCCCCGTACGCGGCCGACGGGTGGGCGAGCCGCGAAGTGACCCCTTAGATGGATCACCGGAGCCCCAAAGAGCAGCATGAAGGGGAAGCATCATGGCAACTCATCGAGCACGACGCCGGAACTTGGCTTTTGCAGGCGGACTCGCCGCCCTGGCACTCACGTTAGGATTCACGGCCAGTCCGGCGACCGCCGCACCGCCGCCACCTGTCACGTATGTGGCGCTCGGTGATTCGTACACGGCGGGTACTGGTGCCGGGGCTTTGAGTAGGCCGCCCGTTGCTTGCTGGCAAAGCCCTGGTGGCTACGTCGACCTTGTGGATGCCTCACCCAAAGTCACACTGGTGGCTAACTTGGCATGTCACGGAGCCGTGTTGTTCCCTGTGCCACCCTTCTATGATGGCGTGACCCCAACTGTCACCGCACAGATCCTCGCGGGCCACCAGGCCTTGGCGGGCGCTGACCTGGTCAGCATCACGGCTGGCGCCGTGGATGCCGGAAGCGGGCTTGCGTTGCAGGCGTGCGCTACTCCGAACACCCAGCTTTGTGCGGACACAGTGACCGCGATCATTCAAAACCTGCAGTCTGGAACTCTCCAAACCGCCCTGGCGACCACATACCAAGCCATCCAGTCGAGTGCACCGGATGCTGTCATCGCCGTTTTGGGTTACCCACGCCTGTTTGATCCGTCCCAGGGCGACATTGTGATCAATGGGATCACGATTGTTCCCGTCCAGAACCAAATACTCGTCAACCAAGCTATTGATGCCCTCAACGCAACCATCGCAGCAGCGGTCGAAAGCAGCGGGACAAACGCTGTGTTTATTGACGTGACCAAGCGCTTCCTGGGGCACGCAGTCAACTCAGACAATCCCTGGATCGTATTGGATCTTACCCAGCCGCTTCTGGATGCGAACTTCCATCCGAACGACGCCGGACACCAGGCCTACGCCTCAGCCCTGCTGACATCCATCAAACCCGCGCAACTCGCTAGGCGTTAGACCACTCAATCGTTGCTGACCCGCTGTTCCGTTGTTGGCCAACAACGGAGCAGCGGGTCAACAACGTTCATTCACGTCCACAGCAAGGTCACAGCCGGATTCCTTCCTCCGCAAGCGCACTCCGAACCGATGTCCAGGACTTCATCACCTCCAGCACAGCGGGATCGCGTTCGGCCAGGATGGCTTGTCGGTACGAGTCCTCAAGCAGGGAATCCACGGAAACGCGGGCGCCGGTGGAAGCGCTGAGGATCGCGGCCTCCACCATGGCCAAGCTCATGATGTTCTGGTGAACCCGTCCCATCGGTGTGCTTCCCGTGCGCACAGCGGCCACGAAGTCCCGCAAGGACCCGGCAATCTCCTGGCCGGGATCTTCAGAACTGGCAGCATCGCCGGAAACGGGAACAGAGGAGACCGGTTCATTGTCGCCGTCCCACAGGACGGTGCCATACTCACCGCTGATCCGCCATGAGGCGTTCCATGAGGTCTCCTGGCCAGGGCTGCACCAGCTGCCGGTGAACACAAAGCGCTCGCCGCCGGTCATCTCGAAGATGGCGGTGGAACCTGCATCTCCGCGATACCAGCTCCAGGAGGGGTTGTACTCCTCGCAGAATACGGAGACGGGATCGGCGTCGAGCAGGAAGCGGGCCATGTCGAACTGGTGGACGGCCATATCCAGCAGGAGCGGGTGATCCATGGCGTCGCGGAAACCGCCGAAGTGGGGGGCCTTGAAGAACTCGGCTGACACGATTCCAACGGATCCCAGGGCGGAGGACAGGCGCTTGGCCGAAAACAGCTGCCGGTTGTATCTCCGGGACTGGCTGACCATGAACAGCTGGCCGTGAAGCTCTGCGGCGGCGGCCAGCGAGAGTCCTTGCGCCACAGTGGAAGCCACTGGTTTCTCACCGAGGACCGGCAAGCCCGCGGCCAGTGCTTCGGTGGTCACCGGATGATGCGCGGCAGGGACGGTGACGTTGATGACCGCCTGAGCGCCGACGTCGGACGCCAACTGAGCGGTACCCGCACCAATGGGGAGGTCGGGGCGCCCCAAGGACGCTGCCGCCTCAGAGGCAGCCGTAAGGTCAAGATCAACGATGCCCGCCAGCTCAACCAACGGCGACTCTTCCACGGTCCGGAGCCATGCGCGTCCCATGCCTCCCGCACCGACTACGACGACGCGGAGGGGAGTTCCGTCGTCGGGAATGGTAGCGAAGGGCGTGCTCACGCGTTGGCTCCCTGGTAGCTCTTGCCGTTGAAGAAGTCATTGGTCTCGTAGCGAAGCAGCTCCGGAACAGCGCGTTCGGGGCGGTCGGTAACGGCCCACTCCACGGCGTTGGCGATCACGCGACGGACGTCCTTGTGGTGGTAGACGGGGTAATCCTGGTCGCCGGGGCTGAAGAAGAAGATCTTGCCGTGACCGCGCCGGAACGTGCAGCCCGAACGGAAGACTTCGCCGCCGCTGAACGAGCTGATGAACACCAGTTCCTCGGGCGTGGGGATGTCGAAGAACTCGCCGTACATTTCCTGCTGCGGGATCTCGATGGGGTGGGGAACGCCCTTGGCGATGGGGTGCGTGGGGTCCACGGTCCACACAAGTTCGCGGTCCTGCTCGGAACGCCAACGCAGCGTGCACGAGGTTCCCATGAGCTTGGTGAAGATCTTGGACCAGTGCCCCGAGTGCAGCACGATCAGGCCCATTCCGGCCAAGACGTGCCGGTGGACGCGTTCCACGATCTCGTCCTCAACATCTGCATGGGACATGTGCCCCCACCACGTAAGCACGTCGGTGTTGGCGAGGACTTCCTCGGTGAGGCCGTGTTCCGGTTCGTCCAGGGTTGCGGTTCGGACCTCGACGGCGGTACCCAGGTTCTCCTCGATGCCCGCCTTGACGGCGCCGTGCATACCGTCCGGGTAGAGGCGGGCTACCAGTTCGTCGCGCTTCTCGTGGCGATTCTCGGACCATACGATGACGCGGATGGGCTTGCTTTCAGTCATGATTTCTCCTCTGAAGGTGTGGGAGCGGTCTACTTGACCGCACCGCCGGTGGTGCCGGCGGCGATGTATTTTTGGGCCGCGACCAGCAGGACGATGGCCGGGATGGAGGCGAGTACCGCCGTCGCCATGACGGAACTCCAGTCGTTCACGTAGGCGCCGATGTACTGGAAGATGCCCAGGGTGACGGGTCGTACGGCCTCGGTTGTGGTCAGGGTCAGCGCGAACAGGAAGTCGCTCCACGCGAACAGGAACGTGAAGAGTCCCGCGGTGATCAGGGAGTTCCGGCTCAGCGGAAGCACGATCGACCAGAACGCCCGGAGGTGTCCCGCCCCGTCAACCCGTGCGGCCTCGATCACCGAGGCCGGCATGCCGTTCATGAAGGCCCGGATGATCAGGATGGCGAACGGGATGCCGTGCGCCGAATCAGCCAGGATCAGTCCGGGGATGGAGTTGAGCAGACCGAGATCGTTGTAAGCGGTGTACAGGGCATTGGCCACCACAATTCCCGGGATCATCTGGCTGATGAGGATTGCGAACAGGACCACTCCTGCGCCGCGGACCTTGAAGTAGGCCAAGGCATAGGCGGCCGGGGCTGCAATGGCAAGGCTCAGCGCTACGCTGCCCAGCGAAATGATGAGGCTGGTTCCCAGGTTGCCTGCTTGCTCGTTGATGGCTGTGGCGTAACCCGTGAAGTCCGGCTTCACGGGGAACCACGAGGTTTCCAAGGTGGTGCCGTTGGGTTGCAGGGAGGCGTTAACCATCCAGTAGACCGGGAACAGCATGATGGCCAGGAAGAAGATGGCAAGTGCCGTGTAGCCCCAGTTCTTGCGTCCCGTTGGTTTTGGGACGGTACGCCGGAGTGTGGGGGCTTTCAGTACGGTTGTCATGCTGTCCTCACTCGTCCACTGCGCGTCGGCTGGCCCGCAAGTACAGGACTGCGAAGACCAGGGAGATGATCACCAGCACGTTGCCCAGGGCCGCACCTTCACCGAACTTGAATTCGTGGAAGGAGAGGTTGTAGGACTGCGTCGCGATGGTCTGGGTGGAATTGGCGGGCCCTCCGTTGGTGAGGCCCAGGATGATGTCCAGCACCTTGAGCGTGTAGACGACGCCGAGCACCAGGACCACGCTCACCACTGGCCGCAGCATGGGCCAGGTGATGTGCCGGAAGGCTTTCCAACCGGTGGCACCGTCCAGTGATCCGGCCTCGTACAGTTCGTCCGGGATTTCCTGCAGGCCGCCGTAGAGGATGGTCAGGTTGAACGGGATGCCGATCCAAATGTTCACGCCCACCACGGCAATGAGGGCCAGCGAGGTGCTGGTGAGCCACGGAATACCGGTATCGATGATGCCGAGGTCACCCAGGAAACGGTTCAGCGCGCCACTGTCCTTATCCAGGATCCAGCGCCACACAGCGCTCGAGACGATCAGGGGAAGGAGCCAGGGAAGCAGGAGCAGGGACCGGAGGATTCCGTTGAGCGGGAACTTGCGCTGGAAGAAGATGGCCAGCGCCAGCCCGATCACGAACTGGCCGATAATGGAGCCGATGGTGAACAGGACGGTGTTCAGCAGCGAGGTTGAGAACAACGACGACGACAATACAGTCACGTAGTTGGTGAACCCTACCCAGGGGGCTTCTCCGGTGAAGAACGTGGAGGTGGTGTATTCCTGAAAACTCATGACCACGTTCTTGACTACCGGATAGCCGAAGAACAACGTCATGTAGACCACTGCGGGGACCAGGAAGAGCCACTGGAAGATGCGCTCGCGGCGTTGTCGGCTGCGGCGCCTGGGTGCCGGCTTTTCGATTCCTGAGCCGCGGGTTTTCACGGCTGTGCCGGCGGCCTGCCCTTCTGAATGAGGTAAATCGGTAGCAAGTGACATGGCAGGCTGCCTACTGACCTTGGGCTTGCTTGAGGGCGTCGGCCGGAGAGGCGTTGCCCGTCAGTGAGGTCTGGATGGCTGTGTAGATCTTGGTGGCCTGTGCCGGCCATTCCTCGCCGAGCTGGCCGGTGCGTGCGCGGGCTGTTTTGATCAGCTCGGTGAACGTGGCGAGCTTGGGGTTGTCACTGGCGAACTTGTCCGAGAGCGTGGTCTTGGAGGGAATGGTGTTGCGGGCAGTAGCCATGGCGAGCTGGTTCTCGTCGCTGTTCAAGCAGGCAACCATCTCTGCTGCCTTGGCTTGCCGGGCCTTGTTCCCGGTCTGCGGGACAGTCCATACCTCGCCGCCGAGCGGAGCCACGGACGTCTGTCCGGTTTCACGCACAGGAATCTTCACTACGCCGTACTGAAGCGTGGGCTGCTTGTCCAACGCCGGGATCTGCCACGGTCCGTTGACCATCATGGCGGCCTTGCCTGCCAGGAACTGGTCTTTGACATCAGCCTGGGTCCAGTTGAGGGCAGAGGAGGAGACTGAACCGCTCTTGACCAGGTCGGTCCACAGCTGCAGTGCCTGCTCGGTCTCCTTGGTGTCGATCTTCTTCTCATCGCCACCGTTGGACCACATGACAGGAAGGAACTGCCATGTGCCCTCGTAGGTGGGGTTGGCGTTGAATGCCAGTCCGTACTGGTCACCAGCTGTGAGCTTTGCGGAGGCTGCCTTGAGCTCATCCCACGTTGTGGGCGGAGTGACGCCGGCCTTGGCCAGGATGTCCTTGTTGTAGAACAGGGCGATGGTGTTCACAGTGGGTGCCAAGCCGTACACCTTGTCCTTGTACGTGCCGGCGCTCAGCACGCCTTCAGCGAAGTTTTCCGTGCTGACTTTGAAATCGGCAAGGGGAGCCAGGGCGCCGGTGGCCGCGATTTGCTGGAGATCCGGGTTGTCCAACATGAGGACGTCAGGGAGGGTCTTGGAGGAGGATTGCTGGAGAACTTTGGAAATGAGTGATTTCCCGGGGACGGTTTCCCGCTTGACTGTAACGCCCAGCTGGGTGCCGCACTTGGTTAGGGCATCGCCGATGAACGACTTGTCCGGCTCGTTGTTGTAGTAGTCCATCACGGAGAGTTCCCTGACGGCCTCGGAGGACGAAGCGGCGGTGGAGGTGCCGCAGCCGGAGATGACCAGCGGCAGGCCGACCAGGGCGGCCACTGCCAGTGCGAGCGGACGGGATGTCCTTTGTGCTGACTTCATTGTCTGTTCCTTCTTCTGGGGATCGATTTATCGATGCGTATCGACGATGCGTATCGATGAGTTCGGAAAGGGATGCGGATCGGGGGCTACAGAGAGGGACTTAGCTGCCGTGGGGTGGGCGGAGCGTGCTTGAACGGTGCGTAATGACCGTAGGTACCAGTTCCAGGGATTCGTGTGGTCCGTGGTTCTCGGCTTCGAGGAGGTCGCAAATGATCTTTACCGCGCGGCGGGAAACTTCTGCCGGACGGAGGTCAATGGTGGAAAGCGGAATGGGCTGGAGTTCAGCCAGGGTGGGGGAGGCGCTGCCAATAACGGAGACATCCACCCCCGGAGTCAGGCCGCGGTTGTTCAACACCCGACGGAGTACGTCCTGGACAGTCCCGTCCGGTGCAATATACGCCGGAACTCCGGTGGTGGTTTCGGCAAGAGCCTTGTCAACAGAGGTGGCGATGACATCGCGGTCGGTGCCGCCCGGCAGGTGCAGCACGCGGACGCCGGCATCTTGGGCCGCCTTGTCGGTGCCGGACATGAAGCGTTCTACGTAATTTACGTGGCGCTCCACCACCTCCGGTTGCCAACCGATCACGGAAATAACGCTATGTCCGGCCGCTGCCAGATCTTGGACGCATTGTTCCCCGGCCATTTCAAAGTCCGCATCGATGCAGACCAAGCCGGAGGGGTCGTGCGGGATTCCGATCAGCACCACAGGTACGTTAAGGCTGCGAACCACGGGGAGGCGTTCGTCATCCCCTTCAACCTGCATGAGGATCAGGCCATCGCAAATCTGCTGGCCCACCACGCGCTTCAGTCCAGGTGCGCCTTCGTCCTCGGTGACCAGGAGA
The DNA here is from genome assembly GCF_056279165.1 of Paenarthrobacter sp. TE3676. NCBI lineage: Bacteria > Bacillati > Actinomycetota > Actinomycetes > Micrococcales > Micrococcaceae > Paenarthrobacter > Paenarthrobacter sp. TE3676. The sequence continues at coordinate 147,709 of NZ_JBWBQU010000003.1, forward strand.
ATGTCGTGGTCATAGAGTCTGGCGGTGTTGGCGATGACGGATACGAACTCCATGATCGAGGCCATGTGCAGTTCGGGTATGAAGGGGATCACCAGGCCGATGACCCGGGTCTTGCGGCTGGCAAGGGCGCGAGCGCCGGCATTGGGTTGATACGTCAACTGCTGAATAGCGTCTTCAACCTTTTTGCGGGTCTTCTCGGAGATCGGCCGCTTGCCACTTAGTACGTAGGAGACCGTGCTTTGAGCTACTCCGGCGGCTTGGGCAACGTCCTTGCTGGTGGGCATGCCCTGACCTCCTTGTGCTCTCTGCTGAACAGTTCCCGTGGCTTGTCGATACGTATCGTCGATGCGCATCGAGAATGAGTATGACATGGGTCACTCAGGCTCCGCAAGACCTCATTCCCAAACTTTGTGCTTAGCTGGCTCCTATGGATGGGACGACTTCAGCTCACCAGGGCGTCCACTGGGACGGCGCCGTCAACGCGTGGCCGATCGCCGGGGACGTGTACCGGATGGGGCGCCGCGAATGGGTCACGGAAGCCGGGTGGCAGCAGATGTACGACGACGGCGTCCGCACCGTGATCGATCTCCGCGCCTCGCGCGAGCGGCGGCAACGCGACACCGATCCAGAGGTGCCGGACGACGTGAAGGCGCGTATCGACGTCGTGCATTGCCCAACGGAAGATCCGGACCATCGGGACTTCAGCGAGCTTTTCGGCCCCTACCTGAAGGACCCTGCGCAGTACGGTGATTATCTTGAGCTGTTCGCTGACAAGATCGCAGCGGTCTTCAAAGCCATTGCGGCGTCGCCCGGCAAGGTGGTGGTTCACTGCTCGGCGGGAAGGGACCGTAGCGGCGTGATCGCTTTGATCCTGCAGCGATTGGCCGGGGTTGGTGATGAGGAAATCGTGCACGGATACGAACTCGCAGCGCGGGGGATCAACGAACGGCACCGCACCCACGGGGCGCCGCATGCCCACGATCCCTACCTGTCCGAGACCGCACTGGAGGCCATGTTGACCGAGCGGCGGGCGAGTCTGACGGCATTCCTTGCGTCGCTGGATGCGGCCGGGTTCCTGACAGATAACGGCGTTTCCGGTCCGGAGTTGACCGCCGTCCGGGCAAAACTCGGAGTAGCCAGCGCTGCTAAGATGCAGAGTTGACTAATCTCTGACATGGATGGATCCGCATGACTTCCGGCGCCCGCGTCACCATCGTGACCCGAACCAAGAACCGACCCATCTTCCTGGCACGTGCTTTGGATGACATCTTCGCCCAGACTTTCCAGGACTTCGAGCTGGTGATAGTCAACGACGGCGGTAACCCGGCCGACGTCGAACACCTCACCTCCCAGCGGTCGGAAGCGGAACGCTCCCGCATCACCACCATTCACCATGCTGAGTCAGCCGGCATGGAGGGGGCATCGAACGCTGGCCTCAAGGCCGGTTCCGGCGAGTTCGTGGTGATTCATGACGACGACGACTTCTGGGCCCCCGAGTTCCTAGCCCGCACAGTGGCCTACCTTGACGATCCCGCGCACGCTGCTGAAAGCGGTGTGATGGTGCGTACCGAGATCGTCATCGAGGAGCTTGTGGAGGACAAGATCGAGCCCATCCGCCGCGAAATCTTCTGGGCCGACATGCGGCAGATAACGCTGGCAGACATGCTCAAGATCAACCGCGCGGTGCCTATATCTTTCCTGTACCGACGCAATCTTCACGATCATGTTGGCTACTACAACGAGAACCTGCCGGTGGTGGGCGACTGGGAATTCCACCTTCGCGTCCTGAGCCACTCGCGTGTTGGCTTCCTCGACGGCGAACCTCTCGCCTTCTGGTCGCAGCGGCCGGAATCCGCAGGGCACCACAGCAACAGCATCTTCGCGAAGGTTGCTGAGCATGCACAGTACGACGCCCTGGTCCGCGACGATTACCTCCGCGACCAAGCCGCGCAGGGTGGGCTCGGCACCATGCTTTACCTGACGCGCGTCCTTTCTGAGCAAGAGGAACTCATCGTTGCCCAGCAGCGACGCCTGGACGAGTCCGCAGCCAAGCTCGACCACATCCTGGAACGCCTGGAGGCGCTGAACCAGACCGTGGTTGTGCGGACCAGCGTGGGGGAGTTCTTGAAGAAGCCCATGCTTTTGGTGCGGAAGTTGCTCAGGCGGGGCTAGGCGGTTCCCGCGCGGGAACGCCCAGGGCATGAATCTTCACTTCATATAAGAACAACGTATCGACGAACCCCAATGATGCACCCTAATATCGCGATCAGGCCGCAAGTTATGCGGCCTTTTCGTTCGCATCGAACATGGGGGTCAAATGAGGGGCAACTCACGCAGCCGTTTTCGGCTCGCTTTAACACTAGTGGCAGGAATTATCCTTGCCACGCTGCCGGCCGGAATCGCATCCCCGGCACTGGCGGCAGCCACAGCAAGTATTTCAGGGACCGTCACGGTGCCCGCTGGCGTGGACGTTACTAAGATTCGGGTGAGCAGCAGCGGACCAAGCTACAAATCCGTGTATGCCAACAGCAGTGGACAGTACAGCCTTACCGGGCTGGAGGCCGGCCAGTACAAGGTTGATTTCCGGGAGGACACGGAAGTGCCATCGGTGTACGGCACGTACTACGGCTCCGTCGACTACGACCTCGCGACACTTATTACCGTAGGTGAAGGTGCCGCCGTCGCAGGTATTAATCAGACGCTCAAGACTGGTGGCATCATCACCGGGAGCGTCACCGTTCCAGCTGGCGCGGATCCCACCAAGGTCTACGTCAACGCGTACAGCGACAACGGGGGCTCCGGCTACGGCGCTGTTAAGGCGGACGGGACATTCAAGGTCACCGCGCTGGCGACTGGCAATTACAAAGTGTCGTTCCGATACGTCAACTACACGGCATCGCCTGTGGTGGATGCCTACTATCCGGGCGGCGGGTTCGACACGGCAACGCTGGTAGCGGTGGCTGAGGGGAAGACCACGCCTGGAATAAATCAGGCGCTCAAACCTGCCGCCATCATTTCAGGAAAGATTTCGGTACCAGCCAACTCGCCCGCCTTCTCTGGGTACGTAATGGTCATGAAGGGTCCGGACTTTTCGCTCAACGCTTCGGCAGGGTCCGATTACATTGGCGACGTGGACTCCAGCGGCGAATATGCAATCGGGGGGCTTGAGCCTGGGACGTACAAAATCAACTTCAGGCCGTTCGGCGGCACCTGGGCGCAAATGTGGCACGGTGGCGTTGCCGGATTCAGCACCTCCCCGACCCTGACGGTCACCCAGGGGCAACAGCTCGGCGGACTCCAGGACACGGCTGTTGCAGGTGGTTCAATATCGGGTTCGGTGGCTGGCGGCACCAATCAATATGTCACTGCTGTAGCCGCGGATGGAACTGTGGTCGGAGGGGCATCCGCTTCAAATCCTGCCACTGGGTACACCGTCAATAACGTCTTCCCTGGAAGCTACAAAGTCCAGTTCAATCGCTCAAGTGGTGTGACTACTACCCAGGAAGCCCAGTATTACAAGGACCTCCCCGAGTCCAGTGGCGCCGGAGGTGCTACATCGGTGACAGTCTCGGCAGGGCAGAACGCTGCGAATATTGACGCCACCACACGTACCGGCGGTACGGCTTCGGGCAAGGTTGTGGGCGCTGACGGCGCCCCTCTTGAGAACGTCCCGGTCCGCGTATACACAAAGGACGGTTCCTTGGTCACCCGGGCTGCCCGAACAGCGGTAGACGGAACGTTCAAAGTGACTGGGCTCAGCGCCGGGAATTACTTAGTGGCAGCCAACATGCTCGGCGGGCCGCTGGGCCCGATCTTCTCCGGCAACACACGGGTGGAAGCCAACGCCACGACTGTTGCTGCTGCACTCGGCCAGAATACGGACCTTGGGACGCTGAGCTATGCCACGGCCTCTCAAGGGACACCGTCGTTCTCGGATGTTCCGGTGGGTGCGCAGTTCTCTGCTGAGATTTCGTGGCTTGCTGAGAAGGGGATTTCCACTGGCTGGACCGAGGCCAACGGGTCTACGACGTTCCGACCGTTGCAGCCGGTGAATCGTGATGCGATGGCGGCGTTCATGTATCGGTTGGCGGGTAAGCCTGCGTTTGCGGCTCCTGCGGTGTCGCCGTTTGCGGATGTGCCTGTTGGTGCCCAGTTCTACAAGGAGATCACTTGGCTTGCGGCGCAGGGGATTTCCACCGGGTGGGTTGAGGCTGATGGGTCCAAGACGTATCGGCCGTTGCAGCCGGTGAATCGTGATGCGATGGCGGCGTTCATGTATCGGTTGGCGGGTAAGCCTGCGTTTGCGGCTCCTGCGGTGTCGCCGTTTGCGGACGTGCCTTCCGGGGCGCAGTTCTACAAGGAGATCACCTGGCTTGCAGCTCAGGGGATCTCCACCGGGTGGACCGAGGCTGATGGGTCAAAAACGTATCGGCCGTTGCAGGCGGTGAACCGGGACGCGATGGCGGCGTTCATGTTCCGCTACAACACAAAGTTCGGCTCCATCTAGCCTACGAATCAACCGGAAAGGGTTGGTTCCATTTCGATGGAAGCCAACCCTTTCTGGCTAGGCGGGTTCAAATAACATCGGCGTTTAGAATAATTGGTTTTCTCCATTAGGATCGCGAGGGGCCGCCATTTGCGGCCCCTTCGTTCGCATGAAACATGGGGGACCCATGAGGGGTTATTCTCGCGGCCGTTTTCGGCTCGCTCTCACTCTATTAGCAGCACTCATCTTGGGTGCATTGCCTGCCGGGATCGCATCCCCGGCGTTTGCAGCAGCCACGGGAAGTATTTCAGGAACGGTCACCGTGCCTGCGGGCGTGGACGTAACCACAGTTGCCGTGCAGACTTCCGGAGGCCCGTCCTATGTCAGGGCCCAGGTGAATGCCAACGGCAGCTTCTTACTCACTGGGTTGCAAGCCGGACAGTACAAGGTTGGCTTCTCCCAGTATCCCGAGAACCAGCTCGCCTCCACATGGTATGGCAGCTATGCAGAAACCCAAGCGACTGTCGTTTCAGTCGCAGCTGGTGTGAGCGTCACTGGTATCAACCAAACGATGCAGCTGGCCGGTGCGATCTCCGGAAAAGTGATTGTTCCGTCCGGGGTTGACGCATCAAAGATTACTGTTTTCGCCGGCCCGGAAGTTGGGAGCTATCGAACAGCCAGCGCATCCGCAGATGGAACGTTTACGGTCAGCGGGCTAGAGCCGGGTAACCTTTGGGTGAGTTTCTCTTACTTCGAGTCGCCGTCGCCGGTGGTCAGTGGTTATTACTCAACCTCTCCGGATGGTTCAAAAACACTCGTCAGCGTTTCAGAGGGTGCCACCACTACGGGAATCAACCAGACCCTGAAGCCAGCAGCCGTCATTTCCGGAAAGATCTCCGTTCCGGCTGGCTCTGCAGCCTTTGCCGGTCAGGTCAATGCCATCAAGGGCCCCGATTACGCGAACAGCGGTTATGCGGGAACCGCCTTTCTCCAAAGCTCGAACACCGGAAATTACGTCATCGGTGGCCTCGCGCCGGGCACTTACAAGATTCAGTTCCAAGCCCAGAACGGGTGGGCGAACATGTGGCATGGCGGTGTCTCAGGAATCGACGCCTCGCCGTCGGTGACAGTGACTGAAGGGGAGCAGCTCGCTGGCATTCAGGACTCTGCCGTCGCGGCCGCCACTATCGCGGGTTCCATCGCGGGCGCACCTGCTCCGGGCCCCACGATGAGTGGTCCGGGCATGAGTATTACTGCCATTGCCCAAGACGGCACTGTTGCAGCGTCTACGGTCATGGAAACGTCGCAGACCACCTACGCGCTGAAGAACCTGTTGCCGGGTACGTACAAGGTTCAGTTCAACCGGACCAAGGGGTTCGTCTCCAATTACGAGGCGCAGTTGTATAAGAACCTCCCGGAGTCCGGGGGCGCGGCTAACGCGACTCCCGTGACTGTAGCCGCCGGCCAGACCGTTTCCAGCGTCAACGCAACCGTTCGCCAGGGCGGGACGCTGACCGGGAAGGTTCTGGGCTCTACTGGTACTCCCCTGAGCGGTGTGCGGGTCAACGTTTACACCAAGGACGAGTCTCTTGTTACCCGATTCTCCTACACCGCAGCGGACGGGACCTTCAAGGTCACCGGCCTGACCACGGGACTCTACTTTGTCTCAGCGGAACCTGCTGGTGAGTCCGGTCCGATCTTCTCCGGCAACGTTCTCGCAGAGGCCAACGCCCGGTCCGTTTCCTCTTTCGTAGGCCAGAATACGGATCTTGGCACGCTGAGCTACGCGACTGCGACGCAGGGTACCCGAGGCTTTGACGATGTTCCCCTAGGCGCCCAGTTCCAGAATGAAATCCTCTGGTTGGCCAACGAAGGAATCTCCACCGGTTGGGAAGCCAATGGGTCCAGGACTTACCAGCCCCTGACCCCGGTGAATCGTGACGCCATGGCTGCGTTCATGTACCGGTTGTCGGGTGAGCCTGAGTTCACGCCGCCTGCTGTTTCTCCCTTCGCTGACCTCCCCACGGACGCCAAGTTCTACAAGGAGATCACCTGGCTTGCTGACAAGGGCATCTCCACGGGTTGGGAAGAGGCTGACAAGACCAAGACCTACCGGCCCCTGCAGCCTGTAAACCGAGATGCCATGGCTGCTTTCATGTACCGCTTGGCTGAGCAGCCCGAGTTCACGGCGCCGGCAACTTCGCCGTTCGTTGATGTTCCTGTCGGCGCTCAGTTCTACAAGGAGATCACCTGGCTTGCAGCTCAGGGCATCTCCACGGGTTGGGCCGAATCAGCTGGCAAGTCCTTCAAGCCGCTGCTGCCCGTGAACCGAGATGCGATGGCAGCATTCATGTTCAGGTTTGACGCAAAGTTCGGCGCCATCTAACCGAGTCACCGGTCGCAAGCCTGTACAAGTAAGGGTCGGTCTCCCACCAGGGAGGCCGGCCCTTCGTTGTGTTCCAACCAAGCAGCAAAATTCCTGCTGTACTCCACCGGGCATTCATGTACCCTGTATATATTACCGAACGGCCGGTCAGTAATGTTGACTCCAGTCAGCAGGGACCGTGCCGATTTCACGTGCCTTGGAAGGACCCGTCGACGATGACCACTACCGCAGTCGCCCCGGAAACCACAGCCGTTGCAACCGTCCCCAGCTATGTCCAGGATGCTTGGTGGACGCCGGCAGCCGAAGCCAGGAAAGTCCCGGTCCGTGATGCCAGCACCGGAGAAGTGCTGGCCAACGTCAGCACCGACGGACTGGACCTCGCCGCCGTCGTAAATTACGGCCGCACCACCGGGCAAACTGAACTTGGGAAGCTGACGTTCCACCAGCGCGCGCTCAAGCTCAAAGAGCTTGCCATGTACCTCAACGGCCGCCGCGAGGAACTATACGAATCCTCTTCGCAGAGCGGTGCCACCAAGATCGACAACATGATCGATATCGATGGCGGCATCGGTGTGCTCTTCACGTTCGGCTCCAAGGGCCGCCGCGAGCTGCCCAACTCACAGGTTGTGGTGGACGGTCCCATGGAGACGTTGTCCAAGGACGGATCGTTCGTCGCCGAGCACATCTACACCAGGATTCCCGGCGTCGCAGTCCAGATCAACGCGTTCAACTTCCCGGTCTGGGGCATGCTGGAAAAGTTCGCTCCGGCGTTCCTCGCCGGCGTCCCCACCATCGTGAAGCCGGCCACGCCCACGGGTTACGTTGCCGCTGCGGCGGTCAAGGCAATCGTCGAGTCGGGAATTCTCCCGGCAGGCTCCCTTCAGCTGATCTCCGGTTCTGCCCGCACCATCCTTGATGAGCTCGACTACCGCGACCTCGTTTCGTTCACCGGCTCAGCATCCACTGCCAACTCGCTCAAGGGCCACAAGAACGTGGTGCAGGGCGGCATCCGCTTCACCTCCGAGACCGACTCCCTCAACGCCGCCATCCTCGGGCCCGACGCCGTCCCGGGCACCCCGGAGTTCGACGCTTTCATCAAGGCGGTGGTCACTGAGATGACCGTCAAAGCCGGCCAAAAGTGCACCGCCATCCGCCGCGTTATCGTCCCGCAGGAGCTGACGGCCGACGTCGCTGCTGCCGTCGGTGCGCGAATCAACGAACGCGTCGTGGTTGGCGACCCGCGCGCCGATGGCGTCACCATGGGCGCCTTGGCGTCGCTGGAACAGCTCGCCGACGTCCGTGCGGCAGTTCAGTCAATGCTCGACGCCGGTGGTGAGCTTGCGTACGGATCTCTCGATTCGCCGTCGGTCACCTCCGTTGGGGGCGGCGTGGGCGTAGTGGAAGACGGTGCCTTCATGTCGCCGGTCCTCCTGAGCTGGGCAGACGCTGAAGCCGAAGAGGTCCACTCACTCGAAGCTTTCGGGCCGGTGTCCTCGGTGATCGGGTACTCGGATCTCGCCGATGCCATCCGTCTGGCAGCCCGCGGCTCTGGCTCCCTTGTGGCATCGGTGTGCACCAACGATCCTTCCGTGGCGCAGGAACTGGTGCTGGGCATCGCTGCCCACCACGGCCGCATTCACATGCTCAATCGCGAAGACGCGCGCTCGTCCACCGGCCACGGTTCCCCGGTCCCACACTTGGTTCACGGCGGTCCCGGCCGCGCAGGTGGCGGCGAGGAGCTGGGCGGCATCCGATCCGTCCTGCACCACATGCAGCGCACGGCCATTCAGGGTTCCCCCAACATGCTGACCGCCGTTACGGGCCTCTGGCACACGGGCGCTGACCGGAACTTCACCGTAGAAACCGAGGGGGAGCACCCGTTCCGGAAGCACCTCTCCACCCTCCGCATCGGTGACGCTGTTCGCTCGGACCTTCGCGAGGTCAAGCTTGAGGACATCACCGCCTTCGCGAACTCGACGGGTGACACCTTCTACGCACACACCAACCAGGAAGCCGCCGAGGCCAACCCGTTCTTCCCCGGTATTGTGGCCCACGGTTACTTGCTTTTGAGCTGGGCTGCCGGGCTCTTTGTTGAGCCAGCTCCGGGTCCCGTACTGGCCAACTATGGCTTGGAGAACCTGCGCTTCATCACCCCTGTTGCAGCCGGCGACTCCATCCGGGTCACGCTGACGGCCAAGAAGATCACCCCCCGCGAGACCGACGAATACGGTGAGGTGGCCTGGGACGCCGTCCTGACCAATCAGAACGACGAAATCGTGGCCACGTACGACGTCCTCACCCTCGTAGAGAAATAACCCTCTCTCACGTTCCGCGGGTTTGAGGGTGTCGCTCTCTCACGTTCCGCGGGTTTGAGGGTGTCGCTCTCTCACGTTCCGCGGGTTTGAGGGAGTGGCTCTCTACCTACGACGAAACGCCTTTCCACGTTACGTGGGAGGGCGTTTCGCGTTCGGGGGATCAATGGTCAGGAGGGGTGTCCGCCGGCGGATCCGGCTCTTGGACGATCGGCCGAAAGCCGGGAGGCCGAGGGATGTGAGAGACGATCGGCGGGAAGCCCGGGGGATGTGAGAGAGGGTCGGCGGGAAGCCCGGGGGATGTGAGAGACGGTCAGGCGGCCGTGTGGAGGCCGTCGAAGGCCATGGTGATGACGTCGTCGGCGAGCTTCTCCGGGGATAGCGAGCCGCCCGGCTTGTACCACTCCACGATCGAGTTGATGGTACCGAACAGGAGGCGTGTGACGGTGCGCGGATCGATGTCCTGGCGCAGCGAGCCATCTTCCCGGGCAGCGGCAATCAGCTCGGCCACCTTGTGGTCGAAGGCGCGACGACGTTCCAGTGCATCACGCTCGATCTCCGTGTTGCCCCGCAATCGCAGCAGCAGGGTCACGAACGGGAGCCTGTCCACCAGCACCGCAATGGTCTGCCGCAGCACGAACTCCAGCCGAGCATCGGCGGGCCCGGACGTAGCGGCCGGCTCCTCCAGGATGGCTTCCAGCCCTCCCAATGCGTGGTCAAGGGCGAGCTTCAGAAGATCGCCCTTGGACGGCACGTGGTGGTAGATGGCTGACTTCGAGATCCCGAGGTTTTCGGCCAGGATGCCCATGGACGTAGCGTCGTACCCGTGGCGGTTGAAGACGTCGACGGCGATGCGGAGCACCGACTGCTGGTCATAACCGGGCCGTCCGCGCTTGGTGGTGGTCTCAGTAGGCATGCTGGCATTTTCTCACGATCTCTACGGGTGAACGCGTTCAGCCCTTGGGGCGCATGTCGTAAATCCGGCGGAGCTTACCGTTGGACCGCTCAAGGGAACCGGGCTCTACAACGTCAACCACGCAAGATGACCCGACATGAATCTTGATCTGTTCACGCAAGGTGTGTGCCGCCGTCGTACCTGCCTCGGACGGAACATTTTCGCGGCGCTCGATCTTCACGGTCAGGGAATCCATGCGTTTGCCTTCGGGGCGGGTAATTTCGAGCTGGAAGTGCGGGCTGAGCTCGGGGATGCGCAGCGCGATTTCCTCGATCTGTGACGGGAACAGGTTCACGCCGCGCAGGATGATCATGTCGTCGCTGCGGCCGGTGATACGGCCCATGCGGCGGTGCGCGGGCCGTGCGGTGCCCGGCAGCAGGCGGGTGAGGTCCTTGGTGCGGTACCGGATGATCGGCAACGCTTCCTTGGTGAGGGAAGTGAAGACGAGTTCGCCGGGTTCGCCGTCGGCCAGCACGGTCGAGTGGTCGAACGGATCGATGATCTCGGGGCGGAAGTGGTCCTCCCAGATGTGGCAGCCGTCCTGCGTTTCAACAGCTTCGCCGGCGACGCCCGGGCCCATGACTTCGGAGAGCCCGTAGATGTCCGAGGCTTTGATGTTCATGGTGGTTTCAAGCTCGTGACGCATTTCTTCGGTCCACGGTTCGGCGCCCAGGACGGCGTACTTGAGCGAGGTGGACGTGGGGTCGATGCCTTGGTGTTGCATGGCATCGGCGATGGTGAGCAGGTAGGTGGGAGTGGCCAGGATGGCGTCCGGTTTGAAGTCCTGGATGAGCTGGATCTGGCGTTCGGTCTGACCGCCGGAGATGGGGATGACGGTGCAACCGAGCGCTTCAGCACCCGCGTGCGCGCCGAGGCCGCCGGTGAACAGGCCATAGCCGTAGGCGTTGTGGACTTTCATCCCGGGCCGGACGCCGGAGGCGCGGAAGGAGCGTGCAACCAGGGTTGCCCAGTTGGCGAGGTCGTTCTTGGTGTAGCCAACAACGGTGGGGCGGCCGGTGGTGCCGGAGCTCGCATGAATTCGCGCCACCTGATCCTGCGGGACGGCGAACATACCAAAGGGGTACTCCAGCCGGAGGTCTTCCTTGGTGGTGTAGGGGAACTTGCCGAGGTCGCTCAGCTCGCGGAGATCCGTGGGGTGCACGCCTGCTTCGTCGAACTTGCGCTTGTACAGCGGCACGCGATCGTAGGCGTACGCCACCGTGTGCTGGAGGCGAGTGAGCTGCAAGGCCTCGAGTTCGTCGCGGGAGATGGTTTCTTCACGGTCAAGCACTGGGGCGGTTTCCTTGGTTGAGGATGCTGCGGGTGCGGCCACGGTGTTCTGCGTCATGGGTTTCCTACTTCTTGGAGATGGTGCGGCTGCGGCCACGGAACTCAGCGATGAGCTCCCCGCTGGCGGGATCGGAAGCTGTGGGATCAGAGGCGTCTTCGTCCGGGGAAGCCGCATATATCTGGATGTCGTAAAGGCCGCTTCGGCCGGTGCTCGCGCGGCGGTTTGCGACGGCGGTGATCACCTGGCCCTGGAACGCCGGCTTGATGAAGTTGATATCGACGCCGGACGCCACCGTGATGTTGGCGGCTTGCTTTGGCGTGGGGTTGGCCGGGTTGCAGGCCAGTGCGAAGGCGGTGTCGCCGAAGGCGAAGATCATTCCGCCGTGTGCCATGCCGAACCCATTGAGCATTTCCTGGCGGAGATGCATGCGGATGGTGGCGTGGCCGTCGTCGAGCTTGAGGACCTCGATGCCCATCCATTCGGACGCGTAGTCGTTCGTCAGGATGTGGTGCTGTGCACCGGAGAGGGTTGTTTCAACCATGCGTCATTGCCTCCAGCTTTATTTACCGAATGTTCATTAGGTAATCCCAGATCGCGCCACGTGTCAAGACTGGACCATGATTCGCCCGTACCTAGTAGCCTCGGAGTCATGCCCGAAATTGAGCTTCCCATCATCACCGATCGACTTATCCTGCGGCGGTTCGAGGCCGAGGACCTTGAACGGTTCCACGGTTATCAGTCACTTCCCGAAACTGCCCGGTACCTCCTGCGCAACGAGCTGACCAAGACCAAGTCCATGGAGGTCCTCGGCAGGTACGCCAACTTCGAGTTCAACCAGGAAGGCGACTGGGTGTGCCTTGCCATCGAGCGCAAGGACCACCCCGGCCTGATGGGCGAGGTAGTGCTGAAGTGGTTGGAGGGTACCGGACAAGGTGAGCTGGGCTGGATACTGCATCCGGAGGCGCGTGGCCACGGCATTGCCACGGAGGCTGCGGAAGCCGTCATGAAGCTGGCTTTCGAGAAACTGGCCTTCCATCGCATCGACGCAAAGCTGGATGCACTCAACGCCGGTTCTGCTGGCATCTGCAAACGGCTGGGCATGCGGCTCGAAGCCACCTTGGTGGACAACTGGCACTACAAAGGCCAGTGGGCCACCGAGAACATTTACGCGATTCTGGACTCGGAGTGGCGCACACGGCACCATCCGTGGACCCGGAAAATCAGCTGACGGGCCACGTCTTGTGGTGTTTCAGTTGTTCGGTCAATTGCGCTGCAGGCAAAGGACGGCTGAAGTAGTAGCCTTGGCCGCTGGTGCACCCGATGCTCAGGAGGTACTCGGCCTGCTCGGCGGTTTCCACGCCCTCCCACACAGCAGCCAGGCCGCAGGCCCGGATGAGCTGCAGTACGGCGGCGAGAAGGGCTGGCTGCGAAGGGTCGCTGCCCAGGGCGGAGAGCAGCGTCCGATCCACTTTGACCGTATCCACGGGCAGTTGGCGAAGGTAGCTGATGGAGGAATAGCCGGTGCCGAAATCGTCAATTTCCAGTCCCACGCCAAGGCGGCGCAGGCTGTTAAGCGTGTAGCGGTCCAGGTCGTTGCCTTGGATCACGGCGCTCTCGGTCAGCTCCAGGACCAGTAGCGACGGGTCCAGGTCGGCTGAAACCAGCGCCTCGCGAACGTCTTCAATGAACTCAAGACGCTGCAGGTCCGCTGCTGAAACGTTGATGCGCATGCTGAAGTTGTGGCCCGCCGTCAGAGGGTCGGTACGCCATTGCTTCAACTGCTCGACGGCGGTGCGGAGCACCCAGCCTCCCAGATCGGAGATCATTCCCGTTTCCTCGGCAATGGGAATGAACTCATCCGGCATGATGATTCCACGGGTGGGGTGGTTCCAGCGGACCAGGGCTTCCACCCCCTCAATCTCGCGGGTATCCAGCCTGATGATGGGCTGGTAATGGAGCACCAGCTGAGAATCGGTGATCGCTTCTTTGAGCTCGCCCACCAGTTGGTTCCGCATTTGCCGGGCCAGCAGCATGTCAGGGGCGAACACCTTGAGCTTGCCGCGCCCGTCCGCCTTGGACTCGTACATGGCGATGTCCGCTTCCATCATGAGCTCTTCTGCGCGCTGGCCGGGATCGGCCATCCGGAGCCCCATGCTGACCCCGCAGCGGAGGTGTTGGCCCTCAATCTCCATCGCCCCCACCACCGCGGCGAGGATTCGGCTGCCAATGGCGCTGGCCTCCGCAGGGGTCACCTCCGGAAGCAGGACAGCGAACTCGTCGCCGCCCATGCGGGCAACCATGTCCTGCTCGCGGACCGCACCGCTGATACGGTTCGCCACTGTTTCCAGGACCTTGTCACCGATGGTGTGGCCAAGTGAATCATTGATGGCCTTGAAGCCATCCATATCCAGCAGGAGGATCCCCGGCCGTTTGTTGCCCTGCACGCCGTTCGCTTGCGCCTCGCTCAGGGCGGTGGCGAAAGCGGAGCGGTTGTTCAAGCCCGTCAGGGGATCCGTCATGGCCATGCGCTGCATCGCAAGGTGCGCTTCGTGAAGCTGTTGTGTCCGGGCTTGCACCCTTTGCTCCAGCTCTTCATAGACGATCTGGAGATCTTCGGCCAAGAGGTTGGTGCCCATGATCACGGCGTCAATCTCGTCGCGTGCCTCGGAGACCCGGATCCTGGTGTTCAGGTCTCCGGCCGCCAACCTGACGATGCCTTCCAAGAGGAGCCCCAAACGGGGGTCATTCGCGGAGTACATTTCTGAGTCAGCCATGCTCACTCCCCGTGCGGCCCGCCCCGGACGCTTTGCCGAAGATGCTCGCGAACGGCTGCGCTGCGCTCGGGCAGGGCCGCTTGGTCGAAGAGCTTTGCTGCTTCTTCGAAAGCAGCCATGCCTTCTTCATGCCGCTCGGACGCCAGCAAGGTCCGTCCGAACAGAAAATGGGCTTCGGCGGACGTTTGGGTAGCCAGAATGGAGGAACGAGAGCAAAGGGGTTCGAGGATCGCCAGGGCTTCCTGCATATCGCCGGCGAGGTAATTCCAATGGGCGCGGACCAAGGACATTTCCAGATGATCCCGCTCGGAACCGCCCACAATATCGGTAGCGAGCTCTGCCCTTTCAATGCAGCGAAGAGTCGCCGCGTCACCGAGTTTTGCCTGCAACCGCATTTCCGCGGAGGCGCGGTTGAAGCGAGCCCACAAATCAACGTCCTTTGACGGTGACAGCCTTTCGGCAGCCAGATCGTGGTACCGGCCCCCATCTGTAACGCGATCAGCGAGGAAAGCAACGTTTCCGATCACCCAGTAACCCTTGCCCGCGGTGTCTTCGTCAATGTCATCAGAAATCAACGTCTCAAGAACAAGGCATTCCCGCCACGCATCGTCCAGCAGCCGGCTCTCAGCCAAGGCCGCGATGAGGGCGCGTTGGGCAAGGACCTGAACGTAGAGGAGATCCGGGTCCGTGGCGGCAAGTTTTGCGGCGTCGGCCGCCATGGTTGCGGCTTCGGCAAGCCGGCCGAGGCCTTGCAGCCCGATGGCTACCATTGTTCCTGCCTTGGCACCGAGCTCGGCTGAGGAAGCTGTAAGGCTGTGATCATTGAGGGAGGTCGCCAGTGCCAGGTATTCCTCGATGGTTCCTTGGTCACGGAGGCACTCCGCCTGCAGGTAACGCATGTTCCACCAGGCCAGTTCGTCGCCGGCATCCCGGGCGAGTTCCGCAGCCTCAGCAGCCATCTTGAAGGCCTCGTCAAAGTCCCGCGCCTTCCATTTGGCGCGTGCATTGAGTCCGGCAACAAGGTGGGTGGCCAGGTGAGGACTTTGCATGTGCCCATTATCCATGTCATTGCGGAAGAAAAGCTCGTATAGTTTGCCCCGTGACTTTATTCAAGTCACAGTCAATAAATTCGCATCAGTACGAAAGGGCATAGCGGATGAAAAAATTTGCGGCAACCCTGCTCATGGCGGCGGTTCTGGCAGTAACGGGATTCGCTGCTCCGGCTAATGCCGAGCCTACGCAGGACAGCACGGCAATCGGCTGGTGGCCGAACAGCACCACCACAGGTAAGACGAACACCACCAGCATCGGTTGGTGGCCGAACTAAACATTGGGGGAGCGCCTCTCAAGGCCATACGAGCTAAATTGATGCCCTGGGCTGCTGCCCGGGGCATCAGTTTTGTTTCTTTGCATGTCGAGCATTAGTGACCACAGATCACATCTTCCGGGCCTGGCAATGACACCGCTGTCACAGTCGCGGAGGGCGCAGCCGAAACCTGTCACTGAAGCGGCCGGTTACAGCTAGCCAGCCTACGGTCCTCCCACCGGCAACTCCACGGATACCGTGGTCCCGGATCCCAAAATGGAGTCAAAAGCCATGCGGCCCATATGGCGGCTGATGATGTCGTTTGCGATCGCCAGCCCCAATCCGCTGCCCGGTACTGCCGCAGAGGTGGCGTTGGATGCGCGGTAGAAGCGCGTCAGGATGTGGGGGAGGTCGTGTTCCGGGATGCCCAGGCCGTTGTCTTCGATTTGCACAAGGGCTGCCCGTCCGCCATTCTCGGAAGCTGCCATGGCGCTGGTGATGCCAACACGGCCGCCCTCGGGAGTGAACTTGATGGCGTTGGCCACGATGTTGGTGAACACCTGTTCAAGCTTTGCTTCATCGGCAGTGACTTCAATGTCTTCGGTCGCCTCCGTAAAGGACACGGAAACATGGCGCGACTCTGCCAGCGGCTGGAGAGTTGCCACCACCACCTGCAGGAGCTTGTCGAGGTCGACCGGCTTGAGGTCCAGGTTGCTGCCGTCCTGCATGGAGACTGTGAGCATGTCCTCAATCAGCCTGCGCAAGCGGTCCGAGTTGCGGGCAATGACGTCCAGCATTTTCCTGATGCCCTCGGGAACCGGGCCTCCGGAGCCGTCCTGGATCATATCCAGGTAGGCGGTGATGGAGGTGAGGGGTGTCCGTAGCTCATGGTTGACGGTGGCCAGGAAATCGGTCTTAGCCTTGTCCAGTTGCCTCAACTGGTGCAGGACACGCTGCTGGGCACTGATGAGGTGGCCTTGGATGAGCCCGTGGGCTACGTTCCCGGCGACGTGCTGCATCAAGGCGATCTCGGCACGCGTCCAGTCGTGACGCTCCTGCACAGTGGACAACAGGATGATGCCCATGGCGGAAGCGCCTTCGCCAACAGGAAGCAGCACAGTGGATATGGGTTTAAGTTCGCCGGACCACTCCTGAAGTGCTTTGGCGATCTTCGAGTCAGGGTCTTCCCGGTGGTCCGCTACCGCGAGGACGTCCGCCTCGGCCCAGAGCCGGTTGGCCGTTTCGGTGATGATGTTTTCGCTATCGCCCAGCCTTGCCGGCAGCAGCGGAAGTCCCGGACGGTTCCATTGTGCGCGGATGCTGGGGACGCGTTCATCGCGGAAGGTGGCGAACCAAACATGGTCTGCGCCTAAGGCCTCGCCAAAACCGCGAACCACGTGCTCGGCGATCAGCTGCGGATCATTGGTCTGCCGAATTGCCGAAGAGACGTTCCGGAGGCTTTCCCGCAGTGCTTCGATTTCGCCACGGGAGCGTGCACGCTCCCGTGCGCGACCGATCAAGGTTTCAACCCGGTGGACGAGTTCCCCGGGCCGGACCGGGTTGATGAGGTAGTCAGCTACGCGCCAGGACTCCACTTCCTCAAGGTCCACAGACTCCTGAGCACCAAGAAGCAGCAGTACAGGAACCCCTGGACTGCCAAGTCCATGGGCAAGGGCATTCTCAGCCACCACCACTGAAGGGCGGAGTTGCTGGAGGTGCAAGGCCATGGAGGCGGTGTCTGTGGCACGGAAAACCTGGAAGCCCGCTGCATGAAGCACGGACGTGGTGGCCGCCAGACGGTCATGGTCTGAGTCCGCCACGACAGCCGAGCGGGAGGCCTGCTGTTCACCGGCAACGGTCTCGCCCACTGAGCCCCTTCCGTTCCACCATTGGTCCACAATATTTCAGGATTTGGCAACACCCTATCAGCGGCATTGCGGCCAGTGGCCGCCCAACTCCAAACAAGCTTTTTGAGTCGTGGGACACGCCTTTACTTTGACTCCCGGATTCGACAGCCTTGAGGCAGTGAGTGTGGGGGATCCAGTCCGGATTTCCACCGCAGCCGTTTGGAAAAGTGCGAGGAGAATCGTGGACCACCCAGCGACACCGCAAGACCACCAACAGGTGACATTCGAGTTGGAACTCGAAGAGCCTGGGATCCTGCGCCTGACATGGCCGCGTGGCGCCCGGATCAAGGAACCGGACGCCCAAAGGGCCATGGACAGGGTCAACGAAATTTGCGGCTCGGACCGGCATCCCATGATTGTTGACATGGCAACTACGGACGACGTCACCAGGGGCGCCCGATCAGTGTTTGCCAAACCTTGCCAGGCTTCCCGCATCGCCCTGTGGGGTTCGTCTCCAGTGGACAGGGTCATCGCCAACTTCTTCCTGGGCATCATGAAGCCGCCGTGCCCCACCAAGTTCTTCACCTCCGAAACAGAAGCGTTGGAGTGGCTGGTGGAGGCATAGAGCCCCATATATTTGGAGAATGTTCTCCGCGCTCAGGAAGTACCTGCTGATACCTCGCCTCATCAGGCTGTCCTCTGCAGCCCCGAAAGACCCGCTCACAGCCTGGGACCAGTACTGGGGAAACGTTCGTTCAACCGGCGCAACGGGCGATGTCCTGTGGGATTCGGGAAGCTCCCATGAACTCAATGGCTATCTCCCCACGCTGAAGCAACTGGACCCCACGCTCCCGATAGTTGACGTCGGGTGTGGGAACGGTAGCTTCACTCGGCTGCTGGCGCAGCATTTTCCACACGCGCTGGGGCTCGACTACTCCGCTAATGCCGTGGACCGCGCTCGCCAGGAAGCGGCAGGGATCACGACGGCGTCATTCGCCGTATGTGACATGACGGCAACTGGCGCCGTCGAGGCCGTGGCGACGGCCCTTGAAGCTGCGGGTTGGGCCGGGGACGCAAACGTGTTCATCCGAGGTGTCCTGCACGTACTGGACCGCAGCGGCCAGTCCGCTTTGGCCGCGAACCTTCTGCCCGTCGTCGGAAGCCGCGGTGGCGTTTTCCTGGCCGAGACCAACTTCCCTGGCACGCCTGTGGACTACGTCAGCCACCTCGGGGCAACCCGAAACTCGATTCCTGCGCCGCTCGAGGGGGCAATCCGGGGACTTCCGATGCCTGGCCGCTTTGGTGCCGTGCAACGGGCCAAGGCCTTCCCGACGGCGGACTGGAACCTTGTGGAAGAGGGCTCAGCGAGCATCGAGACGCGCCCGCTGAGCAATCCGTCATCCCCGGACCTTATCCCTGGCTACTACGCATTGCTCCGGGCACGCCGAGCGTAGCTACTTGAGGCCGGCGCCCGGAAGCAGTTCCGTGGCACCAAGGGAGTCGGCCACGAAAGCGTAGTCCCAGGCCCGCTCGCGCCACTGCACATAGCGGCCCGATGCGCCGCCGTGGCCGCCGTCCATCTCGATTTTCATGACGATCGGCTCGGTCCCCGTAGACGCAGAGCGCAGCGCCTGGACCCACTTTGCGGGCTCCACATAAAGCACACGCGTGTCGTTGAACGAGGTGACGGCGGCGATCTTGGGGTAGGCCACGGTCCCCACATTCTCGTACGGAGTGTAGGACTTCATGTACTCGTAGGCCTCCGGGTCCGTGATGGGGTTGCCCCATTCCTCCCATTCCAGGGCGGATAGCGGAAGCTCAGGATCCAGGATGGTGGTCAAGGCGTCCACGAACGGCACCTGCGCCACTATGGCGGCGTACTTTTCCGGGGCCATGTTGGCGACCGCGCCCATGAGCAGGCCGCCAGCGGATCCGCCCATGGCAGCAATACGCGTGGGGTGGACCCAACCGGACTCCGCCAGCCAGTCCGTGGCTGCGATGAAGTCCGTGAAGGTGTTCTTCTTGGTGAGTTTCTTGCCGTCTTCGTACCACTTGCGTCCCAGTTCACCGCCGCCGCGAATGTGGGCGATCACCATGACGATTCCGCGGTCCAGAAGAGACAAGCGGGCCACTCCGAAGCCCGGATCCATGCTCATTTCGTAGGAGCCATAACCGTAAACCAACCCGGCGGCCGTGCCATCCTGCTGGACCGATGCGTGACGCAGCACTGACAGCGGAACCTGTGTGCCGTCGTCGGCCGTGGCCCATTCACGGGTGGCGACGTAATCGGAAGCCGAGTAGCCGCCCAGAACCGGGCTTTCCTTGCGGAGCAGCAACTCGCCGCCGGGCTGTTCTGCGGTAGGCAGGACGAAGTCGTAGACGCGCGACGGCGTGAAGTAGGAGGTATAGCCCATGCGGATCACCGGAGCTTGGTAATCGGAGCCGGATACACCCGCGGTGTAAAGCTCCTCATCGAAGGCTGGCTCCACGGGAGCCCCTTGAGCAGCTGTGCCCAGGCCCGCCAGCGGGAGTACCTGCACGCGCTCGATGGTGTCCTTGCGGACGGACAACACCAAGTGGGTGGACGTCACGCCAGCACCGTTGACGCGAACGTCGTCGGAATGCTCGACGACGGTCCGCCAGTCCTGCTCGGCGAGCGGCCTGGAGAGCTCTGCCGGATCCACCAGGCTCACCATCGAATTGGTGGCACCCTTGTTGTGGGTCAGGAGCAGTGTTTCCTTGCCGTCAAGGAGGAAGGGCTCGGCCTCGTAGAGGACACGGTGGTCGCGGGAAATGACGGTGCTGAGGCCAGCGTCGTAATCTTCGAAGCGGAGCAGCCGCGTTTCACTGAACTCGGAACAGCCGATGCTGAGCACCAGGTGGCGGCGGTCGGACGAGAGGTCGAAGCCGAGCCACATGGCGACGTCGTCCTCCTGGTAGAGGACCTCATCTTCAGACACAGGAGTGCCCAGGACGTGGGCCTTTACTTGGTATGGCCGCCACGAATCATCAACCACGGTGTAGAAGAGCCTGGTGCCGTCGGGGGAGAAAGCCACCCCGTAGAAGATGTCCTCTATAACGTCCGGGAGAAGCTCGCCGGTCCGCAGATCCTTGATCCGCAAGGTGAAGCGTTCGTCTCCGGAGTTGTCCACGGCGTAGGCGTAAAGGTTGCCGTCGACAGTAACGGCGGCACCACCCACGCTGAAGAACGGCTGGCCCTCTGCTTCAATATTGCCGTCCAGGAGCACCTGCTCGCCGGGAAGCTCAACGCCTGCTTCAACCGCCGGGGGAGTCCAGTCCGCCACAGGATCGCCCGTGTTGGCGCCTAGGACGCGGCACTGGATGCTGTACTCCTTGCCCTCCACCGAACGGCTGTAATACCACCAGCCATCCTTGCGGCTGGGCACGGACAGATCCGTTTCCTGGGTGCGGCCCTTGATCTCCCGGAACATCGCTTCGCGCAGCGGTTCCTGGTGCGCCGTCACCGCTTCCTGGTACGCGTTCTCTGCCTTGAGATGGTCAACAACCTCGGCCGATTCCTTATCCCTGAGCCACTCGTAGTTGTCCACGAAGACATCGCCATGGTGTTCGCGGCGGGTGGGGACCTGCTTGGCGACAGGAGGCTGGACTGTGGGTTCCTTGGCAGCGGCAGGCGCGGAAGAAGTGTGGCTCATGTGGCCACTCTATAGACGGGCTCTGACACAGAACCAGCAATTTCGCTCAGAGCGCCCGGGACACCTTTGGCAGCCGGATCAATCCATGACATGGAGCACAACGCCCGGATTCGCGTCATGACTTGCGTGGTAACCCCACTGCATATATTGCGAGCACGAATTTAGTCCCCGTTCCCGGATATTGGAGGTTCAGATGGTTCCGCTTCACGCGCACAGTGTCCATGTCGGCAAGAGGGGTCGTCTACAAGCCCGGCGACATCCAGACTCGTTGCGTCGTTCCCATGTAGACCTCGAAGTCATCATTCCTGCGTACAACGAGGCAGGAAGAATCGCCAGCACACTGACGCAGACTGTCGACTTCCTGGCCGTTCAGCCGTGGTCTTCACGCATTGTGGTGGTGGATAACGGCAGCGTGGATGAAACTGCTGCGATTGTCCGCCGGATCTCCCGGGAAAAGGGAGATGCAGTGCCGATCTCAGTGCTGGGGTGTTCCCGTCGCGGAAAAGGGGCAGCTGTCCGCCGTGGCCTCCTCAGCGGGACGTCCAGGTACACCGGCTTCTTTGACGCCGATCTCGCCACGCCGCTGGCAACGCTCACTGAAGCCATGGCACAACTCGCGGGTGGCGCTGCAGCGGTTATCGCCTCCCGTCACGCCCCAGGTTCCACGTTTGTTGTGCCCCAGCACATCGGGCGCCGAATGGGCGGCACGGCCTTCCGGGCTCTGACCAAATCGAAGGTCAAAGGCATTCAGGACACCCAGTGCGGCTTCAAGTTTTTCGAACGGGATGCCCTCACCGCTGCCATGGTGCAGTGCCGCAGCACGGGCTTCGCCTTCGATGTGGAACTGCTTCTTCGGCTCCAGGACAACGACGCCAGCATTGTGGAACTCCCCGTGGCCTGGACCGATGGAGCTGAGTCCACGTTCCGCCCCTTCCAGGACGGAGTGGCCAGCTTCGCCTCGGTGATTCAACTTCAGAAAGCAACATCATGACGGACGGCTCCACTGAGCTGAACTCCCCGGCCCAGCTCGCTGGAAAGCATGTACTGGTGCTCAACTGGCGCGATATCAAGCACGCTCAGGCAGGCGGCGCCGAGCAGTACATGCATGAGATCTCACGCAGATGGGTGAGCAACGGAGTTCGTGTCACGTGGTTTACCGGCCGCGACACCGGCCAGTCAGCCGAGGAGACCATTGACGGCATCCGTATATTGCGAGGTGGCGGAGCACTCTCAATCTATGGGCAGGCCGCACTCAGGCTCCTGCGCACCAACGGCCAGTTCGACGCCGTGGTGGATTGCCAAAACGGAATACCCTTCTTTTCTCCGTTGTTCCTGCGCGGGGACATCCCGATCGTGCAACTGGTCCACCACGTTCACCAAGAGCAGTTCCGTACCCGGTTCTCCCCGCCCATGGCCGCTGTAGGCCGCTTTCTCGAAAGCAGTGGCGCCAAGACCGTGTATGGGCAGCGCGCCATCGTAGCGGTATCGCCGTCAACGCGCATGGAACTGCGAAAGCTTGGATTCAGGGGCCCCGTCCACGTGGTGCCGAACGGTACCATCGACATTCCGCCCACGGTCGCCGCGCGGGCCGCTGAGCCGACTATCGCCGTCGTGAGCCGGTTGGTGCCCCACAAGCGATTGGACCTGCTGCTGGGCCAGTTCGCCGTGGCAGCGCGTAGACTTCCCAACCTGCGGATGGACATCGTCGGGGACGGTCCCGAACGGGCGCGGCTTCAGCAACTGGCCATGGACCTCGGCCTGGACCATGCCATCACTTTCCACGGATACCAGCCCAACGAGGTCCGGGACAATCTGTTGAGCCGTGCATGGATGACTGCCACCACGTCGGCATCAGAAGGCTGGGGTTGTTCAGTAATCGAGGCCGCAGCCTGGGGCGTGCCGTGCTTGGCGCTGCGGGTTCCAGGAATCAGGGATTCGGTAGTGGACGGCCGTACGGGATGGCTGGTGGACCATCCCACGGACTTCGGATCTGCCATGGTTGATGCAGTCACTGAGTTGACCGAACCCGAGGCAGCCATCATCGTCTCCGGCGAGTGTCGTGAATGGGCCCGCTGCTTTACCTGGGACCGCACCACCATGCTGCTCACAGGGGTGCTCTTGGAGGAAGCGAAGATGCGCCGCGACGGCGGAGATCCACGGGCCTTCCACTCGGACTTGTCCACCCTGGTTCAGTTCGAAGTGCCTGCGCAGTTTGAAGTGCCTGACGGTATTGATTTCACAGCCGCCCTGAGGCCGACCGACGAGTATGCCCTGGCCGACGGTCACGTCTCAATCATCATGAAGGGCCGGGACGAGTTCGAGGCTTTCGCCGCGATGAAGAAGATCGGCGTGGCCGCTGCTGACATCCGATCGGCAGGCCGAAACACCTTGCTTGCCGGACCGGGAAGTGTCTTTGCTCCGGCCGAAGCCAACGATGGCCAGTAACGGTAGCTGATCAGTGGATTTATCCGAACAGGCCATAACCACCGCCGTGAACTTGAGGCCCAGGGCTGAAAGCAAGGAAAGGACGCCGGATCAAGACGTCAACATAGCTCAAAACAGTGGCTTCCTCGCTGTGTCCGCAGGACTGGTGGGCGTGGTGAGCTACGCGTGCACGCTGCTTATGGCCAACATGCTGGGGACAGCGGATTACACACAGTTCGCGGCTGCCGCAATGATCCTCGGAGTTGTGGGGATCGTGGCCAACGCGATGGTTCCGCTTCCGCTGTCGCATGTGGTTGCAGTGCATCCGGAAGGCTCCGAAGAGCGACGGAACGGCGTGGCCTTCTCGGTATTCGTGTCCTGCCTGGCGGGTATTGCCGCAGCAGCCATCACTGGCGGTGTGACTCTCGCGCTCGCCACCCCGGCCCTGGCAGCAGCGGTGGCACTGGCAGCCTTCGTCATTTTTGTTGTGAATGCCCCTGCCGGGTGGCTTCAGGGCGAACTCCGCTTCACGTGGTACGCAGTGTCAACCATCGGGGAGGTTGTCTTGCGGTTGATCTTCAGCCTGCTGGTGATCTTGATGGCATGGGGTGCCGGGGGAGCGGTGCTCGGTTTTGTCGCGGGGTGCCTGGCGCCGCTGGTGGTGCCGTGGTCGTTCTATCGGGACCTCCGCTGGCGTCCGCGCGTGTTGCTCGAGAAGTGGCGATGGGCCGAAACCAGCGATATCGCGTCGGTTCTGTGCATTGTGTCCGTGCTGGTGGGGATCGACGTCGTAGTGGTCGGCTTTCTGGACAATGGCTCGGTTGAGGCGGCGGGTTTCCAAGCGCTCGCCACCATTGCCAAGGGGCCCGTTTACGTGGCTGCAGGAACCGCGCTGGTTGCATTTCCCTTGCTTCGCACCCCTGGAGTCAAGGTCGGCGAGGTGCTGGGCGCTTCTTTCGCCTCGTTCGGACAGCTTGTGGTGGTGGCCTTCGCCATCATCGCCACGGCACCGCCCCTGATGTCCGGCGTCATTGTTCCGCAGAAGTATCACGGCTCCCTTGGACTCCTGCCATGGCTGGCGGCTTCCGGTCTCGGCTATGCCGTCCTGATGGTGCTCGCCACCATACTCCTAGCCATGCGTGCCTACCGCCGCTGCCAAATCGGCCTCGCTTGTGCGTGTCTTCTGGTTATTGGCGGGCTTTGGATCGGCTGGCAGCTGAACGCCGTCTCGGGAATGGCCGTGGGATCTGCCATCGGGGCCGTGACCGCCGGCCTGGTCCTGACACTATTGGCGCGTCCCGTGTTGGCGTCTGCCAACCCGGGAAAGCGGGCAGGCAGGTTCGCCATCCTGGCGTTCGCCTTGATCGTGGTCCTTGCCGTCGCCGCCCACCTGCAGCCCTTGCTCTGGTTGCTTCTCGCCGGCATCAGCGGTGCCACCGTTCTTGCTCACCAGCGCGGCATGCTGCCGCGCAGGAATGACTTCAAGATTTCCCGACGGCGCCAGGTCGGCAAACGCAGCAAAACGACCGGCCGCCGGTCGCATAGGGCGCTACACCGACGTGCTTCCCAAAGCCGATGCCACTGCTCCGGATTCAGCGGAGTTGTAGCGGGCAGGGTGCCCTCCAGAAATGTAGAGACGGGAAGACAGCTATGAGAGTTTTGCATTTGGGCTTTGAAGATCCACGCATGCCCGGGGCAGGCGGAGGGTCCGTGCGAACCCACGAAATCAATCGCCGCCTGACGGCAAAAGGCTTCCACGTCACAGTGCTGACCACCCGCTATCCGGGCTGGCAGGAACGCGTGGAGGACGGTGTGCACTATGTGCCCATCGGCTTCGGCGCCGGTGGGAACCGATTGACCAGGCTGGTGGCCTATGTGGCCCGGCTACCGTTTGAGGTATGCAAGCGCCGGTCAGCTACCGAGCTAGTGGTGGAGGATTTCTTCGCCCCGTTTTCCACCATGGCCGCACCGCTCTGGACCAAGCGCCCCACCATTGGTGTTGTCCAGTGGCTGCACGCCAAAGACAAGGCGCGGCAGTACAAGCTACCCCTGCACTGGATAGAGCGGCTGGGCGTGCGGAAGCACCGCAGGCTCATTTCGGTCTCACAGGGCATCGGAGATCGGTTACAGGACCTGAACCCGGAGCTGCATGTGGACGTCATCGGCAACGGCGTAGATCCTGGAGTCTGGAACAACCAACCCCGGCTGGGGAAGGATGTCCTCTTCATCGGACGACTGGAGTACGGGCACAAGGGCTTGGATCTCCTTCTGGAAGCCTGGGCTCACGCCTGCGAAAGGGTAGAAGGCGACCTGCTGATCGCCGGTACGGGCCCGGACGAAGAACGGTTGCGCATGTCCGTTCGGGACAAGGGTCTCTCCAAGCGCGTACAGATGCTCGGGTGGCTGTCCGGGGATAGGAAGTTCCAGGCTCTCAGCAATGCCCGGCTGCTGGTAGTGCCTTCGCGGCACGAGACGTTCGGGCTAGTGGCCATCGACGCGCTCGCGGCCGGCACTCCGGTTATCGCCTTCGACATTCCTTGCCTGAGAGAGATCATTCCTCCGGGCACGGGCTGGATAGTCGAGGCCTTCGATGTTCTTGCCCTGGCTGATGAAATTGCCACCCGATACTCCCAAACGGGGCTGGAGGACGTGGCTGAGCAAGGGCGGAAGTTTGCCGCCGGTTACAACTGGGATGCGCTCGCCGACCAGCAGGCGCAGGCCTACCGCACGGCTCTCACTGAACTGAAAAATCCTCAAACCCGGCGGCCCCAAGCCGTCGACGCTGAAAGGGCTTGAATGCCGCTCCAATCACGAATTGAACGTTCCATGGGGGGCGACGCCCCCTGGTTGTTCCTGTCACCCCATCTTGATGATGCAGTCCTGTCATGCGGCGCGCTTATTGAAGCCCAGGCCCAAGGGCGGCAGATCATCGTGGCCACGCTGTTCACTGAGGCAATGCCATCACCCCACACACGGGCGGCTCGGTCCTTCATGCGCCAATGCACCGTTCCGGATGCTGGGGACCTGTTCCGGGCCAGGCAGTCGGAGGACCGCGCCGTGCTGCAGGACATGGGAGTTGAGTCCATCCACCTCGGTGAAGTGGACGCGCTGTTTCGACGACGCAAGCCACCGATGCTGGGGAGCGGCGCGTGGGAGAGGCTGCTCCCGGAGCTCACCCACCGCTACCCCACGTACCGGTTCGACATCGCGTTGGGAAGGATCGCCAAGGGTGATCGAGCCCTCATCCGCCAGCTTCGCTCCGGCGTCGCCGGACTCATGGCACAAACCAAAGCCGAGCTGTTGTTTTGCCCGGCAGGGGTGGGGAAGCATGTGGACCACCTCATTACCCGCGAGCTGGGCCAGGGACACCCGGCCAACGTCGTGATGTACTCAGACTTCCCCTATGATCTGGCTGTCGGCCCGGACGAAACGCATATGTCTAAGTTGGGCTTTGTGCCATGGACCTGGGATACCGGACTCGACGCAAAACCCGGGCGAATCAGGCAGTATTCCACGCAGGTAGATGCCCTATTCCCCAGCGGAGTAATCCCACTGAAACCGGAATCGTACTTTGTACCCGGACTTATTAACGGCAGTGCCTGATGACTTCTATTGCACTCAAGGTATCTCGGCCGAGGAATCGAGCGCGGAGGTCTGCCCGTGCCTCGCAGAGGGCATTGCGGGGACACTTGTGGGTTGCAGTCCTTGTAGGTTTGTTGGCCACGGTCTTCCGGGTGTTCGGTGTTCAACGGGCCAATGACGTCTTCATTGACGAAGTAACCTATGCAGATATTGCAAGGCAAATAGCGGATGGGCACATGCCATCAATCTTTGGCACCCCGTTTTTCCTGCACCCCCCAGGCTCATACGCCCTTAATGCTGTGGTCATCCGCGTGTTGGGCCTGGAAGGCCACTCCACGGATTTGGTGTTGCAGTTGCGCTGGGTCAATAGTGTCCTCGGAGCAGTTGCGGTGGTTGTCTGTTTCCTGTTGGTTCGCCGTCTGGTGAGTGTTGGACCTGCTGTTGTGGCTGGCGTCATCCTGGCCAGCGACCCGTTTGTCCTTCGCATGGATGGGCGGTTGATGATGGAGACTCCAGCTGGCCTGACGGTCCTATCGGGATGGTTATTGGTCCTGTTGCTGCTCGACCGTAAGTCGGGGCGAACCCGTCTGTGGCTTGAAATCAGCGCCGGATTGGTCTTCGGACTGGCCATTGCAATGAAAGACATGACTGCCGTGTTCACCGTTGTTCCGTTACTTGCCGCGGTGGTCTGGCGCAGAACGGTGCCCCTCCAAACAGCCTTGCGAATCCTCGCATGCTCCACAGTTCCCTACCTGATTTATCTGGGTTTGATCGCTGCCAGCGGGCTGTTTCCGCAGTTCATTGAACAAAAATCCGTGGGTGTCCTTCGAATGATGGGCGTCGTTCAGATGACAGGCTTCAATTCAGTCCACAGCGTGAGCCTTACAGACCGGCTCATTGACCTGGCCGGACGCTTCGGCACCAGCTATCTGCTACTGGGCCTTTCCATCGTGGCGGGGGCAGTGACTGCTATGTCTCCGCTGGTGGGACGGCGGGCTATTGGTTTGTTCTCGCTTTTTACCGGCTTGGTGGGTATCTACTCCGTCTTCTTCGGGGCGGCAGAGGAACAGTTTGGCTACTGTGTGGTGCTGGCTGCCCTGGTCTCGGTGCCCGTAACCGCTGTGATGGTGGTGAAATGGCGGCCCAGCCTCCGGGGGGTCGTCATGGTTGCCACAGCAATCATGACCATGCTCAGTCTTTTTCTGGGTGTTCAGGCAAGGTCAGTAGTCGATGACGGACTTGTCCGTGCCCGGGACTGGATGAACGCCGAGCTGCCCCCGTCCTCCAAAGTGGGTTTGACATCAGTAACCGGTGAGTTCGCGCTCATGCCGCATGAGGGGTGGGAGGTCCTGCCATCCTTGCAGTCCCTGCATGACCGCGATGCGCAGTATGTCCTAACACAGGGGAGGCAACTGAGCGAGGGCTACGGTTTCGCTTCGCCTGAGTTCCTGGTTTGGCTGCAGGAGAACGCCCAACCGGTTTTCACTTTCACTGGACCAACCTCCGGTGACACAGTTGTTTGGCAGCTGGACCGAACAAAGCTCGAGGCCGCTATCGCCGGAGGGATGATACTGCCTCCGGTCACGGGCGGCTACCGGTGAGACGCCCTGTCACTTCTATCTTGCTGCCTATAGTCATGGCAACTGTGATCGTTGGTTGCAGTGTGGAGACCCAGCCAACGCCGGAGCCCTTGTCCTTCGGGGTCCTGGGCGCCATGTGCACTCCTGAACGCCTCGCAGCACTTCACGACGCAGGCGTGTCCGTAGTCGAATTACCGTTGGCTTGGGATCGGTATCAGCCGGGAGCCGGACGGGTGGACCGTCACTACGTGGCGGAGGTTCGGGAACGCCTGAACCGTTGCCGTGAGGCCGGCCTGGCTGTGGTTCTGTCCCCTGGCCTGCATTACCCGCCTGATTGGGTAAGGCGTCTGCCCGGAGGTGTGCTGAAGGGAAGCGCAGGGGGTGTGCCAAAGGACGAGGGGGCCGAGCTCGTATTCAGTGCCAATGTGCGGGATGCGGCGCAAAAGTACTTGGCCCTGGTCACATCGGACCTGGGGTTTGTGGGCATAGCAGCAATACGAGTCGGCACGAATGCCAGCGGGGAGCTGGGGTACCCAGGGCCCGGTGACGGTGGAAATGAACGCGAGTACTGGGCATTTGGTGACGCCCCCCAGTACGGCATCGGTTTGGCTGAGGGCGTTGCGCCTTCCCCCATGCCGGGGTGGATTCCGGGCACCCGTTCATGGCATGGGCGGTCCGTAACTGACGAGCAGGTCCAACGGTGGTGGGACTGGTATTCCGGATCCACGGTGGACGCAGCCGTATGGCAGATAAGCGAGCTACGGAAACTTGGGTATCAAGGGCGAGTGCATGTTCCGGTAGCGGGCCGCGGAGTCTTGCCGAATGACAAAGCAAAAGCCATAGAAGGAGGCTTGGACGGGCGGGCCAATCCGGATGGCGCCCAGGAACGCGGCTTGGACTATTCTGTTCAGTTCGCTGTGCTCGCAACGTTGCCGGGCGTGGACGTGGACTTCACCGGCTTGGATGACGTGTCGGCCGTGAGAGCGGCCGCTGCCGTGCCGCGCCAAGACCACTGCCTTCCCACTGACACCGAGAACGTGCTGACGGACGACGTATCACAATGGTCCTCCCACAGGTACACGAGCGCCTTGGCTCGGCGAGCAGGGCTGGGACTGGTCGGTGAAAACCCCGGTCCTCCCGAGTCACCTTTCACTGGCGGCTCACCGCAGTCACACAGCCTTGCCGAACAATTGCGCACTGCTCCGGGGTACGCCTTGGAATGTGGGATGACAATGTTCCTGTTCGGCTTCGAAGAGAACCTCTTTGAGGAGTACGCCAACGTCCTAAACAAAGTCAGCACTGAGGACTACAAAGAAGTCATCCAGCAGCTGCACACGCCACTTTCAGCTTGACACCGACGAACTCAGAAAGAGCTACATCGACGATACTGCAAGTATCCAAGGCAGGATAAACGCGGCCGGAAATGCTGGCGGCGGAGTGGTAAAAATCCCTGGGGGTACGTTCATTCTTAATGGCAAGCTGCGCATGTTGAGCAATGTAAAGCTTGAAGGTGTTGGCCCTGAAACGATCCTGAAAGCTGGTCCTTCCTTCACGAGTAACACTGGCCCCGCTGGCGGATATCCTATCGTTACGACAGCCGGCGCCGACAATACGACGCTCTCCAACTTCACGGCAGATCAATCAGGTGACACACTGAACGGCAATGTGCCGGGCCGCTTGAATGAGTACGTGATTGACGTACGCAATTCGATGAATTCGCTAGTCCAGGGTGTTCATACTAGGAACCCGTTTACGTACTCAATCGCGTTTGTCGGCGGTGTGAAGTGGTGTGTTAAGGACAGCAGCACAGAGTCGGTAACCAACGGAAAGTACGTGGAACTGGATGGCATCCATGCGATGAACACGAGCAACGGAGACATTGTTGGAAATGTTGTGGACCAGCGCAAAGGTACTGACGGCGACGACGGTATCGCCGTTCACACATACGGCGATGAGGACGTTCACGACATCAGGATTGCCAATAACAATGTGCGCGGAGGCCGTCACGGCGCCGGGATCGACCTTGCGGGAGGATCCGGGGTTGTCTACAACATCGACCTTACCGGTAACACCGTCTGGGGTTCGCCGCGGGGGTTGCACGACGCCTACTACGACGGCACGAAGCAAATCCATCACATCCAGATCGTGGGGAACACCTTCAAAGACAACGACATCAAGACCACGGGCGGGGCAGTCGACTTCGAGCGTCCGGTGACGTATGTGACCATGACAGACAATACGGCATGCAACTCAGGCGATTACCGCCTTCCGGCGGGCATCGGGAATGTAAATGCCCGCAACATTCAGAGCTCAACGTGCTGATACAAGTTTGGCTCTCGGGTGGTGAGCCGGGAAGCTGCTGAAATCACCTTGACCCGTGATGTGGCAAGCTCACTCTGAGCGGAGGGCATCGGCCAGGGTCACCCGGTTCCGGCCGGAGGCTTTCGCTGCGTACAGGGCAAGGTCGGCTTCACGCAGGAGTTGCTCGGTTCCTGCACGGCGCCCCTCGGTGTACGCCGAGATGCCCGCACTGATGGTCAGGACGCCGTCGGGATCGCCGGAGTGCTCGATGCGCAGGGACTGCACTGCAGAGCGGACACGCTCCATGACCATACGAGCGCCGGGAGCCTCCTGATCCCGCAGGACCAGCAGGAATTCCTCACCGCCGAACCTGTAGACGGCGTCGGATTTCCTGACTTCGCTAGCCAGCGTCGAGGCGATGGCAACCAATGCGGCGTCGCCCGCCTGATGGCCATAGATGTCGTTGTAGCTTTTGAAGTTGTCCACGTCCACCATGGCCAGGCAGTAGTTGTGCCCGGTCACGCCCCCGCTATGCAGGGCACCCAGGTCTTCGGCCAGTTTCAGGCGGTTGTGGAGTTTTGTAAGGGGGTCGGTACGAGCCTGCTCACTCAGCGCGGAACGGTACCGGGCCAGGTCTGCATGCAAAGAGGTAATGCGTTGGGCAGCCAGGAGCCTGATGTGCAGGCTGAACGGATCCAGGGGCTTGGTGACATAGTCGTCTGCTCCGGCTTCCATTCCGGCCAGTACGTCTTTCCGGGAACCGTGCGAGGTCACCAGGATCACGTAGGTATACCGGTCCTCTTCGGCTGCCCGGATGGCGCGGCAAAGATCCAGCCCGTTGAGGCCGGGCATCATCAGGTCGGTCACGACAGCTTCCGGGCTGTGCTCTTTATAGAGTTGCCACGCCGAGTCGCCGTCGACGGCCACGATGCACTCGTGGCCCGACTGCTCGACGGCGGCCTTGGTGATCATCCGGGAGATCTGGTCGTCGTCAGCAATGAGGATTTTCACGGTGCTCCAGGTGAGTGTGCTTCAGTAAGTGTGCGCTCGAGTGCCTCGTCCACGTGGGCAAGTTCAGTGTGCAATTTATCCAGCAGCAGCGCTCCGGTGGATCCCAGTTCCGGTCCAGCATCGCGTCCGAGCCGTTCCAGTTCCTTGCAAAGGCCGGCAGCGCCGCCCGCTCCAATATTGGCGGCCGCGCCCGCGAGTTTGTGCGCTGCCGCTTCCAATTCCGCGGCTTGTCCGTTTTCCAGTGCAGCACGCAATGTATCCAAGGCTCCCTGGGAGTCCTGCCGAAAAGCCCTGACGGCTTCGGGCAACAGGCCCAAACCGTCGGCGGGTCCAAGTTCGCGCAGGATCTGCAGCCGCTCGAGTTCAAGAACAACGGAGTTCGACGCCGGTGCTGCCGCCTGCTGTTGCGGGACGTCCGCCGCAGCCGCGGCATCCACCCCGACGTCCGCCGTCGATGTTTGCGGTACCCAGCGCGAGAGGACCTCAGCGAGTGTGGCGAGATCCACGGGCTTGCTGATGTAGTCGTCCATGCCCGCAGCGAAGCAGCGCTCGCGGTCCTCATCCAACGCACCGGCCGTCATGGCGATGATGGGAATCCGGGCGGAGTGGCCGTTGCGGGCTCGGATGGCCCGGGTTGCATCGAAGCCGTCCATGACGGGCATGTGGCAGTCCATGAGCACTGCTGCGTATGTGCCGGTCAGCGCGGCGGAAACGGCCTGTTCGCCGTCGTCCACTATGTGCACTTCATAGCCGAGGCGGTTTGCCATGCCGCGTGCCACCAACTGGTTGACTTCGTTGTCCTCGGCCACCAGGAGCTTGCCGAGCCGCGGCACAGGATCCGCCGATTCAACCGGGTGGGCCATTGGCGGCGGGGTAGGCATGCCAGCTGTCTTTGTGGCCAGCACACGCAATAGACGGTTGTAGAGTTCGGAGCTGCGGACGGGTTTGGTGAGGTACTCGCGAATTCCCGCCGAGGTGAGGTCGCTCCTTTCCACCTGCATGGTGGAGGTCAGCAGGATGATCCCCGGGCTGCCGGAGCCGTTGCTCTCGTCCCTGATGTTGCGGGCAAGCTGGAGGCCGTCGATATCGGGCATGCACATGTCCACCACCGCGATGTCGTAGGGGTGGCTGGACAGGGCCGCGGACCGGTACTCGTCCAGTGCGGACGCGGCGTCGGCAACCGAAAGGGGAAACATTCCCCAGCTGGCCAGTTGTGTTTCGAGCACCAGGCGGTTGGTTGCGTTGTCGTCCACCACCAATACCCGGCGTCCGGACAGGCTGGCTGGCAAAGATTCCGTGTCCGAGGCTGCCGGGCCAACGGGGAGATCAAGGTCAAACCAGAACCTGCTGCCAACTCCAACCTCGCTGTCCAGGCCGATCCTGCCACCCATGACTTCCGTGAGGCGCCGGGAGATGGCCAAGCCCAGTCCCGTCCCTCCATAGCGGCGTGTGGTGGAGGCGTCCGCTTGGGCGAAGGATTCGAAAAGTCTCTGGTGATTTTCGGCGGTGATGCCAATGCCGGTGTCCCTCACCTCGAAGCGCAACGACGCCTTGCCGGCGTGCTGGGCAAGAACGGAGACCTGGACTTCCACCTCACCGGAGGGAGTGAACTTGACCGCGTTGGAAGAGAGGTTCAGCAGGATTTGGCGGATGCGGCCAGCGTCGCCCATCAGGCGAGCGGGAACGTCCGGGTGGCAGTAGGAGATGAGCTCCAGGTTCTTCCCCTGCGCAGCTTCCACAACCAGCCCCGCTACTTCTTCCACCAGAGCCCGGGGGTCGAAGACGTTGATGTCCAGGTCTACTTTCCCGGCTTCGAGTTTAGAGAAGTCGAGGATGTCGTTGATGAGGGTCAGCAGTACTTCGCCGGCGCCCTTCACTCCCTGGGCGTACTGCCGCTGGCCCTCGCTCAGGGGCGTGTCCATCATGAGCGAGGTCAGGCCGATCACCGCGTTGAGGGGAGTCCGGATCTCGTGGCTCATGGTGGCCAGGAACTCGGATTTGAGACGGCTGGCCTCCAAAGCTGCTTCGCGGGCGGCGAGGAGTTCCTTCTCGGCGGCTTTGCGTTCGGTGATGTCGCGGGAGATGGTGGCGACGCCACGAATGCCGGAGTCACCCCGAACCGGCGAGAGTGTCACGGACACCGGGATAACCTCTCCGTCACCGCGTAGGCGCTGGCTTTCGTAGTTCTGCACGCCGCCGCTTTGGGCAGTAACTTCCAACGCCTGGCGTTCGTTCTCCACCAAGTCCTGTGGAACAAAGAAGTCGCCTTTCCGGCCAACGGCTTCCGACGCCGGGTAGCCGAAAATACGCTCGGCGCCCGGGTTCCAGCTGGTGATGACGCCATCCGGGGTTTCGCCGATGATGGCGTCGCCGGAGGAGTTCACGATTGCTCCGAGACCCTCAAGTTCGGCCGTCCGTGCGGCCACCTTTGACTCGAGATCGCGGGTCAGGCTCACATTCTCGACGACGATCAGCACCTGCCGCACGATGACGAACCCCAAAACCACCAAGCCGGTGACCAGCAGGATGGGGTCATTGACGTTGATGGCGCGACTTCGGTTGAAGAAGACAGCCATGAACACCGGGACGTACGGCAAAAGTTCCAGGATGGCGGCGTAGCTGCGGCCGTCCTTCCGGGTGCTGCTTGTCTCCGGCGCCAAAGGACTGAGTGCAACCAGGAGGAAGGCAAGAACCCAGCCCAGCGCCAAGGGAGATCCGGTGATGCCGGTGACACCCTCGCTGGTCAGCCTCACATACGTGAGGTCGGTCAGCGCCAGAACCAGGAAGCCGAGTCCCAGGCACAGCCATGGAAGTCTTCGGCCACGGGCGGCCCTCATGGTCAAGACGATCACCAGAGAGACCATTACTACGTCCACAAACGGGTAGGCCAAGGTGGTCAGGAAAGCCAGAGTATCAGTGTTGCCGGCTTCGATCAGTGGTCCAAGAACGGTGCCCCAGGCGATGAACAAGACGGCGCTCGCCACAGTCCCGACATCCAGCACCGCCCGCCACAGTGACATCCGGGGCCCGTCACCCTTGGGGAGTAGGACAAGCCCGACGGCGACGGGCAACGCATAGCCAACGAACCCGATATCCGAGGCGGAGGGGAAGGGATAGGCGTGGTCCAGTGCCACTCCGTTGAACGCCCAGAATGCTTGGGCGCAGGACCAGAGCGCCAGACCCGCCACTACGAACCAGCGTGCTGCCTTGTGGTCCCGGCGCCTTCGGGCAGCGAGGGTGTGGGTGGTCAGCGCGGTGAGTGCGGCGAGGAGGATGGCTAAGTCACCGGCGAGTTGCGCCGTCGTCGTTCCTACTCCGCTTGCCAGCCCGAAAGCCAGCAGCACCAAACAAACGGCGGCGGGCACCAGAAAGAGTGGCCAAACCTGCTGCAACGACGAGCGCACTGGAAGAACCCCGTGCTTCACTCCTGCCACTGAACCCCTGCCTTCGAACGTGGCCCCACCCAAAAGCGAACAACGCGTCTTGCCTGCGTTGAGGAGAGCATACGCCGAAACCCAAGTAAGTAGCAGTAGATGCCGTTTTGAGGGCTCAAAACGGCATTAACTGCGACTCAGTTGGGTGAGGCTGCGTGGGTTAAGGCTGCGGGGTGAGGGCTTTCGAGTAGATCACCGCTCCCAAAGCATTGCGCAGGCTCACCGTGAACACACCGTCCGCAGCGAGGTCCACGTGGCCAAAGTACTGGTTCTCGCCGTCACGCGGTGACTCTCCCGGGAAGCGCCCGGCCTTGGCAAACAGAACTTCGGGCCCGAAAGTTTTGTCCATCTCGCTCGGACCGAAGGAGCCGGCGTTGATGGGCCCGGCCACGAACTCCCAGAAGGGGTCGAAGTCGGTGAACGACGCCCGCTCGGGGGAGTAGTGGTGGGCGGCGCAGTAGTGCACGTCAGCGGTCAGCCACACTGTGTTCTTGACCCCGTGCTTCTTGAAGGCGCTGAGCACTCCGGCAATTTCCAGCTCGCGTCCCAGGGGAGCGCCGGGGTCACGGTTGGCCAGGCTTTCCTGGTTCACGGCTCCGTCGGGAACGATGATGCCCAGGGGCAGGTCCGCGGCGATCACCTTCCATGTCGCTTTGGATTTGCGGACTTCCTTGATCAGCCAGTCCACCTGCTCTTGGCCCAGGATGTTGGTGGCGTAGGGTTCCTTGCCGTCGGTGTTGGGGGACTTGAAGGTCCTCATGTCCAGGCAGAAGATGTCCAACTGCGGGCCGCGGGAGATTTTCCGGTAGATGCGCGCGGGCTGGTACTGGCCGGCGTCGTACGTCCCGGGGCGCCAGAGTGCGGCGGCATCGGCGATCGGCATGTTCTCCTGCCATGCCTGCCGGCCTCGCGCTGCCAGGACATTGACGTTCCGTTCGGTGTAGCGGGGGTCGTCCAGGATTTCGCCGGGGTACCAGTTGTTGGTGGTTTCGTGGTCGTCCCACTGCGCAATCACGGGGACATCGGCGAACATGGCCCGCATATTGGCGTCCAGGGAGTTGTAGCGGTGCCGGCCCCGGTACTCCTTCAGGGTTTCGGCCACCTTGGATACTTCCTCGGTGACGATGTTCCGCCACACTCGCCCGTCCTTCTCAGTCACGCTTGCGGCGATGGGGCCGTCAGCGTAGATGGTGTCGCCGGAATGGATGAAGAAGTCGGGTTTCGTGGCGTGCATGGCTTTGTAGCCCCGCATGCCGCCGAGTTCCTCGTTGATGCCCCAGCCTTGGCCGGCGGTGTCGCCGGTCCACACGAAGGATTGCCCGTTCGACGACGAACTGCCGCCTCCGCGCGCGTCTTCAGTGCCGTCGTCGTGCTTTCCGTTGGTGGAACCCGGCGCTGTGCTGAAGGTGCCACGCACTGCCTCGCCTGGACCATTCTCGTCCTCGAAGGTCAGTTCCAACGCGAAACGTGTGCCTGCGGGAAGGCCCTTGGCATGGATTTTGGCGGTGAAGTCGCTGGCGTCCGTGGCCAAAGGTCCGCGGATGGTCCGGCTGAAACCGTAGCGTCCGCGAAGGATCTCACCGGCGCCGTCCACCGCCTGAAGCTGTGCCGAGAGTCGGCCCGGGCCGGAAGCGCGTGACCAGAGGACGGCGGAGTCCGTTGTTACGTCGCCGGTGGCAATCCCCGTGGGAAGCGTGAGCCGCTTGCGCACCAGGGGGATGGCGGAAGGGGTAGCGGACGCGGGTGCGGCTGTGCTGGTGGTAACGCCGGCGAGGGCGAGCGTGGCAAGGGAAGTCTTGACGAGTGAGCGGCGCGAGAGGTCAGTCATGGTTCCACAGTGCGTGGCCAGCGTGAACGGAGGGTGAGGGCGAGATGAAACCCAACTGTCTCGCATTTGTGGCTGCTACCAGGGCTGGGAGAGCCACAAATGCCAGTTAGTTAGGGCGGCCGGCGTGCCCGGGAGCAAGTAGTCCAATTCTGGAAACTGCGTAATGCCCAAGTAACCATTCAAGCCTTCAGAAGGAAAGTCGAGTAGTTCCTACTCGTGCGGCGGACATGGACCTATTCCTACCATTGAAATTCCTAGGGTTATAGCAATTCCGTTCCTCCGGCTCAGCGGTGGACCGCACCCCCAACAATTGTGGGCGGTGCCCCTCCCAATACGTAGCTGCGCTTTCCTACCCAGGTCCACAGGGGCCTGTCTTGCGCGGTCCAGAGCCATGGAGTCCGGGGTTTCCCATGAACATAAATGACTTAGATCTTCAATCTTCCCTGTCAACCAAGAGCAATGGCGATGTTCGGCGGCCGCACTCCAGTAAATCCAAACTGTTGATTGCCGGCGCAGTGCTCGCGATATTAGCGTTGATCCCATTATTTTTTGGCGTCGTCAACTGGGCGACGCAACCGGCGGGTGACACCGACCAAAATGTTTCACAGGAACAAGCGCCTTTTTCAAAAGGCGACAGTGCAAAAGCACCCGCAGCTTTGCCGGTCCAGGATGCCGAAGCGGAGGTAGCGCCGGAAGTACAAGCGGCTCCGGCAGCCGAAGCGCCAGCAGCTCCCGCTGCCGAAGCACCCGCTCCCGCTCCTGAGCCAGCCGCACCAGCTCCCGCTCCTGTCGAGGTGGCCCCCGCTGCGCCAGCTGGTGACCCCAACCTCTACACGGTGGCTTCCGGGGACACAGTAGGTGCCATTGCCTCCCGTTTCGGGGTGGATGTCACTGCGATGTTGGCTGCCAACGGGCTCAGCGCCTATTCGGTGATTGTCCCGGGACAGGTTTTGAAGCTCACTGGACCGCCCATCGCGGTAGTCGCTCCCGCACCGGCTCCAGCCGCTCCCGCCGCGCAGGCTGCCCCCGCGCCAGCACCGGCCGCTCCCGCAGCTGCTGCTCCAGCGCCCGCAGCAGCTCCGGCCCCCGCGCCGGCTCCCGCTGTCCGGACCATCTACGTAGCTGGTGCCGGTGGCCAGTCGATGGTGGACGCCTGTATCGGGCCCATCCACTACACGCCCACCAACGCCTACGCGACGTTCATCACGGAGCACGATTTCTGTGGAGGTTGGGGACGGTTCTCGGGAATCGGTGTCGGGGAAACGGTGTCGATCCCAGGTTATGGAACGTTCACGGCCACGGGCCGGGGCCAGGTACCCAACCCGGGAAGCACCAACGACGTCGCAGCAGTGTTCGGCGGATTCCCTGCAGTTGTCCTGCAGACCTGCATCCCCGGCACCAGCCAGATGCTGGTGATCGCCCTCAACTAAGCAATAAACAACTAGGCCGGCGCCGTCAGGCGCGCGAAACGGAGGATGCCTAGGATGGCCGGGGCCAGCTCATCCTCCATCTGGTGGTAGACCTCTTCCGCTCGTCGGTAGGGGTCTACCACATCGTTGTCTGCAGGATCGGACGGTAGCGCGAGGTGGCGGACTGAGGCCGCCCGGGTGGGAAGCGCCCGCCAGAACTCCGTGATGTCCCCGGCCGGGGCCGTATCGCCCCGGTTCTCCAGCACGGACAGCATCCGGGCAAAT
Organism: Paenarthrobacter sp. TE3676; assembly: GCF_056279165.1. NCBI lineage: Bacteria > Bacillati > Actinomycetota > Actinomycetes > Micrococcales > Micrococcaceae > Paenarthrobacter > Paenarthrobacter sp. TE3676. The sequence continues at coordinate 186,594 of NZ_JBWBQU010000003.1, forward strand.
TCCCGCACGGTGAAGGTGCGCTTTAACAAGGACGCGTCCAACTGGAGGACTTCGCCGCGGTGCTTGGACGTCATGGCCAGCACAAGGTCGGTTTCCTTGAGGATCTTGGGGGTCAGCTGCCTGGCCGCGAAACCGTCAGGGTTTCCGCGGAAAGTGCTGATGATCCGGGCCGAGAGGGGCTGGATGGGCTCACCCACCATGGCGCGAGTGCCGGCGCTGCGGACTTCGAAGGACCCGGGACTGACCTGGTTGAGCCCGGTCTGCAGCAACCGTTCGGCCACGGGGGAGCGGCAGATGTTCCCGGTGCAGACGGTGAGAATCCTGAAGGGATGGGGCGATTCCACGTATGGCTCTTTTCTAGCGGTGACTGGGACAGCTGAGGTCCCACCCCAAGTTAACACGGCGGGCAGCGAGGACCTTGTCAACAACGCAGGGCCACGCAAACAGGTCCAAACGCCGACCGCACCAAAGACTCGAACGCTTGACTGAAATCACCCGCTCCGCATATTCTGAACGAACGGTCGGTAATTTATTAGGAGCAACCATGGCATCGCAGAATCTGCAGTCAGTGCCCGCTGAGCTGTCCCCGGAAGAGCAGGAGCGGGAGGCAGCCGGACAGGCGTATTTTGATCGCATCATTTCGGAGGACTCGCGCATCGAACCGCGCGACTGGATGCCGGCGGCTTACCGCAAGACTTTGCTGCGCCAGATCTCGCAGCACGCGCACTCGGAAATTATCGGCATGCAGCCGGAAGCCAACTGGATCACCAGGGCGCCGAGCCTGAAGCGCAAGTCCATCCTGATGGCCAAGGTCCAGGACGAGGCCGGCCACGGCTTGTACCTTTACTCGGCCGCTGAGACCCTGGGCCAGTCCCGGGACCAGATGATGGAAGACCTGATTGCCGGCAAGGCCCGGTACTCGTCCATCTTCAATTACCCCACGATTTCCTGGGCTGACATGGGGGCCATCGGATGGCTTGTTGATGGTGCAGCCATCTGTAACCAGGTCCCCCTGTGCCGTGCCTCGTACGGTCCTTACGGTCGCGCAATGGTGCGCATCTGCAAGGAAGAATCATTCCACCAGCGCCAGGGTTTCGAGATCCTGCTGGAGCTGTCCAACGGCACGCCTGCGCAGAAGCAGATGGCCCAGGACGCAGTGAACCGCTGGTACGCGCCGTCGCTGATGATGTTCGGCCCGCCGGACGACGACTCACCCAACTCCAAGCAGTCCATGGCATGGAACATCAAGCGGTTCAGCAATGACGAGCTGCGAAGCCGGTTCGTCGGCATGATGGTGGAGCAGGTCCGTGTCCTCGGCCTGACCCTGCCTGACAAGGACATCCGTTTCAACGAAGAAACCAAAAAGTGGGAGCACGGACCCCTGGACTGGAATGAGTTCAAGGAAGTCCTGGCCGGCCGCGGTCCCTGCAACTCGCAGCGCGTCGAGCGCCGCCGTGAGGCACACGAAAACGGTGCCTGGGTTCGCGAAGCCGCAGTGGCCTACGCCCGCAAGCAAGCACAGAAAGAGAACGCAGCATAATGGCTCCTCACGGTAACCCGGAAGCACCGGCCAGCGCCGCCAGCGAAATCAACCGCGAGGCCCCCAAGGTTGCGGCAACCAACGCTGAAAGCACGACGACGGCACCCGCCTCAGGCCCGGACGTCACCTCGCGTGGCGCCAAGGAAGAAACCCCCTGGTCCCTTTGGGAGGTCTTCGTCCGCTCGAGCCGCGGCCTGTCCCACGTACATGCCGGTTCCTTGCATGCGCCGGATGCGGCCATGGCCCTCCGGAACGCCCGCGATTTGTACACGCGCCGCAACGAAGGCGTCTCCATTTGGGTTGTCCCGGCCGAGGCGATTTCCTCCAGCGATCCCGACTCCAAGGGTTCCTTCTTCGAGTCCCCGCAGGGCAAGGATTACCGCCACGCAACGTACTACACCAAGAGCGAAGGCGTGAAGCACCTGTGAGCACTCAAGAAACTGCTAAAGACACTGACTTCGCCATTGAGGGCCACGGCGACATCTCAGTGGGCGTCCATGGAGCCGGCGCGTCCGGCGACGGCTCGGCCAGTGCCACCCGCATCACGCCGGGCAACGCGCTGCGCCCCGAAGACATCGCGCTCGAAATCAGCCGCGGGCAGGTCAAGCCCACTGAGGACGTTGCAGAGTTCGCCCTGCGCATCGGCGACGACGGCCTGATCCTCGCCCAGCGCCTGGGCCATTGGATTTCCCGTGCTCCCGAGCTCGAGGAAGATATCGCCCTGGGCAATATCGCCCTGGACCAGTTGGGCCACGCCCGTTCTTTTCTGACTTATGCCGGTGCCGCTTGGGACAAGTCCGAGGATGACCTCGCCTACTTCCGCAGGGAGCACGAGTTCCGTTCTGCCCACTTGTTTGAGCAACCCAACGGCGACTTCGCGGTGACCATCGCCCGGCAGTTCATCGTGAGCTTCTACCAGTACGAGCTCTACACCAAGCTCATGGAGTCCACCGATGCCACCATCGCAGCCATCTCCGCGAAGGCCGTGAAGGAAGTCGATTACCACCGCGATCACAGTGCGCAGTGGGTGCTTCGCCTGGCTGGCGGCACCGATGAGTCCCGGGCACGCATCATCCAGGGCTTCACGCTCGTGTGGCCGTATGTGGACGAACTCTTCGAAGACGACCAACTGACCACCCGCTTGGCCGAGGCTGGCGTCATTGTTCAGCCTTCAAGCCTTCGCGCAGAATTCGATCGCCTCACCGGAGAAATCATGGCCGAAGCGGAGCTGGAAATTCCCGGCGTCCCGCAGGCACTGGGCGGCGGCCGCAACGGCAAGCATTCCGAATTCCTGGGTTACATCCTTGCTGAAATGCAGGTCCTGGCCCGCGAACACCCCGGCGCGAGCTGGTGAGCAGCATGACGACTCTGTCGCGGACGCAGGAAAAGACCGCTGAGCAGCGGGCCTGGGACATTGCGTCCACGGTCTGCGATCCGGAGATCCCGGTCCTCACCATTGAGGACCTGGGGATCCTCCGTGGCGTGCGGGTTGTCCCGGTGGCGACCAACACAACAAGCCAGCACGACGGCGGCGCCTCAAGTTCCGCCGTCGAGGTCACCATCACGCCCACCTACTCCGGGTGCCCGGCGATGGACGCCATTGGTGACGATCTGCGGAAGGCCTTCGAGAAGGAGGGCTACGCCAGCGTGCACATCAACCTGGTGCTGTCCCCGGCGTGGACCACTGACTGGATGACCGAATCCGGCAAGGCCAAGCTGGAGGAGTACGGGATCGCCCCGCCCAGTGGCATGGCTGCCGCAGGTGGCCATTCCGGTCCCGTCCGCCTGAGCCTGGCCGTGAAATGCCCGCAGTGTTCATCGCTGAACACCAAGGAACTCACCCGCTTTGGTTCCACATCCTGCAAGGCGCTGTTCGTCTGCCAGGACTGCAAGGAACCGTTCGACTACTTCAAAGTCCTCTAAGGAATTCCATGACCACCGAAACCCAGACGGCCAGCCGCCGTCGTGCGTCTTTCCACAACCTGACTGTCTCGGAGGTCCGGCGCCTAACGGACGACGCCATTGAGGTCACGTTCGGTGTTCCTGCCGAGCTTGCCGGGCAGTACGACTACCTGCCCGGCCAGTACGTGGCCCTTCGCACTACGTTGCCGGATGAGCAGGGCGAGCCGCACGAGGTCCGCCGGAGTTACTCGATTTGCGCAGAGCCGCGCAGCTTCGAGGATGGCAGCAGCGAGATCCGCGTGGCTATCAAGAAAGACCTGGGCGGCCTCTTCTCCACCTGGGCCAACGCCGAACTGAAGGCCGGTGATGTCCTGGATGTGATGAGCCCGCAGGGTGCATTCATTTCGCGGCACGGCAAGGACGGCGCGTCGGTTCAGCACAACGTCATGAACTCCATGAACCACCCGGAGGAGCTGGCGGGGGAGCCGGGCAACTTCGTGGCAATCGCAGCTGGTTCGGGCATTACCCCGGTCATCGCTATTGCGCGCACTCTGCTGGCGGCCAATCCGGAGACCACCTTTGACCTGGTGTACGCCAACAAAGCTGCCATGGACGTCATGTTCCTTGAAGAGCTGGCGGACCTAAAGGACAAGTACCCGTCCCGCCTGGCGCTGCACCACGTGCTGTCCCGCGAGCAGCGGATCGCGCCGTTGATGACGGGTCGCATCGATTCGGAGAAGCTGCAGGCGCTGCTCAGCAGTGCCATCCGTGCCGAGGATGTGGACGAGTGGTTCCTGTGCGGGCCGTTCGAGCTCGTCCAGCTCTGCCGTGACACCCTTGCTGCCCGCGGTGTTGAGCCCGAGCACGTTCGTTTCGAGTTGTTCACCACTGGCCGTCCGGACCGTCCCGAGGGCAACGCCGGCCGGCCGGTTGTGGAGGACGAGTCGCAGGACACGTACAAGATCACCTTTACCTTGGATGGTCTCACCGGCGACGTCGCCAGTCCCACCCATGCTCGCGAATCCATCCTCAACGCCGCTTTGCGTGTTCGCCCGGACGTTCCGTTCGCGTGCGCCGGTGGCGTCTGCGGCACCTGCCGCGCCAAGCTGATCACCGGTACGGTGACCATGGATGAGAACTACGCCCTTGAGCAGGACGAGCTGGACAAGGGCTACGTCCTCACCTGCCAGTCCCACCCCACCAGCGAAGAAGTTACCGTCGACTTCGACGTCTAAGGAGTCCCCATGATCGAGCTCTCCATTGCCAACGGCATTGCCGAAATCGTCCTTAACTACCCGGACAAGCTGAACTCGCTCAACGAGGACGCGCTTGCCGAACTGGACAAAGCGTACGACGACGCTGCTGCCGCCGCCTCACGCGGTGACGTGCGGGCGCTGCTGCTTCGCGGAGAAGGCCGGGCCTTCTGTGCCGGCCGCGACATCTCGGGGGTGACCCCGGATACCGACGACGCGCAGGCGTACCTTGGCGGACTCGTGGAGCCGCTGTTGAAGAAGATGGCAGCGTTTCCGGCGCCCACGTTTGCCGCCGCCCACGGGGCTTGCCTTGGGGTCGGGCTGGGGCTGTTGTTGGCCACGGACGTGGTGTACGTGGCGGACAACGCCAAATTCGGTTCACCTTTCGCCAAGCTCGGTGCCACGTTGGATTCGGGCGGCCACTGGTACTTCACGGAGCGCCTGGGCATGCACCGCACGCTGGACCTGATCTACACCGCCGACCTCATTTCCGGCGCGGAAGCCGTGGAGCAGGGGATGTTCAGTCGGGCAATGCCGGCCGATTCCCTTCTGCCGGTGACGCGGGAGATCGTGTCGCGGGTAGCCACGGGGGCGACAGGTGCGTTCAACGCGTCCAAGGAACTCGTGGCACACATCCGAGACCAGCGCCTGGGCCTGTGGGCATCCATGGCCGAGGAAAACACAGAGCAGGCACGGCTTTGCAAGAGCGACGACTACGCCGAGGGTTTCCGTGCCTTCCAGGAGAAGCGGGCGCCGATTTTCAAGGGCTAGGTTCCTTGCGCGCAACGGGTCCCGCCCTTGTTCGCACCCCTCACCGTTGTACGGCGAGTAGGTCGGACAGAGACAGGTTTCGTGAAGCTCGCCTAGACGAAATCCTTGAGGAGCTTGTACCCGGCCACTTTTCCTTCCAAGGAGATGACGGCCATGTCTTGGTCCAGAGTGCTCACGTCGGTGAGGGCACCATAGGTGAATGCGGGGGCCGGGGACCCGCTCTTGAGGCATGGAAATGCGACGAGTGAGCCGGCCCCGATGTCGCCGCCTGGTTGATCCTTGTTGGGCCCGTTTGGCGGCGCGGTGTAGGTGGTTGCTTTCGTGCAAACAAAAGCATCGTCGAAGCTTGCCCCACTGGGTTTGCCGGTCCGGGCGTCCAACAGGGCCGACGAATAGTAGGTGCCGGCAATCACAAAGTCACCGTGGCCCGCTGAAGGTATAAGGCCGGTGGTTTCCCAACTGTGAACTTCCACCGGTTTGCTTTCCCAAGCGGCTTCGCCGGTGATGGGATCGTAGCCCACCACCTTCGAGTGTCCGCCCACGTATTTCCCTGCGGGAAATTCAACGGAGCCGTCGACGTACTCGCACCGAACAGGAAAAGCGTCCCCGCCCTCCAGCTTGGAAGAAGCCGTGCCTACTGTCTCGGCACATTCGAGCTGTGAACCATCAGCAGTCCAGAGGACCCGCCCGCTGGATGCCCGGAAGCCTACCGTTTTGGTGGATTCCCGGAGGTTCAGTGAAAAGTTTTGTTCCGCAAATTCCCCGGGGGCAAAATTTGTTGGGTTGATACCAACGGAGCCAACGTAGAGATCCAGCTTTTCCGAGTAAGTGAAGTGCCAGCCCATGTCTGTGGTGGCGCCCTTCCCGAAAATGCTTCCCAGCTCCACTTCCCACAGGACCTCGCCGTAAGAGACATGGGCCAGGGTTTCAACTCCGCCCGAAAGCACCGAGTAGAGTTCTTTGCCCACCGGCCGGAAGTTCCCGGTCAGCGGGTTCACTTCAGGTCCGGAAAGATTGTCGCCGGATTCCAAGTCCACCCAGTGTTCTACTGTCCCGAACGTTTCATCGAACGCGATAAAGCACATGTCCTGCAACTCGTCGCAAGCAAAGGGACGTGTACTAACTAGTTCTGCCCTCCCGCGGTAGAGCTCATCCCCGGTGCCCAGGTCAAAGGCCACCGGGGTAGTCCACCACTCGTAGCCGCTGTTGTTGGGCGGGGGAGCCGTAGCCTGCAGGAAGATGGCGGCACTCTTCCCTGCAGCGGTTCTCGTGACAACAGGTTCAAGGGGAACAGAAGGCGCGTCTAGCCCCGGGTGAACAGGCTGGGTCCAGAGCTGTTTCCCATCGGCAACAGAGAACGCATGGGCATTGACACCTGTGGGAGTCGACGCGTAGACCAAGGCAACGCCATCAGCCACCACAGGTTGGCCGATGGCGTCGAGCGGCAGTTCCCATGCCGCCGTCGTAATTTCTGTACTTCTCTCCACTGGAGACGTGCTGGGAGGCGGCGTTGTTGCGGCGGGATTCCCCGGAAGGGGAATCATGGTGCACGCGGACAGCAGGCTGGCAGCACCTACGGCCACGATGCCGGATAACACTGGCTTCCAGCGTGCAATGAAACGCGCGGATCGGGACTGAATCATGGTTCCCCCGGGAACGTCCATGGTTCAGCACCTGCAGGGCGTAGTTCCAAACCAGAAAAGGCCAACAAGACGTGGCTCAGATAGAGAATACAAGGCGCGCGGCTTAAACTTAGCCACACGTATGAAACGCGCTTAGCGCGTCAGCGTGCTGAGAACGGAGTGCGCCATGCTCAAGATGATCATGTGCAAGCTAAACCTTCACCACCACTGGCACGTGGAATCCGCGGAGGATGGCAGCGGCCGGTACAGGCGATGCACCCGCTGCGGCAAATACGACCGGGACTGGGACGGTAGCGGCTTTATGCACTGAGAAAGGCTCGAATTCACCATCCGAAAGTGTCTGTTATGGCACGGTCGGTCTTGTAGTCGGCCTTATCCGGGTATGCCCACCGGATGATCTTGTACTCGCCTCCCCGCCGAATTGCTTCAATGGCAACAAACTCCTGGTTTCCTGCCCGGTTGAACTCCACTACTATTCCGAGCACTTTTTCTTCTCCGGGCACCAGCTGGTAGATCTTGGGATCCCAGATTATTGGCTGCGGAACGGCCTCCTGCTTTGCCGCCATGTCCGCTTCGCTTTTCTTGCACTCGTCCACGGTTTGTTCACTGGAACTGTCCAGGAGGTCGCAGAATTTGCCGTCGTGACCTGCCAATGAGTAGGCGAAGGTGATTCCGAGGTCACTTGCTTTGGCGTCATCGTGCCCTTGGGCGCATCCGCTCAAGGCCAGCGCGGCTGCTGCAGAGAGTGCCACTGCTGCCAGGTATTTCCTCATGCTGTGCTGCTCCTATTTTGCCGCTTCGCCAGATAGCACCTTGGTCAGTTCCTCATTGGAGAGTTTCATCCAGCCCGAATCTGTGGACCCCTGCAGCGCGGCTTCCGGACTCTGTGTCTGGACCCACCATTTAGCTTCGAAGACGTGCTGACCCAGCATCACGCGGTCGCCCTTGTGATAAACGCTTGTGGCTGACCATGCCGGATATGTTCCGGCGGGAACAGTGACTTCAGGATTGGGCCGGTCGCCGGGCAGGACAGGGCCGATCAATTTCCACGGCGCAGCGGCCTTGTCCGGAACGGGATCGTTGGGCACGTCATCTTTGGTCCACCACTTGGCCTCGTAGACGTTGCCGTGCCAAACGATCCTGTCTGACTGCACGTACGTGGCCACGGGAGACCAGATCGGGTAAGGGCTGGTAGCGGGGTCGTCTACTACCGCCGTGGCGGTGGTTGTGCTCGTTGGCAGCACCGGAGCGGGGGAGTCCGTGGGTTTGGAGTCAATGTCAGCACCCAGCACATCGGAGAAACGTTTATCACGCTGCGGCACGCCACTGCAGGCGTCGGACACCACAGTCAAAGTGGGATAGTTTGGGCCGCATTCGGCGTCCCGGTTCAAGGACCACATGGACATCCTGCCAATGCCTTTGCCCTGCGCGAAGTCGTGCAAACCTTGGGCGTCGGCGAGGGTGAAAACGTCAGCCACAATGTCGTTCTGGCCGATCATGGGGGTTAAGCCAATTTTGCGCCATAGGGTTTGTGCCCCAAGGTTTTGCTGCGCTGCGGAGTAGATTTCACCCAGCTGGGAGTGGGTCGCCTCGGCTGCGGCGATTGAGGCCTGCAGCATGGACTGTCCGGCCACTCGGCTTTCGCCGTAGTCCATGGTCATGATGTTCACCCCGGCAAGTTCCACACCGGATGAGAGGAACTGCTCGACGGCGGCCGTCCCGTCTGAAGTTAGCCCCGACGGAGCCACGGGTAGCGTCAGCCAGACGGAGATGCTTTTGCCCTCGGCCCGCCTTCCTTGCTGCACTGCGCCGATGGCTTTGGCTTGCCGTGCGATGGCTGCCTTATCCGTCAGGGCGGTTCCCTCGATGTCGAGGTCAATGGTGTTGAGGTCGTAGCGGTCAACCACGTTCGAGTAGGCCTGCTGAAGCCTGTCGTCGTCGGTGCATGCGGTGGCGAGTTCCTTATTCGTTAGCCCACCGAAGGAAACGGCGATGTCACCGCCGGTTTGCCGGAGCCTGGCAATGCGTCGGTCCAGATCAAGGTCTGAGGCGGCCGCGTCCAGGCTGTAGAAGGAGCCCCAGGATGGCGTGCACCCGTCCTTGGCGTCGGCCACGATGAAGGACAAAACCACGGACTTGGTGGTGTCGCTGACTGGCTGCTCGAACGCGTACCGAGGTGTCGCCGTTACGTCGACGTAGCCAGTGAAAAGTGAAGGTGACGCTGCCGCGGCACGAGTATCAGTGTAGTTACGCCAGGACACGACGCCGGCCCCCACCACCACAGCTATGACAGCCAGCAGTACGGAGAGCCGAATCCAGGACAGCTTTCGCCCAGGAAAGTGCTTGGACATTTATCCCCCAACATTGTGACCCAAAAATTCGAGTGAGCAGAGTTAAAACCCATGAATGAGGCCAATAACTGTTCCAACAAATTCCCTGGACCTCACGGGAATCGTAAGGCTCCTGCTATCGATTACTATAAGGGCAATCGGCGAAGCTTTTTTACAGAAGGCGGACGTTCAACCGGCTACAGGGCCGGAAGACGCGGTTCACAGTTTGATGGGGAATAATGACGGACCAGTTGGTTGATTTGTCCGATGTAGAGCGGGAGACCAAAGAGCTTCCCGCGGAGCGTCAGGAAAGTACGGGTCGAAAGAGACAATGGGGGTCGGAGCGGCGGTCTGAACCGTTGGCCATTGTTCATCCAACGCCGTCATCCCGAAAAATCGTTCTTGGCAGGCTTGCCATGCTGGTGACGGTGGGGGCGTGGCTTTATTACGTTGTCTCCACCATTATTCGGCAGCTTGTTGACAATCCGAACTCAGGATTCCGCTTCGGATTTGAGTCGATTTCGTACCTTATTGTCGTCACGTTCCTGACGTTTTCCGCCCTGATGTACCTTATGGCGCGGCAAGGTGCTCTGTACCGGTTCAAGGAACACCGCAGGGTCCCTCGGGGTGAACTTGATAATCACTTCTCCAACTACAAAGAGGCCGTGACGGTGTTGGTTCCGTCCTACGCAGAAGAACCCCAGGTTGTGCGGGGTACGTTGTGGTCGGCCGCCCTTCAGGAGTTCCCGGATCTGCGGGTGGTGCTCCTGCTGGACGATCCTCCGCATCCTACCGAGCCGGAGAAGATCAACCGCCTTGAACAGACCAGGGCGCTGGCGGGGCAAATTGCAGATGCGTTATCTGCTCCGGCAGAGCGCGCAAACAAGGCGTTGGCTACCTTCAGGGAGAGGCACACGTCGCCCCTTGCAGCGGAAGCCCCTGCCACGGTTGAAGCGGACGAGCTCCAACTCCTGATTGCGGAGTATGAGGCCGCGGTGGAGTGGCTGGAAGCGATGGCGGAGGCTGAAACCGTGGAAGACCATGTGGACGAATTCTTCGTGGACCTGGTCATCATGGGACTGGCTCGTGAACTTCGCTTGGTTTTGTTGGCGCTGAATGCAGCGGAGGCGCAGAACACGGCCCCAAACCCGGAGCGGATGGAACAGCTTTACCTGAGGCTCACGTGGATTTTCAACGTTCAAACCGAGACTTTTGAGCGGAAGAGGTATGCCAGCCTGTCCCACGAAGCGAACAAGGCCATGAACCTCAACGCCTACATTTCCCTCATGGGAAAACGTTGGCGGCGGGAAGAGACTGCTGGAGGCGTGGTTTTGCGTCCGTCCCTGGTTCCACGTGATGACGATCTCTTGGTTCCGGACAGTACCTATTTGCTGACCTTGGATGCTGATTCCCTGCTGCTGCGGGACTATTGCCTGCGCTTGGTGTACTTCCTGGAATCTGCGGGTAACGAGCGTGTGGCAGTGACGCAAACACCGTATTCCTCGTTCCGGGGTGCACCTACCCGGATTGAGAGGATCGCTGGCGCCACCACGGATATCCAGCACATCCTGCACCAAGGCATGACGTACTATGGAGCGACTTTCTGGGTGGGTGCCAATGCGATTATCCGTAAGCACGCCCTCGAGGACATTGTTGAAGTTGAGACGGTTGGCGGGTTCGAAATCCGCACCTATATCCAGGACCGCACCGTCATTGAGGATACCGAGTCCAGCATTGACCTGGGCACGCACGGATGGACGCTCGTAAATTATCCGGAGCGCCTGAGTTACAGTGCAACGCCACCGGACTTCGGTTCACTGGTGGTGCAGCGTCGACGCTGGGCCAACGGAGGCTTGCTCATCCTTCCCAAGCTCTGGAACCAACTTTCGCAGCGGCGGAACCAGCGGCAAAGAATACTCATCCGCGAAGTTCTCCTGCGTGTGAACTACATGGCGTCCATTACCTGGGCCAGCTTCGGGCTCCTTTTCCTGCTGGCTTATCCCTATGACAGCAGGCTCCTTAGTCCTGCAGTGTTTATAGCTGCCTTGCCGTATTTCCTGTGCATGGGTTCAGACCTTCGCGATTGCGGCCATCGTTTTAGCGACATCTTCCGGATATACGGTTTCAACCTCATCCTGCTGCCGGTCAACCTCGCCGGCGTCCTGAAATCCCTCCAGCAAGGACTGACGGGGGACAAGATCCCCTTTGTCCGAACCCCCAAGGTCAAGGACCGGACAGCCGCCCCCGCCATTTATGTCCTGATTCCTTACGCCATCGTCGCGTTCTCGGTACTGACCGTTTGGAGGGACGCCCAGCAGGGGAATTGGGGCAACGTCGCCTTCGCATCGCTGAATGCAGTGTTGGCCATGATGTGCATCCAGTCGTATATCGGCTTGTGGAACTCGGCGGTGGATGTTGTCCTGGGAGCAGTCAATTGGCTTTACGTGACGCCCAAAACGAAAGCAAAGCCCGAATCGTTGGTTGAACCCAAAACGGCCGAGGAAGTTGATTGGGAATCGATCCTTTACCACGGCGACCGCAGGCTCAACCGGGACCTTCGCTGCGGAACCGACCGTCGTCGTCGAATTTCACTTCGCTGAACCTTTCGTTGATCAGCGAAACAGTGCACTGATCAACGAAACAGGGCCCTCCGCCATGTGGCGGAGGGCCCTGTTTTCTTGCTCTCAACGTTAGTCGGACCAGATGCCTCCGTCGAGCAGCGCTACGGCACTGTCGAGGATGCCATCACTGGTATCAGCAACGGCAATTTCCACGGTGACAGGTACGCCCGGTTGCACGGGAACCGAACATGTGAGGGCGGTGGTCATCCCGTCCATGGCGGTGTTGAATCCGCTTGCTCCGGCGGCATTGTCAATGTAATAACTTTCATTCGTGTGATCGTTGACGTTGTTCACGCTGATTGGGCTCTGGGTACCGGGTACCAACGCGCAGTTGGTTCCGTTGACGAAGACGCCCATGACGTCGTTGTAGGCACTGCCCACGTATTCGGGGTATTCCTCGCTGGCAAAGAAGTAACGAACATGGAGGGTGTCGCCTGAAGGAATGATTTTGGCCCAGTAGGAGGCTGCATCAAAAGTGGGCAGATCGCCGATGAAGTTGGACAGCGTGGCGTTTCCTGGTGTTCCCAGATCGCTGGACGCCTGCTGTTCGGGTGTGCCAACGGAGTTCTGCATGTTGCCCGTGGACAGGATCCATGCGGCGCCACCGGGACCATAGTCAGTTGCCCTGCCCCACTGGGACGAGTCACCTGCTCCGCCGTCTTCTTCCACGGCGATGCCGTCGCCGAATACTTCCTCAGAGACGTCGCCAACGGGCGGTGTGGGCTTGCAGAGGTCACCTTCCCAAAGAACCAGGTTCTTGGTGATCTCCTTCTTCCACTCGTCTGTCAGCTTCATGCCGAAGACCTCGACGCCGGCGATCACGCCTATGCGGCCAGCCAGGCCTACCTCGTGTGCACAGGTTTCCGGGCCGGTGGCGTAGTTGGCGTATGCATCGAATCCACCCGTAAGTCCCGCGATTCCATACAGCTTTGCGGTCAGGGTGGGTCCGATGGTTACTGAAGATTCACTGGTCAGCTGAGGGCCTTGGAATGTTGCTTCGGCGTTGCCGCCATACTCAGCGACGGGCTGGAAATTGCCGTCTTTGTAGGACATGCCAACCGTAGTGGTTGCAGATGCTGCAGCCGTGACATAGGTATCTGCGGTCCATTCGCTCTTGGCCTTGAGGTCGATGGAGGAGATGAACTGAATGTCTACAGGGACTGGGCCAACTTGGATATGCGCCCAGGTATTGACCGTGCCAAGGTTCTTTTCCGCGGTTCCGGTCAGCGTTCCCGTTGCGCGTGCAGTTGTTTCGGCGGACAAATCAGTGTCCAGCGTGAACTTCGCTTCCTTCAGTGACGCCCAGTGAATATCCACTTCTGCGTTGACAGCAGAATCAACACCGAATTCACTGCTGAGTGCCAGAGTTCCGGTGCCCTCCACATCCACGGTCTTCCACGCAGTTCCTGTGACGGATTTGCTCAGGGTGTCAGAGAATTTGAATGTTTTCTCGAAGATGGGCAGGGACACGTCACTTGGGGTGGCCAACTCGTCCGCTGGAATTCGACCGCCGTTACGGTTCAAGGGAGCCGCGGAGGCCTGCCCGTTATCAATGACGTCCACACCATCCGCCGGAATGAACTCCTGCTTCACGATGGTGGTGGTGGGGGTGACCAAACCGTTGGTGTCGTAAATGGCGTCCGGCAGGGTGGCCTGTTGGACAACAGCTGTCTGTTTTCCGTCCGGAGCATTAGTAACTTGCTGGACGCGAACCAACATTCCGTCCGGAGTAAACTCCGAGAAACCAGAAACAAGCACGTTGCCGGGGTCGATATCCGGTGCTCCCGCACCCACGGAGTTGAACGTGATGGTTGTATCGCCCTGAACGTATTCCTGTGCCAAGGTGTTGGTATCAATCACCAGGGTATCCGGCGATGTCACAACACCATCCGCTGCAGGGGGCAAAGATAAGCGGTACAAGTATGCCGCCATAGCGTCACGGTTGATGGGTGAGAGCGGGCGGTAGGAAGCCGTACCGTCTCCGTTATCCCAACCCGTAGCGATGCCCTTCGCATGCAGCCAGGAAATCTCGGTGTAGAACTGCGTTGTGCTGGTGATGTCAGAGAACGGAGGCGTTGCTGGTGCCTGGAAATCAGGCTTGTTTTCAAAGCGGTAGAGGAAGGCTGCCATGGCGTCGCGGTTGATCGGGGCCGTAGGGCGGTACTCCCGTTTACCGTTCCCCACATCCCACCCGGTGGAGATTTCCTCCTCGTGAAGCCATGCCATTTCCTTGTAGTGCTGCTGGCCGGGGCTGACATCCTGGAACGGGGAGGTGCTTGGTGCCGTGAATTCCGGCGATCCTGCCAGCCGGTAGAGGAACGCGGCCATTGCATCACGATTGATTGCGGTCAAAGGACGGTATGTTCCGTCGGACCAGCCGGTGGAGATGCCTTCATTTGCCAGCCATGACATTTCCTTCGCAAACATCATGCCTGCAGGTACGTCGGTGAATGTCACGGCATTTTCTGTTTCGCCGGCGGCTGTTGCTGCCGTTTGGCCGGTGAGTACCAAGGAAGCACAAAAAATGCCGACCATGACGGTTCGGCTGGATCGGGAAAAGTGGGTCCTTCGGGGGTGCCCCGCTTTGGGGCTGGGCATAGGCGTATCAGGTGATGTGCTCAAGGGGCGCTCTCTCAAAATGAATCGGGCAGCCGCCAATTGCCTCATTGGCGGAAGACCTGGGTGCGAACGGAATTGATGCGAGTCATTTAGGGCGGCTTTGCGATACTGAGCTATCGCAAAGTAGGGCATTTATTTTATTACTCCAGCGGGCTTCGCATGATAACGAATTTCGCTGTTGCCGTGATCATAAAGGTCTTTTAGTTATTAAGTCCATATGCACCACGAGTATGAAGCAAGGAGCCTGTCTGTTGGAGTGTCAACAAAGCCGGAACTTAGCTACCGAGATCGGCGAGGCTTTGCTGTGTGCTCAGAAGATGTGGGAGAAGGTGGTTGTAGGCAGTCCCGTTCCCGTGAGTTGGTAGTCGAGGGTGGTTTGAGAGACCGGGTCTTGCCGGGAGATACCTAGCGTGAATTGCAGGTTTCCGGGCTCCACCGCTGTGCTCGTGCACCGGACTTCTTTTGCGGCGTCGATATGTGCTGCGCAGGACCATCCTGCCGGTTGGATGAGTTTTCCCGGGATCAGGGTTGCCCCTTCGGAGACGGAGAAGATCACTTCAGCGGCTTCGGTGGCTGTTTGGCCGGCAATGGTGAAGGTGATTTTCGCCTCGACATCGGCTGCGTTTACGCCAGCCCCGGTGCTCACGGTGGCCGTGACCTCTGGTGCTACGGACCGGGTCGGTGTTGGGGTCGGGGTTGGCATTGGTGTTGGGGTTGTTGGGCCAGCCGTTGTGCCCATCCCAGGCGCTGTCGGCAGGACTGCAGGGGTCTTCGGAGGAGCGGCCATGGGCGGGGCAGGCAAAGCGACCGGACGGGGCGGCGGCGCGGGGAAGCTCGCTGGGCTGCGTTGGACGCCGTTCAGGGCGGGGAGTTCCTCGGGACCCGCGGGAGGGTCTTCCGGCAATGGGTTGGAGGTCCTCGAGGGGTGAGCCGTGGATACGGCCGGTACCTCACCGGCCTGCGGTGTGCCGGGGTTGTTGGTTCCGGTTCCTGCCAAAGCTATGGTGGCGCCCACAATAATGACCGCCCCTGTCAACCCCGCTGCCCCAACTTTCATCATGGCAGCGATGGACTTCGGAGCAGCCTCGCCGCCGGCACCGGCCACCACCCCGGTACCCGCGATCCCAGCAGTACCCGCGAGTCCAGCCGCGCCGGTGAGTCCAGCGGCGCCCGTGATCCCGGGAGCGGCCGAGGTCAGGGCCACTCCCGCGATCAAGGGGAAGATGATGGCCCTCATGGCAGACTGCACGTCATTGAGATCCAGGAGCAGGGCAGTGCATCTCGAACAGGATTCCAGATGGCTCTGGACTTTCTGGTGCGCCCGCCGACTCAGACCATTCCGCGAGTAGGCCCCCAACTGATCCGGATACCCTTCACATTCCTTGGAAGTTGAGTCTTTGATATGGCCCTGCAAATAGGCTTGCCGCAGGCCTTCACGGGCCCGGATGGCCAGCGACGAGACCCCGTTCGGGGTGATCCCTAAGACTTCCGATGCCGCGGCGGGTTTCATTCCCTCAATGTCCACGTACCACAGGACTTCCTGCCAGCGCTCGGGCAGGGATTTGAACGCGGCCGCCACCGTGCTGGACTCAAACCCGACCACCGCCGGGTCCTCAGGATCCTCAACCCGGTCCAGCACAAAACTATCCGAAACCGGCAGGCTACGGGCCGCCAACCGGTTCTGGGCCTGCGCGATCCGCCGCACCGCCGTCAGCAAATACGCCCTAAAGAAAGTATCAGGACCCTTGCCACGCATCAGGGCCTGATGGATTGAAACAAACGCCTCCGAAACAATGTCCTCAATATCGGCCCTGTTATCCACCTGCCCCGCCGCGACATACCGCGCCATATCCCGATGCCGGTCAAAAAGACTCGCAAAAGCCCCCTGATCCCCCGACCGAACCCTCAAGACAAGATCAGCATCACTCACAGTCTCCATCGCCGTCGCCACAGACGTTCCTATCTTTTAGGTCCTATCTATTAAGCCAGTGTTTCGTTCGGCGTGGAACAACGGGGCTTGGTGTTGGGCTGGGTTGGTCAAGACGTTGGCGTGGCCTCCATCGGTCAATGCCAGGACAGCGCTGGCGATGATGTCGCCGTACCCGCTTTGGTGGCGTAGGCATCACCGAGGCCGCTGGAAAGTGTCTAGATTGCCGCACCCCTTGGGAAGCTCAGTGTTAAGATGCTTAGACCGAATGAAGGAGTGAGTGCGCATGACCACCGAATCGCGGAACACTGACACGGACGCCGTGGACGCCATCATTGAGGACTGGCACCGCGAACGCCCGGACCTTGATCCCAGGACCATCGGCGTCTTTGGCCGCTTGCAGAGCCTGGTGGCACGGCAGCGAGCTGTGCAGGATGTGAACTATGAGGAGTACGGGCTCACGTTGGCATCCTTTGATGTTCTGGCGAACTTGCGTCGATCCGGCCCTCCGCACCGTAAGACTGCTGGTGAACTGGCCAGTTCGTCCATGCTGACCACGGGCGGCATCACCTTCCGGCTGGACCGTATGGAGGAACAAAACCTCATTGAGCGCGTTCGGTCGAAGGAGGATCGTCGGGTGGTCTACGCCCAGATGACGGACCATGGCAAAGAGCTCATTGACGAGGTCATTTCAAAGCATCTGGAAACGCAGCGCAACATGCTCGCCGGCCTGACCGCCAAGGAGATCGAACAACTGGCGCTGCTACTGAAAAAAACCGAAGCCTCCATCGTCGCCTACGACCCGAAGGCTTCCTCCGCGGACGAACTTACGCTGAACGTCTAGATCACGGCGCGGGTTCGTCCATCCACTCCATCAAGCAAGGAATCGAATGAAGCCAGGAGCCCGCAGGATCGGAATCATCGGACATGGAGCCATTGGGGCTCGTGTTGCTGCTGACATTGCAGCTGGAAAGGTCAAGGGGGCCACCCTTGAGGGGATCATTTGCCGCAGCGCCATAGACAACGCGCCGGCACCGCAGCTTGAGATGGAACAAGCGCTGGAGCGCTGTGACCTCCTGGTTGAATGTGCTGGGCAGGAGGTCTTGGTTGAGCATGGCGAGGCTGTGCTTTCAGCGGGGGTAGACCTGCTCGCTACATCACTCGGGGCGCTTGCGGACCCACACCTCTCACAGCAACTGTCGGCCGCAGGCCCTGGCAGGCTCTTCTTGACCCCGGGCTCCATTGGTGGCTTGGACCTGTTGGCGTCGGGCGCCCGCGCAACGGGGTACGACGCCGTCAGGATAACCACAACCAAGCTGCCTGGTTCCCTGATTCAGCCCTGGATGGACGAGGTTGAGGCTGATCGCATTCGGAATACTGCCGGCCCCATCGAGATCTTTGCCGGGTCCGCCGCCCGAGCCACTCAATTGTTCCCCAAGTCGCTCAACGTGGCTGCCGCCGTCGCCCTCGCGGTAGACGACTGGGACGCTGTGGCGGTCTCTGTGAGAGCCGACCCGGCGGCTGAGCTGACGACGCACTTGATCGAGGCTTCTGGAAACAGCGGGAATTACCGCTTTGAAATCTGCAATAAAGTATCGCCCCAAAACCCGCGCACCAGCGGCGTTGTACCGTTCGCTGTGCTCCGGTCCTTGGAACTGATCATCGGCGCGCGCGGCGGGATGATCTAAGCGCGCCTCGCGCCGATCACTTCTCCGAAGACTTCGTCGGGGTCCAGGCGTCGGAGTTCTTCTGCGAGGCAGTCTTTGAGGCTTCTGCGGGGGAGGGTGATGCGTTGTGCGGGCTGTCCCGGCTGGGTCAGGATCACCCCTGATTGACCCGGCCGGGACAGCTGGACATCCCCGTTATCGCGGCGGAGCCTGATGCTGCGGATGCCCATCCCTGTCTCTCCTTCCACAACAGTGGTGGGAGCGTTCAGGGAGTGCTTAAGCCACGCTGCCAAGAGGTGGGTGCTGGGGGAATCGGAGGCGCCTTGAACCTCGACGGCGGTCACGGACTGGGCGTCGACGTGGTCGAAGACGGCGGCGAGTTGCATGCGCCAGTTGGTCAGGCGGGTCCAGGCGAGGTCGGTGTCGCCGGCTTTGTAGGTGGCCCGGATGTTCTCCAGAGCCCGGCGGGGGTCGGGTTCGTTGGCTGAGTCGGTGATGCGCCGGTGCGCGATCCGGCCGATGGATGTCTCGCAGGCGCTTTCCGGGGCGCCGTGCGGCCACCAGGCCACGATCGGTGCGTCCGGGAGGAGCAGGGCCGCGACGAGGGATTCGCTTTCGTGGGCCATGTGCCCGTGTCCGCGCAGGACAATGACTTCGGACGCGCCGGCGTCGCCACCTACCCGG
The DNA here is from genome assembly GCF_056279165.1 of Paenarthrobacter sp. TE3676. Lineage (NCBI taxonomy): Bacteria > Bacillati > Actinomycetota > Actinomycetes > Micrococcales > Micrococcaceae > Paenarthrobacter > Paenarthrobacter sp. TE3676. The sequence continues at coordinate 205,551 of NZ_JBWBQU010000003.1, forward strand.
ATTTGCGCGTCGAGCCGGTCCGGGCCTTCAACGCCTGCATCGGCCAGGACGATGATCCGGCAGGGGTGTTCCCTACTGGCTTCGTTGGCTGCCTCGATGGCGTCTTCTTCCTGCCCGGACTTGGTCACCACCACCAGGGTCAGCACACGCCCCAGAGCGATCACGCCGCCTTGTTCGCGCAGCGACATGATCTTCTTGGAGATCTTGGAGGTGGTGGTATCGGGAAGATCTACGATCATGGCCTTCTCCAGGTTCGTCCGTCACGGGCCAGCAAGGCGTCGGCCGAGGCCGGCCCCCAACTGCCCGGTGCGTAGGGTTGCGGTTGTTCATCGAGCCCGGCCCAGTATTCCTCGAACGGGTCCAGGATCTTCCAGGACAGTTCCACTTCCTGGTGCCGCGGGAACAGCGGCGGTTCGCCCAACAGCACGTCCAGGATGAGACGTTCGTAGGCTTCGGGGCTGGACTCGGTAAAGGAGTGACCGTAGCCGAAGTCCATGGTCACATCCCGGACTTCCATCTGCGTGCCCGGGACCTTGGACCCGAACCGGATCGTGGCGCCCTCGTCGGGCTGGACCCTGATCACCACGGCGTTCTGACCGAAGTCATCATCGTTGTGGTCACGGAACAGCAGGTTCGGTGCCCGCTTGAACACCACCGCGATCTCGGTCACCCGCCGGCCCAGGCGCTTACCGGCACGCAGGTAGAACGGCACACCATTCCACCGGCGGGTATTGATATCCACCCGGATCGCAGCATAAGTTTCGGTCTTCGAATCAGCCGGAATCCCGTCCTCATCCAAATACCCCAGGACTTCCTCACCGCCCTGCCACCCGCCGGTGAACTGACCCCGCGCCGAATGCGTGGACAGGTCCTCGGGCAGTTTGACCGCCGCGAGGACCTTTTCCTTCTCCGCCCGCAAATCATCGGCATTAAACGAGATCGGCTCTTCCATCGCGGTCAGCGCCAGCAATTGCAGCAGGTGGTTCTGGATCACGTCACGGGCAGCACCCACACCGTCGTAATAGCCCGCACGGCCGCCGGTGCCGATGTCCTCGGCCATGGTGATCTGGACATGATCCACGTAATTGGCGTTCCAGAGCGGTTCGAACAACTGGTTCGCGAAACGCAACGCCAGAATGTTCTGCACCGTCTCCTTCCCCAAATAATGATCAATCCGGAACACCGCATCAGCCGGGAACACCGACTCCACAATGTCGTTCAACTGCCGGGCCGACTCCAAGTCATGCCCGAACGGCTTCTCGATCACCACACGACGCCACTGACCCGGCTTGGCCTGCGCCAGGCCGTGCTTGGACAACTGCCGGCACACCTGCTCGAACGCCTTGGGCGGGATCGACAAATAGAAACCATGATTACCCCGGGTGCCACGGGTCTCATCCAGCTCATCGAGCACATCACCGAGACGCTCGAAAGCGTCATCGTCGTCGAACTCGCCCCGAACAAAACGGATCCCCGAAGCCAACTGCTCCCACACGGCCTCATCGAACTTCGTCCGGGCATGGGCCTTGACGTTTTCCTTGACCTCGGCCGCGAAATCCGCGTTATCCCACTCACGACGGCCGAAACCCACCAAAGCAAAGCTCGGAGGCAACAACCCACGATTAGCAAGGTCATAGACCGCCGGCATCAGCTTCTTACGGGCAAGATCACCAGTGACTCCGAAGAACACCAACGACGACGGCCCGGCAATACGATTCAGGCGCCGATCCCGCGGATCCCGCAAAGGATTCCGCCAGGCGTCTGATCCAAGCTCAAAAGGGGGCATGCATCTAGCATGGGGCCCTGGGCCGATAGCTGGAACGCCATAAATGGATGGGAGATACTGCCCGTTTGTGTAGTGGCGCGGCGGGTCTTGGCATCAGAAGCCAAGACCCGCCGTCGTAATTCCGCTACGGGTGGCCGGGCAGGGACTCGCACGCGATGCGGTCGCCGTCGGAGTCCAGGCGCGCGACGTCGCCGTACCACGGGTAGTAGGTGTCGAACCAGGCTTGGGCGGCCTGCCAAGTACTGAAACTCGTGCAGTTCTTGGTGTCACCAGGGTTGGCCGGAGGCTGCGGCGTAACAGGCGGCGGCGGAGTCACCGGAGGCTGCGGCGTTACCGGCGGCGGCGGAGGGGAACAGCTGTTCCCCGTGATTCCGCCGGCGCCACCATTGACGAAGCGGTACATAAACGCGGCCATGGCGTCGCGGGCCACCGGCTGAACCGGGTTGTAGGCACGGCAGCCGTAGCCAATGTCCCAACCAGTGGAGATGCCCTGCGATGCCAGCCAGGTGATCTGTTGGTAGAACTGGCTTCCGACCTGGACGTCCACGAACGGTGAGGTGCTCGGTGCCGAGAACGCGGGATTGCCCCCGAACCGGTACAGGAAGGCAGCCATGGCGTCGCGGTTGACCGGGCTAAGTGGACGGTAGGTCTTGGAACCGTCCTGCTCCGTCCATCCTGTGGAGATGCCGCTTGCCGCGAGCCACGTTATTTCCTTGTAGAACTGGCTCGACGGCGTGATGTCGGTGAAAGGCGACGTCGCCGGGGGAGTGAAGGCAGGTTTGCCGGCCAGACGATACAGGAAGGCCGCCATAGCGTCGCGGTTTACGGCATTCAGCGGCCGATAGGTCCGGCTACCGTCGGCTTCCACCCAACCGGTGGAAATGCCTTGGGAAGCGAGCCAGGAAATTTCCACGTTGAATTGGGTGGAGCCGCTGACGTCACTGAAAGTGATGGGGCCCGGATCAACGGGTGTGGATTCAACAGCGATGGTCGGCACGGGGACCACGTTGGTTCCGCAGCCGCCCTGCAAGGTGGAGGAAATTGCTGCGGATTCGGCTGCATCAACGGTCAACTGCCAGCGGTATTTCACCAGCACCCAGTCCGTGACGTATTCGCAGGCGGTTCCGGCCAGCGGTGGCATCCATTCTGCTGGATCGCGGTCGCTCTTGGACTGGTTCACGTTGTCTGTCACGGCTTCGAGGGCCACGTCCAAGGTGACGTCGTTGGCGTAGTCGCGCCGCTGCTCGGCCGTCCAGGCGCTCGCGCCGGAACCCCAGGCTTCCGCGAGGGGAACCATGTGGTCGATGTCGACGTCGGACGCAACAGTCCAGGTGCCGCCGTCGTACCAGGAGTTCCACTGACCCGTCGCTACGGTGCAGCCCGAGCCGAACGTCACCGGCGACAGTGACTCCAGTTGGAGCACCTCGGAGCGTGTGTCGCAGCCGTCGCCGTCGGCATCTATCCAATGCTGAAAGAGATCGCGGTCGTAGCCGGTGTTCGTTTCGGCCGTGACAGACAAGGACGAGAAAAGTGTTGAAACGCTTGCCGTTTCTGCGGCCATAGCGGTTTGCGGCATAAAGACAGCCGCCGACGCGGTCAGCGAAAGTGCCGCCAACCACGAAAGTGCCTTGGGCATCTGGGTTCCCCATATTCGATTGTGTGCGCTCTGAGCAGCGCATTCTCTCGGATGCTACCCGCGGGGACCGGCAGATAAAGAACATGGTTTAGTTGTGGCGTGGCGGGGCTGCGTCCGTCAGACTGATGATCGGCACATGGATGTTGGGGATCTTGTTGAAGACTGTCGATGCCCTCCACCTTGGGCTGGATCAACATTCTCCGAAAGGCATCCCCATGACACAGCCGCACCCCGACAACAATCCTGATACTCCGGAGGGCAACCAGCCTCCGGCGCCGCAGCAGCCGGATTATTCCGCTCAGCCGCCGCAGTACGCGCAACCGCAGCCTCCACAGCCGCAGTACGGCGCCCAGCCGCCTCAGCCTCAGTACTACGCGCAACCGCAGGTGCCCCAGCAGCCTCAGTACGGGGTGCAGCCGCCTCAGCCCAACATGGCCTACGGCTACCCTCAGCCGAAGTCGAAGATCGCCGCCGGCCTTTTGGGAATCTTCCTGGGCGGCCTCGGCATCCACCGCTTCTACCTGGGCTACACCACTATTGGAGTCATCCAGCTGGTTCTCACGGTAGTGCTGGGCATCTTCACGTTCGGATTGGTGGGTCTTTGGGGCCTCGTGGAGGGCATTATGATCCTTGCCGGTGCTGAGTACTTCCGGAGGGACGCCAAGGGCGTTCCCCTTCGCGACTGACGCGGGAAGGCAAAACTTTGAGCAACGTCATTCACGACAAGCCCGAGCAACTCGAGCAAATCAGGGCAGGTCTCCTGCAGGGCGAAATAGTCTATGCGGTCTACGACTGCATCGGTGTTGGTACCGGCTTCGTCGGGATCACGAACATGCGGGTCATCCTGCAAGACAAGAGCTTTGTGGGCAACAAGCTCGCCATCGTGTCCGTGCCCTACAAGAACATCCGGTCCGTCTCCATGCTGTCCAACAAATCGATGATGGGCCGGTTCGCTTCTACGTCGAGCATTGGCATAGATACCGGGGGAAGCATTAAAGAAGCTGATTTCCGCGGTGACGACAAAGCCCGGCATGCGCACGATCTGATTCTTTGGAACATGCTGACCACGAAGTAGTTTTCGCTGAAAGAGGGCGGCCGGAGATTTCGGCCGCCCTCTTGGCTTAGATCATTCGTATTTGTCGCATCATCGGGCAGCGGGACCCTGGCATTAGAGCGTGCCGAATTTGCTGTTGTAGCGGAACATGAACGCTGCCATCGCATCGCGGTTCACGGGCAACAGCGGCTTGAAGGACTTGGTGTTGCCTGTTTCAGCCCAACCCGTTGAGATGCCTTGAGCTGCGAGCCAAGTGATCTCCTTGTAGAACTGTGCTCCCACCGGAACGTCGGCGAAAGGCGAGACCTCGGGTGCCGTGAAGTCCGGCTCGCCCGCCAGACGGTACATGAAGGCGGCCATGGCATCGCGGTTCACTGGCTGCAGTGGCCGGTAGGTCTTGGTCTTGTCAGCCTCTTCCCAACCGGTGGAGATGCCCTTGTCAGCGAGCCAGGTGATTTCCTTATAGAACTGTGCTCCGACTGGCAGGTCCTTGAATGGGGAAACACCGGGCGCGGTGAAGTCAGGTTTCCCTGAAAGCCTGTACATGAAGGCAGCCATGGCATCACGATTTACGGGGCTCAAGGGCTTGTAGATCCTGGTCCCGTTCACTTCCCAGCCTGTAGAGATGCCTTTGTTTGCGAGCCAGAGGATCTCGTCCTCGAATTGTGCGCTCAGCGGGACGTCGTCGAATGCTTGAGTGCCTTGCGTGGCTGTGGCGTAGTTGAGGGTCCCGATGTCCGTGTTCCGCCCCGGTGCAGTAGAAACGGACCTGGCGTTCGCTTCGGAAAGGACGTTGCCGGAGAAGATCGGGCCGGAACCACCGTCAGGTCCGGCCGAAACGAAGTAGTTGCCTGTGCTGAGGCCGGTGACTTGGAAGGTTCCGTCCCCCTGGGTGTTCGCTTTACGGGTCACCAGCGTGTCGTCCTTTGTGTACACACGGACCGGTACGTTGGTCAGTGGGGCGCCGCCGGGCCCCAGGATCTTGCCCGAGAGGGTTCCACCCACCCGTGACGTTGGGTTGATGTTGGTGAGGGTCTGCCCTCCCGCTACTGTCACCGACGTCGCGCTTCCCAAACCGGAGCTCTCTGGAAGATTGTTGTAATACTGACCTTCCTGAGCAGTCGTGAACCCGCTGGAGCGGTTGAACTGGACTTTGTAGGTGCCCGGGAAAAGGTTGGGCACCATGAACGATTGGGGCCCTGTGGAGAAACCGCCCTGGACAACGGTCCCATCGGCCGTGACGACCTGAACGTCCGTGTTGGATGCCCCGGAAGCATGGGAACCTGTGATCGTGGCTGCCGGAACTGCCGTGTCCGTCGGACCGGTTAGACGTTCGCCTGCGGCCACTGTGATGGTGGGCGACGCCGCTGCAGTGGGCAGCCCGCCGTGCCACATGGAGGCAATCTTGATATCGCTGGCATTGAAGAACAGTTTGTATGTTCCGGCCTCAAGTCCTCCTATGCTGTAGACCCCGTTTTCGACGTACACCGCGGAAACTGCTTGGAGATCATTGCTCGACCTTGCCTCCGCGAATATGGAAAAAGGTACTGCATCAGCGGGGAGTGCGAGACGACCGGAGATTATCGCGGCCGGCTGCAGGGTTTGGTTGATCCCTGTGACGATGTCTCCTTGGGCCACGGAGATCTTCTGCGCTTGCTCGTGGTCCTTGACTCCTGGGTAGTAGGCCTGAAGCACCGGGATCGGTTGAACCGACGTGCTGAAGTTCAGCGTGTAGTCGCCAGGGGCCAACGGACCCACGTTGTAGGAACCATCCGGTGAAGCAACCGCGCCTTCTTGGTATGAATCTGAGCTAACACCCACGTACATGTCAGCAGCCTTGGTTCCAGCGGGAACCGAGACTTTGCCTTGAATACGCCCGCCGGTGGACATTTGCTGGTCAATCCCGGTCACTGCCGTGCCCGCGGCGACGTCCACCCGTGTCGATTGCTCATAGACGGCGGAGCCGTAGTACGTGCTGTACACGTGTTTGGGGCTGGCATCCTCCTCGAAGCGCACCGAATATTCACCCGCTGCGAGTCCCACTATCGTGTATTCGCCGCTGGGATTCACCCCCAAGGTCCGATAAGTCGGGCCAGATACGGTGACATTGACTTTGTTCACGTCCACACCCGCAGGAACCGTAACCGTACCCGAGATGCTGCCCGTGGCCGCGGCGACGGCGGGGGATGCAAACCCGCTGGGCAGAGTGGCCAGGATAGTTCCTGCAACCAGTATTAGTGCGAGCCTGAAACGGCCACGCGAAATTGCCCTCATGGGTCCCCATATTCCGTGCGATTGAAGAGCCTCGATACAACGGGCCCGAGGTGATCATAAGGGCTCTGTGTGGAGCTAGCCGAAACGCCTTTGTAAATAGTCGCGTGCAGATTCGCGGGAAACTCTACTCGTTGGCTAAACTCATGCTGGCCGTTGACTTGCGGCCCCATTCCGCGCTCTCTCGGGGCGTTTATGCAGAGGGCGTTTCGTAGTGAAAAACCGGCTAATAGCAAGTGTGCGCTCCCGTTTGATGTTTGCCGGTATTGCCGCAATGGTGGGGGCTGCCTTGCCGGTGATTCCCGCCGTCGCCGATGACGCACCGGCGCCGGTCGCCGAACTGCGAGCTATGGCCACCGAGTCCGTGCCAGTTCCCACGGACCAGTTCATTGTGAAGTTCAAGGAACGGGCGGGCATCAAGTCCGCCGACCGTCAGTCCTCCCTTGGCCGCGCGAGCAGCGCCTTGGGCATCGCCGTTAGTTCCTCACGGACTACCGCCTCCGGCCAAGAGGTGCTCAAGATGGACCGGAAGCTGGACGCCGGTGAAGCCACTGAACTCGCGGCGGCGCTGGCAGCGGATCCCAATGTGGAGTACGCCGAACCGGACACCATCATGCGGCCTTTCGCGGTGGCGCCCAACGACCATTTCTATAACCTTCAGTGGCCGCACATCCCAGGGGCTGGCGGCATGAACGTCCTTAAGGCTTGGGATATCAGCCAGGGCGAAGGATCTGTAGTCGCCGTTATTGACTCGGGAATTCTAAGCCACACCGATCTGGACACGAACGTCCTGCCGGGCTACGACATGTTGAGTTTTCCGGAGATGGCCAAAGACGGGGACGGGCGGGATCCCAACCCCCGCGATGAAGGGGATGCTACCTATTACGGTCAATGCGGACCCGGGTCTCCAGCCGAGGGCGACACCTGGCACGGGACGCATCTGGCTGGAATCGTTGCTGCGGTTGCCGGCAACAAGATAGGCGTAGCCGGCGTGGCTCCCAAAGCCAAGGTGGTACCCATTAGGGCCATGGGGGTTTGTGGTGGATATTCCTCAGACATTGCTGAGTCAGTCATTTGGGCCGCAGGCGGAGCCGTTCCCGGCGTACCCACAAACGCCAATCCTGCGCGCGTCATCAACCTTAGTCTTGGTAGTCCGGGACAGTGCACTGCCATCTACCAAGACGCTTTCGACTTTGCCCGGAGCAAGGGTGTATCTGTGGTGGTCTCAGCGGGCAACAACAGGATCGATGCCTCGGCGGTTGCGCCTGCCAACTGCCAAAACGTCCTTGTGGTCGGTGCCACCACACGCACGGGAAGTAAGGCGTGGTACTCCAACTTCGGGGTAAACGTTGACGTGGTTGCGCCCGGGGGAGACATGTTCGGCCAGGCGCTCAATGGTGTGGTGTCCACGCAGCACTCGAACGATTACTTCTTCAAGCAGGGAACCTCCATGTCCGCGCCGCACGTAGCAGCGGTAGCAGCGATGATGTATTCCGTGCTGCCGGCCTTGACGCCTGCCGAGGTGGAACAGAAATTGAAGGCAACCGCACGGCCTGTCAGCGATTGCCCGGGTGGATGCGGTGGCGGCCTCGTGGACGCTGGGGCGGCCCTTGCAAACGTTGCCGCGGACGCTGTCTCGATTGTCCCCGGCACCCCTACAATTTCCGGCGACGCGATAGTTGGTGGGACTCTAACCATGTCTCCCGGCGCGTGGGAGCCTGCTGGTTACGTCGTTACCGAGCAGCAGTGGAAGCGAAATGGCGTTGTCACTAATGCCACCGGAACTCAGTACGTTCTGGGGCCTGAAGACTTGGGCGCTACCATCACAGTGACTGTGACGGGCAAGAAGCCGAAGCAACCCGATGTATCTGTAACGTCAGCGCCCACCCAACCCGTGGCAATTGGGAAACTAACCGTTGCCGAACCCGCCATCAAGGGCGCTCCGTACGTCGGTGGTTTGCTGACAGCCGACGTCGGCACCTGGGCGCCTGCGCCTGTGAACCTCGCCCTGGAGTGGCGACGCGATGGAACTCCCATCGACGGCGCCACGGGACAGACCTACACCATCACTGATGCGGACCTGAGCAAGGCGATCACGCTCAAGGTTTCCGCATCAAAGCCGGGCTACCAGCCACAGTCGCTCCTCAGCGAGCCCACTGGCTTGGTGGTGGCTGCAGATAGAGCAGTAACTCCAGAATCCGTGGTCTTCACGGACGCGCCGTATACGGACAATGACACCTACGCTATCCCCGAGGTTGCGGGCATTAACTACCTTATCGACGGCGGAACGGTCGCCTCCGGGAGTCATCCGGCCACCGGCCGGGTCACGGTCTCAGCAGTCGCCAAGGAAGGTTACGTGCTGCTTCCGGGTGCCACCACCTGGACGGAGCGTTTCAGTGCCAAGGGCCCGGATTTCGTGCCGCCGGCCGAGTCGCCGTTCACGGACGTCCTGACCACCCAGCAGTTCTACAAGGAAATGGCGTGGCTCGCAGATCAGGGCATCTCCAAAGGTTGGACAGCGGCTGACGGGTCGGTGGCCTATAAGCCGTTGACGCCTATTAACCGTGATGCCATGGCCGCATTCCTTTACCGGATGGCAGGTTCGCCGGATTACGCTCCGCCAGCCACCTCGCCGTTCAAGGATGTGCTGACCACCCAGCTGTTCTACAAGGAGATGGCGTGGCTTGCGGACCAGAAGATCTCCTCCGGTTGGACAGAGAACGATGGCTCACGAACGTACAGGCCTCTGACGCCGATCAACCGCGATGCCATGGCTGCTTTCCTGTACCGTCTCGCTGGGGAGCCCCGGATCGACAACATGGATCTCCGGCCTTTCAAGGACGTGGTCCCGGGCCAGCAGTTCTCCTACGAAATGGCATGGATGTCAGAGATGGAAATCTCGACGGGTTGGGTCGAATCCGACGGTAGCCGGGTCTACAAACCCCTTTCGCCGATCAACCGGGACGCCATGGCGGCATTCCTTTACCGCATGCCATAGCCATGGCACAGTGAGCGGCATGACTCGAATCCTGATGATCGGCATCCACGCCAGCGCGCTCGACTACAGCAAGCTCCCTCCCGGACTCGATGAAGCCATCATGACCGAGCGGATCGAGGCCGGATTCGGGGCGACCATTGCCGCCGGCTTTGATGCTGTGTCCTGCCTCATTGGAACCTCACCGGACGAGGCCGAATCGGAGATCCGTGCAGCGTTCTGGCGTGATCGTTTTGGTCTGGTGATGGTCGGCGGCGGCATCAGGATGGTCCCGGATTACACGGAACTCTTCGAGCGGGTGATCAATACCTGTAGCGCAGAGTCGCCGGGAATCCAGTTCTGCTTTAACACCTCGCCGGAGACCACCCTGGATGCTTTGCGGCGCCACATCCACAACTAGGTCACTGTGGTGTAAGTTGTAGCGCGTGCGTGTTAAATGCGCGGCAGTGTGGAGTATGGGCGACTCGGAAGGTTCCCTGCAACCCATGGCCGGACGGGTGGTTCCAACGGAATTTCCCCGCGGCCGTCGCGGATCACCAAGACCACTGCCCCTATCGCAGCGGCCAAGCAGATCATGCCCATCAGGACCAGGGCAATTACCAAAGCCAGAGACATCGCCATACCCTCTGCCTTCAATTTTAGTGCTGTTTCTTCGTGAGGGCGCAGCCATTTCCAGCTCATCGAACATCGCGGCACCCACAAGCGAGTGCGTCGTTGAGCACGGTTGACGCTAGGGTCGAGGACATGGCGGTGTCCTTCAGCGATGTTAGTGAACCAACGATTCACCATTCCGTGACCGGGCACCATCCAGTCCCCATGCGCTGGTACTACCCGGCAGGCGAAGGTTCGGAGACGACAGGTGTTCCGACGTTGGTCTGGGCGCATGGCGGCGGCTTCTTCTCTGGTGGTCTCGATCAGCCTGAAGCACACGATGTGGCCCGGGCGCTTGCTCAACGGGGTCTGCCGGTGGTCACGGTTGATTATCGCCTTGCTCCGGTTCCCGGGCTCTCTTGGCTCCGCAAAGGTGACGTGCGGCCCCGGGGACGGTTTCCCCTCCCGGTGGAAGACCTACTGACAGCTTTTCGAAGTGTTAGCAGCCAGTCTGCAGGAGGGGTGCTCCTTGGTGGTGCCAGCGCCGGGGCATGCCTTGCAGCCGGAGCAGCACTCCAAGCTCTCGACATGGACTCAGCACCAGAGGGTGTCATCTTTGCCTACGGCTTTTTTCATTCCTCGCACATTGGCTCCCGCGAGATCCAACGCCGGGTTCGCGATCACCGCCGGGTGACACACTCCCGGTTGCTCCTGAACGCCGTGAACCGTAACTACGCCGGCACACGGGCGGCGCTGAATGACCGTTACGCGTTCCCGGGAGGCCACGAGCTGGGCGGCTTCCCTCCAACGATGATGATCAATGCAGATCGCGACGCCATGCGCGCATCGGGTGACCGATTCGCTGCCGAACTGCTAAGCGCGGGAGCCGACGTCGAGCAGCACACGCTCCCCGGCACCCGGCACGCTTTCCTGAACCGACCACGCCTGGACGCCTTCACCACGGCTGTTGACCTCATGGCCGAGTGGTCTCTGACTCGTTAGCGGAGGCGACGCCGGAACCCGGCGCCGCCTCCTTCCCGGCTCACAGGATCGGAAGGCCCCATCCCGTGAGGTCTTAGTGCGTCAGGCGCAGGGGTTTCCTCGGCTGACGATGCCGTCTTTCACCTGCTGGTAGCCACGACCGGCGTTGTAGTTGTTAGTTCCGTTGTTGTCCCATGTTCCGGCCCCATTGTTGAATGCTGCGGTTATTCCGGAAGCTCCGTTGAGGGGGATGGAGGTGGTTACCCAGCCAGGGCATGAGGCAGCCATGGTTACGCCAGGCGCAGTGGTCCACGCTCCGGTGCCCACCCGATAGTGGGAGTTATAGGCAGACCAGTTTTTGTTGGTTGAGTAGAACAGCACTGTGGTGTCTGTCGGCTCAGGGGTAGATGCACCGCTGCAAGGATCAGCATGACTAACCACGCTGCCATTCACCGCTGCGATCCCACCGTCCAAGGCATAGTTGCTGGTGTTGTTGTTGTCCCAAACGCCGCTTCCGTTGTTGAACGCGGCCGTTGCCCCGGTTGATCCGGCGGGGATCGTGTACGCGACCCAGCCTGTGCAGGCGGCGGTCATGGTGACGCCCGGTGCAGTTGTCCATGAGCCTGTGCCTACCCGGTAGTGCATCTTGTAGTCACTCCAGCCCTTGGCTGTGGAGTAGTACACCTTGAGGTTGCTTGCCCCCGGCTCTGTTTGTCCGCCCGCTTTAGCGTTGATGTGCAACGCGAGGGCGGCGTTCTGACCGACGGTGGCCTGGAAAGTCCCGGATGCATCCACGGTTACCGCGTCACCCGCCGAGCAGCCGGAAGGGGTGGGCAGTCCCACAATCACGTTGCAGTAGCGGCCAGCCGGCAGGGAGCTCTGGAAGCTCCTGGTGATGGCATTGCCACGGTTGATCGCCACGTAGCCTTTGTCGCCACGACCAAAAGCGAGGGCATTCGAGCCGTTGTCCCACTTGTTGACGATCGGCGCACCATAGCTTGTATTGCGGAAGCCCACCATGTTTTCGATGTTGGTCTGCGCATGCTTGCACGTCCAGCCATTCTGGCCGCACACGGGATCCATGACCTCCCCGTTGGAGGCAACCGCCGGTCCTGTCTCATTGTTGGAGAAGGAATAACCCGAATGGATCGACGGGGACCCGTAGTTCCAAGCCAGTGTGAAGATCTGGGCAAGATCGTAGTTTGCCCCGTCCTTGTAAGTGAGCGTTTCGCCATTTCGCTCAGTGTCATGGTTGTCGACGAAGACCGCGGCGTTCTGTTGAGGAAGGAAACCGGCCCAGCTGGAGCCAATGCCACTACCTGTGATCAGCCAGTTGATGTTCCCGCCGTTGAAGGCCTCTTTGAGTTTGCGGGCGAAGGCAAACTCGTGGATATCACCGTTGCTGGTGTATTCCTCCGGTTGGACAGGTTCGTTGGCCCGGATAACTTCCTGGACCACGTATAGCCTTGCGCGGTCGTTGACCTTGGAGAGAATTCCTTGCATGTCGCTGGCCGCAATATGTTTGACGGCGTCGATCCGGAACCCGTCAACTCCCAGGCCCACCAAGTCATTGAGGTAGCTGGCGATTCTTCCCTGAACGTAGGGGGAGGACGTGTTGAGGTCAGAGAGGTTTACCAGATTGCACTCCTGAACTTCCCATCGGTTTTGGTAGTTCACGATGTCCCGTCGGCATGAGTGAAAGTCCTGCCCTTGGTAGTTTCCGGGATAGTCGTAGTGCTGGAATGTTGTTCCTGCCCAACCCGTACCGCCGGCGCTCTTCCCGGACATGTGGTTAATCACGGCGTCCGCGATCACTTTCACACCCGCGGTGTGGCATGTGTCCACCATGTGCTTGAACTCCGCACGCGTGCCCAGCCGTGACTCAACCTTGTAGCTGACCGGCTGGTAGTGGGTCCACCATTCCGGGCCTTGAACGTGTTCTTGCGGGGGAGATGTCTGTACGTATCCGTATCCGGCCGGGCCGAGGTTCTCTGTACATTCACGGGCTATGGCGTTCCATGTCCAGGAGAACATCACCGCGGTGGCGTCTTTGGGCCCGGGAGCTGCGGCTTGGGCTGGCGGAGCAGAAGCTGTGGAGGAAAACAGGGTGCCGAAGAAGGCCAGGAGGACTATAGCGGCTAGGAGCTGAAAGCGTTTCCTTCTATCAAGGAAGTGGACTGCGACGTCCTTGTCGTGTGCTGGCATGGAGGTGAGTCTCCTCAATGATGGGGCCGCTGCAGGCCGGGAATCCTGGCAACGACTGACACCGCCCTACAGTTCGGGCGGCCGCGTCACGATGACGGCTACCCATCAAGGTAGGCGGAGTTTAGTCATTAAACAAGAGCAAAAGAGCAGAAAACTGGAAGCGCTTGCAGAGGGAAGTGGGCGCGACTGACGCCACCAAAAGCCAAGCGCACAAGAAGGGTTTCCTGATAGTTCAGAAGGGGCTGGACGAGCAAAGGCGCCCGGCGCTAAAGCTGGGCCGTCGCCACTGATGATGGGGCAGGTGCGGGAGGAGCGGTCAGCGCGACCTCCTCGACGACGGGCTGGTACCGGCGTGCGGCGGGCTCCCATAGGGTGTTCCACCGGTCAAGGGTGGTTTCGTTGGCGGGGGTTCCTGAATGGTCCGGGGCTGCATTCATTGTGTCTCCGAAGTTAATTTGGACTCAAAATTTAGTGCCTGAAGTATTATGTGACCTGAGCTACAGAGAGGTCAAGACCCCATGAGCGCCCCTTCCTCCTCGCCGACGCCGCAGATGCTTCGGCAGGCTAGTCTCAGATCGGTCTTGGACTTCATGAGGGCTTCTTCCATCGTGACGATCTCGGACGTCATGGAAGGGACGGGGCTAGCTAGGGCAACTGCCATCTCTGTGTGCGAAGAGATCATGGACCGGGGCTGGATCACAGAGCTGGAAAATCAGCGCGAGTTTGGTGAGTACCTCAAAGGACGTCCCGCCCGACGGTTCGTCCTGAACCAGGACGCCGGGTATGTCGTTGGCTTGGACGTGGGAGTCGCCAAGGTGACGGCCGTGGTGTCCAACCTGCGTGGAGAAATCGTGGGCAGGGCGAGCCAGCAGTTCCGCGGAGTTCAGATCACGGCTGATGACAGCATTCCGGGCTCCGATATCAGTCCCCTCGAGCGTGTATCAGCCATTGACAGTACGGCGTGTGATGCCCTTGGCCAAGCTGGCGTCACACCTGATGCGGTCCTCGCAGTCAGTGCCGGAATTGCGGCCCCGGTGGGCCGTAACGGCGATGTTTTGGTGACTCAACCCTTCTGGGCTCTTCTGGACGTTGGCTTGAAATCGGCGCTGAAGGATCTTCATGGGTGGACGGTGTTGCTGGCCAACGACGGAAACCTGGCGGCCTTGGGTGAGTGTTGGCGCGGTTCGGCAGCGGGCGTGGACGACGTCGTGGTTATCCTTGCCAGTGAGCGCTTTGGGTCCGGAGTGATCGACGACGGCAGGCTCCTGCACGGCTGTGGCGGAGGCGCCGGCGAGCTGGCGTTCCTTAAGCAAGTTGAGGGGGTGGGGGATACCTTTGGCATTGCCCTGATGGCACGAACGTGGGCTGCCGAGGCCCTCGCTGGAAGTGACGACACACAACTTCGCGAATATCCTGCAGAGGCAATCGAAGCTGAACACGTCTTCGCCGCCGCGCTCCAAGGTGACGCTGTGGCACGGCGGATTCTGGATCGGCTTGCCGATCGCATGGCGAGGGTTATCGGGGCCGTCGCTACCATCCACAATCCGGAGCTTGTAGTGATAGGTGGCGCAGTAGCCAAGTCAGCAGGCGCGCTTCTGGACCCAATCGCTGACTTGCTGCCCCAATTCACCGCAACCCCTCCGCGGCTGGCCGTTTCACCCCTGGGCGACTCGGTGGTGACCATGGGTGCTGTCCGAAGCGCGCTGGATTTCGTCGAGAAGGAAACCCTGGATATCGACCTACACCACAGCTAGGTCAGCAGCTCCGATAGTTTCGGGTGCAGATGATCACTTTCAACGGCAGTGCGGGCCTGTGCCGCGGCCGCCGTCAGGGCATCGTCAATGGTGGCGCCGTGGAGTGTCGCGGCCAGGAAACCGGTCATGAAGGCGTCACCGGCACCATTGGTATCAACCACATCGGCGGGAGGAGCACTGACCTCGTGCCGCGCTCCGGAAGCCTCCAGCGCAAAGGCACCCTCTGCTCCGCGGGTGCAAACGGCCAAGCGGGGCCCGCGTTCCAGGCAGGAGCGCATAAGGTCCCACGGGTCCTCTGCGCTGTCATCACTCATGAACACCGTACTGGCAGCGCGAAGGAACGGTTCATGGAATTCCGACGACCCGTCGTAGTCGTGAAGGTCCGTCCAGATGGGCGTCTTCTGAACGTCCAAGCGTTGCAGTAGGAGGGCACCGAGTTCGCTGAGGTCAACGACGGCGACGTCGGCGGCAGCCACCGCCTCAGCAGCGATGCTGAGTTCGTGCTCGGTGGGCGTGGACGGAACCGCAACGTACAGCGACACTCGCTTGCCGTCGTCGGACATTAAATTGACGTGGCGTTCGGTCTGCTCGGACGCCAAGGGCTCGACGGCGACCCCGGCTGCCGTAAGGGCGCTGCGGATCCGCTGGCCCTCGGAATCTGTTCCAAGAGGCGAACACAACCGCACGTTAATGCCAAGGCCGGCCAGATGCAGGGCCTTGCCAGCGGAGGTCCCGCCGATTGTGTGCCACGAGCGGCGGGCAAACTGCATGTGGGGGACAGGCTCCGGAAGGTGGTCGAGGAGGATGAGCTGATTCCACGACGCAGGGCCGCAGACAACTACGGAGGGAGGTACAGGCATGGCCATATCCAATCACTCATCCGACGCGCTGGTACAGAGGGGGTCAAGCGCGGCGCAGCAAGGGCCCGCCGGGCCCTCGTTTCGCGCCGGGAACAGCATCTATATCCTTAAGTGATGAGTGACGTAGCGCGTTCCACCATCGCCTTCGAAGGGCATTTCGCACGGGAGCTCCCGGAGCTGGCTATTCCTTGGCGTGCGGAGGAGGCTCCGGATCCGCAGCTTCTGCTGCTCAACCAGCCGCTCGCCGTCGAGCTTGGTTTTGATCCTGACTTTCTCCGGAGCCCGGAGGGCGTTCGGCTGCTGATCGGCAATGCCATGCCGGAAGAAGCGACTCCGGTGGCCCAGGGCTACGCCGGCCACCAGTTCGGCTGGTACTCGCCGCGTTTGGGGGATGGGCGTGCCCTCTTGCTCGGCGAGATTTCCGGTGCAGACGGGACGCTTCGCGACATCCATCTCAAGGGTTCGGGACGCACTCCCTTTGCCCGGAATGGTGATGGCCAGGCGGCGATTGGTCCCATGATGCGCGAGTACATCGTGAGTGAGTCCATGCATGCCCTGAACATTCCCACTACCCGTTCCCTCGCGGTGGTGGCCACAGGGCGTAAGGTTCAGCGGGAGACTCTGCTGCCGGGAGCCGTTCTGTCCAGGGTGGCCAGCAGTCACCTGCGTGTGGGCAGTTTCCAATATGCCAGGGCATCAAATGACATGGATTTGCTGCGCCGGCTTGCTGATCATGCGATCGAACGCCACCACCCGTCGTCGGCCGATGAAGCAAACCGCTACCTGGAACTCCTCAAGGGCGTCATTTCAGTGCAGGCGAAACTTGTGGCGCAGTGGATGCTGGTCGGATTCGTGCACGGTGTCATGAACACCGACAACATGACGGTGTCCGGTGAAACAATCGACTACGGTCCGTGCGCGTTCATGGAGGGCTTCGATCCCGGTGCCGTGTACAGCTCCATTGACGAAATGGGACGTTATGCCTACCGCAGCCAGCCGGTGGTGGCGGAGTGGAACCTTGCACGCTTCGCCGAATCCATTGCGGCCCTGATCCACCAGGATGAGGAGCAGGCGGTACACCTTGCTGTCGAGGCGCTCAATGGATTCCGTCAGGAGTACAGCGCCACGTGGTTCAACGGCATGAAGGCCAAGATTGGGCTGCCGGAGGGAATTGACGACGACGTGGCCTCACCTTTGGTGGATGACCTCCTTCAGCTGGTTCAAGAGGCGCGCGCGGACTACACCTCGTTCTTCCGGAGCCTTGGAAAGGCAGCCCGCGGGGAGGCTGAGCCCGCGCGTCGGCAGATCCTGGACCTGGCCGCCTTCGATGCATGGTTGGAACGCTGGCGGGCACTCAATCCGGATGCCGAAGCCATGGACAGGGTCAACCCGATCTATATTCCACGGAACCACTTGGTGGAGGAAGCCCTTGCTGCCGCAACCGAGGGGGACACGGGCCCCACGGAGCGGTTGCTAGCGGCCCTATCCGACCCGTTCTTGGAACGCCCGGGCTTGGAAAAGTACGCCCAGCCTGCGCCGGAAAGCTTCGGCCCCTACCGGACCTTCTGCGGAACTTAAGGAACGCTGCATGTGAGGAAAGCAAAGGGCAAGCGACCCGATCGGCGTCGCTTGCCCTTGACTTGTTGTTCGCGTGTCCTAGCTCCAGACGGCCCGAACCACCATGTCTGCGCCTGCAGCCAAATGATGTCCGGTGTGGCCTGCATCCAGAACGCACACGTCCTCGGATTCAGCTGCGCTTGTTGTTACGAGGCACTCTGCTGCCCTGAAACTCAGAAGATCTACGGGGAGGCTGTCGCCTATTTGGAGTTCACTCATGATGCCCTTACTGCTCGTCCGGGTATCACTCTCAGTGGCTATAGCCCGGTGTGGTCGTTGGAGAGACCCTCTCCATGGGACGCCGGACTTCATCAGCGGATAACTCCATATTGCTAGATAGACAAGCTTTCGTCTACGCGGGGTACCCTAACACTCAGTTGAAATTTGCGTGGCGCACGATTGCCAGAAGCTCTTCGCGGAGGTCCTCGGAGTCCAGATTGACGGCTGAGAGCACATTGTTCTCCTGGCGGTGGGACTGCTCCAGCAACGTCAGGCCCAGGTCGGTAATCGATATCAGCTGGCTGCGTCGGTCAAATCTGTTGGGTTCACGACGGATGAAGCCTCGCGATTCAAGCCTGGTAAGCAGCGGGCCCATGGTCTGGGCTTGCACCCGGACGCTTTTTGCCAGATCTCCAGGCGTGATAGGCCCTGCCGTTGCAACGGCATCAAGAGTAAGTACCGCCGGATAGGTCAACCCCAGCGGGCGTAGTCTGTCGTTCCATGCAAGCTCCACGAGCCGCGCTGCCGTGGACAGCAGCCGGCTGGTTGGCCATAGTTCCATATCAGGCATTCAGGCACCCCCACGCTTGTAAGAATAGTCAGCTTACTTACTAAGGCTACATCAGGCCTGCAGCGTTGAAAGCTGACTGCCGGTCAGGGACGCGGCTCGCAATAGGGGCACGACGGCGGAACTCGCCTTTGGGAGCAGATGGTTCCGGTCCAGCTAGCCTTCACATTCGGTGCAGTACTTCTGCCCGTTGGTTTCCCGCGCGAGTTGGCTGCGGTGGTGGACCAGGAAGCAGGACATGCACGTGAACTCGTCGTTCTGAATGGGGACGATCTCAACTTGGAGTTCTTCGCTGGAAAGGTCAGCGCCGGGAAGTTCGAAGGCGTCAGCCAGCTCCCCTTCGTCCAGGTCAATCGTGTCCGTGCGTGTAGCACCCTTGGCCGGTGCCAGCTCGGCCAGAGGCAAGGCCTCCTCTTCGGGCAGGGCCCGCGGTGCGTCGTAATCGGTGGCCATAGTGGTGAACCCCCTTGTAAAAGTGCCTGTTTGGTTATGTGCGCACTTTGTAACTCGGGCCGCTTGATTTGTATTCCCCGCAGTGGAAGACGTTGCCAAAACGATGGTGGACACCAGCCAGGCTGGTGTCCGCCTCTAACTGACTAGGAAAGGTCGAACGCCGAACGTCCCGAGCCTCGCTCGGCGCCGTGCACCTGCAGGGCGTGGCGCATGGCTTGGCGGTTGTCTTCTGCGAGTTCAGGTTGGTCGGCGACTCGGTAGAGGTCCGCTGCCCACTGAAATTCATCGGCAGCGGCACGAAAGCGGGCTTCGTCGAAGAGCCGCCTGCCGATGTGGTGGCGTACGTAGGCTTCCTCTTCCGGTGTCCGGACGGTTCGGAGGGCTTTTTCGTGAAGCACTGCGGCCTCGTGCCATCTGTACTGACGTTGATTGATTTGGGCAAGGACCAGCAGCAGCTCCCGGCGGTCCGGTGTGTGGGGGAGCAGTTTGAAGCCTTCGTCCAGAGCTTCAGTGTCGCGCCCAAGTAGCGCAAGGTACCTGATGCGTTCCACGGGAGGACACTCGCCCGCTAACGCAGCTTCCAGGGCTTGACGGTCGATCACCACGTCACGAAACGTGGCAGGATCAGTACGCCAAAGACTTGCAGTATCTTCCACCGTGATGTGCCCCCCATAGGCTTGTTACGGAGCCAACTGAGTCGCAGCACTGTCAATGGCAGGCTGCCGGAACCTCCATGATCTCATGAACGGTTGGGCCCGCAAGTTCGCCTCAACCTCGCTGGCATCAGTGGAGTTGGCTGTCCGGAGGAGTAGCCCGCCAGGAATGAAAAGGGACTGTCAGCCCTGCGCGTGTTGGTGCGCAGGTGAACGGCCCGGCGAGTGCGACCAGGTCAGGTGCCAACGGCACAACACGTACTAATTGGAGGTCGTCGCTGCCCGAACCAGCGCGGATGCTTAGGGCGTCGCCCGAGCGGCTGATCCGAATGCGGACCCGCCCACCGTTCCAGTCCGGGACAGGCGCCAAGGACCAGTCCGAGAAGCGATCCGTCACCACCGCGCCCACTTGAGCGGCGCCGTCGGCGAATTCCACACCGGCCTTGATCCAATGCTCGGCGCTGATGCGCACGAAGATGCCTGCTTGGTCGAACTGTTGGGAGAACGCGGCAGTGAACTCAACCTCCATGGCACTGTCCTGCGGGAAGGGCGCGAGCAGCGCGTGCTCGGTGTCGTGGATGAATCCGTAGGACGTCACGCGCCAAGCGTCGCTGCTTTCGGCTGCAGTCACCAGAAGGTCACCTGCCTGCTCGACGACGGCGGCCGGCCGGTTTGTCCACTCGCCGCGGCTCCAGGGAATGTCAGTTGGCACTGGGCTCCTCGATGTTCATGAATGGGTAGGTTTTTCGCGGAACACAACGGCCTTCGGCTGGGACTAACCTAGCCGACTCGCTTTGTTTAGACGTTGCTGAATAAGGACTCCAGCCCCTGACCATATGCTTCTGATTGTGCGCACGGCAAGGATGCCAGAGGATAATGCGGTCATCAGGGCGGCGGCGGATGCGGCGACGATCATCACTCCAATGAGGTGAACAACCAAGACAGCCAACATCACTACAGTGTGTGCGTCGATAGATTCCATGCTTCATTTCTGTGCTTCAGGGGGTTGTCCCGCCAGGGGTGGTGGGTCCCGGTCCAACAAGTTGCGCCCTCAGCCGGACAGGGATGCCCTTGGTGGCGAATTCGTCGTCCATGGACTCCTGAACGGTAGTGAATTTATTGTTGGGGTCGTTTTGGAGAGCCGATGAGTGGGACTGCCAGTTGTAGACGCTGGTCCATAACTGTCCGAAATCGGTCAGGTACCGTCCGTTGTCCTGGAGTGTGGCGATGTTGTACCAAGCGTTGCCGCCGTCAAGGCCGATGGCCCTAATTCCTTCATCGGAGATGGAGTAGGCGAGCCATCCTTCGGCGCAGCCGAGGACGGTGTAGTACTGCTGTTCATTGGTCGGGATGGGTTTGATGGCCCTGACTTGATCAGCACGTTGGATGTCGATGTTGGCGGGTGTGCAGGCACCTGCTGCGGGTCCGGGAGGCGCTGCAATGGTGGGCGGCACGGTTGTGGGGGCGGGAACCGGCGGGGCCACCGGCGCAGTTGTGGCCACAGCCGGGATGGTGGGCGTCGGCACTTGGGTAGCCTCCGCCGTCGGGATTGCCGTTGGGGTTGGCGTTGGCGAGGGCGATGACGTGGCCGTCGGCGTAGCCGTCACAGTGGGGGTATCGGTGGTGGCAGGTGCCGGCGCAGACTGAGGTGCCAGGTTCCCGGCTACAACGACTGCCCCGACGACGGCCGCCGCAGCGAGAACCACACCTGCGGTGCCTACCCACCCCGATCGCCGACGCTTGTGCTCGGCGAGAGATACGACGTTGGGATCGTCGGAGAAGACACGGGACCGGCCCGTCAGGACACCCGGGGTGGTGCCTGGTTCGGGGACGTGGGGTTTTGAGTTTTTCATGAGTTGTTCGATGCGGTCCATGGTTAGACTTCCCGTTCTGTCATGAGGTATGTCGGTGCGGCTTTCGCGAAGGCCTTGCGGGCCCGGTGAAGCCTGACGGCTGCAGCCGATGGGGAACACCCCAGGCTCTCGGCCAATTGCGCTGTAGTGAGGTCGTCCCAGTAGGAGAGCATCAGGATCTCGCGGTCCTTGTCCTTCAGCTTGGAGAGAATGTCGGCAACGTTGGCCTGTTGGTCATCTTCGCCTTCGGATGCCCTGATGCGGGCTTCTTCTGCGAGGCGCTCCATAAGCTGTTCGCGCCGTCGCCGGCCTTTGTATTCGTTGCCCAGCACGTTCCGGGCTGTGGCTATCAGCCACCCGATGCCCGGCGGTTCGGCAGGCATTTTTTCCCAGACGATCCGGAACACATCATTAGCCAGCTCCTCGGCCCGTTCCCGGTCGTTGATCCGATACGCGATGTATTGGTAGATGCGGCTGAAGTGTTCAGCATGAAGAGCACTCAGTTCCTGCTCTCTAGTAGCCAACATCTTTATTTCTTTCCCCCGGGCTAGCGCTTGATGATTCAAACACTTAGTTTCCCGGAGACGGCTGTTTCTTACATAACTGCTGAGAACTTAAAGAGAGATACCCGGCAGGCCTCCTGGTGGGCTTGCCGGGTATCTGGAGCGCTTGGTGGTTAGGCAGCGTAGCGGAGACTGGTCAGCAGTGCCCGAAGCTTGACGTATTGATCAGTTTTCATCCACGCTGCAGCGGTTTCAGGCGTCATGGACGCGTCGATCTCGGCAACCGCGGTTGCTGCCCCGTTCGGCATGATCATGAAGCTGTTCACGGAGGTGCTGTCGGGACCTTCTGTCATGAAGTACTCAGCCACAACGCCCATGTAGTAGCGGACCGGAAATTCAGGGAAGGTATAGTCATCCCTCACGAAAGCGAAGTGAGAGGCACCGTTACGACTGTCGAACGCACTGAGTTCCTCTGAGTCGAGGATGGTGCGGTTGACCGGCCCTCCGACCAGACCGCCGGTTCCTCCGCTGGTGATGTGGGCAACTTTGCCACCGGTTTCGTCAAAGATATTGGCAGCCAGTGAGTTCTCCTTTCCACCGGGATGCTCGGCATATTCGTTGTACGGCGCCTGCTCCACCTGTACAGTCCAGCCGGCGGGCACATCGAAGGAGATGTGGCCGTCCGGGAAGGTAAACGTGCCGTTCCCGTAGTCGGGCGAGACGTGCGGGGTTGAGGGGACAACGGGAGTAATCGGCGCCTCTACAGTGACTGTCGGTGGGGTGGTCACCTGAGACGAGGGGACCGAGGGCTCGACAGGGACAAGGGGTGCTGCCGGCACTGAAACCGGCGTTGGCCGTGGGGACGTTCCAACAAGCGGGGTCACTACCGCAGGTGTCGGAACATTGGGCAGGGACTCGTCAGCCTGCGTGAGGGCGCTGGTTGCAGGGGAGGGAAGCCCCTCATCTTCCATGGGAGCAGGAGATGGCGGCGTGAGGGTCGAGATTTCCTTCGAAACTGTAGCCGTGGTTGATCTCCCTGCCACGGGTGGCGCCGACGTGCACGCGGTGAGAGCAAGTGCAAGTGCAAGCGATGTGAGAATGGCGTACTTCGCGTAGTCGGATCGGTGGTACTTCATGGCTGGGTTCCTTCCCCCTTAGTCGAGCCGGGCAGATCAGCCCGCTCACACATGTTGTTTCCGGGTAGGAACGAATGCTTACAACGGCTCCCAAAATCTTTTCAGAACATGCTTCGTTTCCATCTGGAGGGTGCCGCTCAGCCGCTTCTGTGAAGCGTGAGAACATCATTGAGTGACCGACAGTACTTCGCTTGAACTGCCGCCCCTCTACGAGTCCCTGACCTGGCTTACCCCGCTTTCCGAGGAACGTGCTGCACACCTTGTGGCGTTCTTGACCGACCCGGCGCCGGTTGAGGTTCTGGACATGGGGTGCGGATGGGGTGAACTACTACTTCGGGTTTTGACGTCGGCCCCGCCGGCACGGGGACGCGGCGTGGACTGTGTTTCCGCGTTCATCGACCGAGCGAGGCAGCAAGCATTGACTCGTGAGCTGCTCGACAGAGCGACGTTTGATTCGATGCCTGGGCTGGAAGCCCAGGATCGCCCAGCAGACGCTGTCATCTGCATCGGCGCGAGCCAGATCTGGGGGCCGCCGGTAGAGGACGCGCAGCCGCTCGACTACGCCGCAGCCCTGCGAGCCCTGCGAGCCCTGGTGCTTCCCGGCGGCCGACTCGTCTACGGCGAGGCGATCTGGTCAGCAACACCTCATCCGGCTGCCACCGCCCCTCTGGCTGGACGTGATGACGAGTACCTGACACAAGATGCGTTGCGCGAGCAGATCCGCGCCGCTGGTTTCGAGGTGGTGGACGACGACCAGGCAAGCGTTCAGGAGTGGGACGTCTTCGAGGCCGGGTATCGCGACAGGTTTAACCGTTGGCTAGAAGCACATGATGCCGACCATCCCGCCGCAGAGCAGGTCCGTCGGCAATATGAGGAACAGCGCGCTGCATATGAAGAGGGCTACCGAGGCGTACTCGGGATGGCGTATTTCTGCCTAAGGGGGTAGGAGTTCACGGCGACTCACCTTCATGTGACGCATAGACATGCTGGCGTTCCACCAGGGGCTCGTTCACCGAGGGACCTCCCTTGTTATCTGCATGAGGTAGACGCTTCCCTTTGCGACCATATCCCTACCGATCCTTTCGGAGTGCATCGTCCGGAACGACATAGGAGCTGGAGTAGTGAACCCATTGGTCCCTGCGTCCCTCCCTGAAAAGGCGGTCTGCAACCATCCGGCACTCCTGCCAGTCCTTCCGGGAGTCCTGCGGCCCATAACCGACAGCTTGACCGAGTTGATCCAACGTCACCAGCCGTGTGACTCCCGGCGCAGTCGCTACTTCGTAAGTGAAGGTTCCTTTGAGGGAGAACCATCGATTGCGGACGGGAGTTTCGATCAGACGGAAGTAAGTGCCTCCATTGGCGAACATGGCAGCAGCCGCGCTCTCGTTCGATTCCGGCTCAGCATTCATGAAATCCGTGAACTTCTGGAGAAGTTCTTCGTACTCGGCGTTGAGGACTTCATCCACTGCTCCGTCCTTCTGCACGTACCGGTCACTGAGGCTTCCGCTGCCGCCCTTCAGTGACGAGCGGAGCCACAGGCGTACTTCCTCCACAGACTCTTCCGATGGTTCGGTCTGAAGGGCTCTGGCAAGGGATTCGTATGTGAGCGCCACGACAGAGAGGTTCATGTGTCTTAGCAGGGACGCAAATCGCATCATGTTGGCTGCCAGTACTTCAGTGTCCGTTTTCATCAGGCTTCTTTCGCGGGGTAGGGGTAACGCGAACCACGGGAGGACGTCGCCTTCACGGTATCCCGGCTGTGACTTTCAACAGTAAATGGCGGCGTTTTACCGGGCATGGAAGCCGAAACTCGTTCCCATTTACAGGGTGCCCTCGTTTGGTTCATAGTCGAGGCATGAGAGCGGCTGACATTCTCCCCGAGGATGCCCCCGACCCCCGTGCCGAATGGGTCGAGAACCTGAAACTCATGCCTATTCCGGTGCTAGGGCTCATGCCCCAACCGTCGCTGGAGGACACGGACTCCGTCGGTCTGAGCTACGGCTTGGATGATCGTGGGTACAGCGAAATGACGGCGAGCATCACCTACACGCTCTGGCGAAACCCGGATGACCGCTCAGACCGCGTTAACCTCGCGGATCTCGACGAGGAGACACGCAGGGCGATCGAGGAAGTTCCGCCATGGCCGCGGCCCCCTTGGCTGATCGAGCAGGTGGAGCGAATGCGCTATCCGCAACTGTGGGAGGCAGTGCGAACCACCTGGCACCGTGAGCAGTCCGAGCGCTCTTCAGTTCAAAGCCTCCTGGCTGACCATGTCAACCACATCCTCATGAACCAGTACCGGCAGGAGCTCTGGCCGGGCGGCAAACCGTGGGACCAGCACGCACCCGCAGTAACCGGCCGGATGGTCAATGGCCAAGCCAGGACCGTCATCAACGGAATCGATGTGCCCGGTGCGGAGGTCGATACGGACTCGTTCGTGTACGGCATCGGAGCCCGACTGGCAGGCGGTGGCGTCGTAACCGCAGTGCTTCCACGCGCTGAGCTGAGGCGCATCCAGGTCCAGTTCACGACCCGGAGCTAACGGTCACACGCCAGCGTCCGTAAGCCGACGGTTTACCGGGCACCTCTCGAGTCGGATGGGCACGTGCCGTTTGGTTTGAAGACCTAGCCTGACCTAATCGTCGACGCCGGAAAGGCTGCATCACCAGAGGTGGGTACCAACCAAACCGTCCTGATGGGCTCCAATCAAGTTGACACAGTCAAACGCTGGCGGGAAAAATGCACCCGACAGGTCACACAAGTGGACCTCAACTACGAGCCAAGGGGCCTTGGAGGCGGTTTCTGGTGCCCATCGATCCGAATTCGCTTCCAAGGATCGTCTATTGAACTGGAGTTGGGTGAGCCAGGGACGGGCTGTGTTCCAATTCCGTCGTCCAACAACATTATTGTGCGGGAGGAGTCGGTGAGGGATCCTTCACCAGGCTCCCTGCGCAATCCTGGGCTGCGGAGGGATCACGTGAGCGCCTGTGCGCCGACCACCCCAGGGAAGGGCGGCCCGATCCGATCGGAATGGAGGAGAAGTGGAAGGAAACCGACTTGAGATGCAATTTCTGGACGCAATGACCGCGGTAGCCCGGCTGGTACTTCAGCCCGGCAGCGGACGTACCTACGACGTCACCATGGATAACGCCGGTCAGTTCATTTCTGAGTTCTTCGATTGCTCTCAAGGTGGTGCCGCGTACGCCATCTGGATGGAGGTCAGCGACTACTTGGACGACCCAAGGGGCCCGATGACGGAGGAAGCGTGCGAGCAGGTCGGACGCAAAGTGGCTACTGAATGGCTGTCCGTCGACCAGTCATCTCCCGAGGCCGTAAGCACGTTCTTTGCCCGGTGGCGCAGCCCGGAGCCGTGGCCAGCTTAAGAGCTGGGAGAGGATCTGCAATCGGAGGCGTGTTGGCGATGCTTCCTATATGCCACCCTGACAAGTCTGACCGCCGCGACAGCGCCCGGTGAAGGATCCTTGACCGGAGACATTATTGCGCAGCGAGATCCGGATTCACGAGGGTGCGGGCAGGTGCCATCAGTGCATGGGCCATTGCTAGGTTTCTGCGTCGCGAATGATCTGTTCAAGATATGCCACATGGGAGAGGAAGGCTTTTCGGCCCGTCTCCGTCAGCGAGGCCCAGCCGTGTGGGCGGGTGTTGACCGTGCGAGAGGAGAGTTGTATGTAGCCGGCTTCCTCGAGCCGTTTGAGGTGTTTGCTGAGAACTGAGGGGCTTATGTCCAGGCTGTCACGCAGGAGCTGGTATTCGGTGTCGCCGAGCCGGTGCAGGAGGCTGCAGATTCGCAGGCGGTATGGGCTGTGAATTACGTCGTCCGAGGCTGGCAGCGGAGATTCTTGGGCAGGCATTACCGGTTCTCGCGGATCGAAGTGGCGAGTGCATTCTCCATTCGGGCGCTTGACCAAAGGCATGCGGCCCCTGCGAGGACGGATCCGAGCCAGAGTACCCATTCCTCTTTTGTGATGGTGAAGAGGAGGATGCCGGCTGCCCCGAATACGAGTACGGCTGCCGTTTGGAGCAGCCCCCATCGAAGGGCCAGGCTGTCGGCCCAGGGATCGGCTTGGGTCTTGGTCACCCAGGGACGGATAAGGCCTAGTCCTACCGCAGCTGCGGCGCTGATGGAGATAACCAGGATGAACGCGCTACCTTCCAATCCGAAAGCCCGGATAAATGCAACCACCGCCAGTGCAAACCCGAAGCGGTACCAGAATGGAGCACGAGCCCTCTGGGTGGCCCTCGATGTGTCCTGCCGGAGCATTTCAAAGGCTTTGCGAGCTGCGGTTGCCTCAGTTCCCCCGTTTTCATTTTCCATCTTGGAAATCTATCGATTTCTAATGCGGAAAGTCAAGAACCGATGATCGGGTTGAGTTGATTTCAGCGTCCCAAATGCGGTCGTCCACCATGCACGTCAGCGCCCGCATGGGATCGGCTACCGGGCGCAAGTTCGTCGAATCGAATTGTGGTTCAAGGGCTGTCTCTTCTGAAGAAAACGGCGGCGGCCTCTTCTGTCGCCGAAAACCGCACAGAAATGGCTCTTGGCGGAGGCACTTTCCAGACATCGCTGGTGCCAAGCAATTCAAAGGCCTTGGCATCAGGAAGCAGCCTCATCTCGCCGTAAGGCTCCTGGCAGGAGTAGAGCTCAACAAGTCCCATGGCAAGGAGTTCAGAGACGACGTTCATTGCCTCTAGGACTAGGGATTCCTCACTGGCTGAAGGGTAGAGTGCTCGGAGTTCCCAAGGCGATTCCCATAATCCTCCGTAGTCCTCAACGGCCTGCCACAAAAGGATGCGCTGGCTTGCAGAAAGGTCCGGAACCGTCATGGCTGGATCATACGGCCGTCTCTCTCGAAAGCGTCCGTAAGCCGATCCATTACCGGACGTCGTTTGCTGAGCTTCTGAACGTCAGAACCATGAAGCGGAACGTGAGGCGCGAGAGCTTTGTGGCCGGCGGGTAGACTTCCTGATGGCAACGCGGGAGTGCCCGCCACATGCGAGGGGGCACGCCACAATGGGCAAAGAGCAGCAGCCACAGACCGGTCATTCCGATTCAACGGTGCAAGACGACGCACAGACATTGCCAGCTGATGGGACGGCCGCCCTTGTCCCTGACGGTGCGACAAGGTTCAGGCGCTATTGTCTAGGATTTTTTTACCTCATGTCGGGGTCGGCCGTTGCCTGGATTACGATCATGAACACGGTAGCGGTGAATGGGAAGTTTCTGGATTATCAGGCTGCTGGCAGACCCGTGCCGGCTGGTTGGATTGCCACAGTTGTTGCTGTGATCGTGGGCTTCGCCGTGGTGTCCCTCGCCGGCCTCTTTGTGGGAATCTGGAATCTACTTTCTTTGAAAACCATGACCCCGTCCCCACTGATCGCAGGGATTTTCTTCTCTGCAGCGTCCGTCGTGATGTTGATGCTGTTTTTTGACGACTCATCCAAGTTTGCTTGGGCATTCATACAGGCCCTTGTCATTTTTATGACGATCAGAATGCTACGGCAGGAAGGCTGGCGCTCTCTCAGAGCCGTCCGACGGCACAAATACCCCGAAAATGCCCGGTAGAGCATGGCTATGCGGACATATTTATGGGGTGTCTCAACGAAAAGACTAACGGCCTCCTGATGCGCGCCATCATGGTTCCCATGACATCTGAACTTGATTGGGCGCGCGTCCATGAAGCTTTCGGGGATGACCCCGGTGTGCTCCCCGATGGAGAGTTGGTCGGGAGTGTGGAACACGACTGGGATGTGCTGTTTGCGATGCTGCACGACAGCGATTGGAAGGTGACGACCAGTGATGGCCATTCACCGCTTCCACCCGACAGGCACGGTCTTGCCGAGTTTGAGATTGTTGCCGTTTGGCCGATCGATGGAGTGCGTGTCAACTTCTTCCCAGGACCCGACGGCGTATATTTCGACATCGACCTTCGGGAACTCGTCGACCAAGCCGCAATGGACGGGCTAGCCCACTTGATGCGCAAGCTCGGAGCAACGATTCGTCGAGATGTCGTGCTTAGAGACGAGGGGTCAAGAGGTGCCCCAGTCATTCGTTACGCCACTGCGACAGACCTGTTCACAATAAGTTAGACACAAAAAGACCCCTTCAATGACCCATACGTTGCACACCCCAGCCCGCCCGGTGAAGGATCCTTCGCCGGACGTTCCTTGGTGGCTGCCGGCTGTGCAGGCGCCTCACGTGCCGGACTTGTTACGGAGCTATTGTGGCTCCAGTATGTCGAAGTGATGGAGGATGAGCTGTGAATGCGCATGAAAGGGTTCAGCTCGACCTCGATGAGGATGAGCGCGAGGTACTGAGGCGGGGCCTGACCGACTGGGCCGGTCCGGCGGCCCCTACGGAGGCCATGGCCTTGGCTATGGGCTTTCGTGACGTTGCTGATTTGATTGCCGACGGCGAGCGAATTGCTGCGTTCATCCGGGCCGGACGATCCCTGACAAAAGCTGACTGGCGCCGGGCCCTGCTGGCAACCGAGATTGCTTTTGCTAGCAGCACAGTTGGGGCTGGGCTGGACTGGTCTATCGTCACCGGCTATCAAGACGACGAAACCATAAGGATCCTCAGAGCGATCCAACGCAAGATGGGTGGCAGTAGAACCTGGCCTGAGAATGGGCCTTCAACGGCCGAGTCTCCGGATCGCGATTCAGAGTGGACAAAGCCTCTCTTCCCTCCCCCGGGCAGTTGGAGGGTGCCTGTGCACCCGCAGATGGAGCCGACCGCGGTGCTGCCAATGGAGGCGGGTGAGAATGTCGCAGGAATGGGATCCGTGACAACGCGTCAACAGACAAGGCGGATAGCCGAGGGCTTGGCGCTAGGTGTCCTGGCCTACGACGTAGTACGACTGCCCAACGAAAGGACCGCACTCGAAACGGCTTTGAACAGTGCCTGGGAGTCGTGGCCCAGAGCGGGAGACTTCGGGAACGTACGCGTGCCAGAGGCTGGACGGGACATCTGGGCTGGCATGGAAAAGTCGGGAGGCCGCCGCGGTGTTATAGCGGCGTGGGAGGACCACTCCGTTCCTCACTTATTGCCCGCCTTTGCGGATGTGCCGATCGCCGACTGTCTAAATCGCATTGCCGACGAGCAAGCGACAGCAGACGATTGGATTTACCTTGGGTACCTATTCTTAAAAGCCCTGTACCAAACAACTGTGACCGAGCCTCAAGGGTAGTCGTGTGGGGCCGGCTTCCCGCCCGCAAAGAGATCCCTCACCGGACATCCCAGACATAACGTCGGGCCGTCCACGGAGTGCTTTGAAGAGACTGACTATTGGCCTGAGGATCCCGGCAGTCTTTTCTGTGTCCGTGGCGGGGGCCAACTAAAGTCAATCTGCACCGGCCTCTTGTCCGTTTTTGGATCGGGAACGCCTCTGTCCCATCGCCGGGCCCGCGCGTCCCAGTCCTCACGCGCCCAATGGACGAGAAGCCAGGCGTAGAGACCGATGCCGGCCGGCAAAAACAGGCGGGCCCATTGACCGTCTGATGCCGAGGATATGACTGACATAACCAGCGCGACGAGGCCAAAAGCTATGATCATCGCGGCAAAGGTCGTCATGAACCAGAGCGGCGCGACTACCGGGACGTACTTCCCACCGAGGGTTATTTCATCCCGTCGATAGCTATAGAGGTCACCGTCAGTCGTCCAGGCTAGGACTCGGTCCTCCCCTGCGGCGACGGCGCGGTCGTGCCATCGCTTCACGCCCTCCTCGATCTCCCGACGCAAAGTCACGTCTTCCGCGTGTGTTGCAGCAGCGCTAACCGACTCCGTCACGCATTCCCCCACATAGACATGTCTACCTTGGCCACAGGAAGGCGCCTAAGAAGACCAACCCGGCGGTGGCTACGATACCGGCTGCGACTTTCGACCAAGCGAGTTGCTGCTCGTAGGTCTTGAACTGATTCCCCTCAGGAAGCCACGCCCAACCGTCGACACCGAAACGGGCCATGACGTGACGCATCAGGTACAGCACAAAGCCGCTGAATATCAGGAAGGCCCCGACAATGGCGAGGAAGGGGTCACCCATCTAAATACCTGCCCACGGTGGACGGAAAATGAACGTCAGCACCACAATCATCACGCCCCAAACGATCAGCACAGAGCAGAAAAACACCCCGAGCATCTCGAAACCCCGAACCCGTTCCGCATCTAACTCCGCGTATGCATCACGGTCCGATTCGGACTTGGCGACGGTGGATTTCCGGCCCAGCATTTCCAAAGCGACCCAATACTGCCGGCGGGCGATCCACTTTCTGAGCGGCAGCCACACCAAACCAATCCCGATGAAGACGAACCCCAGCGTCATGCTCCCCCTTATGTCCTCGTCGTTTAATCATCCTAGAAGCGATTACCCCGAAGACATGGGGCAAACGGGTTGTCCAGCTCATGGTCTGCTACCTGCATTGATCAGCTTTGGTGGAATGCGATGGGGCTTAGGGACTCGCTCAGCTCTTCCTGGGTTCCAACGCGCGTTGCACGGGACTGCCCACCGATCCGGTGTCCGGTAGAGGATCCTCCACCGGACACCCATTCCGGCTGCCTACCTCAACTGTTGTGTTCGGCCAGTCTCATAATGAAGGACGCCATCGCGTTCCAATGCGAACAATCTGTCGGCGACTTCCTGTGCCTGGGGATCGCCGCAAGATATGGCGAAGAACCGCGGAGAGATGAAATCGAGGAGGCATCCTTGCTCGGCAAGTTCAGAGGCCAGGGGCTGCCAGGCGTTGGGGTCATCCGATTTCAGCAGGACTCTGAATGTGAAGTTGAGAGCGTCACGCTCCACTCCGGTGGCAACAAGCGCGTTCTCCGCCGATCGCATCACGTTCACGCGGTCGCCAAAGTTGACGTCATAGAGATACGCGGGGACTGCCAGGACAGTCGCTGTGCCGTCCTTTTCCAAGCGACCCCGAAGACCCTCCCACATCTGCTCCGTGTCAGGTTCAGGGGGCACCGCAAACCATAGGGTCTCTTCCGCTTCCTGAGCTTCTGGAAGCGGCTGGAGTGAGCCATCGTTCCACTGCGCCACGACGCTGGGATGTTGCCGGTAGTCAGTCACCAGCTGAGACTACCCAACGAACGCATCCATGAGAGGGCTTCGGCGGACATGCATGCCCTGTGTCCGATGAGGGATCGGCTTACGGGCGTGTGTTTACCGGAGATATCCAAAGCCCGGACGTTGGGACCATCAAATGAAGGGACCCCACTGGAAGACGGTGTGGTCTTAATACATGTCGGTGCTTTGAGGCGGCGAACCGCAATGAATCGTGGATCCTTACTTTTGAGGACTCTGAGAAGTACTGACTGGCTGGATTTCTCTAGGCAGTCTGGCCGCTCTCCTCGTCGTTGACCGCCCGATCGCCGTCTTTGGCCATGCTGGCTTCGGGCTGGAACATTCCTGCAAGCCAGGCTCCGATAAATGCAGGGTAGTACGACACAGAGAAAAACTGGCTGGGGCCATCTATAAGGGCCAAGACAAAAAGTACGGCAATAAGCACAGTCAGCACGGACAAAGTAACGAGGAGCCAGCGGGCAGGAGCGAATACCAACTCAGAGCCCTTGGCGTGCCCGCGTAGAAGATAGACCGCACCACCGCCGGCGCTTGCAACGACGAACAGCAAAGCAATCCAGCCAAGAACATCGCCGTCTCCGTGTTGACCCCCGGATACTCCCAGTGCCAACGAAATCAGTGTCAGGAAACTAACAATGCATACAGCCGCCGTGCGCTGCCTTCTTTGCCTCACCGTGGCCATGGGATCATCGAACGCCAGTGCGCCACCTCTGTCAACGTTCCGTTAGCCGGCGGCGCGCATAACGTCCCGATAGGGAACCAGCTAACGGGAGGACGCGGGCGGGCCTTTGCCGAACCGACAACCGGGGAGCGGTGGCTTCTTCCGCGTCCTGGAGCACCGCTCAACAATCAAGTGGTCGGGGTCAACCCTGCTCTTTGGTGTTGACGTTGTCTTCGTATCGAAAATCGCGTTGAAGGTTCTTGATCATCTTCCTGGTCAAGAACCAGCTCAGAACGGCGGCGATCGCAGCTATTGCCGCCCACCATAGACGTTCAACCGTAGGATTCTGAAAGGCGAGAAAGATGATGAAAATAGCACCAGCCATGAACGCGGCAGACTGACCGGCCCAAAAAATGGTCCCTCGTCTTACTATTGGATGAACCCATTCCTTGGCCCGTCCCTTAAACCGATGGCCCATACATCCCCTTTGTTTAGACCTTCCCGAATAAGGACCTCAGCGTATGGCCGCGCCGGCCGGTTTTGTAGAGCCTAGGACAAGCGACAGGATATCCAGCCATTAGAGACAACATACAAGTGGCTGTGACAGGTTTGGAGGGCCCCGGTAGGACGGATGTATCTGGCCCCACTTCGTGACTCGCCGGGCACCTGTGACGGTTATTCGTTGCCCCACCTTCAACGTTGGATTCATCAGTGCATGGATGCGACGGAAGGCTGGTCTTGGGTGGAGTCGAAAGTGGAGTTGTTCGCGCAGATCCGAAGGGATGCCCGAGTTGAGGGCCTCTCGGTTCGTGCTCTGGCAGCCAAGCACAGGGTTCACAGAAGAACAGTGAGGCAGGCCTTGAAATTGGCAGCCCCTCCGGAGCGGAAACCAAGACGAGGGGTCTCGTGGCGACTCGAGCCGTTCAAGCCCTTCATCGATGCCATGTTGATCGAGGACACCGCAGCGCCCCGGAAGCAGCGTCATACAGCGCGCAGGATTCTCGCCCGGCTCATTGAGGAGCACGGAGCGGAGGATCTGTCCTATTCGTCGGTACGGGACTACGTGCGAGTCCGCCGGGCACAGATCGATGTGGAGGCCGGCCGCAGGGTCGAGGTTTTCGTTCCGCAGGAACACGCCCCCGGTGCAGAGGCGGAGGTCGACTTCGGCGAGGTCTGGGTAATCCTGAACGGCGTGAAGACCAAGTGCCACATGTTCGTTTTCCGGTTGTCCCGGTCCGACAAGGCCATCCATAGGGTTTACCCGACACAGGCGCAGGAAGCTTTCCTCGAGGGACATATCGAGGCTTTCAACGAAATCGGCGGCATCCCGGTCAAACATATCCGTTACGACAACCTGACCAGCGCAGTCACTACTGTGGTGTTCGGTCAAGGTCGGCAGAGGGTTGAGAACGACCGATGGGCGTTGTTCAAATCCCACTACGGGTTTGATGCATTCTATTGCCAGCCTGGCATCGCGGGAGCTCACGAGAAGGGCGGTGTTGAGGGCGAGGTCGGCTGGTTCCGTCGTAACAGGCTCTCCCCGATGCCCGCCGTCGAATCCCTCGATGAGCTCAACGATCGCATCCGCTGTTGGGAATCCCAAGACGACAACCGGCGGATCAATGACCGTCTCCGCACCATCGGGCAGGACTTCGAGGCTGAACAGCCGTTCCTTGCAGCATTGCCGGCAGAGGAATTTGATCCAGGGCTGGTGCTGACCCCCCGTGTTGACCGGTCTTCGATGATCACGGTGCGGATGGTGAAGTACTCCGTCCCGGCCCGGTTCATCGGCCACAAGGTCCGGGTCTCCTTGCGGGCATCCGAAGTCGTGGTGTTCGACGGACGTGTCGTTACTGCCAGGCATCAGCGGATCGCTGCCAAGCGTGGGCAGTCTGTCCAGCTGGATCACTACCTCGAAGTTCTCAAGACCAAACCAGGCGCATTGCCTGGATCCACTGCCTTGGCCCGTGCCCGCGAATCCGGGGCGTTCACCAGCGCCCATGAGGCGTTCTGGGCAGCATCGCGCAGGGTTAACGGTGACGCCGAGGGAACCCGTGAACTGATCGAGGTCCTGCTGCTGCACCGCTCGATGGGTGCCGAAGAGATCGAAGCTGGAATAGCGGCAGCCCTGGGCGTGGGCGCCGTGAGTGCGGACGTGGTCGCTGTTGAAGCCCGCCGACACGCAGCTGGCGTTCCGGTGGGTGGGGCCAGCTCGGAACGTCATCGTGGTGGTCAAGACGCAGTGAATGTGCAACGAGTTGTCAGCCTTACCCAGCGCCGGCTCATGGACCCCGCCGCGGTCATCGCAGGGCTGCCTGCTGATGCCCGCCCGCTGCCCTCAGTTAATGGCTATGACGAGCTGCTTGCCAAACGCGCCGAACGTCCATCAGGAACCGCTTCGAAGGAGAACATCTCATGAGCCCCTCAGCACCGGCAGCAACCATCACTCCGACCCTGCGCCGCAGGCGGGGCCTGACAGAACAAGCCGCTGTCGCGGCCGTTGATCAGGCCTGCCGCCGCTTGCGTCTGCCCACTATCCGGGCCGTCCTGGATGAAGCCCTGACAGTTGCGGGGAAGGAGCAACTCTCCTATCAGGGTTTCCTGGCCGAACTGCTGCTCGCGGAGTGTGATGACCGGGACCGGCGCTCCTCGATCCGCCGAGTCAAAGCCGCCAACTTTCCTCGGGACAAATGGATTGGGGATTTCGATTTCGGAGCCAACCCAAACATCAACTCCGCAACCATCCATACCCTCGCGAGCGGAGACTGGATCCGCAAAGGATCCCCCCTGTGCCTGATCGGGGACTCCGGAACGGGCAAATCCCACTTGCTGATCGGTCTCGGGACCGCTGCGGCGGAGAAGGGCTACCGCGTCAAATACACCCTGGCTACCCGTTTGGTGAACGAACTGGTGGAAGCCGCCGACGAGAAAGTACTCGCCAAGACCATCGCCCGTTAGGGCCGAGTGGACCTGCTCTGCATCGACGAACTCGGCTACATGGAACTGGACCGCCGAGGTGCCGAGTTGCTCTTCCAGGTCCTCACTGAACGCGAAGAGAAGAACTCCATCGCTATCGCCTCCAACGAATCCTTCTCCGGCTGGACCAAGACCTTCACCGACCCCCGGCTGTGCGCAGCGATAGTAGACCGGCTGACGTTCAACGGAGCCATCATCGAAACCGGCACTGATTCTTATCGGCTCGCCCACACCATCGCCCAAAGAGCTGCCAATTAGCGGATGCGGGCGGGTTGCCGTTGCTAACGCCAGCACTCAGTCGTAGAGATTCGCTGCCTGACTGGGGTTCCGATATTGACCGTGGGGCACGCGGCCCGGAGCCGGCGATGGACTGCGGAGCGCCGGTGAAGCTAACGGTTGAGCGGAACGTGGCACAAGCCAGCCAGAGCCAGAGAAACGTCGTAGACGCCGTGCTTTTCCTCGAGTGAAAGAACCGGCTATCAAGTGGGCACGCTGGAATACGCGACCTCCGCAGACATGAGGCGTAGCCTTAGCGGCATGGGGAAACTGTCAGCTGGCATCGTCGTACGAGCCACAGTGGTCAGCACGGCCTTGATGTCGTTGGGAACCGGATGCGCAGCGCCTGGTCAGTCCGCCGGTATCCCAGTTCAGTCTGCCGATAATCAGGTTTCGGTAAGCAAACCTGACGTGGTGCTGTGCCAGGGTAACAGGGTACCGGTTCAGGCACTGGAGAACCCGAGACCGGCAAGCGAGCTGGCACCCGAGGCTGCACCGGCCCTCCAAGGCCGCGGCGTCTCGGCTTTTGACCCGTTCACATGGCTGATTGCGCAAGAGAGCAATGATCGCGTGATGCTCATGACCAAGCTCGCAGCTCCCCAAGATGGCGGCCAAGGCGATATCCGCGACTACATGTACATTGTCATTTCCACCCACTCCATGGCCTCGGAACCAGGCAAGCCGGTATGGGATGTCGTTGAGTCATCGACCTGCACGCCCACGCTCGACCTCGGCCACCTGACTGCCGGTACCGTCACCCTCGACCCCTCATCGCCGCCGGCCCCTGAGTCCGACCGCCTCGCGTTGCTGGTCACGGAGTTCGACTGCAATTCGGGTCAGAACGCCGAAGGACGGGTGGAAGTCGTCAACCTCACCGAAACAGAGTCCACGGTCGAGGTCGTCCTAGGGGTGCGTCCGTCCGGAGCGCAAACGGCCTCGTGTCAGGGAAACCCGGCGACACCGTTCACGGTCGATCTCGAACGGTCGCTCGGGGACCGTACAGTCCTCAACGCCGCCGTGATGCCCGCCCGGGAGATCACCGCACCAGTGGTGCGTTGAATCGACGGGCCGCATCAGGCGCGGCAATAGCTGGCGAGCGACGCAACCCAGAAACACCGCCGCGGAAGCGCACCGCTGATGTGCGCATGCCGGCTGAACTCTTCTGCATCCGATGAGCAGTCACTTCTTGCCGGGTACATCTAGTCGTTTTCCCACACGACACCGTCGGATTCGGTAAGTAACGGGGGAAGTTCAGTGCTTTCGCTTGGAGGCATTAGATCTTCGGACGGCACTTGACCGCGAGCAGCAGAGCCCGGCCAGAAATTCATGCTGGCACCCCACTGGCTAAGAAGCGTGTCAATCGGTAAGTAGCATCCGTATGTAACACCCTCGTAGATCGCTCTCCCGACGTGCATGCCCAGGGCTCGCAGGCCTTGGCTATCCGATCGCCAGACTGGCCCTCCGGAGTCTCCTTTGGCGCGGGAGTACGTTGCGCAGTAGGAATTGAGTCCGTTCCACGGGTGGTAGCGGAACTGAACCGTCCCTTCAGTTTTGCCGGTCACCATACCCATCTTGCCGACCAGGGTGCCGTACGTCTGATCATCATTGGACATCTTCCCGGTCACCTGTCCACTGCCATTAGGGCCGGGAGAAATCCCAGTCTTCGGATCAACAATCGTCTGGTACATATCAACTCCGGCATCGGCTCGGATGAGCCCGGAGTCGCCGTCAGTGGTGGTCCACTTTAGGTATGCCAACGTGCCGAACCCTGAGGTCGTGCCCTCCACTCGTTGGCCCACTCCGTAGCAGTGGCCGGCCGTCAGGATAAATGTGCCGCTCGCACCGTTGATGACGTAGCCGCCAGTGCATTCGGGGATGCCGTTCTCGTAGAGGGGGTGGCCGACCAGATAGTTGTACCAGCCTGCTTGGGCCGGCTGCACTCCAATCACGACGACAAGAAGCGCCGTCAGTAGGGCTGAGATACCGCCCCTAATTATGTTCCGCACTATGACCCCCATGCTCAAAGTCCATCGCCGGGCTGCGCGCCAGCTACGGCAGACTCTAACGGGTCTAAATGACAACCCGTTGCCGCCACGCTCACTTGCAATACCACGAGCAAAAAGCATGCAGACAGGCCCGACTGACAACAGTCTGCGGCCGTTAGCTAGTCCATGAAGTGGGGCCAGAAATAGCCGCCCTGCCGGGGCCAGAATTAGTTGACATACTCATACAAGCGTCCGGTAAAGGATCCTTCACCGGGCGCTTGCCATTTAACGTCGGGAGTATAGGACTTTTCCCGTCGAGGCGTCCCGGACCTCGGTGACGCGGTCGGTAAAGAAGAAATCGATCGGATGGCCAGCCACGAACGGGCTCGCATTAGTTGTCACATGCGCGTATTCATCACCGAGGTCGTATCCCCAAGCAATGTTAAAAACTGTGAAAGTGGGCCCGTCTTGTACATCCACCAAGGTTCCGAGGCCGTCACGAGCGTTCAAGAGATCGACTAAATCCGCATCTCGGGGCTCAGGGTGCGAATCTTCCATGAAAACAGACTATCGGCACCACTTCCCGTTCATTGGCAGGGGTGCCGTGGCTCCAGCCCGAGCTGTCCAGGCGTCTTGCTCAAACAGAACACGCTCGGCTGGTGAACGAAGCACGCCCGGTGAGGGATCCTTTAGCGGGCGGCCGCGGGCGTGTCTAGAGCTGCATGCTCAGGACTGTTCGGACCGGGATGTTCCCGCCTCGATCATCAGCGACGCGGTGCATTCCGACTTTCTCAGCTACCCGTTCAGAAGCTCGATTATCCGGATGGATGATAGCTATCAGTTCCTTGGCTTCAATATGTTCTCGGGCATACTCGCGACAAGCAGTGGCTGCTTCCGTCGCGTACCCCTGGCCGTGTAGGTCGGAACGCACGTGGTACCCGACCTCAAGCTTCTGGGCGCTGTTCACCTGCTGCCAGGTCAGCCCGCAGTCGCCTATGAACTCTCCGTCATGCGTCTCGACAATCCATAGGCCGTACCCGTGCTCCGCGTAGTTCTCCTGATTCCAATGAATCCAGCTGGCTGCTTCCTCCTGAGACTTGGGTGCAGGGTAGAAGCGCATCACCTCGGGGTCTCCGAGCAACGCGGTCATGTTGTCGAGGTCGGCATCAGTCATCGCACGGAACTGCAATCGATCAGTCGGTTGTGGCATTAGCATCCAACGATGCTATTTCGAGTGCGCGGCTAAGGCACGCAAGCCGATCGCCTTACGGACGTTGTTCTAGAGGGGCTGCGTCTTCGCTTCTGCTTTAGTTCTTTCCAAGATCTCCGCGAAGTGCTGACGGTCGAGATAGTCCGCGCCGGCTAGCCGAATCATGCGCCCCATGTAAGGATCTCGCTGCATCAACTTCCGGTTGCCAAGCCGGATGGTTGTGTAGCCAGCCTTCTTCTCAGCATCTTCCCTAAAGCCCGCCCAATTCATAAGGACGATCAATAGGAGTGCTGAAACGACCAGCAGACCTAGCAGCAGATCAGTAAACAAAGACTGAGGGATACCGGCTTTTTGAAGAACAAGGCCCACCAAGCCAGTTGACGCTCCAACGGCCGTTGCGCGGTGGCGCCACCGTGTTACCTGAAAAGCAGTTCGGCCACTGATCAAACCACTACGGGATCCCGTGTTTATCAAGTCACAGCTCCATATTTCGCCCAGCACTCTCCAACTCTCATGGTTCCACGCCCGTCGGTGGTTCTTGGAATGCCGGACGCCCCGTGAAGGGCCCCCAACCGAACGCAAGATGGCTGCTACATACGTAGAAGTGTGTCGTGGACCGTCACGTGCTCGCCGACCCGCACGATCGACTCGCCAGCCATTCCTTCCCAGCGAGACCAGACGTGGAACTCAATGACCCCGCGTTCGTCTCTGACACTAACCTTCACCGGGGTCTCTCGTTCAAGAACAAGGCGCACTTCGTCACCGTTGAGCCAGCGGATGCTCGCTGACCCAGCGATCTCGTCCCAGGTAAGCGTTACGGTGCTTCCGTCGTTCGCCCACGCGACCAGAGAGACCACCCCAGGCTGATCGGACGGCTCGACCCCAACCCCGATATCATTTAGGTCTTCAAGCCTTGGAACTTCAAGCTGCGCGCTCATAACCACATGCTGCCATACCAGCCAGCCACAATGATCGAGGCCAGCTGCACGCTGGAGGATCCTCAAACGGGCATTTCTCGGGCACAAGATGTCGGCCGCAGCGTCCCACTTCCTTGGAAGTGGGACAACGTTTCCTTCAGGTTCGAATCGTTGCCGGTGCCACCGTTCCCTGCTAGGTTTCCCCTAATCGTTGGGGGAACTATGACTAACCGGGGCCGTCTCGTTCTAGGCAATCTAATTCTCTGTGTCGGAATGCTATCTATTCCTGCTTGCGCGCAATCAGGTGAACCAGCTTGTGAAGCGCCTACGCCGGCCCCTTTCGCTACCTCTAAGTCAGCCGTCGACGTGCCCGCACTGTCGACTGCTTCGCCGAGCCCTACACCTTCTGACACGTGCAAGGACCACACACTAATAACTAGATAGAAACTGATATTGGAGGCCCGGAGCTCCTACTCGAGTACCAAAGCGATAACATCAGGGCTGTACCCCAAAGGAAGAACAGCGGATCCCATAGCCATGCGTGGCCAATCATCGCGTTGAGTTCATACCCACCTGCAGGACGAATGATGCCTCCAAGAACGGCGCCGCTGACAAAGGTGTTCACGACCCCGTAGATGACAAGGAGCAGGCCGCCAGCCCAGCTCACCGCACGCCAGAACCTCTGCCAAGGCATGCGTCCATAAACGACGACGACGGGGATCGTCGCTGCCAGCAACTTCCCTAACGCGACAATGCCAAGCACGAGTCCTGCCTGGATCGGGGCCTCGACTGAAAGCTGGACTGCCCATTGGCCGACCGTGGCCAAGAGCCATTGCCCACCCATGGCCCAGTACAAGCTGAACCCGGCATGCACAGCACCGGCTACGCCGGTAAGGGCTGTTTGACTCCCCTCTGGGGGAAGAAACACACATTTGTCGTCCCCCGATGTCACTGAAATTGGGGGAACTTTGAAAAAACTGAGAATGGCTTTTGTTGCAGCAGCTGCGGTTACGCTCTGTATGACCGCGGTGCCGCCCGTGGCGACGGCAGCAAGCACTAACGGAGAAAGCCGCGAATCTCGAGCGGACGCGATCCTGGCTTCCAAGTACTGGAGTACGACAACGCCAGC
The DNA here is from genome assembly GCF_056279165.1 of Paenarthrobacter sp. TE3676. Lineage (NCBI taxonomy): Bacteria > Bacillati > Actinomycetota > Actinomycetes > Micrococcales > Micrococcaceae > Paenarthrobacter > Paenarthrobacter sp. TE3676. Next base: position 246,941 of record NZ_JBWBQU010000003.1, read on the forward strand.
ATCAGAGGCGCAGAAGGCTAACCGCAAGGCCCTTCCCGTCGACGTCAAAGAAGCTCTGGTAACCATCGCCCTTGACGAGGAGCTTAGCGATCAGCAGTCCGCGCTTCTCGCCAACGCAGGTCTAGCTGAACTGGATCCCAAAAATACAACCTGGAAATTCACTGAAGCGAAGACGGTAGCGGTCCCTGTGGAGAAGTCGTCGGCGGCTTCGCCTCTGAGCATTAATTTGATGGCAGCCCAGTGTTGGATCACGACAGCCGAGGTCCAGAAGTGGAGCTTCGCGACTCAGTCGTTCGGCTGGAAGAGGCAAGTCGACTGGTGCGCTGACGGGTCTCGAGTTACGAGCCGGCACAGAGACTTTCCCTCGGTCGGTTATGTCGATTTCACGTATCACTACCGAGGAGCGGACGGCATTCAAGCCAATGATGTCGGCGGATGGCAGGTGCGCACGTACCAGGCAGCAACGTTCGAGCAGTGCCCGTCTCATCTGGGATGCACCAATACATATCGGCCGTGGATCGAGTTTCAGTTGTACGGCAACAACACCGCCACACATACTAAAGGTGTCTGATGGGCAGTTCGAAATAAAGTCGAGGGGGAGCAATGAACGGTCGAGCATGGGTTCTGGTGATAGCTGGAACTGCTTTTCTGGTTTTTGTTTTGCCGTATGTCTTGGCAGCCTTTGGACTGGCGCCAAATGGAACCGAGACGATGCTGTTTGTGCTGATGCTTTGGGCCGCCACATGGACGGTAAGCCGCCGCAGGCGTGCTCGAGGCGGCGCGTCAGCTGGGTAAGACTCCACAGATATTTGAGACATGAAGGACCGCGCTAAATGCGCGGTCCTTCATGTCATGCCATCCAAGTTAACCTGCAGTGGAGGTGCGGACAGAGACGGTGTCCACTCCACGATGGGGTGAATTCCAAGATTGTCCGCAGCCCTGAAGAGCTCCATGGGTTCGTGGATGCCCGTAAGCCGATCCTTTACCGGGCGGCATGGTCACTAATCAAGAATCTGCACAAGGTTGGTGGTCCTGCCTACGAGCGGCACCGCGACCGGGCAGACTGCTGTCATGACGACTGACTACTTTCGGCGGCATTGGAGTGAGTCGCGCGGTGACGAGCATGCTTCCTGGGGGTCTGCTACCTACTACTTCGAGGTCGGCGATGACGGTTGGCCAATTCGCCAGATCGAGATATGTGAGGCTGGCCCGACCCTGCGCTACGGACCGGAGCACGCGGAGGACAGGTATGGTCAACTCAGCCAGACGCAAATCCGAGCCGAAGACTGGCAACCATGGGCTATCTCGGAAGCTGAATTTAGCCAGGCTTGGCAGACGCGCGACTAGCGCCCTAGCCTTCGAGTCCAGCCTCAATGACTGCGCGTAAGCCGATCCCTAGACGGGCACTTGGGACGTCCGTTAGGCCACCAGCCTACGTGCGGCCAGGGTGGTCGTACCCTCCGATGGTGAGATCTGGCGTTCTATAGCGTGACGTTGGGTTTCTGGTCCTGGAATGGGGGATGCCGATAGGTGACCACAGCAAATGTGAGGCCTATGATCAATCCCAGTACCATGCCAAACAACCACGGGTCGAAACCCACAACTATGTGGGTTATATACAAAGCTACGAATACGCCTGATGACGCCCAAGCCATCAGACCCATGGCAGTCACACGCACCATAAGAGGCACCCGTTCGGGGAGGGCTCGGTGGCACCAAAGGACCAGCCCGCCAATCACTATGCCGGCTAGAGCTCCTACAGGAATCTCTAAAAAGACGAAGGACATCAGTGCCCACTGCAAATAGGCCAGATTGAACTCGGTAAAGAAGTAGTACACGCGCGCTGCCAGTGCTACCGCGGCTCCAACCAGAACGCCCAGCCACAGTAGACGGCGTGCGCAAGTTCGTGATCGCCACCAGCTGGCCCACGAACTACTCTTCACCGTACTTCTTCGCTGCTGCGGTCAAATTCGCTGCTTGGGTTAACCAGAGTCTGGTCAACGAGGTATATCTTCCGAAGTGACGCCTGGGCAAGGTGGTGTGGTGCTGGCATACGCATGGCATCCATCCTTTGATTGAAGGACCAAACTCACGGCCGCTGATCCCTTGCTGAAATTACACTAGTTGCCACATGAAACATGCCTGATCATGCGCCCGTAAGCCGATCCTTCACCGGGCACCCTGAGGAGCAGCTCAGTGTCCAGTCAGATCGCGTCAATTCCAAGCATCGATGAAGTCTGCGATCAAAGTGTTGCCCATACGGCGCGCGTAGTCAGATGCGGTCATGCCTACGAATCTTTCGTCAGTTCCGTCGTCCCTTATTCGAGGATCTGCTCCTGCCTCTAGAAGGACCCTGACCATCTCCACCCCCTCCGAGGACTCCGCTGCCGCCATCAGAGCCGTAAATCCGCGGGGTTTCTCATCTATGCGCGCTCCTGCGGCGATGAGCAGCAGTGCAACTTCGACATTTTCGTAGTTGGCTGCACGTAACAAGGGAGACCACTGCAGGCTGGATTCCCTGACTTTAGGGTCGGCTCCAGCGGCAAGGAGGAGACTGATCGTCTCGGTGTTCCCTGGACCAGCGACGTTGAGCAACGGAGTGAAACCGGAATCGTCCATGACGTCGACCGGACACCCCGCTTTGAGCAGTACCCGTATGATCTCAGCGTGGTTCCGGGATGCAGCGGCGTGCAACGCGGACCACCCGTTGGAATCGGCTTCAGCAGGTGAAACGCCTTGGGCAAGCAGTGAATAGACCTTGCCAAGGTCTCCAGTTCGGGAAGCGCGCACTAATGGCGGGATTCCTTCCAGAAATTCCACTTCATCAAGCTCGTCCACGCCGTACCTCCGCAGTTTCTACAAGACCTAGACCATAGCCTCCATCGGCCCTACCACCGGGACTATAAGGCCACGATGTGCGCGCAAGCCGGTGATCCAGGCGCCCGGAACGGGATCCTCAATCGGACGCCTTCGCTTAGCCCACCAACTTGTGGCCGGTAGCCCGCAGCACGTCTCCTAACCACACGAGAGCGTAAGAAATGGCTTGTTCGGGATCTGCCGCGACGCTTCTGATGCTGTCCAGTGATTCAGTGAGCTGACCAATGGTGAATTCGGTCGGCTGGTCATAAACGTTGTAGATCGCATCAGGTGGGATGGACCAGAAATAGTCCACGTCCACCTCCATGGTCGAGCCATGGCGTTCCTCGACGTGCCGCATCAGGACATCAAATACCTCGCGCAATTCCTGGGTTGTGAATCTCGTTGGATGGTCGGTCATTGAGGGCCTTCCTTCATCCACAAATCTTCGGCGAGCTGTGAGTCTTTAGATCGAACAAGCATGACACCAATCGTCCTGGACCATGATGTGTGCTCGTATTGCCCGGAGAAGGATCCTTCACCGGACGTGGCGATGGCGGCCAACTTGCCATGTCCTAAGCCTCGTCGGCTAACACTTTCATCCGCAGACGCTGTTCTTCCCACATTTCGGGCGTGAAGTCGGGAATGTTCGGCGCGGACGGACGCAAACCGATGAAACCGTCTAACTGCTCGCGCACGATGTCCAAGTGTCCGGCATGACGGTGAGACTCCGCAATCATATGCACCAGAAGGCGTTCCACTGTAGTGTGTCGGTGCTTTACCCACCACGGCACCACCGCCGGTGAATCCAGCTCCAATTCGTCGAGCACTGCATCGGCCGCGCCGGTTGCCTCTCGATAGATCTCAACGGCACCGGCCAGCGTCATGTTCGGCGGCGGGAGGAAGTCTGCCTGAGCGTCCTCGGATGCGATAACGCCTTGGATAACGGGGTTATCAATTTCCCGTCCAAGACATGAAATGAAGTACTGGGTCTCGGTGACGGCCAGGTGGAGCAGTAGACCCATGACATGCGTGCCCGTCGGAGTCAGGGGAGTACGCGCCTGGGCATCACTCAAGTCCTCACATTTCCACAAGATTGCTTCGCGGGCATCGTTCAGATACTCAAGAAGCTGTGCCCCTCTGTCATTCTTAGCAATTGGCATGAACTGAACGCTATACGTGCGTTGATGCACATATCCACTGTCCCGACGTTGCTGTTGATTTTTTGAACCAAGGACTCATGGCGTGACTGCGGCGAACCTTGGGTTCGGTCTCGCAGCCGGGGCCCCTGATGGTCCAGGCCTTCGCTCGCGCACGTGGCCAGGGCTATTCTGGGTGACTTCCCAAGATCCTCCGGCAGGGTCGGTCCTTGCGCGGGGAAGCCAAATTCAGATCACCTTCGTTCAGGACGGTCAAGCACGAAGCGACGTGCCGGAGCAGACGGGTGGGCCGACCCCCTCATTGCAAACTCATGCGGAGGGCGACACGGAGTCGTGAGTTGTCCGGTGAGGGATCCCTCACCGGGCATCAGATCAAGAAGGCCTACCCAGACGTTTGGCAGGAGTTGGCGGAGCCCCCGACCGCTCCCGCAAAGCCGTGGTCCTCCCGGACCTGGCCTGGCCTGGCTCGGACAGGCAACCACCCTCACCAAACTACGGGCAGGACACACACTTGCCGGGTGTAGGCATCTTGCAGGTTCGATCCGAGCATATGCTGCGCAGTCAAAGAATTGAATTGGGCTCCAGATGCACTCGTCCATGGGGCTCTCCTTTGGTTTGCAGGGCCCTTTAGTCACGTTCACGACGATCTGTTAGTCGTTTTTGGTAAGGATGTACTTGTCTTCCGCTATGTCTGGAAACCCGACATAGATGACCAGCCGCACTGTGCCGTCATCGTCCTTCTCTACCGGGAGTATGCGGCCAGTCTTCACTCCCGGTTGGGAATCCGGGTTTGTGAATGTCAAGTCCACGCCGGACTGCTTGTCGTACTTCGGATGCCCGTCCTCGAGGTTTTGTAGGAACCCCCAAGACCCTTCCGAGGTCACCGGCCGTTCACTCAGCATTTCTCTGTAGCCGCTGTCGAGGGGGAAGTCTTTGATGGCGAGGGTGTGGTCAGCACGAAGTTCTACTTCGGCGGCTGGTCCCGGCATGCCTTTTGCGCTTTCATCCGCTGAAAAGGTCCAAGTCCCAACTACTTCATGTTCCTTCACTTCTGGCATGTGAGTGCAAGCGGTAAACACGAGAAGCGGAGTGCACATCAAAAGCGCCCGTCTAACCCTTGCGGGTGCCGAATTGGCGGCCATATTGATCCTTTATTCGGGTCACCCAGCCCACTAGTGGCACTGCTGGTTCGGGTGGCGCGTGGTCTGACCCCATCGTAAGGGACCAAGACCAGAACGGATGTCCGGGACAAAGCCTTTCCCCCTTGCTGGGTGTTCTCTGTACAAGGCCACTGCTCGGAGCCATCCGGGGATGGCACCTCCAACCACGAATCGGGCGCTCCCAGGCCGCTGCTCTCGCTATTCGCGGTCTTGCCTGGTGACTCCCGGGTTGACGGCCCTCGGTACGTTGACCCGGAATTGCCCTCCGGATTCGGATTCCTCGCCGAGGGATGCCGGGGTGAAGTACTCCGCGGCGGAAAGCTCGTACCGCACACTGCCTGCATGGTCGTCTACCCAGTCGACAAGGCGGACGAATCACAGTCGGTAGCGGCGGGATTACCTGTGAGGTGCCATGTTGTCACGCCGCCTCCGCAAGACCTGCACAGCCCGCCCGCAAGCCGGTCCTCCACCGGCCGCTGTGCAGTCCGATCTTGTGGGCGTCGAAATTCCCACCGTTCCGGGTCCCCGGATTCCCGTAAGACCCGCCCGCGAAACTGCCCGGTGAAGGGGCCCTAAACGCTACACTCGGCGTCATGCTTATCGGCTACGCCCGCGTCTGCACAAACACTCAAGTTTTGACCGCCCTCGGGATGCCCTCGCGGCGCCAGCGTGGATCCCGAAGCTATCTACGTGGATCACGGATTCACAGGCATCCAGCGGGAACGGCCCGGCCTTGGCAAAGCCCTGGCCGCATGCCGCAACGGAGACACCCTCGTGGTGACCAAACCTGATCGCCTCGCGCGGTCGCTGCCCGACGCGAGGAATATCGCGGCCATCGATAGGCTCAAGCCATGACGCCAAGGAAGCAGCAGCCCACGAAGGTGCAAGCGGTCTTTTTTGGTGTTCTAGCTCTGATGCTGCTTGGGAGCAGGGTCCTTTCGCTGTTAGAGGGTCATTCTCCAACAGTCCCTTTTTGGATCGTTGTGGGGCTGAATCTCGTCCTCTTAGGCTTGTGCATTTGGTGGTATATCCGCGCTGCAAAGGTCCCCAAACGCTGAAGTGGGGCAATCAGAGGGCCTGATATGGACCCAATATTCGCCCCACTGGTCATGGGCTCCATGTTCCTGGTGGTGGGCACCGTGTCGTTCTGGGCCCGCCGCAAGTTGTCGCGAATGGGAGCAATGCTTGCTGCGGCCAGTCATTTGGTGGACTTGAATACGATCGAGTCGAAGACGCCCCGTGCCTCTCTCGTCAGTTCCGGGTTGATCGATTCGTGGAACGTGGTGAAGCCGACGACAGCGCGTTCGCCGTTCAGGTTGACCACCCGGTAGGTTTCCCGCTGAGCGACGCTTGAGTACCAGCGGGTGCATATGGGCGAGAACTCCGAGCGGACACAGATCTTGTCTTCGTCGCAGCCTTTGATGTCTGCGATGCCTTCGACGGGGTGGTCGAATTCGAAGCTGCGGTAGTCGCCCACCACGACCTCGACCGGAGGGGTGCTCGCCGTTGACGATTGCGCCGTTATTGCGTCGACAAAGTCTTTAGCGGACGGATCGAGCTCGACCAGCGCCCGCCTGCCACGCGCATGCGCCCGTCGGTACGTAGTTCGAAGGCCAGAAAGTCAGGTAGACGGCCATGTCACCCGGGTGATCCGGGTCGTCCTTTCCAAGGCCGTCTTCTTCGGCCGTCCAGCCGTCCGGGACGGTGATCTCGAAAGGTTCCTTGAAACTGGTGGCGAGGTATGTGACGGCGTCGATGACGCCGCTCTCCGGCAACGGTGGGCCCGCGGAAGCCACCGAAGTCGGAGGGCTGGAGGACGGGGAGATATCGTCCGGCTTAGACTCGCACCCGCTGAGACATCCAAGCAGGACGATAGCCACCAAAAGCAAGAGATGGTGCGACCGCTGAGCGGCCTTTCCGAGGGGCGTCAAGGAGCTCATCGGTCGGCGCAATGGGCACAACTGCCCCCACGGGAAGTTCACTGGTCACCCCCGCGGGTGATTTACTGGCGTGACCGTCACATACTTCAGGGGGACAGGTATGAAGGGCTTGGTTGCCACTTTTTTGCTCACGTCGTTGGTGCTCACGGGCTGTGCTGCTGCAGTTCCTAACGGCTCCGCGACGGCGTCAACGGCGCCTTCCGTACTAACGGGCGCGAAGACCTACGCAAGGTTGGACTCGGCGGGCATCGAGCAGATCAAGAAGTCGAGGATGGCAATTTTCGACATGACGTCCGGGGAGCTCACAAAGGAGAACGTCGGCCTCGAAAATGGAACCAGCCAAGCTCCGGATGTCCTTATTTCTGACGGGCTGATGGAGCTGAAGATCGAAGCGCCGACGGGACTGATCAGCGCTAAGACTGATCGGCTCAGGCTCAACGGTATGAATAACAGGTCCGACTTCCGCGAAATCACGTACTTCCTTAAGGCCGAATCGTTCGAGGACTTCACAGCCCTGATCCGCGACGGCGTGGACCGCTACGGAATTCCCAGCGAGTCAGCAGAGGGCTGGATCGAATCGATGTCCAGCCGGCCAGAGGATGAAGGTGACTTTTCCTTGGCTCCGGGCACCTCAACAGGCCTCCAAGTCTCGTACGACCTCCGATACGACGGTTCAAAGGACGTACAGGTCATTATTGTGCACGTTCACCCCGCCTAATCCCTGCACCAGCCCTCCGTAGGAAGAGCACCGTGGAACCTCACAACCCGTACTCCCCGAATTATTTCCCGAGTCACCCCGGACAGGTCCAACCTCCGCCGTTGCCCGCGTGGGCCAGGACATTTCGGACGATCCTGCTGATCCTGGCAGGTCTTCTGGTGCTCCTGCTGCTGCTGCTTTTCGGCGCAGGTACGTCCGGATCGGCCGATATGTACAGCGAAGGCGGGCTGAGCGTTTTACAGGCCACAATCTGGCTAGGTTTGGGGACAGTTTTGCTGGCGTTCCCGTACGTGATCGCCAGCATCATCTACGCTGCTCTATGGGCCGGCAAGCTGCGCGGGAGAGGTTACCGTCGGCACCCAGGGACGACCTGGATCCTGATTGCCGGCCCAATTGTTTCTGCGTTACCTATATTGGGCCTAGTAGGGCTGATCACTGCCGACCCCAGCACGTTGTGAACCTCTGACCAGCTGACCTGAAAGAAAGACCGGACCATGAATTCCGACCGCCATCGGCGCAATGATGACGTGTACGCAGAGCACAAGGCTGCAGTGGCCGCCGGGGAAAAACGCGTACTCCGCAACACCAGTACCGGCGAACTGCACAGCTACCCGGCAGACGAAATTGGCTTTACGCCAGGCAGTGGGCAGGCGCAGGTCAGCACATGGTGGGGGATGGGAATTCTCGCGGTCGTTGCCGCGATACTAACGGTCTTTTCGGTGGTGCTGTTGCTGGCTCCGCTGGGACAGGGGCAAAGCCCTATGTGGGGCGCGCTGTTTCTGACTGCCGGAGGCGGTGCCTTCACCTTCTATGCAGTCATGCTGTCGCGCCAAGAGTACCGGGCGACGCAGCTCCGTAAGTTGCGGGGTTCGCCGAAACCAAACTCGACCGGCAGGGCAGACTATTGGGAGCCCGCTCAGCAGCCACCGCAGCCGCGACCTGAGTCAAAGAGCAAGGTGAAATCCCTGGACGACTACACCGACGACATTCATAACCGGCCATCAAACGGGGAACTCCGTTTTTGGATCGCTTTTCAAGTGGTCGTCGTGGGCGCACTTGGCTATGTGATCCCGCTATTCAGCCTGCACTGGGTTGGCCTGCGGCAATGGGCCCTGGTCTTCATTCCATTGCTATGCGCGGCGGCGTTGGTCTGGTGGCTCCTTCGCTCCCTGAAACGACGCGGTGTGAAGACCAAAGCCTTGTACCGGTCTTACGGTGGCGACCCCGCCGGCACCAGTGACCTGCTGTTCGGCCAAGTGACATACAAGATCACGCCGGATGGCCGTTGGAGCTGGCCAACGTCAAGCTCGGGGGACTAGCGCTGGAGAGCAGCGTAGGCGACCTGAACCGCCTGATTTACTCCACGAGCTTTCCGGCGACCGAGTCTTCAGCATGGGCCTCAGCCAAGGCCCGGAAGGAGTCTGGAGCTGGGGCCAACGTTTCGAAGCCGACACCTTCACCTGGTGACCAGACAAAGTTTCCCTGCAGTGCGGGATCCAGCGTTGGGTAGTCGGCACGGTTGTGTGCTCCGCGGGTTTCGCGGCGTTCAAGAGCACACTCCAGGGTGGCTCGTGCAGCGAGGAGGGAACCTAGAAGGTCGTAGGCGTGGGCCAGATCGTCGAACCCCGCAATGTCCGGGTGCGCTGTAACGAACTGCGCACGTCCCTCCAGATCATCCAGCTTCCCGAGTCCCGCCAGCAGCCCCTGTTCGGTGCGCACTACGCCGGCATGTTCGGTCATCAGATTCCGCAGTTCACGCTGCAGCCGACGCGCTGACTCCGTACCCTTCCCGTTCAGCAGGCTTCGCATTTCGTTGCGGGCAAGACCGACTGCTGCAGGATCCCGATGCACATCGGTGAGCGAACGTACGTAGTCGGCCACGTGCTCGCCGGTAATACGCCCGTAGACGAGCAGCTCAATCAGGGAGTTTCCTCCGAGGCGATTGGCTCCGTGCAGCCCCGAGGATGCCTCGCCGATGGCATACAGTCCGTTCACTCCCGTTCCGTGGTCCTCCGGGGCAACCCAGACTCCGCCCATCGAGTAGTGAGCGGTAGGCGCGATCTCCATCTTGGTAGTGGTGATGTCCAGCATCTGAAGGTCAATCAAGGTGCGATAAACCCTGGGCAGCTTTTCCATGATGGTCTCTCGAGGCAGGTGGGAGACGTCCAGGTAGACCCCGCCCTTCGCAGTCCCACGGCCCTCCGCAACCTCGGTGAATCCGGCCAGGGCCACGCGGTCCCGGGTGGAGAGTTCCATCCGCTCGGGATCGTAACGTTCCATGAAGCGCTCGCCGAGTGCGTTGGTGAGGATGCCGCCTTCTCCGCGTGCCGCTTCGGACACCAAGGTGCCTGCGGCGTCGTCGGGCTCAAGCAGGCCGGAGGGGTGGAACTGGACCAACTCGGCGTCGCGGATCCGGGCACCGGCCAGGGCAGCCAGACGGAAAGAGTCGCCGGTGTTTTCATCGCGTCGTGAGGACGTGTGGCGCCAGATGCGCGTATGCCCACCGGCGGCGAGGATGACCGCATCGGCGTGGATTTGGACGGGGGTGCCATCCACTATGTCGAAACCATAGGCCCCGAAAATGGTGCCGTCGGACACTAGTAGCCGGGTGATGTACACGGTGTCGATGATGGGTACGTTCAACTCTGCCGCGCGGCGCATGAGCGTGCGCTGGATCTCCAGCCCGGTGTAATCCCCGGCATAAGCGGTGCGGCGATACTTGTGAGCGCCGAAGAAGCGCTGGGAGATGCGACCGTCCTCCTCGCGTGCGAACGGCATGCCCCACTGTTCAAGGTCCTCGATACCGCGGGCCGCGTTCTGGGCCACGGTTTCCACAATGGTCGGGTCGGCCAGGAAGTACGACTCACGCAAGGTGTCTGCGGCGTGCTGCTCCCAGCTGTCTTCCGGGTCCATGGTGCCCAAGGCAGCGTTGATGCCACCGGCGGCCAGGCTCGTGTGCGCGTCATGCTTTCTGCGCTTACCTACAGCGAGCACTTGGACGCCTCTCTGGGCGAGTTCAATGGAGGCGCGCAACCCGGCGCCGCCGGTGCCGATGACCAGCACCGAAGTGGACAAGAGACGTTCTGGGGCTGAAGAAAGGTTCATATCAGCAACGGTAGGAGGAAAGCCGCAATGTCTCCAATGAAGTATTTGCCTCATCCTGATGCGTTTATGCTATGAGCATGAAGCTAGACCAGTTGCGTTCCTTTGAGATGGTGGCTCGAGTAGGCCATTTCACACGCGCCGCCGAGGAACTGTATCTTGCTCAACCGTCATTGAGCCGGCAGATCGCAGCACTTGAGGCTCATCTCGGTACGGAGCTCTTTCACCGTCGGCCTTCAGGCGTGACGCTGACAAACGCAGGAGAGCTGCTCCTGCCTATTGCCCGCCGCATGCTCGGCGATGCACAGGCCGCACAGGACCAAATCCAGGAACTCGCAGGATTGCGCCGCGGCCGCGTTCGCCTCGGCGCCCCACCTACTTTGTGCGTCTCGCTGGTAGCCGATGTGCTGGCCGCTTTCCGCAACGCTTATCCCGGCGTGGAGTTGCACATCACTGAGGGCGGTTCGCGTTTTCTGGTTGAGGCCCTCAACGAAAGCACCCTGGATCTGGCCTTGGTGGTCACGCGCGGAACCGACCCCTCCGTGCCGGGCACTGAGCTGGTCCCACTGCTTTCCGAGGAGCTGGTGGTCATATCCGCTGTGAAGTCAGGGGCACCGGAAGAATTCACGCTCGAGGAACTTGCGCACGTGCCGCAGGTGGCGTTCAACCGCAGTTATGAGCTGCGCGTGGCGACAGATGCTGCGTTCTCCGCCGCCGGTCTCGAACCCGTGATCGCCGTCGAGGGCGGGGAGATGGACGCCGTGCTGCGGTTCGTGGAACGCGGCCTGGGTGTGGCGGTGGTGCCGGCGATGGTGGTCATTGACCGGCCCGGACTGCGGAGTGCACGTTTGGTGCGTCCCTCCCTGACGCGAACCGTCAACCTGGCGCGCCGCAACGACGTCGGACCTTCAGCGGCCGCCGCCGCTATGCAGCAGTTCATCTTCGACACCGTAGACCGGCTCGCAGCACCGGGCACCGAGCTGTCGCGGCTGGTCACGGCAGCGCCACGTCACTGATCGACATCAAAACGCCGACGACGGCGGCCGGCTGGCCTCAGCGCGCACGACGGCACTCCGTAGTTGAACGAAGCTAGACTGTGCGGATCAGGACGGATTGGGGGATTCCGTGCGAGCTGTTGTCGCCGTTCCGCTGGTCGGTCGTTGCCAGCAGCCAGCGAATTGAGGACACGGCATGAACTTCTTCGAGGACTTCCCTAAGCCTGAACACGTTGAACAGGCCAAGAACGTGAAGTTCGTTCCGCCTCCATGGGTCGGCCCGCCGCAGGACGAGCTCCCCACAGTGATGCACATCGGGCAGTTTCTGCACCGCAGTCCCAACCTGGTTCTGCTCGTCAAGAGCGCGGAGATTTACGCCACGGGCTGTTCGTTCGACCTTGCGTGGATCATTCGTCGTGTTGACGAGAGCGACGAGGAATGGACCATGCTTCATGCGTCGGTTTTCCAGCACGGTCCCGGGATGGGACCCACCAGCGAGGACCGGCAGTTGCTGTTAGGTGTCCAGCTCCCGGATGGCGGCAGTGCGAGGACGGGCATCTTTGCACGGGCTAGTTTCTTGAATCTTAAGGATCAACCCGAAGCGCCAACTCTGGCGTTCCGCGGGGGCGGCGGTAGCGGCAACGACGACGAGGTATCAGCATCAGGAAACCTCTGGCTGTGGCCGCTGCCCGCTGACGGAGACATCCGGCTGCTGGCGCAGTGGAAAGGGCTCGGCGTCGCGGAGTGCTCCATCGTGATCGATGGGAGCCAGTTAGCGGCTGCCGCGGCCAGCGTGCAGAGCCTCTGGCAGTAGCGCGCAGCCAGAAATAGCGCGTACGACGGCGTTGCTGCCGCCACCTCAAGTGGTGACCGGTCGGATCAGGCGAGCAGTCTCGGCTTTCCTTCGGAATCCCGCCCCAGCCGTGCAAAGAGCATCAACACGAGCGCGGTTCCGGATAAAACTCCGTCTGCGATGCCCGCTGGAAGGAGGAAGATCATCAACGTGAGCGTAACGACGCAATTGATCAGCGAAAGACCGAGGCCCCAGAGGCGGTTACGCAGCAAGCCGATAGCGCCAAGAACACGGAGCGCAGCAAAAATGCCGCTCATGGCCATCATGAAGTACAGGTTTTCCTGCAAGAACGGCAGGGCGAAAACATCGGCTCGTTCAGAAATGACTTCCTGAGGGACGCCGATGGCGAGCAGGACGATCAGCCCGACGAATACGAGCCCTTCCATAAGAATGCCCTGTGCCAGAAGTAGCGTGCCCGCCCACCGGTACTGCCGCCGTCGAGTTTGAAGAGCCTTCACGCTGTGCTGATCGCTGACGATTCCGGAAAGAAGTGAATTGGCCCCAGACATGGCTCAATAGTTGCACGGGCAAGCACCACTCCGGTTGTCGACCATCCCTAGATGAATCTGAATGACCAATCCCTGCTCCCGCCCGCTACGAACCATTCACATGACAAACCTCGGAACCCGGGCTAAAGGCCCCACCATGATGGCCGCACTGGCAGGCGTGGTGTCGGCCGCCGTCGTTCTTGCCGTTGCAGAGCTGATCGGCGCATTCTTCACTGCCAGGGCAACCCCGGTGTTTGCGCTGGGATCCACGTTCATCGACTTCACGCCGTCGTGGATGAAGGACTTCGCGATCGCCACGTTCGGTACCAACGACAAGGCTGCGCTGTTCGTAGGCATGGGCTTGACCATCGCACTGCTCGCTTGCGTATTGGGCGTAGTGGCTTACCGGAAGTGGGCTCTTGGTGTCCTGGGCGTGCTGTTCATGGGCGTAGTGATTGTGGCCTCAGTCCTGACGCGCGCCGGGGTGGGACCCGCCGATGCGATCCCTTCCGTGGTGGGAACCATCGCCGGCCTCGTAGCCCTGCGGCGCCTTATGGTGCCGTTGTGGGGGTTGAAGGCCTGGCCGGAAGCTCCCGCTGACATAGCGGCCGACGTCGAAGATCAGGTTGGTGGCATCGGCACCAGCCGCCGTCGCTTCTTTGCTGCTGCCGGGATTACAGCGGTGGCCGCCGGAATCGCGGCGACCGGTGGGCGGCTGCTGGGTGCCGCGCGCAACAATATAGCCCAAGCCCGGGATGCCCTCAGGCTGCCGGCGCCGGCTAGGGCTGCGGCCGCGGTACCGTCGGGCGTCCAGTCCCCGGTTGCCGGAGTTACCTCCTGGCTGACGCCGAACAGTGAGTTCTACCGCATTGATACGGCCCTGAGCGTCCCCGAAATCAACATCGATGATTGGGAACTGCGGGTGCACGGAATGGTTGAGCAGGAGGTCACCCTCACCTTCCAGGACCTGCTCGACGCCGATCTGATCGAATCGCACGTCACCCTCACCTGCGTATCGAACCCGGTGAGCGGAAAGCTGGTGGGAAACGCCAAGTGGCTGGGCCTTCCCATCCGCGATGTCCTGGCCAGAGCGAAACCCAAAGAGGGCGCGGACATGGTGCTCTCAAGGTCGATTGACGGCTTCAGCGCCTCCACTCCGTTGGAGGTCCTGCAGGATGACCGCGACGCCATGCTGGCCATTGGCATGAACGATGAGCCGCTTCCTGTGGAGCATGGGTTCCCCGTGCGGATGGTGGTTCCTGGGCTGTACGGCTTCGTCTCTGCCACCAAGTGGGTGGTGGACTTGGAGGTCACCCGCTTCGCGGACAGCAAGGCTTACTGGACCGAGCGCGGCTGGTCGGAGCGTGGCCCCATCAAGACCATGGCACGCGTGGACGTACCCGCGTCGTTTGCGAAAATGCCGGCGGGGAAGGTCGCCGTGGGCGGCACCGCATGGGCGCAGACGCGGGGAATAACCAAGGTGGAAGTCCAGATCGACGACGGCGATTGGGTGGAAGCAACGCTTTCAGACGAAGCTTCCGTGATCACCTGGCGCCAGTGGTCCTACGAATGGGACGCCACGCCCGGCATCCACTACGTCAAGGCCCGGGCCACCGACGGAACCGGCGAAACCCAGACGGACAAGCGTGCCGATCCGGTGCCTGACGGAGCCTCGGGCTGGCCGTCGGTGATGGTCACTGTGGAGTAGTTGGTTGTTCGCCAGGGATACGGACGGTTCGCCAGGTGTCCACTGCAATGACTGCACTGAGCACGATAAGTGACAGTGACACCGACGCCACTGCGTCGCTGGCCCAGTGATAGCCCAGATAGAGCCGGCTGACTGCCGCCAGAAAAACGCCGATGATAGCGACGACAAAACTGAGGACGGTGGCCTTGGGGTTCCGGTGCCGTGAGAAGACCAGGAAGGTAGTGACCAGCAGGACGTCAGAGGCTCCGAGGACATGCCCCGAGGGAAACGAGTATGTGTAGTCGACGCCGAACAACATGAGGTCAACAGGTGGCCGCTGTCGTCTCACGGACCTACCCACAAGCTGGGCCAGCCCCACGCCCGTCAGCATCGCGGCCGCAAGGAGCGTCGGACGCCAGGCGTGCTTGGCCAGGACGCCCCACGTCACAGTGACGATCAGGACGATGATGGGCAGCGCTACTGGACCGAAGATGACGGCGAGAATGATCATCAACACAGTCAGCGTTTCCGTACGAACACTCAAGAGCCACTCTCGTGCCGTGCTATCGGCGCTGGCCAGCCCGTCGTTGTTCAGGACACCGATGAGGGCTGCAAGGAATACCGCCGAGCCTGTGATGGCCAAGAGTGCTGCGGTCCGGTACAGGGCTCTTCTGGCATGGGGTTCAACGTAGCGCTCTTCCACGACGAATTTCTCGTGAAAGACACCCCACCAGCCGGTTTGTTTGCTAGCCATGGCTCAGTGTCAGGGCGGCAAGGTTGCCGCGTCAACGGAGAGCTTTCGACTGTTGTCCGTGAGTGCGCAATCGGCCTCTCCGTTGGGGGCCATCGCATATATCGAAAACCATGTTTCTTTGCTACATTGCTGCCGAGAGTTTACTGCATGCCGAATGACCCGAGTGCGTCGGGTACTGTCCTGTTGGCCGTGATGGTGATGGTGAGGTGTGGAGTTGGAGAATACGACTGCCGCTGCTTGGTCTGCAGACTTTGAGCAGCTAAGTGATCTGATTGTCGAAACAGAGGACATCAAAGCTTTTCTTGATGGGATGGCTTGCCTCGCGGCCACGGTGGTCTCCCGTTCGGCTGGTACGCGTGTTGAATGCGCGGTGACCCTAGGCCGGCACAAGCGGCCCGGGACCATCGGCGGCAGCACGGACAAGGCCATGGTGTTGGAGCGCATTGAGCAAACGCTGGGGGAGGGGCCCTGCATTGATGCGCTGGTCAACGGCCATCCGGTCCTTCTTGATGATGCCCACGAATCTCCCCAGTGGCCTGATTACAGGGGCGCGCTGAATGCGGCCGGTATGCATAGCGCCCTGGGTGTGCCCCTGGCACTGGCCCAGGACGGCAGTGCCGCGCTGACTTTCTTTTCCACGGCCCCGGGAAGCTTCACCCGGGATGTAGTCGCCGAGGCTCTGACCTTCTCGGATCTGGCGAGCAAAGCACTCCGCGTGGCGCTCCGGATAACGAGTCTGAATGAGCTTGCCGAACATCTTGATGCTGCCATTAAAAGCCGATCCGTCATCGACACCGCCTGTGGTGTGATCATCTCTCAGAACAGGTGCACGCAAGATGAGGCCTTCGCCATTTTGCGCAAAGCATCAAGTGACAGGAACCAGAAGTTGCATGACCTGGCAGCTGCATTGGTTGACGGCGTGGGCCATCAGCAAACTAGTCCCGCCAGGGGTGGGGCTTCTCATCCAAAGCGTCCAGTGACCCGGACATGAGGCTTATCGATCCACAGGACGCGGCTCGGTCAGTTTCTCGGGGCCGAGTGGTTTGGCGAAGCGTTGCCGACCACGCAGAACGAGGTACACGGCGGCTCCCAGGACTGGCAGCGCGACTATCAGTACGGCCCATCCAACGCGCGCCCATCCTGATAACGCGCGGTCCGTGACTGCAAGTAAGAGCGTCGCGAGCACTGCGATCCCGAGGATGACGCTCGGTAGTGCCGACAGAGCCATCAATCCAAAGTTTGGCTGCAAGGGACTCTCCTGGCCCTGCAGTAAGACTACGAGCTCGTTGCCCATGCTGAGCTTCCTCCCACGTTTAGTTGGCTGTGCATCCGTAGAGCCCCGCCGTTGTGGCGCGGTTCCGCGGTCCATGAATGGTTCACTGGACTATGACCATGGGCGAACTGCGCACCGCGATGACCGATGACCTCGAGATTGCATACTACGACAATGGCCCGGCGGACGGACCAGTCGCGGTACTCCTCCACGGCTTCCCGTACGACGTGCTCAGCTTCGAGGCCGTTGTCCCCGTGCTGGCGGAGCGGGGGATCCGCACCATAACTCCGTACCTACGCGGCTACGGTCCCACCCGGTTCCGTGAGGCCACGACGCTTCGCTCCGGCCAACAAGCGGCCATCGGACAAGATCTGATCGATCTCATCGACGCCCTCGAACTGCAGCGCCCAGTGGTCGCCGGGTATGACTGGGGCGGCCGGGCGGCCTGCATTGCCGCAGCTGTGCGCCCCCAAGGCATAGCCGGTCTCGTGACTGTCGGGGGCTACGCAATCCAGGACATCGCCGCGTCGGTCGAGCCGGCGGCCCCGCTGGACGAGTATCGGGACTGGTACCAGTGGTACTTCAACACCGATCGCGGACGCGCCGGACTCCAGGCAAACCGCGACGAATTGTGCCGCCTGCTCTGGCAATTGTGGTCACCGGAATGGACTGAGGCTGGCCATGCGTTCACCTCCAGCAGTCCCAGCCTGCACAACCCCGACTTCGTTGATGTCGCGGTACATTCCTATCGACATCGCCATCGTGCCGCGGTTGGCGACGATCGATTTAGCGAGCTCGAAGCATTTCTCGCTAATTCGCCGCCCATCAGGGTGCCAACCATTTCGCTTGACGCTCTGGCCGACGGGTTCGGGCCAGACGACTCTGAGCGGGATAGGCAGCATTTCACCGGTCCTTTCGAAATCCGCAGGCTATCGGGAATAGGCCACAACGTGCCTCAGGAGGCGCCGTGGGCGTTCGCCAACGCCGTCGCCGACCTTCTGGCCGCGCTTCCTTGAGTAAACAGGTAACGCGTACGACGGCGTTGCTGCCGCCAGCGAACTTACTCCACCTACCCGCCGTCGGGCTTCCTTCCAAGAACTACAGCAGAGGCCTCTGGCCGACATCCCGCGCAGCAGGCATCTGCTGGTGTCGCGTCTGCATCCTTAGTGTTCACAGTGACCGTGATGGTTGATGACGATGAGGGCTCCTTGATGGGTGCACAGCAAGTGTCGCCGCGCCAAGCGTTGATGCCTTCCCGGACAGCGATGCCTGCGATGACCAGTGCCGCGCCGGCGTCGGCCCACCACCAGCCCAGCGTGCTGTTCAAAACCAAGCCAATCAGCAGGACGGCCGAGAGATAGGTGCAGAGCAGAGTCTGTTTGGAATCGGCGACGGCGGTCTTGGAGCCGAGCTCTCGTCCCGCCCGGCGCTGTGCCCATGACAGGACAGGCATGATTGCCAGGCTCATGGCAGCAATGACAATGCCGGGGGTGGAATGCTGCGCTTCACCTGCTCCTGTGAGCGAACGGATGGCATCGAAGGTCACGAACGCGGCGAGGGCGAAGAAGGAGATGGCAATAATCCGCAGTGTGAGGTGCTCGCGTCGTTCCGGAGCTTTACTCGCGAACTGCCAGGAGAGCGCCAAAGCGGAAGTGACTTCGATGATCGAGTCCAGTCCAAAGCCGATGAGCGCGGAGGAGTCTGCAACACCGCCCGCCCACAATGCAACAAAAGCCTCGATGACGTTGTAGCTGATGGTCGCGGCTGCAAACAGTCTGATGCGCCGCATGAGTATCAGTCGACGCTCCGGGGCCGTAAGCGTCAGTGCGGTGCTCATGTCAGGCATGTCCCGTCGGGTGCGCAGCAAGCCGGGTCGACGGCGAGGACCACGCCCACCAAGTCCTTGATCGCGTGGCCCAGCCGTGCATCGGCAAGCTCGTACCGGGTCCGTCGGCCGTCCGGGACAGCAACTACCAAACCACACCCGCGCAAACAGGTGAGGTGGTTGGACATGCTCTGGCGGGAGACACCAATAGCGTCCGCCAAGTCAGATGGATATGACGCAGACTCTGCGAGCGCCAAGAGAACTCGGGCGCGCGTGGGATCTGAGATCGCGTAACCGAAGCGGGCCAGCACAGGCGCATGCGTAAGGGCTTCCATGCCCAGGATAATACACCCGGGTCTGTATTCATCCAAGACTGTACTATTCGGCCATGGCGGTTGCTTGTTCAGGGCGGTTCCACCGGCGTGGAAGCTGGCGTTAAGGATTCGTCAAGAAATCTCCGATTCCCGACTGCTGCCTCCTCATCGGTGCTAATTTCGGCACGGGTTGTGGTGACGAGCTGCGCGGAAGGGGATCTTGTGGATAAGCATCCTTGGGTGCATGCCGCATGACTCGCGCGCCGGAAGGATTGCCTTCGTCTGAACGCCCCGTGATCCGCCGCAACCCGGTTCTGCAGGCCCTCGGCCACGAAGGGGATCGCCTGAAGGCAGCGCTGCTGCACCCAGTCCGTTTAGTGCACTGGCGTTCCTGGCCGTGATCATCGTTGGTGCGGGAATATTGATGCTGCCAATATCTCGGACAGGCGAGGGCGAAGACATCGTCACCACGGCGTTCTTCACCGCCGTTTCGTCTGTCTGCGTCACCGGTCTTATCACTGTGGATACAGCTACCTACTGGACCCCGTTCGGGCACGCGGTGATTCTGGGGCTCATTCAGGTGGGAGGTTTCGGGATCATGTCCCTGGCAACCCTGCTGGCTTTGTTCGTCCGCAAGACCATCGGCCTGCGAGGCCAGCTCGTGGCCCAGTCCGAAACCCACACGCTGAACTTCGGTGACGTCAAGTCTGTGCTTTTCAGGGTGGTGAAGATTATGGCTGTCTTTGAGGCGATCACGGCCCTTATCCTGACAGCACGCTTTTGGGTGGCGTATGACGACAACCCCGGTACGGCTCTATGGCACGGCGTTTTCCACGCCGTCTCCGCATTCAACAACGCGGGCTTTGCCCTATACAGCGATAACCTCATCGGCTTCGCGGAAGACCCATGGATCATCGTCCCCATCTGCGCCGCCATCATCGCCGGAGGACTCGGGTTCCCGGTGATCATCCAATTGTTTAGGGACCGTCCAAAGTTCAAGAATTGGACGATTCACCTCCGCTTGACCATTTTTGGTTCATTGATTCTGCTGACATTGGGTGTAGTTCTGTTTGCTGCCTTTGAGTGGAACCGTGCAGAAACCCTTGGGCCGCTGAGCTTTGGCGGGAAAATACTGGGCTCGTTGGCAGGCGGCGTGTTCCCGCGAACGGCAGGTTTCAACAGCATCGACTACGGGGTAGCCACCCCGGAGACACTGATGATCACCAACGTACTGATGTTCATCGGCGGCGGAAGCGCAGGAACGGCCGGCGGTATCAAGATCACCACCTTTTTGGTTCTGGGCTTCGCAATTTGGAACGAAGTCCGTGGCCGCGAGCAAGTCACCATCGCACACCGTTCCATCAGCTCCTCCACTCAACGCCAGGCTCTCACCGTCGCCCTGCTGGGGGTCGGGGCGGTCATCCTGGGGACACTGCTGCTCCTCATGTCCACCGACTACAGCCTGGAGAAAGTACTCTTCGAAACCATCTCTGCCTTCGGAACGGTTGGCCTGAGCACGGGAATCACGTACAACCTTCCACCCACTGCAGAGTGGGTACTCATGGCCTTGATGTTCGCCGGCCGAATCGGAACGGTCACGGTTGCTTCCGCCATCGCCCTGGCCTCCAGGCCCCGGCTGTTCATGCTGCCCGAAGAACGGCCCATCATCGGATGAAACTTTCAAAAGGACAAACGAAGCGCTAGAGGTCACACCGCAATTCAGGGGCGCCCACTCTTGGACGCCTCGCTTTTCTCCCGGTCCTTCTCCTGCGCGGAGTCAGGGGCTTCCCGGCCGCCACGGTGTTCTGACCGGTACAGCCCAATGAGCATCATCATGATGACTCCCACCCACATCACGGCCGTCACAAGGACAAAGCCCATCAGAACCAGAGCCTGCATGAGCGAAGTCTATCCATCGCAACGTCGACAGAGTGTTCCGACATTCAGCCCGCGAAAAATCAAGGAAAAGAGCCCTCGCAGCAAGTAGAGGGCTCTCGGATAGGGATGAAAAACGAGTACCGACTACTCGTGCTCCGGCAGTACCCAGAGGTCTTTACTGAATACAGCGGCTCAGGAACGACCGCCAATAAACCCCCAATATTTGGTGGTTGTACGAACCGCGGGCCGGGGCCGGACAAGGTACCCAAATACAGTTGTCCGGCCCCTCGCCCTAACAAGTCGGCACCCGTCGAGTTCCGTCGAACGAATGTCCATGATGACGACGTCGGGGGCTACTTCGTCAGCGAGGCGCTGAGAAACGACGCTGTAGCTTGGGCGATCGGGCGCGAATGTGTGCGGTGGAGGTAATGTTCGCCGTTGAGGGTGATCATGCGACCGTTGTTCACGCTGCTGGCCTGTCGTTGGTGCAAGTCAACCCAACCCTCGACGTCGATGTTTTTGGTACGGACTATGAGCAGCACCGGGAGTTCCTCGCGAAAGGTCGTCCCACTGACTGCATCGAAGTTCGTGGGCGCGTTGTCTATCTCATTCAGCAGTGTAGGCGCGGCTGCGTTCTTGGTGTTAAGCAGATTCAGTTGCTTCCTGGATTTCTCGTCATAAGGTCCTCCCGCGTAGGGGTCGTCGGTAATTGATGTGATGAGGCGGGTGATCCCGAGCTCCTTTAGGACCTTTATCGCTTCCGTGGGGACCCGTTCGTTCCAACCTGGTTGGTTGGGGACGCTGGTGTCGATGCCGACGAAGGCTGAGACCTCATCGGGATAGGCTGCGCTGTAGGCGAGGGAATAGATACCGGCCATCGAGTGACCCATCAGTACATAGCGATCAGTTTCCAGGTACTGGAGCGCCTCGTGAACCTCGCGCACGATGTTCGCGGCGGTGCGCTCGGTCCCGGTCTGATCACTAAGACCGGTGCCGAAGGGCTCTACGGCAATGACGCGATATTGGGCTGCAAGTTCTTGGATCAGCGGCTGAAAGTCCAGTCCCGGCGCGGCGGTGCCGAGGCCGGGCAGCAGGACTATCGTTTCATTTCCTTCGCCGCTGACCACAACGTTCATGTTCTTGCCATCAACTGGAACCAATTGCCCATATGAGGTGATCTCCGCCGCTTCCGTGTTGGTCGCAACGGCGTTAACTGTGGCTGTCGTCCCCAGGAAGAGCAGTGGGATCGCCGCGGCAATAGCGAGTGTGGTGAGAGTGGCTCGGCGTAACTTCCGCATAGGGCTCATTTCAGATGAGAGGAACGTTGATTGGCTCGCGAGGTGACCAAATAATCGACGATGCGATGTCTGGGGGAGGTTCCGTCCTTGCTTCGAAGACTTGCGCCGGCGACAATCAGCGTGGCGAGGACGATTGCCGCTCCCACGAGCTGGCCCGGGGCAAGATTCTCATGCAGCACAATCCAGCCAGTACCGACGGCAACCAGTGGACTCAGGAGGCCGAGCAGCGCGGTGGTTGATGCGGGCATTCGGTGGACTCCGCGGAACCAGATCGAATAGGCGAACGCGGTCCCAAAGATTCCCAAATACAGATAGCCAAGGACATTGGCGGGTGTGAAGGACTCTGGGAGAGGGCCTTCGATCATCAAGGCCAGGGGTGCCAGGATGATTCCTCCACCAATCAGCTGCCATGAGGTGGTTGCCAGAAGGGTGTCTGGCTGCCCCCACTTTTTGCTCAGCACCACCCCGGCGGCCATTGCTACCGCGCCGCCCAGTGCGCAGAACACACCCAAGGCATCCAACCGCGCGTCGGCTTGAAGGACCAGCAGTGCAACCCCTCCCAGTCCGGCAGCACCAAGTGCCACCTTTTTCGTTGAGAGCCTTTCGCCGATCCACCATGCTGCGAAGACGGAAACAAGAAGGGGCTGGACTGCGCCGATCGTGGCTGCCACCCCACCTGGCAGCCGGTACGCGGCGATGAAAAGCAGGGCAAAAAAGATGCCGATGTTCAAAGCTCCCAACACCAGCGCTTTCCACCACCAGGCTCGAGACGGCAGTCGTCTTACGAAGAGCAACAGCAGAAGGCCAGCAGGTAGCGAGCGGAGGACGGCAGCAAGCAGCGGCCGCTCGGGAGGCAGGAACTGCGCCGTCACCAGATAGGTGGTACCCCATATGGCGGGCGCTAGAGCGGTCACGAGAAGAACAATCCATTTATTGCTAAGCACTTAGCAAACATAGCTAAGCGCTTAGCAAATTGCTAGTCTGGGTCCATGAACGATCCAGTGGAGCTCATCCTCAAGCAGTGGGGCCGGGAGCGCCCGGACCTCGACGTGTCCCCGATGGCTGTGATTGGCAGGTTGGCGCGCGTTGTAAAGAGATTCGATGAGCGGCTGTCACGCTCCTTTGCAGAGCATGGCTTGGATTCGGCCAGCTTCGACGTCCTGGCCTCGTTGCGTCGATCGGGGCCACCTTTTGTTCTCAGTCCCAAGGAACTGTCTGGAAGCTCGATGGTGACCACCAGTGCCACGGCACAGAGGCTGAACAAGCTTGAAAAGGAAGGTTTGGTACGACGCGCTTCCAGCATCGTTGACGGGCGAAAAAAGAAGGTGCAGCTCACCGAGAGGGGCAAGGACATTATCGACGGCGCCCTGTCGACCCATGTGCAGGCGGAGCATGCGTTGCTGCGAAACCTGGATGGCGCCGAGCGCGAAGTACTCGCAACACTGTTGGCCAAACTCGACGCCGGGGCTGAATCGGATGTCAGCTGAAAGCCAGTAAGTAGCCTAGCCGTTACTCTCGTGCCTCAACTCGCGTACCTTCGATTCCGCGCTCGGCTCGGAGTCCCGGCGCATTATTTGGGTTCATCGAAGACGCGTTGCGCGTCGCGGATGTGAGCCTCGGAGAGGTTCCTGGCCGTCGCGACGTCACCAGCTGCGATCGCGCTGGCGATGTCTTCGTGCTGTCTGGCTGCTTCTTTGGCCCAGTCATCATGCTCCAGGTTCAGGGCTGTTGACACTGCAAGTCGCGCAATGGCCCTTCGGTGCGCCTCCGCCAGGAATTCATTGCCGCTTGCATCCACGATCAGGTCGTGGAATCGCATGTTGAGCCTGCTGGAGGTGCGGGCGTCGCCGCTCTCCACCGCTTCCGCAAACTCGCGGGCTGCGTCTCGAAGGCTGGTGAACCAGGCGGGAGCGATGAGACCGTCTCGAGCTCGTGTGGCAGTAAGTTCGGCAGCGAATCCTTCGAGGTTCCGTCTCAAGTCGAATAATCGACGCATGGCCTCGTGATCCAGTCCGGAAACTACGACGCCGCGGGCCGCGGGAGTAACCAGGCCTTCCGCCAGCATGCGACTGAGGGCCTCGCGAATGGGAGTGCGACTGATTCCCAGTTCATCCGCCAAGGCAGCTTCCGGCAGCCGATTCCCCGCAGTGTAGGTGCCATCAAGGAATCGCGACCAAATGATGTCGTAGGCCGAACGTGTTGATCCTGTAGCTCCAGTGTCCCCAGTCATGAACTCAGCATACATCGCATGCAAACTCGCTATTGCATTCATTGCATACACTGCGTACATTCAGTTCTGGAGGTGAAAGATATGGAAGTTACATCGGTATTGCTGTTGGCCCTGGCTGGAGCCGCTGCCGGGGCAATCAACGCAGTTGCAGGCGGAGGTTCCCTGGTGACTTTCCCTGCCCTGCTCGCTCTCGGCTACCCGCCGGTCTCGGCCAACGTCATCAATACGGTTTCTGCACTTCCGGGTTATGTGGGTGGCGCCTGGGGTTACCGCCGGGAACTGTCCGGTCAGTTGCGCCGGGTCCTGGTACTGGGGTCGGTTACTGTCGCTGGGGCGCTTCTGGGGTCTGCCCTTCTACTGCTCGGGCCCGAATCTACCTTCGTAGCTGTGGTTCCTTGGTTGGTGCTCGGGTCCACCCTGTTACTGGCTGCCCAACCGTGGATAGCCAAGCTTTCCGCTGCCGGCAGCGGGGTGACGCAGGACCGTGCATCAGGTGTGCCAATGGATGAACGGCTCCGTTGGCCGGGACTCGGGCAGTTGGGCGTTGCCGCCTATGGCGGTTATTTCAATGCTGGCCTTGGAATCATGATGCTCGGGGTCCTCGGAGTGGCCCTCGATGATCGACTTCCTAGACTCAACGCGCTCAAAAGCGTGCTGTCGGCCGTGGCAAGCGCGGTATCGCTTGTGTTCTTTGCAATCTTCGCGACCGTCGCATGGCCTGCGGCGCTCGTGATTGCCGTAGCGGGGTTGTTCGGTGGATGGCTGGGCGCTGTGCTTGGCCGGCGCCTACCCTCCGAACTCCTGCGGCGGTGTGTTGTCATTTTCGGCCTTGTCATATTCGTCGTCCTTTGGGTGGATCATGCTTCCTCAACGCTCTAATTTGCTCCTTCAGAATGCCTACGTTCTGTCTCTCGATTCACATGTCCCGGAGGGCGTGGCGGACATTCTGATCCGCGATGGCTCCATCGAAGCGATAGGACCCCGCCTTCCCATCCCGGACTTAGTGGAGGTCATTGACGCTTCCGGTAGCCTCGTGCTGCCCGGCTTCGTCGATACGCACTGGCACTTATGGAATTCCTTGCTCCGCGGCACCGTAGGCGACGCTCCAGGGCGGGACTACTTTTCGGTCAAACGCGGGCTGGCACCGCATCTCCGTACCGACGATTTCTACTGGTCGGCACGGTTTGCCCTCGCTGAGGCTGTCCAGAACGGCATTACCACTGTGCACAACTGGGACCACAACGTCCGTGGTGCCGAGGACGTGGATGCCAACATCCAGGCCCAACTCGATTCGGGACTACGTGGGCGGTTCTCCTACGGACCTCGGGACTCTTCGGCCGCCGACGAGCCCATGGATTTCGCCGGGCTGGACGCGGCCAGGACGCGGTGGACGGGGCAGCGGCTGGACGACCGAATCCACTTCGGCGTTGCGTTGAGAGGCCCCTACCGTACCTCGACCGAACTTTCCGACTTTGAGTGGCGGTCGGCACGCGAACGCGAAATGCCTATCACCATGCACTGCGACCGGTGCATGCGGGAACCCGGATGTCAGTCGTGCGGTCTGACGAGGCTCGAGCGGGAGGGCTTGCTCGGGCCGGATGTGCAGATCGTCCATGCTGTTCACGCTTCACCGGACGATATCGCGGCGGTTGCACGAACCGGCACAAGCATTTCGGTCAGTCCTTTATCTGAGATGCGGACCATGGGTTTCCCGCTTGTCACAGAGTTTTTGGAGTCCGGCGCGCTGACCTCTCTCTCGATCGATACGCTCGCGATGCCGGCAAATGCCGACATCCTCGCCACCCTTCGCGCACTGGTCTCGGTGGAGCACGCCCGCACTGGACGTGCAACCTTGACCCCTCGAATCGCCTTGGAGATGGCCACCATTCGTGCAGCACGCGATCTCGGTATTGAACACATCACCGGTTCCCTCCGTCCCGGTAAGCGGGCTGACCTGATCGTGATCGACAAGAACCACACATCAATGCTTCCGAGCGGAGACCCGGTGGAAAGCCTTATCTACAACGGTATGTCCAGCGCGATCCAGACGGTCATTGGGGACGGCCGAATCCTGCTACAGGACGGCAAGCTCGTGCAACCGTCAGCCCGCCACGCGATCCAAAGCGCAGACGAGCGACGCGACGATCTGGTCCGGCGGGCTCGTGCCGCCGGAACCTGGGGCGACCAAACCACACTCACATAGGAAGGTAATCAACGATGATCAGCCAGAACTCCTCCCAACCCCTACCCACGCAACGGCCACCGGATGCAGGTCAACCAGCCAAGGGACTCTCGGGTTCCAAAGCGGCACTGCTCATGTTCGTACTCATTCTGATCGCATATTCGGTCAACGCAATGGACCGTATGGTCTTTCCCGTCCTCCTGAGCGAAGTCCGATCCGAGTACAAGTTCGGGTTACCGGAAGCGGGGTTGCAATCCACCTTGTTCGCCCTGGGGATGGGACTCACGGGCATCCCGGCCGGCATCGCCCTCCGGAAAGTGAACCGCAAATATGTCCTTGTGGCAGGGACTGTTCTCTTCTCGGTGGCGACCATACTCACCGTTGTCAGTTTCGGTTTCTGGGACATGCTGGCATGGCGAGTCCTCAGTGGAGTTGGGGAAGCCCTGCAACTCGTCGCAATTCTGACCGTTGCTACACATGCATTCCCACGGCACCGAGGCGTCGCCATCGGCTCAGTCAATGTCGCTTTCGCCACGGGCGCCCTGATAGGGCCGAACCTCGGAGTAGCGCTCCACCAAGCCTACGATTCGTGGCGCGCCCCGATGATCGCCTTCGGAGTCATTGGTCTTGTAGCGGCAGTCCTTGTCATCGTGTTCGTGCGTTCTTCCTTCACCGAGCAAAAATCGGCTCACAAGGTTGTCCACTACGTTGGCGGGGCAACAAGCTTCCTGAGCCGCAACCCGCTCATCCTTGCAGTCATCACGATGATGTTTGGCCTCATCGACTTTGGTTACATAGGAATGTACGCCAGCTTCGTGATCGAACACCTCGGTCTCAGCCAAGCCGACGCCGGTTTCGCGATGGGCCTGTCAGGGCTCGCGGCGTTCGCCTCGCCCCTGGGCGGTTGGTTGGTTGACCGGCTGACCCCAAAAATAGCCATAACGGCTCTGAGTATCGCCCAAGCGGTGTGCGGCATCGCCTTGTTCACGGGTCCTGCAACGCTGGCGTGGCAGGCCACATGGTCATTTCTTTTCGGTCTGGTGGCGAGTTCAGGACTGTACGTTGGCCTGGTCGCTTCCCTCGTCAAGAGCATGAACGAGACGCACTCTTCACGGGCCTCCGGTCTCTTTACAACCTGCATCTACACCGCGGCAGGCTTCGCCGGACTTGTCTTCAGCCTCATCGTCGGGGTAGTCGGATGGAGCGCGGCCGGCCTGATCCAAGTCTCGGGTCTCTCCATTGCCTCCGCGGTTCTTGCTCTCGCCTTGCGCAACCGGGAGTTCAGCAGGCTTGCCGCCGTCGATCGAACAGCCACCCCACAATCCACCATTCAGGAGTAATGACATGCAAGCACTTTGGACAGAAGCCCCGGTATTGATCCCCGTCGTTGGCACGGACGCCGGATTCCCTGTGCGCCGGATCTACTGCGTCGGAAGGAACTACGTAGATCACATCCGCGAAATGCGGGAAGGCGACGAACGCGACGACCCCTTCTTCTTCCAGAAGCCAACGGACGCAATCGAACTGGACGGCTCTTCAATTCCCTACCCGAGGGCAACAGAAGATTTCCAGTTTGAAGGCGAACTTGTCATTGCTGTCGGGGAGCGATTGCGGAACAGCGACCCTGCGGAGTCCATGGATGCCATTTACGGCTATGCGGCAGGTATTGACCTGACTCGCCGCGATCTGCAGAAAGCATCCGTTTCCCAGTCACGCCCGTGGGAACCCGGAAAGTCATTCGATAAGTCCGCACCTTGCGGCCCCATTCTCCCCAAGGAGTCCCTCCGGAATCCGGAAAACGGAACCCTGGTTCTCCAGGTCAACGGGGAAGAGCGGCAACGGACAAGTCTCCAGCTGATGATCTGGTCGGTTCCCGAGATACTCGCGCGACTCAGCGAGCTGTACACGCTCGAGCCGGGCGACCTGATCTTCACGGGCACCCCCGCGGGTGTCTCAGCGGTGAGCCCCGGCGATCGTATCAGTGTCGAAATAACAGGACTTCCGGCCCTTAGCATCACCATCACTGACCAGGAGGAATCATGAAACCGAGTGAACGAATCGACTACAGCGCGATTATCGACCGCCCACGACGCCTACTCCCTGACGGCAAGAAGGTAGCTGTATGGGTCATCGTCAACATCGAGGAGTGGAACGACGACGAAGCAATGCCTCGCACCGTACTCACACCCCCTGCCGGCGGAATACCCACGCCTGACGTCCCCAACTGGTGCTGGCACGAATACGGGAACAGGACGGGATTCTGGCGTCTGCTGAAGACACTGGACAAACATGGCATTCCCGTGGCGCTTGCCATCAACGGCAAAGCCGTAGCAACTTACTCCGCTATTTCAAAGGCAGCGATCGAGCGGAACTGGGAATTCATTGGTCACGGATTCGGGCAAAAGAACATGCAAAAGGTGCCTGATGAACGCGAGGACATCCGCCTCACCACCGAAGCCATTCGCAAAGCAACGGGCCACGCACCTCGCGGCTGGCTCGGCCCCGGACTGACCGAGACCTGGGAGACTCCCGACATCCTCGTCGAGGAAGGTTACGAATACGTCTGCGACTGGGTTCTTGACGATCAGCCGGTGGAACTCCGGACAAGAAGCACGCCCATCACCAGCATCCCTTACACACAGGAATGCAACGACGTCGCAATGATGCTCATCCAACACCATCCGGCCCGGGAGTACCTTCAAAGAGCCAAGGATCAATTCGACCAATTGGCCGAAGACGCCGAAGACTCCGCAAGGGTCATGGCCCTGGTTGTGCATCCATACATCATGGCGGCACCTCATCGGCTGAGATACCTGGACCAGGCCCTCAGCCACATCCGCGCCGATGAACGATCAGTCTTCATGACAGGCGGGCAAATACTCGACTGGCACCGCCAGACCGCAACACAGGAGACCATGGCAACGCTATAACGGAACTGCTGAAGTGTCCGGAGCAAACACGAGGGGCGACGGCGGAAAGACGACCAGGCTGCCGTCGCCCCGGAGGACGATCTGTGCGTAGCGCGAAAGTAGTTCTCACGTGAACAACGGGGCGTGACGTGCTCGACGCTGGGGCAGGCGAGTATGGATGCCAGGGGGCCGCGAGAACCTCGCTCTCGGGCCAGGTTCTTGCCGAATGTTAGGCTCAGCTCAAATTGGGGTATCCGGGCTGGGGGGAATCATGGGAACTTTTCGTGCATTTGCGTTGAAATCAGCGGCACTTGCCGTGTTGATGGTGGGCTCGACAGTGGCGGGCATAGCCCCGGCCACGGCTGAAGAGGGCGACGGGGCCATAGCATCTACAAGCGAGTTTGTGCCCTTGATGCATGGAATGCCCAACGTGGGATCCGAGCTGACAATAGGAAGGTTCTTCACGCGTTCCTGTCCCGTGACGGAGGAGGCCCCGCATGGGTTCACCATGGAGTGGCTGAGTAACGGTGTGCCCCTGCCTGCCGAGCGGCAAGGCGAATTCCTGAAACTCATCCCGGAGGATCGCGGCAACCGCATCTCCTTCACTGCTCAGTCCTCTTGCAGGGAAGGAACGGTGTATCACAGCGCCGAAACACCGCCCATTGCCGCTTCCAACCGGGCCATGGGTTGGACAGGGCGCGGGAACTTCGAGCTTCTGGGCCGAACTGACGACGGTGACCTTGTCCTGTACCCCCGCACGTACGAGTCAACTTGGAGATTCTGGGACATGTCCTTCGAGGGGCGCTATTACAGCAGCTCCTGGGATGAACCGAGGGTAGTCGGAACGGGCTGGGACATCTTTGATGTTGTCTTCTCCCCAGGGGACTTCGACGGCGACGGCTACAACGATGCCATCGGCCGCGACCGTTATGGAAACCTGCACCTTTACCCGGGCGACGGAGACGGGGGCTGGCTGGCGCCCTCCCAGGTCGGCTCAGGCTGGAACATGTTCGATTCCATAGTGGGTCCCGGAGACTTCAACGGGGACGGAAACAACGACGTCCTCGCACGTGACCGCAATGGAAACTTGCATCTGTACCCGGGCGACGGCCAAGGCGGTTGGCTGGAACCCTCGCAGGTGGGCGCAGGCTGG
This sequence comes from Paenarthrobacter sp. TE3676, assembly GCF_056279165.1. Lineage (NCBI taxonomy): Bacteria > Bacillati > Actinomycetota > Actinomycetes > Micrococcales > Micrococcaceae > Paenarthrobacter > Paenarthrobacter sp. TE3676. Next base: position 277,716 of record NZ_JBWBQU010000003.1, read on the forward strand.
CAGATCTTCAACAAAATCATCGCCCCCGGGGACACCAACGGTGACGGAGCAGTGGATATCTTCGCCCGCGACAACAGCGGTGTCCTCCACCAGTACCCGGCAGACGGGCAGGGCGACTGGAAGTCGCCCGCCGTGGTGGGTTCTGGATGGGGTGCCATGACCGAGATCAGCGGCGCCGGCGTGTTCAGCCGAAACTGGGTCACTTACAACCCGACAAGTGCCGGGCGGGGACCTAGAAATGACGTCATCGCAATAGATCAAGAAGGCGACCTGCGGCTGTACAGCGGCGCCTATCCATACGACACCGGCCTCTACGAAGTTGCCGAAATCGGTAACGGCTGGGACATTTTCAAGGACCTGATCTGATTCCCGCGCACCCCAAACTACTCAGAAAGTAGTACTCAAGTGAACACCTGGGGGTGACGCGCACGGCGCCCTGGCAGGCGAGGCTGGATGCCAGGGGCGCACGGTGTGCCCTGGGAGAGGCACGTTTGAAGAGGTCTGTTAGGAAGCTGCTCGTAGGGGTCACGGCCGTTGGTGCCGTGCTGGCGGTCGGCTTAGCGACCACCACCGTGGTGAATGTGGTGGCGAGCGAGGGCGAGAGCCACCGGATCGAGTCGTACGGGCAAAGAGTGTCGGTTGACGGCGGCGAGATGAACGTCCTTGTCACGGGTGCCGGGCAGGAGAACGTGGTGCTTTTGCCGGGATTCGGCACGTCGTCGCCCGTCCTGGACTTCGGGCCGCTGGTCAGGGACCTCGCCACGGACCATCGGGTGATTGTGGTGGAGCCCTTCGGTTACGGCTTGAGCGATGGCACGGGCAAGGAGCGGACCACGGAGAACATCGTGCAGGAGGTTCATGGCGCACTCGAGGCGCTGGACATTGACCGCTACACGCTGATGGGTCACTCCATCGCCGGCCTTTACGGCATCGAATACGCCACCCGCTACCCGGAGGAGGTGACGGCGTTCGTCGGCATCGATACGAGTGTCCCCGGACAGCCGGGCATGGACACGCAGTTCCCCACCGGTCTGATGTCCGCGGCGAAGAACCTCGGCCTGCTCCGGATTATGAACGCTGCCTCCGCCGCCAGTGACCTCGCAGGCTACACAGACCACGCCCGTGAGCAGATGCAGATGCTCACCAACAAGAACTCGCTCTCACCCACCTACCTCAACGAGATGGGCCACATCAAGACCAACTTCGAGCGCGCGGAGGGCACGGGCTTCCCGAAGGACTTGCCGCTGCTGTTGTTCGTGGTCGCCGAGAACGAGAAAACCCCGGAGTGGCTCGAGCTGCACCACCGTCAGGCCGCGAGCGTCACTAACGGCACCGTTGTGCCCCTCCCTGGCGAGCACTACCTCCACCACACGCACGCGGGGGAGATCGTTGACGGGATCAGGGACTGGGAAGCGGGACGGCGCTAGGACGGACGCGTCGACGGAATACGCTCGCAATACGGGATAAAGCGTACGACGGCGCTGCTGCCGCCGACTTTTGCGGTTGGCGGTTGTCCGGGTTCGCGAAGGGAGAACTCAGGCTCCCCAGCGGCAGCAAGGACCGTTTGGGTTCCTATAACGACACTAGAGATCCTCGGCGATCTCGCCGGCAGCTATCCGTTCAGCAGCAATCAAGTAAGCCTGTTCAATATAGTCCTCAAGATCCTTGGTACCGATACGCCAGATACCCCGCCCACCGATCTGGAATCCACGCAACTCACCGGACTTCAACAACTGGCGGACAGTAGGAAGCCCAACAGCTAGCTCCTCGGCTACCTGCTCGATCGTCAAGAATCTGGGGCGCTTCGGTTCATCAATCACCTGACAACCATAACTAGAAGAGGCCCTCAACTGCGTCACCGCAGCCAGGGAACAACGGCCTTGTCACGTACATCGCCCGCCAGCGGCCGGATGAACGTACTGGCTGGGCACATGCGTAGCAAGCCCTCTGTCCTAGGGGGCGAGCGCGGATTTGATGTGAGGTTCTATTAGTTTCGCCATGTATACATGGCCAGCGTCTGTTGGATTCACCTTATCCCCGCCTATTAGGGCGGCGTTCTCACCGAAGAACCAGCCCTCATTTAGCGGGTCGACAAAGGCAGCTCCGGCGTTGTCGGCGGACGCCTTCACGGAGTCGCGCAGGGCAGTCATGGTGCTGGGAACATTTTCATTGACCCAGATGGGGCCAACGACGAGTATCCTCGCGTTTGGCGCAGTTTTCTTTACCAAGGCATAGGTCTCAGCCGATGCGACGCGGACTTCCTCAGGTGTGGAACGCAGATCGTTTCGGCTACCGACAATGACGACCACGTCAGTGGTTGGGCCAATGATCTGTGGCACGACCTGAGGGAACATCAGCTTGGCAGTACCTGGGGTAGCGTAACCCGCAGCACCGAGGCCTCGGACCGAAAGGTCCATTTGTAGACCCTCGGCGAACAGGTCAGCCCTTGCAATCTTGGTCCAATTAGCGGAGTTCATCCCACCGAGGGTCGTACCTGCGGTATAGGAGTCTCCTATGATGCTGACGATAGGCAGGTCATGTGCATGCGGCGACGACGTGTAGGTAACGGCGGAAGCGGGTGGGTCCAAGCGTACGAATAGGGCAATACCGAGCACAACAATTGCTGCTGCAGTGAGCAAGGCCAAACCAATGTACTGCCAACGGAATGCTCGACGTGCCTGCGGTATGCCCTTGCCCATTATTTCCCCCATGAAACCCTATGTAAGTCAACAGCCGAATTGTATGTTCGCACTCAGGCAAATAAGGCCGGTTGAATGCCGTCGCAGGAAACGAAGCAGCGGTTGCAGTCCGCGAACGGCCGTTCTTTGCAGGAAGGGTGAGGAATCTTGGTGCTTCCTCTGGAATAATGCCCGCGAGCAAATATATAAGCGGTCTGGACAACACCGGCACACAGGTCCCCCTCTCGACGACCCAGCCAACTCAAGGACGGCTGCTAACGCCTCGGCCCAGCTCTATTGATGAGCAAATCTGGGATGGGTGTTGTTGTCGGCATTTGCGTGGTTTGGCGCTGTGGTTGGGATGCCTTGGCCTTGACTTTGGGCGAGTGCAGGAAAAGCCGTTGCACGACCCACCAGACGATGAAGCATTGCACAGCGATCCAAACCTGTGCCAAGGAGTTGCCTCGAGCGAAGGCAACGGCGAAACCAGCTGTCAAGAGCAGGACACCTGTCATCGTTCCATCAGAGGCCATCAAATGGCGTTCGAAGCGTGCAGCCATAATTCCAAGAATTAGCATTCCGACGACGAGCCCGGGCAATGCTAGGTCTGAGTACAAAATCCCCACGATGCTCGGCACTGGGCAGGCACTTTGGTAGCCGCAGTTGGCCCCGAAGGACTGCGTGAGAAGATAGTCAGCCCACCGCTGGAAGGGTGTGATAGCAGCAGGAAGTGGCATGGTGATGAGCTCACCGATTGTGCCGCGACCCATACCGAATGGGATGGTCTTGCCCATCGTCTGGGTCATGTAGGCAACGTAGTTGAACATTTCAGTGTCGTATGACAAGAAGAAGTTGTTCAGCGTTCCACGAAGCCCGACATCTTGGAAGTAGGCGCCCATCGCGCCAACAAGGTCAGCTTCACCGCGGGCCGTCCTGGAACCCGCACTGCGGACAAATGGGAGGATGGCTAGCGCAACAAACGCTACAACACCGACAACAATCCAGGACGGTTTGATCCGCTTCTGCCAGTGGTTCGACAGTGTGCCCATGAGCGCGATGATGACACAGGGTATGAGGTAACGCCGGGTCCCCAATGCCGAGGGTGGAACGATTGATCCGATTGCAACAAGCCAATACGCGATGTTCTGCGACTTGGTGTATGGCTGCAGCCTTTCATACCGGAATCTGACTGTTGCAATAACAAGACATCCAATGGCCGGCAGCGCCCCAACAAAAGCCGGAACGTTCTCAAGCTTGGAAATGACGGCCTCAGAACGCCCCCCAAATAGTTGGGCGAGGAAACCGACTCCACCGCCGACCACGATCATGAGGAGAAGCCAGCCTATGCTCAGGGACCAGGCGATGACTACCGACCGACGCGGTGCCCACGGTTGGACAGGTGTCAGATCAGTTGTGGTTAGCGGCTCTTGCTTCCGGGCCACCAGTAGGCGCCAAGAAAGGGCTCCTACTATGAAACTGATCGTGCCGACGAAGCCGAGGAATGTGGCATCCTCGAATCCAAGACTGATGTCAATGCCATAGAAGCCGAACGACTTTGGCTCGTCTGGCATAAGCAGCGGGCGAACGCCGAAGATCGAAACTAGGATCAGCAGCATAAGCGAGTAAGGACTAAGCAGCGAACCCCGGCGTAGTTTCGTGCCGACCAGCCATGCCAAAAATCCGATAATCAGTGTCAAGGTCGGCCAAAAAAGGTAGTTACCGCTCAAGGGTCCCCCAGCGTTTCAACAAGATGCAATGGACAGTCTATCGTCGGCCCCGCTAGTTGTACGTGCCACAAGCCAGAATGCCTGCACTTGTGACGTCAGACGCAAGCGATGCCTGCAATCGCATCTGCAATAAAGCCCCGCAGGCGTCCATACCAGGGGGCGGCTGACATGCTATTGCTGCGACCAACAGAGCATCCTGCACGTGCTTCGTAGCGTAGACACTGCCGAGAACCTGCGGGCCGGTTACGAGGATGGTAAGGCGCGTTCTAGCGGGTTGTGAGAGCGAGGCTCACGACTGCGATAGTCGCGACGAGAAGTAATCCAAGACCGACATAGGCCTGCCACTTGGGTCTCGTTTTGTGAGGGTTGATGTCTATATACGGCACGCGGTGTAGTTCCCTTCAAAGAGCAATATTGCTAGTTCTGGTGCGGTGAGTTCTGGGTCGCGAAGAGTGCCCATGGGTGATAGTTGTGGTGGTTGCAGCGGCACGCCTCTGTTTGGGCAACATTTGAGTGAGGCGTGCCGCCCGCATCAGCATATGGCTACTTGTCTGAATGTCTGAATGTTTCATGTGAATTGTCGCGCTCCAGACTTATCCCGTCGAGTCTGCGGCCTCGTGACGAGAGCACGGCAGGCGTACGCTTGGGTGATGAAGTCCGAAGTTAGGACTCTCGCACTGCGTACGGGAATTCGGACGCCGTGTTTGGTTCACGGACACCTGAATGAAATACCCGATGACGGCGGCGACCCGCCTCTGCTGCTTTTGCATGCCTGGGGAGAATCCTGGCGCAGTTTTGAGCGGTTAATTGCCTCATTGTCGTCTCAGGTGCTGGTGGCACCTGATCTTCGCGGCCATGGTCAGGCGGACAAACCTGAGACAGGATACTCACTCAATGACGTCGTTGAAGATGTTGTTGCGCTCTTGGACGCCTTGGGCATTGAGCGGGCACATGTTTTAGGCTCATCCAGCGGGGGATACGTGGCGCAGCAACTTGCGGTCACGCACCCGGAATTCGTGGCATCGCTCATTCTTGTCGGAGTTCCCCTCAGCCTGCACGTGAGACCTCCGTTTGCTGACGAAGTGGACCTGCTGCATGATCCGATTTCAGAGGAATGGGTTCGCAATACGTTGTCCTGGTATCGGCTTTTGCATGAAGTGCCAACATCCTATATCGAAGACCGCGTGCAGGATGGGCTCGGCATGCCGGCGGCTATCTGGAAGGCATCCCTGCGAGGCCTCTACGAGGCTGCACCACCAACCGAGCTGGGCTCTCTTTCAGTTCCCACACTGATTCTGTGGGGTGCACATGATCATTTAGTACCGCGTCACCATCAAGCGACCCTCGCTGCACGCATTCCCCGTTCGCAATTGAAGATCTACGGAGCGACGGGGCATTTGGTGCTCTGGGAGTGTCCGGAGCGGGTTGCTGAGGACACGAGAGATTTTCTCGCCAGCTACCTCAGGGATGGATGACTTCCCGGATTGTTTGCACATGACGCTGCAAGCGAGTCTCTTGTGCTCGATTGCAATCGTCGTAGAACCACCATTGAATATTCCCCTCCGTCGCCCTCGCTGCGGTGATTACCTCTTCGCTCTCGAGTCCCTCATTAATTAAGAAATTCGGCATGTTCCCCCAATCAAGAGTGCAGGACGCACTGCCCTCATTATCCTGTATTGGCACTGTTCTTGGCCTCAGACGAATTTGCGGACGTGGCAGCCATGCCTGCAAGGCTGTGTAAGCTGCCCGCATCAAGCTTGGGCAAGGGCCTGATGCGGGCAGCTCACGCCTAATGCTAAGGCAGCTTGTTAAGCCGTTGGCAATATTGGGCAGCTAATTTCGCATTTCATCCGCGAGCTATATGGTTTGTTCATGACTCATTGGGGGAGCACTGTGCGAAAAGCTGTTATTCCGGCTGCTGGGCTGGGAACCCGTTTTTTGCCTGCTACTAAGGCCATGCCAAAGGAGATGCTGCCGGTGGTGGATGCGCCGGCCATCCAGTATGTAGTTGAGGAGGCCGTCAACGCTGGTCTCACGGACTTACTTATGATCACTGGACGCAGTAAGAGGGCTTTAGAAGACCACTTTGATCGCGCTCCCGATCTCGAACAGACTTTGGAAGCCAAAGGGGACGAGACGCGCCTGGGCGCGGTTCGATACTCCTCAGAGCTCGGTCCTATTCACTACGTTCGGCAGGGCGAGCCCAAGGGACTGGGGCACGCAGTGTTGTGCGGCCGCCAGCATGTGGGGAATGAGCCATTCGCCGTCTTGCTGGGGGATGATCTGATAGACGAGCGCGACGAACTCCTCACAACCATGATGGATGTCCAAGCCGAAACTGGTGGTTCGGTGGTTGCGCTAGTAGAAGTTGATCCATCACAAATCAGTGCCTATGGCTGTGCCGACGTCTCGGCGATCGTCGGCGAACGTTTCGTGCGGGTCAATGCCTTGGTTGAGAAGCCGAAAGTTGAAGAAGCCCCGTCAGGGTTAGCTGTTATCGGACGCTATGTTTTGCACCCGGCAGTCTTCGACGTCTTGGAAACCACGGAACCTGGCCGGGGCGGTGAAATCCAATTGACCGACGCGCTTCAGAGCCTGATTTCAATCGAAGGCGAGGGCTCTGGCGTCTACGGTGTCATTTTCCGCGGTAGGCGGTACGACACGGGAGACAAGCTTAGTTACCTCAAGGCGGTAATCAGCCTGGCTACCGAACAGGCGGAATTTGGCGAGGAGTTGAAGTCGTGGATGAAGGGTTTAGTCAACTGATTTAGGTCTACTGTCCAAAATAGTCAGCGCGAGGCTTCAGCAGCCTGCTGGGCCGTTCTTCGCAGAAGCAACCGGGCGCTTGCTATGCCAATAACGGCACCAAGGGTGTTTGTGACAACATCTAAAAGACTTGAAAAGCGGGCAGCAAGAAACAGCAACTGCCCCAGCTCCATGCATGTCGAAGCCAATAAACCGATGCCCGCTACTTGCCACCAGGCCGTGGCCGGCAGAGCCATTCGGGTAAGAAATCCGAATGGGATAAACATGGCTACGTTGGCCGACGCTTCTACTACGTGGTAGTCGAACCACCGTGGAACACCAACTTCGTGGAAATACCTGAGGACTGCGGCAAGTTCTCCGTAAATGGGTTGATCCACGGGCGTGGGCCAAAAACCAACGACTGCTAGACCAGCTATGTATGAGGCCAAGAGAATTCGCCAAGGGAGCGGGTTTTTCAAGCCTACCTTCAGGAAGTTCGTAGGAGAGCGAAAGCACTGACGCTGAACGCAGCTGCAGCAAGTAAACCTAGTAGTAAGTATTGTGGGAAATCCTGCGGCAAGTTGGGTAAGTGGATGCGTGGAAGTTGCAGATCAACACGCCATCCACGTCTTCTCCAATGTCGCCCCATAGTCCCTATGAATACCACAGCTGGGTCCATGGGGGAAACGGATCAAAACAAAAGGGTGGATTGCCAACAAAGTGCGTTGACAACCCACCCTCAAGTGGCTTGGTCTAAATTATGCTGAAGCCTCGGTGCCCTTTGCCCGACGGCGAGCTACCACGACGGATGCCGTGCCGGCTGCCAGCGCGCCTGCGCCAACGAGGGACCACAGGATAAGGCTGGAGTCAGCGCCAGTGTTGGCCAGCGGCACACCGCCAGTGTTTGCCAGGTTTGTGCCCGTTCCGGTGGTGCCGCCCGTGTTGGAGAGGGCTGCGCCACCGACTACTACCGTTACCGGTCCAACGGTTACTCCGGAGGAGTTGCCTGTGGCAGTGAGTGCGTAGGCGCCCGGCTCGTTGATGACGATTGAAGCAGAGAATGCACCGTTCCCATCAGCCACCGTTGAAATGTTGGACGGGGCCAGCGGAATGCGTGCCGAAACGGAGAGGCTACCAGCGGAGACGCTGCCGCTTGCCGCAGGTGTTCCCGTCGGCGTTACGGTGATGGTGATGCCTTCGCCCGGGGTAAAGCCCGTGCCGCTGAAGACAAATGCTTCACCCGGCGCCACGGAGGCATCGGAAACGGCGACGGATGTGTTGGGTGCCGGGTAGTTGGCGTTGTTTGCTACGGCCGGAACTGCGCCGAGAAGTGCGATGGAGCCTGCGAGCGTAAGCGCTGCAAGAGATTTCCTCATGTGTGTCCCCCCTGAGACCTTTAAGTGGTACGACGTGGTGTTGGAGATTTCCGAGACCCTACGAGACCGTAAGTGAAATCTCATTATGCTGCCCACGTAGAACTTACCATTCAATGCTTGCAAGCTGCAAAGAAAATCCATACCCGTTACAAAGGATTAACGTGCGCGTCTTTCTCTATTCACAGGAAGCGGGCTGTGGAGCCAAGATGACATCCTTGACCGCCTGAGTTGTGGGCGTGACAGCTATTTCAGGGGTCGAGTGCTGAACGATGTGGCCAAAATTGAACTCCAAAGTAGTGCTCTCACCCGGCCCCAGCCTGATGGTGGTTGTACCTACACCGCGTTGGCTATGTCGCTGAGCGGCGAAGGGTATCTTGACACCATCTCTTACAACTGTGTCAATATCTGCCTGAACTGGACCATAGGCCACAACGTTTGTTTGGACCGCACCTGCCGGGACACCGAACGCACCATCACCTGTCACGTATGCGGGGAGTGAAGTCGCTGCATCGGCTGGTGCCGTATTTGTACTCGTCACCCTCACGGCCACCTCGCGGTAACCATCTCGTGTGCAGTCTTTGACCACCTGCACAGTTCGCTGCATCCAGTAGTCCATTTTGGCGCCTGTGCCGTCATTGAAATAGATACCGAACTGAGCTGGAGCGATGGCGGAACCAGAAATCATGCCGCCGAGTGGGTATCGTCCAAGAGTGTCCTGTTCTGCTGTGGAGTTCGACCACAGAAGAATCCGGCGTTCCTCGACTCCCTTGGAAAGAGCATCCATCAGTCGCTTAGCATCTGTTGTTCCAGAGGATAGGGCACCGAAAATTTCTTTAGCTGCGGCGGCGAAGTAGACGTCTTGAAGCTTCGGTTCGTCTATCTTTGCGTACGCATCCGACAAAAGGGTCTGCACAACGTTCTTACTAGTTAGCTGTGCGGGCAACTCGGATCCGATCTGCTGCACGGTAGGGTCCGTGATTGGCACTGGCCCAGTTGCTTCGAGAATAAAGCTCAGGGCGACAGGATCGAGTGACAATACTCCATCCAATTGTTCACCTGAACTTTTTTCCCACATCGCGCGAGCTGTCTTAGCCGTTGTGGCGAAGTCTGGCGTGAGATTGACATCCTGCATGAATCTGCCAACGCGAGGGGTGTAGATGGCTTGCTGTTCAGCATCGATCGGTACCGGGGGAATAAAGGCTCCCAAGGCCGCGGCACTTGTCTGCGATTCGAGCTTAAGTTTGCCTTTGTCCACATTGAGGACGGCCAGTGCGCCTGGAATCCCTCCAGTGGCCCGGGATTCGGCATTGTTTTGCATAAGGAGGAGATAGCGTCTCGGCCTCTCTGCACCAAGCATGTCAGGAGCCAATCGTGCGGCGTCAGCTGCCGAGTCGAGTTCGCTTTGGAGCGATGAAAGCTTATCCCTGGCGTCAATAAGTGGTTCGGAGACTTGAGGGAGAAGGTTTGCTGTCTCAATGTTGTTTAGACGGCGGGAAGACTCTCGAACCGCATGAGCTGCAGCCTGAACTTGCGGTTCTGCTGTTTTTAATGGGGTGAGGTTCATGCCATCTGCCGAAGGAGCTAGAGACTTCCAATCGAGCGATTGAAAGGCTTTCACAAGGGGAGCAGCTCCAAGGCGCGCCACATCGTCCGCTGAAATTGCCACTTCGGCGGCGGCTTGGAGGTTAGGTCCCACCCAAGGCAAGAGAGCAGTTGCTTTCCATACCGGGTCGTTGGCAGCATCGCGAGCGGCCTTCGTGTGCTGTACCAATGAATCGACGGTTGCCGCCGCAGCTGCGGCATCGTTTGCAGCTATGTCCTTCTTGAGGCTGGGCAGTAGCGCCGTCGCGGCTTGCAACTCCGACTTCACATCGGCCGCTTTCAAGCCCACCCAAGAGGATACGCCCAACAATGCGATAGCCAGGGCAGCGGTCCAGATACTTAGCACAATGATCCGGCGGCGCAGTTTTCTCCGGGAACGCTTAGGCTTGCGAGCTGTGCCCTCGTCATCTGCGTTTGTGGCTTGTTGGTTTCCGCTCACTGGCTACGGCCGTCCCAGCCCACGATAGAGCCATCCCGCAGCTCGCCACTTTGCAGGATCCAGAACGTTCCGACCGTCGAGAATTCGTGGCGTCGCAACTGTGCCGGCCAACACATGTGGATCGAGCTCCCGGTACTCCTGCCATTCCGTCAGGAGCAATACGATGTCAGCATTCTGGAGTGCCGATTCGACGTCTTGTACATATTGAAGTTCAGGAAAGCGACGTGCAGCGTTAGCCAACGCCTTCGGGTCGGTAACAGTCACCACTGCCCCTTGCAATTGCAACTGTGCTGCAATGCTGAGAGCAGGTGAGTCCCGGACATCATCGCTTTCAGGCTTGAATGCTGCCCCAAGTACGGTTACTCGCTTACCTAGGAGTCCGTCGCCGCATAGCTCGCGAGTAAGCTCGACCACCCTTGTCCTGCGTCGCATATTAATCGCGTCGACTTCGCGGAGGAATGTCAGAGCTTGGTCGGCGCCGAGTTCCCCAGCTCTAGCCATGAAGGCTCGAATATCCTTTGGAAGGCAGCCGCCCCCAAACCCGATCCCGGCGTGGAGGAACTTCCGGCCGATCCGGTCATCCATACCGATGGCGTCCGCAAGCCTCGTAACGTCTGCGCCGGCAGCCTCACACAGCTCAGCCATGGCATTTATGAATGAAATCTTGGTTGCAAGGAAGGAATTTGCTGCGGTCTTGACCAATTCGGCGGTGGGCAGGTCGGTCACCAGACGCGGAGTGCCGCTCGCAAGCGGCGACGCATACACCTCATCCAAAACGGCTACGGCGGCATGTTCCTCTGAGCCATCGCTCACTCCGTATACGAACCGATCAGGGTGAAGAGTGTCGTCGACGGCGTGACCCTCACGCAAGAATTCGGGGTTCCAGACAAGGTGCACGTCTGGTTGATGTTCGGAGATCAAGGATGCGAGGCGTGCGGCTGTCCCAACAGGCACGGTTGATTTTCCGACAACGAGGTCACCGGCAGCCAAGTGGGGAAGAAGCCCAATAGTTGCAGCGTCCACATATGTCATGTCGGCGCCGTTTTCCCCCTTTTTCTGGGGCGTTCCGACACAAATGAAGTGGACGTCGCTGCCTGCTGCAGCCGCCATATCGGTGGTGAAAGAAAGGCGTCCGGTCTCTTGAACATCCTCGAGCAGTGCTTCAAGGCCAGGCTCGTAAAATGGGGCTCTCGCAGCTGACAGATCAGCAATCTTGCGGGCATCCACGTCGATTCCGACGACTTCATGACCTAGCTTGGCCATACAGGCAGCGTGGACAGCGCCAAGATAGCCACAGCCAATAACTGAAATACGCATTCGATTGGTTCCTTCCGCAGTTCTCTGCGCGGTTATGTGCTAGTAAGCGCCTGTGCTGTGGAATACAGCACGGACTGTGCGGAGAATGATTACGAGGTCGCCAGCCAGCGACCAATTTTCGACGTAGTAGAGATCCAACCGAACCGAATCCTGCCAAGACAGGTTTGAACGGCCGCTGACTTGCCAAAGACCTGTCAATCCGGGCTTGACCAGGAGGCGCCTTCGGACATCGTGCTCGTAAGCCTCGACTTCCCGGGGCAACGGCGGTCGGGGACCAACAAGGCTCATGGAGCCAGCCAGGATGTTGAACAACTGAGGAAGCTCGTCCAAGCTGTACTTGCGTAGCACCCCTCCAATGCGTGTAATTCGGGGGTCATCCTTGATCTTGAAGAGCAGTCCGTTGCCTTCATTGCGCTGCTGGAGCTCAGCCAAACGCGCTTCCGCATCTACGACCATGGAGCGGAATTTGAGCATTTGGAAATGCTTTCCTTCCATGCCTACGCGGTCTTGTTTGAATAAAACAGGACCTTTGCTGTCGAGCTTCACGCATGCCGCGATCACGAGCATCGGCAGCGCGGCCAGAATAATGAGAATCCCCGAAACCACTATGTCAAAGAGACGTTTGGCCACGCGTTGCCCGCCCTCGAGGGTAGGCGTCGTCACGTGGATCAGGGGGAGCCCAGCAACCTGCTGCGTGTGAATTCGCGGCCCTGCGATGTCTGTAAGTGCTGGTGCCATGATCAGCCCGACGTTTCGAGCTGCCAGTTCCCAGCCCAGATGGCGGATGGTTTGGGGATGGAGCTGCACGCCCGCAGAGACGGCGACCGCATCTGCGTTACATTCATCGATGGCGGCGAGAACGGACGCTGTGTCTGCTTGATGGCCGAGAATTGGCAGCCCAGATTCGGGTTCGATGCTCGGAGTTTCGACGACGCCGGGAGTGTAGGCCGCCACAGGAAGATATCCCGAGTGCTTTGCTCCGTGGAGTGACGATGCAAGGTGTGCTACGGCACTTGGACCACCCAGCAGAAGAAGCCGGGACATACTGTGACCTTTTTGTCTTGCGACGCTGAGGTGTTGGCGGAGCAACCACCGGGCGAGAAGTAGCCCAGCCAACCCGACCGGCAAAGCTATGCCCACGTATCCTCGAGCTGTTTCGATTCTCAGTGAGTAGGAAATGATGGCAACAAGGCCAAAAAGCCACAGTGAGGCCGCTGCCACACGCTTGTATTCGTCCGGCCCGGCTCCGAGAATTCGGCTCTGTCGGCTGTTCCAAGCGCCCAGCATGAACCACCACACGACGGCAAGGGCAATAGAAACCCACACGTAATTGGGTTCCTGACCTGAAATGACAAAGTCAGGTTCGAATCCGAAACGAATCACGTAAGCGCCAACTACTGCCCAGATAATGACGAACGCGTCTGCAACCCGGAGTCTCCGGGATGCCTGTATTTGCCACGCCTTGTCGCGACTCAAAAGAGTCCCCCCACTTCCGGTATCAAGAACCATGAACCCAGCGACAACTAGCTACGGACTTGTCCGTGCTTTGAGCGGTACCAAGCGACAGTCGAACGGATACCTTCTTCAAGACCAATGGATGCTTTCCATCCCGCCTGGGCAAGATTGGATACATCAAGGAGTTTCTGAGGTGTGCCGTCGGGCTTTGACGTGTCCCACTCGATGTCGCCTTCGTATCCGACTGCATTCGCGACAATTCCGGCAAGGTCTTTGATGGTCACGTCAGAACCGGTCCCAACGTTGACTTGCTCCGGACCGTCGTAGTTCTCCAACAGGTGAAGGCACGCCGAGGCCATGTCATCCACATGAAGGAATTCTCGGCGAGGTGAGCCCGACCCCCAATTCGTGACGCTGGAGACGCCTTCTGCTACAGCCTCGTCGTAACGACGAATAAGGGCTGGAAGGACGTGCGATCCCGTCGGGGAAAAGTTATCGCCAGGTCCGTAGAGATTAGTAGGCATTGCAGAAATCCATGGCAAGCCGTACTGACGACGGATCGCTTGCACATGCATGATGCCTGCGATCTTCGCGATCGCGTAGGCATCATTTGTAGGTTCCAGGTGTCCGGTAAGCAACGAATCTTCACGGATCGGTTGATCAGCAAACTTCGGATAGATGCATGAAGATCCCAGGAAGAGTAAACGTTCCGTACCGTGTTCGCGCGCAGCATCAAGCACGTTTACCTGGATCCTCAAGTTATCGCTGAGAAAATCCACCGGGTATGTGCTGTTGGCGAGGATGCCGCCCACTTTGGCTGCGGCCAAGGCTACGTAGCGAGGCTTGTGTTCCGCAAAGAAGGCAAACACGTCGTCCCGATTTTTGAGATCGAGTTCGGAAGAAGTTCGTCCGAGCAAACGTTCGAAACCCTCTGCCTCCAGCCTGCGCCAGATTGCAGAACCTACGAGTCCTCGGTGACCTGCCACGTAGAAACTTGCATCCCGGTCAAGCGGACCAGGCCGGAACTCAACTGAATCGGTCATCAGCTCTTCCAACTCTCAAGGTCCACCGTGTCGATCCAGTGGTTGCCAGCGTGCTTAAGTGCTTCGATATCAGCGTCTACCATGATTCGAGCCAGTTCGGGCGTTTCGACGGTGGCTTTCCAACCAAGCTTTTCGTGAGCCTTCGACGCGTCACCAACAAGGGCGTCGACTTCGGTGGGACGCAGATAGCGCTCATCGAAACGAACGTGTTCTTCCCAGTCCAAACCCGCGTGCTCAAAGGCGATCTGCAGAAAATCACGAACGGTGTAGTTGCCGCCAGTCGCCAAAACAAAGTCGTCAGGCTCGTCTACCTGAAGCATTCGCCACATACCCTCTACGTATTCTGCGGCATAGCCCCAGTCGCGGACGGCATCGAGGTTGCCCATGTAGAGCAGGTCCTGCTTTCCAGCTTTAATGGCTGCGACGGCGCGGGTGATCTTTCTCGTCACGAACGTTTCGCCGCGACGCGGTGATTCGTGGTTGAACAAGATTCCGTTGACTGCAAACATGCCATAGGCTTCGCGGTAATTCTTCGTAACCCAGTAGCTATAGACCTTTGCAGCTCCGTAGGGAGAACGCGGGTAGAAGGGCGTTTCTTCGTTCTGGGGGGGAGGCGTCGCCCCGAACATTTCAGATGAGGAAGCTTGATAAAACCTTGTGTTAACTCCGGACATCCGCACTGCTTCAAGTAGCCGGATGGAACCGATGCCGGTGGTGTCTCCCGTGTGCTCGGGTTCGTCGAATGACACCCTCACGTGGGATTGAGCAGCAAGGTTGTAGACCTCGTCGGGCCTAATTTCTGCAATCAACGTCACCAGACGGGCACCGTCGCTTAAGTCACCGTAGTGCAAGAAGAGTTTTGCGGTCGGGTCATGAGGATCAACATATAGATGATCGACCCGCGCTGTGTTGAATGTCGAAGCCCGTCGAATAAGACCGTGGACTTCGTAGCCCTTCTTGAGAAGAAGCTCGGCCAGGTACGACCCGTCCTGACCAGTGATACCAGTAATTAGCGCGCGCTTTACCATGGATCCCCCCATTAGAGAATTTGTGCGTTGAAGAGTCGGGTGGGCCTAGCGGCTCCGTGTCGAGACGATGCTCGACAGGAACTCATCATAGTGGGCGATTGCGGTGTCCTCAGACAATGTGACTTGGCGAAACCTCAGGCCGTTGGCGGCCATGTCCTGTTTTTCTTGTGTTTCTTGTGATAGCCGTTCGAGTTCCTCTACTAATTTTGCGGGAGAGGCTGCATCGACGCGCAGGCCACCCCCTGAGGCGGCTATTTCTGCGGCAGTTACACTCCCATCGTCTGTTGCGGCAACTACTGGTACTCCCGCGTTGAAATAGGAGGTGAGTTTGCTTGGTACGGCCATGTCTTTGACGCCGGGCAGTTCATTGACAAGCAAAAAGTCAGCCGCGGAGAGCGCGACTTGGAATTCATCACCGGGTAGAGGATCCAAGAAGTCGATCCGCCGTAGACCGGAGGCCATTTCCTCAAGCTTCCGCCGCTGGTTGCCGTCACCCATGAGCACGAACTTCAGTCGGCTGTCAGATTCTTCCGCGATACGAGCTGCATCAATGACGTTTTCCAGACCTTGCTTCATTCCCATGTTGCCGGCGTGCAACACCACGACGTCGTCCGGCTCCCAAGCCAATCTTGCGCGCATTTCTTGCTGCCCACTGACAGGAGCAGCAGGCAGGTGTGTCCAGTTCCTGATAACTTTCACTCGTTCCGGCGCAACCGAAAGTGAATCTACGATGAAGTTTTTAAATCGGTCGTGGATCGCGGCAACTCCATCCGCTCCCTGAAGGATTGCCGACTCGAAGGCGCCCATGAGTTTGGCTACAAGACTCCCACCGGACCTGGTCTCCACGATGCCCCTGCTGTAAATATCCTGTACCCACAGTCCTACTGCGGGGCGGTTTGGTCTTAGCTTGGTCCGGGCTATGGCCATCCCACTCGAAAATAGCGCTGGGCTCACCACCAGTACTGCGTCTGGCTTGTTCCACCTGGCGAACATCACACGTAGCCCAAAGCTCAGCTCCATATGCATGCGATTGACGAGGGTTGGTTTCCTGGGGACGTAGTGCCGGAGCCTCTTAACGCGTACTCCATTTACGAGCTCCGAGCGCACCCAACCAGTGTATTCGGGGCTGCGTTGCCACATCGGATAATGTGGGTAGCCGGTGAGCACGGTAACTTGGTGACCTGATGCTGCGAGCCCCTCTGCCAAGCTCGTCGTGTAGGGCGCGTTGCCTGTGGGCTCAGGGGAATAGTTGAGTCCTATGATTGTGACTCGGAGCTTGGGATTGTTCACAGTCAAAGAATATGCTGACTCTGTCACAGTTGTGTAAACAACTCTACATATTTGTTGAGAGGCGCAATGGACGCATCAGAGAAAACGGCTGCCGGCGCGGCTCCGGACGTACCTGTAATCGACTTGGCAAGCGCTCCGGGGGAGCGGGCGGCTTGGAGTCGTCCTAAGTCACAAATCTATCTTTGGGCTATCGCCGAACGGCTCCTGGTCACGAATTCCTGGCAGATCAGCTCCAGGCTGCGTACCGCCGTACTGCGGAAGTTCGGGGCTAAGATCGGCTCAAACGTCACTTTCCGTCCGCGCACTCGCGTGTCGTTCCCCTGGAACCTGAGTATCGGCGATAACTGCTGGATAGGTGAAGGTGTTTGGTTTCACAATCAGGACCTTGTAACCGTTGGAGATAATTGTGTTATTTCACAAGAAGCCTTCATAACCAGCGGGAGTCACGCCCTTCGTACCGACATGGCCCTGATAACCAGTCCGGTCACAATCGAATCCGGCGCGTGGGTAACTTCCCGTTGCATGGTTCTGGGAGGCTCGACTCTGGGTGCCTCGTCCGTAGTTACCCCCAATACAGTGGTCCCGGCGAAGACCGTCGTACCTCCCAATGCCATCTACGGAAGCCCGAACCGTCCTCAGGTTCTGGACCACCGCTTCGCAACGAAAAGTGACCGACCTTGAAGTCTCAAACATCTCCTAGTCAATATGCCCTCTTCTTGGCCGTGCTTCCGAAGTATCGTCAGGCTTGCATAGACAGCCTTATAGGTTCGTTGGGTGACGACTTGAAAATACTCGTCTCCGAGAGTCACTTGGACGAAACAGTAAAAACTGGAATCTCACCAGAGCTGTATCGCAGAGTCCCCATGGCTCGCTTGTTGCGTAAGAAGTTCTTCATTCAGGGGGGCGTCCAAAATGTAGTGGGGACTCCGAATCTGGTGCTGGATCTTAACCCCAGGAGTCTCTCATCATGGTGGCTCCTTGTGGTGCGAAAGGTACTGCGTGGTAAGCGCACCTTGGTTTGGGGGCATATCCATCCTCAGGCGGGCTCGGACGCCAAGACTGCACCCCTGCGACTAGCGATGAGGCGGCTCGCTGACGGAACAATTTCGTATACCTACAGGGATAGGGCAAAGGCATTGGCCGACCTGCCAACGGAGCCCGTCTGGGTTGCCCCTAACTCTCTGTACCCGCTCGACTTGATGGTGCCACCTGAGACACCAGGTCTTCAGCGCAACTCTGTGCTTTATGTCGGACGCTTTGAGCCGGCCAAGAAAGTTGATCTCTTGGTGCGTGGTTTCGCTATAGCTGCCGCTTCCCTTCCTGAGCTCCGCCTCACCCTCGTAGGGGGTGGCAGTGAGCAGGCGAAGTTAAAGGATCTGGTCAATCAGCTAGGAATAGAAGAAAAAGTCAACTTTGCTGGCTGGATAGATGAACCGGAAGCTCTGAAGTCTCATTACAGTACTGCGATAGCAACGACATCGACTGGCTTTGCTGGCCTGGGTTTGACCCAAAGCCTTGGCTTTGGTGTGCCCATGATTGTGGCAAGGGACGAAAACCATTCCCCTGAAATCGAGTTGGCCGACTCTGGTGGCGTGACTTGGTTTGAATCAGATTCTGCCGAGGCCTTGGCGGAATCGATCTGTGAAGCGTGGCACAAACGTGAGCAACTTCCCAATGCGTCCATTAGCGAATTCACGAAGAAACGATATTCCGCTGAGGCGATGGCTGACGGACTCCGTACAGCGCTCCAAGGCTTACCCCAATCCCTTCCTGACTGAACGGACTATGCCTCAATATGACACGATCGACTAGGTCTGCTATTCCACGTCCGCTGACTCGAGCCGCCCGCCGTCTGCTGACATTACTTGCCACTCGTGGAAATGTAACCCACGGTGACAACTTCAGAGTCGGTCGGGGCGCCATTGTGTCGCCTCCGCACCGGTTGGAGATAGGAGCGGATGTTGCGATCGGGCCGAGATCAGTAATTCAAGTTGACGGCAAGTTCGGCGACTTTGTCATGATCGGCATGCACGTGCAAATCATCGGACGCAACGATCATGCAATTGATGAAGTCGGAGTGCCCATGATCCATGCGACATGGGTTGGAGACCGGGCCCAAGAACCCAGGGACCGTGTTGATATCGGGAACGACGTCTGGGTTGGCGCGTCGGCTATCATCCTTGGCGGTGTGACTATTGGGGAGGGGGCCGTGGTTGGAGCTGGCTCAGTTGTCACTAAGGACGTAGCGCCGTATTCCATAGTCGTGGGCAATCCTGCCAGAAAAGTCGGTGACCGTTTTACGAACGGACTTGATGAGAAGCAGCACAGCGCGGCAATTTCCCGAGCATGATGCGACAAAGTTCGTGAGGAAGCGAACGGCGACTATTGGTTCGCCGTTCGCCCTCGCTCACGAATAGTCCGGAACTTTGGAAGATATGTAATTTCCGAGGACAGTGCCAGCAGCTTTCGCCGAGTTGCCCAAGTCTTTGCGGTCATCTTCGGTTCGGCCTAGGAACCCGAAGTCAGGGTCCTCCAAGACCAAGCTGTCGAAGTCAACCCAAGGCTTCAAAGTCGTGGGTATCTTGTTCTGTTTCTCTTCGTGGAGTGCAACTGGGAAGGCTTGGTGGGCCACTCCGAACAGCAGGGAGTGCAGGCGGTTGCTTACTACCGCATGGGAACGAGAGTAATAATGCTCGATCACTTCTTCTTGCTCGATGTGCGTCCTGTTTTCCCAGAGAACGGCCTCTATGCCCAGAAGCTCGCTTAGGTCCGCATGGCGTTTGTCGTCGCGGCGTACCTGGGTAATTAGGACGGGCTTCAGACCGCGCGCATGGCTCTCGCTGACTAAGGAAGCTAAGCCGTCAAGGTTGACGTCACGATCGCTTCGGAATGACAGAGCAACGATATCCCGTTCTGCAGCAACAGTGTCGTTATCTAGGGATGCATTGCGAAGGAAGGCCATATCCGGCATGACGTCAGCGGAACGTCCGAGTACAGGCGCGGAAGCGGTATCGCGCATCGCGTAACTGGTAGCCATGGCACTCAATGCCCGCTCAAGCGCAACTGAAACACGTCCGGAACCTCGAAGCGAACGTCCGATCACGCTGAGCGAGCCACCGCGAATCCGTACAAACGCGCAAAGACCGAGAACCGCAGCAGCCTTGGCCAGTGACTTTGGAGAGTCCGTTAGGATGTGTGGTCCAGGTGCATAGGCCAAGCTAGCCCGTCCTAGAAGAGCATTGCGCATTACCGCTATCTGGAACGCCATGGGATTCGAGATGACCTTAGCGCCAGGCGGCAAATGGAATGCATCTATGTACGTCTTGGGCATGCTTCCAGCGAACACAACCAGATCGTATCCGCGCTGCAAGAACTGGTCGATAAGTTGACGTCGGATTTCGACGTCACCCAAATTATCCGACTGTGCTGCAATGCTGATGTGTAGTGTCTTTGTCATCTTTTCCTCAGGAAGTTAGGCGCGCTTTCTGAACCAGGCGAGTATGCCGATCGCAAGGATTAGGGCCTGAAATGTGAACGATGCGGCAAGGCCTGTAGCTGCCCCGATAGCACCAAACTGAACTGAACCCACTGATGCGCCCAAAAGGCACACAACGGTCGTGCCGACTGCCGTTTTTGCGACAAACTTCTGTTTTCCGACACCTTGAAGGATTGATCCGAAGAGGGATGCGGCGGCCGCAAATACGAGTCCACCGATTGCTAGTTGTATGGGTACTACTGCACCACTATAAGCGTCACCCAGGAACGTAACGACAAGCCACGGGGTAAAAACTATGATCCCCGAGTAGAGAATGCCTAAACACAGGCACACTCCAAGGGTAAGTGCGACCAAACGACGAATCCCTCGTGGAGTTGCCTTAGCCGCAGCAGGCAGGATGACTGTAGCCAAGGACGTGGATAGAATCCGCATCGGCCCGGTCGTCCTACTGGCCACGCCATAGAGCCCCGCTTGAAAAGGGCCGGCCACTGCAGAGACTATCGCTGAATCCAAATTTCTGGCCTGAGTTCCTAAGGAGTTGATCCAGTATGGGCGAGCAATCGAAAGAATATGTTGGCGGCCATGCTCGATCCTACGAACCATAATTAAGCCCGCCACGTAACGCCTGACGGCAACGGACGACGCTAGGGAAGCCATTGCGAGCGACACAGAAAACGCAAGGATGGCTGGGACGTTGAGGGCAACCATTGCTGCGTAAAGGCCAAGAGCAGCCGTTCTACGAAGTACAAGATTGACTGTATTGACCTTCGCGTCGCCGTCCGCCAAAGGGACCCCCAGCCATGTGTCCGCCTGGCGCTCAGCGCCAACCCAGACAGCGAGGGGCAGCATCATGAAAAATACTGGGTTCAAAAAGAGCCCAGCGCCAAGGAGGAGCACCGCAGCAGCAGCCGACAGATAGAGGGCGTTTACATCGGCCAGTTTCAGGGCATCCGTGACGATGGAATTGTGCTTTTCGGAAGCTCGTTCTCGGACGATCAATGTAGAAAGTCCAAAATCAAAGCCTGTTTGGATTACGGTAGCAATGCCGAAGGCAGCTCCAAGAAGTCCAAATTCCACAGGTCCAGCGTTACGGGCAACGAGGACGAATGTAACGGTCTGTAAAAGCGCTCCAAGTACCCGGCCCGCAGACACCCATAAGAATTGTCCTGCTATTTTTCGTCTGGTCACTGGCCACCGGCCGGTATGTCATCGAAGGTAATTCTGCGGGGCATCACGCGGCTCCCGGACAAGCCTCTTGCCCTGCCTGAAATAACCGGCCGCGGATGGCCTGCGCTATTCAGGACGGTGGCTTGTGCGCGCATAGATGTCGGCGTCTTCCGGTTCGCCGCCGCCGATGAGTCTGCGCCCTGCTGAACTTTGTGCCTCAGGCGCACCTGCTGAAGCTTTGCGCCGATTGTTGCGAGCAGTCCGGTTGGATTCTCGGATCTCCGTCGCGTCATAGGTCGTGTAACTGTACGCGTATGCGTCTGGGCCCTTAGTGGGCAAACGGTTGAGGACGACCCCCAACAATCTAGCCCCTACCATCTCCAATGATTGAAGGGACTTCTGAAGGACATGATGGGTCAGTTTTTGTGCCCCGACGACCATGACAACACCATCAACAAACTGTGAAAGCACTGCAGCGTCCGTGACAGGTAGAAGTGGCGGCGCATCGATAATTATTGTGTCAAATGACTGCCCGAGCCGCAGAAGGAGCTGCTGCATTTCCTCCGAGCCGAGAAGTTCGCTCGGGTTGGGAGGGATCTGGCCGGACGTGAGCACGTAGAGATTTTCGTCGCCCCAAGGCTGCAAGAGATCCGCTACATCGGCCTCAGCGACCAAGGCAGTTGTTAGCCCTGCGTTTCTGTCCAGGCCGAGATATGTGTTGATCATCGGTCGCCGGAGGTCAGCGTCAATAATGCAAATGGTCTTGCCAGCCTGCGCCAAAGAAATGGCCAAGTTGGTAGCGGTAGTACTCTTGCCCTCTCCGGGCACCGAGGACGTGACGAGGATTGTTTTCGTTTTGCCACCGACGTTGGCGAACTGGAGATTCGTGCGGAGCTGCCTAAAGGACTCTGAGCGGTGAGATTGCGTCGCGGATTGCGTCAAAAGCGGTGTCTTAGCCGCCTGAGGATCATAGGAAATTCCACCAAGAACAGGGGCGTTAGTGACTCGACGCAGGTCAGCTTCACCGCGGATTCTGCTATCCAAGGTCGACCTCAGAAGGGCGGTTCCGAGGCCCACAGCAAGACCGAGAAGTAGGCCAACGGCCAAGTTCACGCGGACATTAGGCGCGGAGGGCTGGGCTGGTGCCACAGCGGGCGTGACGATGGACAGCCGGATCGGTGAAACACCGTCAGTGGAGGGTTTTTCCAGATTCTCGACGGTCCGGATGAGACTGTCACCTACAGCCTGAGCAATTGCTGCCGACTGAACGGGCGATTGGTCCGTCACCGAGATGTTGATGAGAACAGTGTTGAGGTCTGTGGTCGCTTTGATTCTTGATGCCAACTGGACCGGGGTTTCATCCAAGCCAAGACTGTCAATAGCTGGTTGAAGAACCACAGGTGTTGTTGCGGTTTTAACGTATGACTGCACGCGCGCCTGGCTGAACGTGTTTCCTTGCTGCAGTTCCTGCACAGACCCCGAGTTCTGAATGGCAACAAAAAGCTGCGTCTCAGACGTGTAAGTGGGCTTGATAAGCACAGTTGCTATGCCCGCACAAAGTAGCCCCAAGAGCGTCAGCGCCGTTATCAGAATCCAGTTGCGCCTAAGAACGCTCAAGTAGTCACGAATTTCCAAAGTCTGGGTCCCCTTGTTTTTGCGGTCGTGCTTTAGTCAGCAGGCGCTTCCCGGCCACATCCAGCGTACGAGTCCTGATCATTGTAGCGGTCGTCGGTGTCACGAATGTTTCATCTTCGTTCAGCACATGACACAAAATGACGGGTTCGTATGTTGGGCGGCGTGAAGGCTGTCCGAACAGCGTATGACTCCCATGGCGTTCATGCCTTGAGATCTCTGACCGTGATCAAACTCTACAATTCAACCTTCGAGAACCGTACTGAGCGACCAATATTTGTCTGCGAGGATCGTACTGGGCCTCGTAACTTGGCAAATATCTTCTTTGCTGTCGTCGGGGGAACGTCTATCCGTAGCGTCACATCGCGGCTGGCCCAGCCAACACGCTCCGTTACAACGTCGTCCACGCCCACACTCAGCAACTCCCAAATGGCCTCAATCGCGCGGTCCGCCGTTAGCCCGACACTATTCCGTACAACACTCAGCACTCAGGCCGCAACCACACATCGAACAGCCCGCCCGTTTCCACCACGAATCGCCACGCCCAGCCAGCGGGGGAGAGTTGCGGCTCTGTACCGACCATGTAAACGTCGGCAGCGATGCACTGCTTCATCAGGGTGCCGGCCCGTTGGACGTGATAGTCAGAGGTAACCACAGTCACTGACTTCCAGCCCCGCTCCGCTGCAAGATCGCGGAGTCGCGCGGCCTCGCCTCTGGTGTTGAGCGGATCCGGACGGAAGCAGTCCAGGTGAGTGACGCCGTCGTGCTCTTCACAAAACTCATCCGAACCGGCGTTTGCCGGCAAGCCGGTGGTGACAACTACCAAATCCTGGATACCTAACTGGTCTCGCAACGCGAGGCCCACCGGGAGCCGTTCGTTGCTCATGCCGCCGAGGACCACAATCGCATCGGTCCGCTGGGGCGTGGCATGGGGAGGGTTGTGGAAGAGCTGGAAAGCTGCAATCAGCCACAGGACACCTGCCAGGACGCATGCCGCCAGCGTCCAGGCGAGCTTTCTTTTGAACGTCACCTGGTATCTACGTCCTCGAACACCAGGAAGGTTTGGGTGTCCAGGATGCCCTCCATGGACTGCAGCTGATCGAAGATGACGCGGCGGAGATGGATGTTGTCTGTTGCGCGGACCAGGAGGATGACGTCGAAGTCGCCGCCCACCAAAGCGATGTGATGGATTTCCGGGATGGCCCGCAGCTGTTCCTTGAGTTCGCGCCACGAGTGCTGCTGAACCTTCAATGTCACATAAGCCGATGACCGAAGGCCCGCTTTGATGGGATCCACCAGCGCCGTGAACTTGGTCAGCACGCCCTCGCCCGTGAGCCGGGCGATCCGGGTGTACGCGTGGGCGCGGCTGATGTGGACGTTCTCCGCCACCTGCGTGATGGACATGCGCCCATCGGTGGTCAGCTCGCGGATGATGTCCCGGTCCACGCTGTCCAGCGGTACGGCGGTCTGCTCCGCCTCGGCCTCGCTCACTGGCTCTCCAATTCGTCCACAGCACGGGCACGTTACCCAGCTCACAATTGCAATTCGTCTTTCAGAATAACCAGTTTAGGCAATGGCTTCCATGATTCGGCGGAAAGCTGGATACGAAACAGAGCCGGGGAACATACTGGAAGCACATAGTGGCTAGAGAAGGACGGACCAATGACGATCCACGCAGACCACTCTGCGCCGGAAACGGCTGTAGAGGACCAAGCTGCTGACGTTCGGACAAAATTCGGCATCAGCGTTGAGGACTACATGCTCCCCGCCCGGCACCAGATCCAAATGGTGAACCCGGACGGCACCCTCCGTTCCCATGACGAGCAAGGCACCGAACCCGGCCACGAGTACCCCACCCCCAGCGACGCTGAACTGATGGCCGCTTACGAGCAGCTCGTCGTCGGACGTCGCGTCAACGACCAGAACTCGGCGCTCGTCCGGCAGGGCCGCATGGCCGTCTACCCCTCAAGCCACGGCCAGGAAGCCTGCCAGGTTGCAGCTGCCATGTGCCTCAGCGAAGGTGACTGGCTGTTCCCCACCTACCGTGACGCCGTCGCCGTCATGACCCGCGGGGTGGACCCCGTTGAGGTGATGACCATCTTCCGCGGCGACTGGCACGGCGGATACGACCCCAAAGAGCACAACGTCGGCATCCAGTGCACCCCGCTGACCACCCAGCTGCTCCACGCCGTCGGCGTTGCCCACGCTGCCAAGCTACGCGGTGAAAACACCGTAGTGATGGCCATGTGCGGCGACGGCGCCACCAGCGAAGGCGACTTCCACGAGGCACTGAACTTCGCCGCCGTCTTCCACCTGCCCGTCATCTTCTTCGTGCAAAACAACAAGTACGCCATCTCCGTACCGCTCAGCCACCAGTCCGTGGCGCCGTCGCTCGCCCACAAGGCTGTTGGCTACGGCATGGCCGGCGAGCGCGTCGACGGCAACGACCTCGTCGCGCTGCTCGCCGTGATGGACCGCGCTGTGAAGCTGGCCCGCGAAGGATCCGGGCCGCTGCTCATCGAGGCCCACACCTACCGCATGCAGGCACACACCAACGCCGACGACGCCACCCGCTACCGCCCGGACAGCGAAGTTGCCGAATGGCAGGCCAAGGATCCGCTGGCACGCATGAAGTCGTACCTCACGGACAAGGGCCTGCTGGACGATTCCGCTTCGGAGCGCATCGCTTCGCATGCCGAGGCCGTGGCCACTCAGCTCCGCGAAGGCCTGGGGGAGGACGTTCCGGTGCAGCCGCTGGACCTCTTCAAATACGTCTTCGCCAAGCAAACCCCGCAGCTGAAAGAGCAGTCCGAACTGCTGGCCAGCGAACTCGCCCGCGCCGAAAGCGCCGACAACACCGGATCGGAGAGCGCAAAATGACCGTCACCACTACTGCCAACGGCACCACCACAGCCAACGTCAGCGCAGCCACCGCCAGCGCCGCCGCTTCCGCCGCGGCCACTGCCGAAGCCACCGGCCCGCAGAGCCTCACCATGGCCAAGGCGCTCAACACCGCCATGGCCGACGCCATGCGCGCCGACCCCTCCGTCCTGGTCTTCGGCGAGGACGTGGGCATGCTGGGCGGCGTCTTCCGCATCACCGACGGCCTCATGGCCGAATTCGGCGAACAGCGCTGCTTCGACACCCCGCTCGCCGAATCCGGCATCGTCGGCATGGCCGTGGGCATGGCCATCAACGGCATGCGACCCGTCATCGAAATGCAGTTCGACGCCTTCGCCTACCCGGCCTTCGAACAGATCGTCAGCCACGTAGCCAAAATGCACAACCGCACCAAGGGCAAACTCAAAATGCCCATGGTCATTCGTGTCCCTTACGCCGGCGGCATCGGGGGAGTAGAACACCACTGCGACTCCTCCGAGTCCTACTACGCCCACACCGCAGGCCTCAAGGTCTACACCCCGGCCACCGTGGCCGACGGCTACCGCATGCTCCGCGAAGCCATCGACTCCGATGACCCCGTCATGTTCATGGAACCCAAGAAGCTCTACTGGTCCAAGGACCAGGTGGACTTGGGCGCGCTGCGAGCAGAGCACGACGCCGGCACCTCCACCGAGGGCCGCGCTGCCGTCGCCCGTCCCGGCACAGACGCGACGCTCATCGCCTACGGCCCGTCCGTCCCCACCGCGCTTGCGGCTGCCGCAGCCGCCGCCGAAGAGGGCCGCTCCCTGGAAGTCATCGACGTCCGCACCCTCGTCCCCTTCGACGACGAAACCGTCTGCGCGTCCGTACGCAAGACGGGACGCGCCGTCGTGATCGCCGAAGCCCACGGATTCGCGTCCGTGTCCTCCGAGATCGTGGCCCGCGTCCAGGAACGCGCGTTCCACTACCTCGCCGCGCCGATCCTCCGCGTGACCGGCTTCGACGTCCCGTTCCCGTCTCCCAAGCTGGAGCACTACTACCTGCCAAGCGTCGACCGCATCCTCGACGCCGTCGACGACCTTCAATGGGAGGACTGACCATGAGCTCAGATATGCAGGTCTTCAAACTGCCCGACCTGGGGGAGGGCCTCACCGAGGCCGAACTGGTGAACTGGCTCGTTGCCGTGGGCGACGAGATTGTGGTTGACCAGCCCATCGCCGAGGTTGAGACCGCCAAGTCCATGGTTGAGGTGCCCTCGCCTTACGCCGGCACCGTTGCCGAACTGCACGGTGAAGCCGGCCAAACGCTCGACGTCGGCAAGCCGCTGATCTCGATCGCTCGCGCTGGTTCTTCTACTGGTTCGCCCGCTGCCGCTGCTCCGGCTCCTGTCCCGGCTGGGTCTGTGGATCCTTCGCCGGTGTCCTCGGGTCTTGACGCTTCGCCGGCCGTGGAAGCTGCTGCTGAGACGTACCGGACCGAGGAGAAGGCCGGCTCGGGCAACGTGCTAATTGGCTACGGTACGCCCGGGGGAGCGACCGGTGGCCGGACCCGCCCGCGGAAGGCGAGTGGTTCTGCTGATTCTGTTTCTGCTCCGGTTGCCGTTGCTGAGCCGGCGATGGAACCGGCTGTGGCTGGGACGCGCATCCCCGGCAAGCTCAGTGCTGTCATCTCGCCGCTGGTCCGCAAGATGGCTCGCGACCACGGTGTCTCCCTCGACGCGATTGAGGGCTCGGGTGCCAGCGGGTTGATCATGCGCAGGGATGTGGAGGCGGCTATTTCTGCGCCAGAGGCACCTGCTGCTTCTTCAGTTCCTGGTGTTGCTGCTCCGGCCGCCGCTGGTGTTGCTGCTCCCGCTTCTGCTAATACTGGTTCCGTTGACAGCCGGACTGGTTTGGCCGTCTCGGCGCGGACGCCTGTCCGTGGGGTCCGCAAGGCTGTGGCTGCGAACATGACCCGCAGCCGCTCGGAGATTCCGGAAGCCACCGTTTGGGTGGACGTCGATGCAACGGCGCTGCTGGAAATGCGGGCCGAGCTCAAGAAGCGCGCACCGCACGATACCCCCGGGCTGCTGGCCTTCATCGCCCGTTTTGTCACGGCTGGGTTAAAAAAGTACCCTGCCCTGAACACGCGCTTTGAGACTGCTTCGGATGGCTCGCAGGAAATCGTTGGTTTCGACGGCATCAACCTCGGCTTCGCTGCCCAGACCGACCGCGGACTCGTAGTCCCGTCCGTCCGGAACGCGCATGAACTGAGTGCCCGCGAACTGGACGCAGAGATCCGCCGACTCACCGCCGTCGCCCGTGACGGAAAGGCGACCCCCGCCGAACTCGGCTCCGGCACTTTCACGCTGAACAACTACGGTGTGTTCGGTGTGGACGGCTCGGCCGCGATCATCAACTACCCGGAGGTTGCGATGCTCGGCGTGGGCCGCATCATCGACAAGCCCTGGGTGGTCAACGGTGAGCTGGCCGTCCGCAAGGTCACCGAGCTGACCCTCGCCTTCGACCACCGAGTGTGCGACGGCGAAACCGCAGCCGGCTTCCTCAGATACGTCGCCGACGCAATCGAGAACCCAGGCGGCGCGCTCGCAGACATGTAACCCCCGTCGCTCGCTCACATCCCTCGGGGTTGGGCCGAACGCTCTCTCACGTCCCTCGGGTCTGGGCGGAACGCTCGCTCACGTCCCGAGGGCTTGAACCGGACGCTCGCTCATGTCCCGAGGGTTTGGGTGGGTCGCTCGCTCACATCCCTAGGGTCTGGGCGTAACGCTCGCGCACATCCCAGCCCTTGAGCGATACAGCAGAGACCACGACCCTTGGGGCTGTGGTCTCTGCTGTATCGCTTGGTCCTGCTTACTTGGGCACCTGCGTTTGCGCGGCTTGGGCGCCCTGCTCCCGCAACCAGCGCCGTCGTTTTACTGCGAGCCGGAACGCGTACACGGACATCACCAGCCCGCCGATGCCCACCGCGAACCCGAGCAGGATCACCTTAAGCTCACCGCCGGACGCTGTTACGAGGAAACTCACCGCAAGCATGCCGACCGATACGAGCGTGAGGAAGACCGCCAGAGCCGTGATGAGTCCAGGGCTCTGGACTGGCGTGATGGCGCCTATGGAGTACCCCTCCGGGACGCCGCCGGGCCGTACTGCTCCTGGTACTGGCGCACGTTGAAGCTGCTGGGGTCATAGAGGGTTCCGTCAGGCCTGCGGAACTTCTTGTCTTGGCTGAACATCACACGAATCCTATTCGGAAGGTTGTGCCGAGCGCTTTTCCCTTGGGATACCTCCCTAGGCTGGTGCCATGGGGAACCACCAACGAACCGTAGATGCCGTCCTTGATGAGATCACTTCCGCAATCGCCGAAGTGCGGTCAGTCGCGCAACTCGAGCACAATGCGCAGCGCCAGCGAGCCGCCGACTGGCTCGACAAGCAGTTCCTTGACGTCACGGACGCTCATACCCTCCGCTCGGCTGCGGCCGATGCACTCTCGTTGTACGGCGGAAACGGATCCTTTTCTGACGTGGGAACGGCCGAATCGGCCCACGCTGTTGATCAGTTAGCGAGAGCCCTGCGCCGTGGACGGACGCTGTTTTTCCCAAGCTCGAGCTGAACTAGCGCGTCATTGTGTAGGCGACTTCGGCGTCGATCCATGATTCCGCGCCTGTGGTGTCGTTGGCGCGGACCAGGATTGTCCTTGTCCTGCTACTGCCCGGCTCCGTGGCCCTCCAGTCCAGGTAGAAGGCCCGATACTGCCACTTCTCACCGATGTCCAGAACGTTGTTGGCGTTCGTATCGCCGCCTGTGTACTCATAGAAGTCGCTCGCTAGATCCTCTTTGTCCGTAAGGGTCTTCAAAGGTGTTGTGTTGGACGCCGTAGTTTTGGTGATCTCGAAGCTAACAACGGAGTAGGGGGTTCCCCGGTCGGATGTGGCTACGTAGGTGGACTGGAGATTCGCCACAGCAAGCGACGGAGCTGGCACCGCGTAAGCGCGCAGGGACCCCGACACATCCTTTGTGCCTCCGTCGTTATACGTAACCCGAATCGAGAATTGGACAGTCTCGACGGTTTTCGGCGACCACGTCAGGGTCGCCGGGATTGTGGGCTGGCCGGCAGACAGTACTGTGTTGGGCAGCGGGCTTGAGATCCATTGGACCGAGGCGACATCGCCGCCATCCTCGACCAAAACTGCTTGTCCGCTCTGTCCGACGCGAACCGGCACTTGCGGAAGCGTTATGCCCGGACCGGGTGGGTTAGTCGGCGTCGATGTGGGCGTCGGCGTCGGCGTGGGGTTTGTCGGTGGGGGCTGGATGACAGTGGTGCCTTGGCAGGGGTTTGCGGTGAACAGCGGCCATGACTTGGTTACTGTTGCTTCCCACTCGCCCAAGTCGAAGCCCATGATCTCGATGCCCGCAGTCACGCCGAGCCGTCCGTCGACGCCCAGCTCCAAGGGGCAGGTCCAACTGAGGTCCTGCCCGCTGGCCGCGGTGACGGTGATGGTGGTGGTCGCGTACGGTCCCATTCCGAACGTGATCCCAGCGACGCCGTAAAGCTTGATCGTGGCATCAAAATCCAGGGACGCCCGCACGGTTAGAGACGCCGATGCCTTGTATTGATTCTGGATCCCGGCAGTGGAGGGCTTGTCATTGACCAAGTTGAACGAGCCGTTTTTGTATTTGAAACCGTGACCGCTGGAAACAGTCTGCGACGAGGAGAAAACCACCTGCGCATCCCCGTCCAGGGCGAAGTTCGCATTCATCTCCGCATCGGCGGTCACTGCCACGGGGACCGGCCCAACCCAGAACGTGAACCAGGCATTGAGCTCACCAAGCTTTGACGTCACCTGGCCCTTCAACGACCCCTCGGCCGTGACGGTATGCTCGGCCTTCACCGACGGCGTCACCACAACCGAGGCTTCCTTCAACTGCAGGAAGCCGACGTCCAAAGTCATCTTCGCCGTGGCCTTCGCCGTCACCGACGACTTCAAAGTCACCGAGCCATTACCGGTCAAGGGTGCGTCGGGTTTGTCGAACTCACCCTTGACTGTCTTCTTGAACGTCATCGACTTGTTGAACACATCCGCCGAGGCTTCCGCGAACGGTTGAGCCATGTCCAGCTTTGTTGCGGTCGGGGCCGCGTCGGGTTCAACCACGACGTCGGGTTCCGGGATGAACTCTGACCTCACCGGGGTGCCGCTCACCTCGAGCAGCCCGCCGGTGGAGACCACGGCTTCGGGGAGGGTGGCGGGTTTGGTCTTGACCAGGGTGTTCCCGCCCGGGTCCCGCACTACCTGGACGACCCGGACCAGCAACCCGTCCGGGGTTCCGGTGGTGACACCGGAGACCAGCACGTCGTTGGGTTTGATCTCCAACGCCTGATCCGATGGAAGAACCACAGTGTCCGCGCTCACCAGCGCTGTTTCGAGTTGGGATGGTTCAAGGACCTCGACGTCGGGGGCCACCGTGACCGTCCCCGCCGCAGGGTTCCCCGGGTCAGCAGGTGCTTTCTGGCCCGCGTACCGGTACAGGAACGCAGCCATCGCATCACGGGCGATCCCGTTCAACGGCCGGTACTCCCGCACCCCGTTACCCACATCCCAGCCCGTGGAAATCCCCGACGCCGCCAACCACGTGATCTCCGCATAGAACCCGCCACCAGCCGGCACATCCACGAACGGCGACACCGGCGGGGCCGTGAACGCTGGCTTGTCCGCGTACCGGTACAAGAACGCGGCCATCGCATCACGGGCGATCGGGGACAACGGCCGGTACTCCCGTTTCCCATTGCCGACGTCCCAGCCCGTGGAGATGCCCTCAGAGGCCAGCCAGGTGATCTCCTTATAGAACGCAGCCCCGGCCGGAACATCCGTGAACGGTGATTCCGCGGGGGCGGTGAATGCCGGTGACCCGGCATGACGGTACAGGAACGCTGCCATCGCATCCCGGGCAATGGACTCCAACGGACGGTACTGCCGCACCCCGCCGACATCCCAACCCGTGGAAATACCCGACGCCGCCAACCACGAAATCTCCGTAGCAAACTGCGAGGACTCAGGCACATCAGAGAACGTCACTACGTTCTCCACCACCGGATCCGCAGCCACCGCCGCCGGCAACACCAACAACCCCGGCGCCACCACCACCAACACCACAGCAACCAACCACGCCACACCACGACGAAACACCGCAACCCCCACACACCGGCGACACCCAGAAAACACTCAGAAAACCAACTAGACGACATCCCTCACAGGCGAAGCAACAGAAAGCCCCCAAAAGTCGCGGACATTGCTCAATATGGCGGCGGGGTGGCGCTCCGGTAGGGGCTGAAGCTACAGAAAGCACCAAACGCACGTCCAAATAATAAGTAACCTGTCTATAGTGGTGGCAAGACCCAGTAGGAGGTTGCGGAGACATGTACCGGCGATTGAGAGTGGCCATTCTGGCGGCGGCTGTCATTTTGCTAACGGGCTGCGGCGTCAGCGTCCCGGCTGACCCTCAGGGCACACTCGACCGGGTTAGCGGTGGTGTGCTCAGAGTAGGCGCTAGTCCCAACGGCGACTGGGTGAAGCTCCCACCTTCCGGGGAGCCCACCGGGACCGAAGCTGAACTGGTGCGGAGGTTAGCGGCGCAACTGGATGCCAGGGTGGAGTGGAGCACGGGAACCGAACATATCCTGGCCGAACGCGTAGAGCACGGCGAACTTGACCTCATGATCGGTGGCTTGCGTGAAGACACGCCATGGGAAAAGCACACAGCGCTGACGCAGCCCTACGCCGAATCCGTGGACGACACAGGGAAAAAGCACAAACACGTAATGCTGGTCGCCAAAGGAGAGAACGGCTTCCTCTTAACACTGGATACGTTCCTCAAAGAGTCGGAGGGCACCAAGTGAAAGCCACCCAAAGCCGGCCCAGCAGCGCTAGCTCACGTTTCGGCCATACCGAACTGCCTGAGGAGCAGCACCAAGCGCTACGCAAAGCGATCCGCTTCGAGTGGATCACCGTGGCCTTCCTGGCAGTTTCGACCGCCATGATCTACCTCCTGCTGGGAAACTCACAAGCTATGAAGGCTGCGTGGCTCGAAGACGTCCTGTCGTTCCTCCCGCCTCTGTCTTTCCTGATTGCCGCCCGCGTGATCCGCAAGCGCCCCACCGAGGAGCATCCTTACGGTTACCACCGTGCCGTTGGCGTTGCACACGTCGTAGCGGCTGTGGCGTTGTCCGTCATGGGCGCGTACTTGATTGTCGACTCCGGCATCAGCCTTCTGACGGCGGAACACCCCACAATCGGTGGGTTCGACTTCTTCGGCCAGACGATTTGGCTCGGCTGGGTCATGATCATTGCGATGCTCCTGACCGCAGGCCCGCCGGTGTACTTGGGCCACAAGAAGATGAAACTGGCGAAGACCTTGCACGACAAGGTCCTCTATGCGGACGCCGACATGAACAAAGCAGACTGGCAGACCGCCGTCGCCGCTGCTGCAGGCGTTGCGGGCATCGGTATCGGTTGGTGGTGG
This sequence comes from Paenarthrobacter sp. TE3676, assembly GCF_056279165.1. NCBI lineage: Bacteria > Bacillati > Actinomycetota > Actinomycetes > Micrococcales > Micrococcaceae > Paenarthrobacter > Paenarthrobacter sp. TE3676. Next base: position 311,105 of record NZ_JBWBQU010000003.1, read on the forward strand.
GCGGACGCAGTCGCCGCGCTGATCATCTCCGCGAGCATTCTTCACGACGGCATACGCAACACTAAGGCAGCCATCACTGCCCTCATGGACAAGCGCGCCAGAACGTACGACGACGCCAAACCTCACCCCTTGGGCAAGGAAATTGACGGCTACCTCAGTGGACTTGACTGGATAGAAACAGCAAAATCCCGGATCAGGGACGAAGGACATGTCTTTCACATCGAAACGTTCGTTGTGCCGTCAGGGGACATGCCCACCCTGAATCAGCTGGAATCAGCCCGCCGAGCATGTATTGATCTGGACTGGAAGGCGAAGGACATGGTCCTGGTTCCCGTTTCCACCCTGCCCGCAGAATTCCTGCCCGGCCTTTCAGGAGAGCACTGAACCTTCTTGTACAAGGCCGGTGCGCCGGAGAGTCAGGCCCGTGCTATTTCTTATACGGCGGGTCTGTCGATCATGGGGGAAAATAGTGCAATCATTACGCCGCATTTGGGAGCCGACTTTCGGTTGTCACCGAATGGCGCTTCTGAGTGTGACTTTATTGGTCGCGACACCCTTGATCATGCTGCCGGGCGGCCTCCATAGGTTCGTTCTGCCGAAACTTGCCATTCTGTTGCTCGCTTTGTGCCTGGGTCTCCTGGACCCGGCAACGTCAAGACTCGGACGTCCGGCTGTGCTGATTTTGGCAGCCATAGTGGGGACATATGTCATTGCGGCATTGAGTTCCGAGGATCTGTTGGCTGCATTTGTTGGACGGTGGCCGCGGTATGAGGGCCTGCCTGTCCTGCTCTTATACGTGGGCTTGTTGGTGGTAGGAGCGCGTGTATTGGGCGGTTCCTCCGCTGCAAAAAGCAGGCAGTATCTGGTCCATGGACTGTGCTTCAGCATGCTCATTCTGGCGCCCATTGCAGCGGCCGAGGCGGCTGGTCTCCGACCCCTTGGTGGTGCCGACGACACGCGACCCGGGGCGACGTTGGGTAATGCCACAGATCTGGGCTTGGCGGGTCTGGTCGCTTGCCTGCTGCTTCTGCCCACGGCGTTATGGTCAAAGAATAAATTGGCACAAATAGGAGCGGCTGCGGCAGGGGTAGTAACTGTCACTTCCGGTTCCCGTGCCTGCATCCTCATTGTGGTTATTTGTGGAATTCTGCTCTTCGGATTCAAGGCATTTCAGCTGTTCAAGTCGGGAAGGCCCGTCCACGCGATCGCTGCCTTCGCAGGATTCATGGGCGTGGCAGCAGTTTTGTCATGGTCCATCCCGTCCGTTGCGGAACGTTTGTTCAGCATGGAAACCGTTACGGGTCGCGTATACCTCTGGGAGGCATCCCTTCAAACCCTGTCCAGCAACGCGTTCCTGGGACTCGGAGCAGGGCAATTCGTGGACGCATTGCCTTCTCACCTATCCGATGCCTTCGCCAAGAATGTGGGCACTGAGTTCCCGGCGGACAGCCCGCACATGGTCCTTCTCCAACTGGTCAGCGCAGGAGGATTGTTGTTCCTTCTTCCCGTAGCTGCGGCTGTGTGTATGGTCATCGTGATCGGATTCAGGCGTATCCGCACCGCACCATTGAACGAGCACAAACTGTTTCTGATCGGTGCGCTGGTGGCCATATGCGGCTACGGATTCGCACTCATGACCCACTTCACCTCACCTGGAACAATCGGCTTGGTCTGTGTCCTGGCTGGTGCCACTCTTGGAAATGCTCCCGTGCCGGAGGGACCCGCAAAGAGTCGGCCGGGTAAAGCTCTTGACTCGGCTCGCCTATCAGCAGTTGGACTCGCCCTGGTGGGCGCTATCGTCGCTGGCGTTGCGGCAACCGCAGAACTGTCCATGAAGTCCGGTACTGACCTGGCCGCCGGAGGTGATATTCCAAAAGCGACTAAGGAGTTCGAACAGGCAAAGACCCTACGGCCCTGGGACCAAGACATCGACCTTCTTGCCGCACAAGCGTTCGCTGTCCGCGCCGTCACTGGCGATACAACAGCGGCAGCAGCCGCTACCACCTGGGCGAGGGCCGCCGTCGAGCGTAACCCGTCCTCCATGGAGGCACTTACTGCACTTGCCATCGGACAACTGGGGACCGGCGACGTTCCAGCCGCGCGGAAGACGCTGGACACGCAGATCGACCGTTCGCCGTGGACGTCGGAGCCCCACCTTCTGCGGGGACTCGCGAAAGCCAGCGGCCAGGACATGGAGGGTGCCATTGCAGATATTGAACGTGCTGCTGCGCTGACCCCCAAGCCGGAGCGGGCGCTGAACATCCTCTCGGAGCTGTACATCGTGTCGGGCCAGCCCGACAAAGCCGCTGAAGTAGAGGAACGGCTGGCCCTCGTTCGCTAGAGCCTAAATTGGAGTAACCGGACAATAGCGTTGCTAACGGTCCGTGACAACAAACCCGGTACGCTGAAAGCTCCCTTTTGCGTCCAACCACCGGAGTGCCGTGCGAGTCGTAGTTCTTGGAGATATTGGTCAGCCCGTTTATCACGTGGGCGACGAAGCTATGACCCATGCCGTGGTGGACGAACTGCGCGCCAGGGGAGTTTCTGACATTGTCCTGCTGTCCCGGGATCCGGAGCAGAGCACCCGAATTTTCGGCACTTCCTCGGTGAAGACACTGGAATTCCCGTGGCCTCCGCACAGGCGCGAGACGTACCTCCGGGAAATCCGTGCCATCCTCGCTGGCGACATGACGGCCCTCCCCGCTGAGGATCAGGTCCATGCGCTCATCGACACCATAAAGACCTGTGACGGCGTGGTGATCGCCGGCGGCGGGAACATGACTTCGCCCTACGGCTGGCTGCTCTACGAGCGGGCGGCCGTTGGAGCCATTGCCAATGCCTTGGGTAAGCCGCTGGTTATTTCCGGACAGACAGTTGGACCCGTCCTCACGGGACCCGATTACGACACAGTGGTCGAGCTTTTCCGCTCAGCGACGCTCACTAGCGTCCGCGAGCAGACCTCCTGGGAGCTGATGCGGAACGCGGACGTCCCCGCAGGCTTGACGCTCGACGACGCGAGCTTCCTTGAGGTCGACCACGCCCCTGCAGCGGGTATCGAATCGGACCAAACCACCTACAAACCCCAACCTGGCCGACCATTCCTGGTAGCCACGTTCGCGCCCGGTACCGGTGCCATGGACAGGGACGCTTTCAACCAGCGCATCGCTGAGGTGCTGGACAGAATCGCCGACGCCGGGAACCTGGACGTTGTGATGATCCCCCACATGTCCCACCCGGGCGAGGTGGACATCGACATCGAAACCCACCAGGACATCCGGCAACGGATGCACACGGAGAACGTGGTGGTCTGCGGCCAGCTGTCCGCTGAGGAATCCGCGTCGCTGACAACGCAGGCCGACTTTGTGGTGGCGAGCCGGTACCACCCGATTGTCTTTGCACTGTCAGCGGGCGTTCCTTGCCTGGGCATCGCCGTGGATTACTACGGCGAGGTCCGTATCGGCGGCGCGCTGGCCAACTGGGGCCTCGGCCACACCATGCGTTCCCTGCGGCACCTGGCCACTCCGGAATTCGATACGTACATGGATCAGTTGTGGGCCGGCCGCGACGACATCAGTGCCTACCTGAAGCAACTCAGCCCGACGCAAGGCGAGTTCCAACGCGCCTGGTGGGACGCCGTCGTCGAGACTTTGAAGGGGGCCAGGCCAGAGGCGCCGGTCCTTGCAAGCCCCGAACCGGCGTTCCTTGAACTCGCATCCGGTGAGCATCCGTCCGTGGCCAAGCTGACGGCCAACAATGAACTGCACATCGGCCACCAGTCGGTAGAGCTCTTTGGACTGACCCACGTCCTGGAAGACACCCGGGGGAGCCTCGGCGCTATGGAAGCGGAGCGGGACCGGCTGCGGGGCGAACTGAACGGACTTACTGAAGCGCTCGCAGCAAGGGACTCAGAGCGCGAGCAACTCCAACACGAGCTTCAGTCTCTGAAGTCCTCCTTGTTGGTGCGTGCTGGCCGAAAGCTCAGGCTGCTCCGGCGCTAAGGAACATCCGCCAGCCTTCCAGCGTTCGTACGGGTTCCGTGGGTAGAGTAGAGGCCTGAACATCGCCGGATTGCAGTGGATACGGAGCACGAATTGTCAGCTTGGCTAGAACTCGGACCGGACAACTACGTCTTGGAAACCGAGGGATCGTTACTCAACACCGGACTTGTGGTGGGCTCTGAGCTCGCCATGGTCATCGACACCGGCTGCGGTCCGCGCCAGGGCCGCGAGATCCTCGCTGCAGTCCGCGAAAAGACCCGGCTTCCGCTGGTTGTGGTGAACACCCACGCGCACTACGATCACTTCTTCGGCAACGCAGTATTTGCCGACGACGGCGTCACGGAGTTTTGGGCGCACGCCAACTGTGCGGCGACCATAGAACGCGACGCCGACAACCAGCGACGCTTCGTGGTTACCAACGAACCTGAGATGGCAGCGGGGGAGGGCGACGCCGTCGACATCGTTGTCCCCAACGCACTGGTCCACGACCAGCCTGTCCTCGTTGACCTTGGCGGCATCACCGTGACCCTCTTCTACCTGGGCCGCGCGCACACCGACGGCGACCTTCTTGTTGGCACCAGCTCCACGCTGTATGTGGGGGACTTGGTTGAACAGGGCGCGCATCCGTCGTTCGAGGACTCCTATCCGGAGGAGTGGGCGGACGCGCTGCGGCACATCTCGGCCTTGCGCCACCGCTACGAGTTCCTGGTCCCGGGACACGGCAAGCCCGTCAGTGATGAGTTCGTGAAAACCATGGCGGACACCATGAGCACCGCAGTCCGGCAGGCAACACAGTCCATTCGCGACATGCCTTCCGACGCTACCAAGGCCATTCCTGTGCTGCCTTACGGTCCGGAACAATCCCGTTGGTTTATCAAACGGCTTCAGGAAACCAATGCCCAAGGACGTTCGTCATTAGGTACGCCGGACTTTGGGCCCGGTATAACCGGTTCCTACCCTTCTTAAACAAGGTTCCTTACAAATTTGTCATCTTGTTTACTCTCAGCCATGGACTAATGGCTTAGTCCCGTCCTAGGATGAAGGCGACCATTGGTTCGCGACTACCTGGGGGTGTCGAGATGAAGGGTTCACGCGTTTTCCCGCGTGCTACCAGCATTCTCCGCTCTGTCATGGTCGCGGGCGCCGGTACCGCAATCTGGATGGCCCTCTCCGCTTCGGCCGCGAGTGCAGACACTGGAACTTCCGACAAAACCCTTCTGGGCAGTGTCGCGTCCTCCAGTTCCGTCAGTGTTCCGGTGCCGAACGTGCCTCTGCCGAACCTCGTCAAAGGAATGGTTCCGACCCAACAGATCAACGTTCACGTGCCAGCGGTGACGCCCATCGTGGAACATGTCGTCGGCACTGTTGATCATGTGGTTGCCGAGGTTCCGGTAGTCAACCAAGTGGTTCCTCCGAACACCGCCGGAACCGTGGTGAACACTGTCGTGGTTCCGGCCACTGACACCGTGGACCACACGGTCAACGTTGTTGTTCCACCGGTAAATCAAGTTCTGGAACCCGCTCGTTTGGAACCCGTTACAGACGCGGTAAACCCGATCGTGGAACCCATTGTCGGCGTGGTGGACACCGTTCTGGCACCCGTCGACGCCATCGTCCCGCCGGTTACCGTCCCGCCCCTGGTCGTGCCGCCTGTTACGGCACCGCCGGTTGTTGACCCCGGGACCTCGCCGGTGGCCGGGATCCCGGGTGCGCCAGGCAGCGCCGTTTCAGATGTCCCGGCTACGGCGGACGCTGGCGCTTTGGCGACTACCGGCGTCGTAAGTTCAACGGACGCAACGCTTCCTGAGCCCAGCAAACTGGACGTCCACGTGAACCCTTCAGGGGTGGTCGCTGAAGCTCCAGCGATGCTGACACCCACCCGCAATTTTGGTCCTACAGGGATTACCGCGGTGCTCGGCGGCGCCTCCTCAGCCGCCGATCCCGCGTCGCCCTCGAGGTTGCCCACGGACCCTGCGACCGCACCCGCCGGCCTCACGGGAGCCGGTTCCGGCAACTCCCAAAACGGTCCGCCCAGCCAGGCAGCCGCCTTCCTTCACGACGCACTGATCATTCCCGTAGACGCTCTTCCCGGCCTGGAATCGGCCGATGCTGAACAACATCCAAAGCCGGTCTGCTTCGACCCCGGCTCCTCTCCTGACTAGTTCCCCAGCCGGCCGCGCAGCACTTCGCGGCAGACGGTCATTCGGGCGATCCGTCACTCGGACGTCCTTGGGAACAAGGCCTTCAGGAGAGAATCAAAATGAACACGACCATACGCAAGTGCCTCATTGGCACATGCTTTGCCGGGGGCATGATCGTCCTCAGCGCTACTGCGGCAAACGCCGCGGACACCACCAACGGAAAGGACGGACTCCTTTCCGGAACGCAGGTGGTAGCGCCAGTAACAGCGCCGGTCAGCCTCGGCGGAACATCACTTGGACTGTTGGGGGATTCAGCAGCTACGACGTCCGCGTCGGCACCTGCTGCAGGTTCAGGGTCCGCTACAGCGCCGGCCGCCAGCACCAACGGCGCGAACAGCATCGGCTCCGGAACGCAAGTAGTTGCTCCGGTAACGGTGCCCATAAACCTGGGCTCGTCGTCAGTGGGTCTGCTGGGGGGCTCCACTGAGGCGAGCTCAGCCACACCTGCCGCTCCTGCTTCAGCGGCAAGTTCGACGCCGGCGGCCAGCACCAGCGGCTCCGACGGTATCGCTTCGGGAACCCAGGTTGTGGCACCGGTGACGATCCCCATCACGGTGGGGTCGACGTCGGCCGGTGTACTTGGCGACTCAGCTGCCACCTCGGCAGCACCAGCACCAGCACCAGCACCAGCTCCTGCTCCGGCCCACACACCGGTGCAGGCAACCACGTCGGGGGGAGAGGGTATCGCGTCCGGCGCTCAGGTAGTGGCTCCGATTTCGGTCCCTGTTAACATCGGAGCCACTGCCGTGGGTGTTGGCGGAGACTCGGCTGCCACGTCCGGAACTTCGGCCGGAACATCGGGTTCTTCGGGCTCGTCCGGAACTTCGGCTCCGGCTACGTCGGGTGCTTCCACGTCGGGTTCGGATGGTGTTGGTTCGGGGACTCAGGTAGTTGCTCCGATTACGGCTCCGGTGAACCTTGGTTCGACCTCGGCTGGTGTGTTGGGTGACTCCTCCGCCACGAATACCGGCACCACGGCCGGAACTTCGGCTCCGGCTACGTCGGGTGCTTCCACGTCGGGTTCGGATGGTGTTGGTTCGGGGACTCAGGTGGTTGCTCCGATTACTGCTCCGGTGAATCTTGGTTCTACCTCGGCTGGTGTGTTGGGTGATTCCTCCGCGACGAACACCGGCGCCGGTTCTTCCGGATCTTCGGCTCCGGCTACGTCGGGTGCTTCCACGTCGGGTTCGGATGGTGTTGGTTCGGGGACTCAGGTAGTTGCTCCGATTACTGCTCCGGTGAACCTTGGTTCCACCTCGGCTGGTTTGCTGGGTGAGTCTTCGGCCACGAACACCGGCACCACGGCTGGAACTGCTCCGACGGGTACGTCGTCCGGGAGCACCACGTCGGGTTCGAATGGTGTTGGTTCGGGGACTCAGGTGGTTGCTCCGATTACTGCTCCGGTGAACCTTGGTTCGACCTCGGCTGGTCTGTTGGGTGACTCTTCGGCCACGAACACCGGCACCACCGGCGGAACTGCTCCGACGGGTACGTCGTCCGGGAGCACCACGTCGGGTTCGAATGGTGTTGGTTCGGGGACTCAGGTAGTTGCTCCGATTACTGCTCCGGTGAACCTTGGTTCTACGTCGGCTGGTGTGTTGGGTGACTCTTCTGCTACGCACACCGGTACCACCGGCGGAACTGCTCCGACGGGTACGACGCCTGGCAGCACCACTTCCGGCAACGGAGGACTTCTCTCAGGCACTCAGCTGGTCATCCCGATCACTGCTCCTGTCACCGTTGGTTCCACCTCGGTGGGCATCGGCGGCGGCTCGGCCGGTACCGTGAACCCGCCGGTTGTGAATCCTCCGGTTGTGAACCCGCCGGTTGTGAACCCGCCGGTTGTGAATCCTCCGGTTGTGAACCCGCCTGCCGTCAACCCGCCTGCTGCCGGTGGCAGCCCTAGCGCCGGTGGAGAAACCGGCACCAACACCCCGGCTGCAGGCTCAACCGGCACGACTGTCGGAGTACAAGCCAGCACACCTGTCGGCACGCAAGCCAGCACAGCTGTCGGCACCCGTGCCGGCACCGTAGTAGCCGCTGGTAACACCCAAGGTGCAGTGACTGCGGCAGTCTCAACCGCCGTCGGAAGCGCCAACACCTTGGCCAAGACGGGACTGAACGGAACCTGGGTTCTCTGGGCAAGCGCCATGCTCCTGATGGGCTTGGTCCTCACAGCAGCAGGTCGCCGGAAGGCAGTAGCTAACCTCCGCTAAGCAAGGGAAGCAATCTCATTTCGCATGTAGTTGTTGCGGCTCCGGCTTCCCGGAGCCGCAACAACTGCGACCAAGCAGCGGACTTGTGCGCACCCGTACCCGCCGATCGCCCCTGTTACCTCTGGTGCGATTGGCGTGAAGTGGTGCGGGTCTGACCACGAACGGGAGCGCCGAGCGGCAACGGGTGCGCAGCAGCCCCCGACCGGGAGTGCGAAACGTAATGTGGCCCCTCGGCCCGCCAACGACGGTCATAGGATGAAAGGGATGACCACCACCCAAGCAGACAAAAACTTCAGCCTCCGCAGCGTCGCGCTACCGGCATTCGGGCCAGCTGTGCTTTTCTGTCTCGGTGAGGGGGCTGTCCTCCCGGTCATCGCGCTCTCCGCCCGCGACCTCGGCGCATCGGTGGCGGTCTCGGCGTTGATCGTGACGCTGATCGGTCTGGGTTCCTGGTTCTTCAACATTCCGGCGTCGATCATCACTGAGAAGTTCGGCGAACGGTGGTCGATCGTCGGAGCCGCTGCTGTAGGCGCGATCGCCCTCGGGGCGGCAGCCTTTGCACCGAAAATGGAACACGGACTCTGGCTGTTGGCCGCCTCCATGACCCTGGTGGGTATGTCTGCCAGCGTCTTCAACCTCGCTCGGCAAAAATTTCTGACCGAGGCCGTCCCTGTCATGTTCCGCGCGCGAGCCCTCTCGACCTTGGGCGGCGTCACCAGGATCGGCCTCTTCATCGGACCATTCGTGGGCGCCGGCGTGATGCAGTTCGCCGGAATCAGCGGCGCGTACTGGGTGGGCTTCGGTGGCATGATGGCTGCCGCTGCCTTGTCGCTCACCATCCCGGATCTGGTCGCCCCGAAAGCGGCCGACGGCGGTCCGCCACCTCCCGCGTCCACCTTGCGGAGCGTCGCTGTTTCCCATGCCGGAGTGTTCCTGACGGTCGGCTTCGGCATCCTCCTGCTGAGCGCGTTGCGTGCTTCGCGACAGGTGGTGATCCCACTGTGGGCGGACCATCTGGGACTTGATGCCACCCACGCTTCGTTGATCTTCGGCTTGTCCGGGGCGATCGACATGCTGGTGTTTTACCCGGCCGGGAAGCTCATGGATAAGAAGGGACGGCAATGGGTGGCCATCCCGTCCACTGTGATCATGGGGACTGCCTTAATCCTGGTGCCGTTGTCGGCCGGGTTCGTCCCGCTTCTCCTCGTTGCCTTGCTGATCGGTTTCGGCAATGGGATCAGCTCAGGGCTCATCATGACGCTGGGAGCTGACTTCTCGCCGGATAACGGTCGAAGTCACTTCCTGGGCATTTGGCGATTCATGGCCGACTCCGGTGCCACGGGTGGACCCGTGCTGTTGTCCGCGCTGACGGCTGCAATCTCGTTGTCGGCGGGTATCTGGGCCACAGGTGTACTGGGCTTCGCAGCGGCAGCGGTGTTCGCCGTCGCAATTCCACGCCTGAAGCACCGGCGTAACTATTAGCTTTTTTGGGGTGGATTAGCCCCAAGCGCCGGAAGACTCCCAGGGAATTCGCAGGAAAGTCTAAAGTGTGGCTAAACTCATGCTGGCCGCAGTCTCGCGGCCATTTTTTCCGCGCTCTTGGGGGCGTTTGAGCAGAGGGCGCTGTCTTATGCAGATCCGACGGAGAGCCCGCATGCGCTCTCAAGTAATTTTTGCCGGCATTATCGCAATGGTGGGAGCCGCCCTGCCGGCGCTCCCGGCCGCAGCGGATGTTCCCCAGCCAGCACCTGCCGTCGTGCCGAACAATTCCAAGGTCAGCACGGACCAGTTCATCGTGAGGTTCAAGGAGCGAGACCGCATCCAATCGGCCGAACGGGAGTCCTTCTTCGGCCGTGCCGCAAGCGCCGTGGGCGCCAGCGTCCAAGCAGTGCGAACCACAGCTACGGGCGGTGACGTCATCAAGACGAATCGAAAGCTTGCCCCCGAGGAAGCCGACGATCTCATTTCAGCTCTGGCGGCGGATCCGAATGTTGAGTACGCCGAGCCGGACGTTATTATGCGACCGTATTCCGTGGCGCCGAATGATACTTACTATCCCATCCAGTGGGCCCACTCGGTTGAGCCAGGGGGGATCCATGTCCGGGAGGCATGGGACTTGAGCCGGGGTGAAGGGGGCGTGGTTGCTGTCGTCGACACCGGCATCCTTGATCACAGTGATCTAAACCCCAATATCCTCCCGGGCTATGACATGATCAGCACGGCTGCGGTGGCACGCGATGGCAATGGTCGGGATGCGGACCCCACCGACAAGGGCGACTACAACAGCGCCGGTCAATGCGGTGTAGGAGTGCCTGCAGAATCATCGTCATGGCATGGAACGCATGTGGCCGGCATTATTGCTGCCGTTGCCGGAAATGGTAAAGGCGTGGCGGGTGTGGCGCCCAAAGCCAAAGTAGTGCCAGTCAGGGTGCTGGGCTTGTGCGGCGGTTACACCTCGGACATCACCGATGGAATCGTCTGGGCCGTAGGCGGTAACGTTCCCGGCGTGCCGGTCAATCCCAATCCTGCACGGGTTGTCAATCTCAGCCTGGGAGCGGAGGCGGCGTGCCCCTCTTCGTTCCAGAGCGCTCTGGATTTCGCGTCGACGCGCAACGCGGCTGTAGTGGTGGCAGCCGGAAACGAAAACATCGATGCCGCATACGTCAGCCCTGCAAACTGCCGGAACGTAATCACTGTGGCTGCCAGTACTCGCGCAAAGCAACGTGCGTATTACTCCAACTACGGCAATAACGTAGACCTCTCAGCCCCTGGAGGTGACATGAGATATCAGGTTACCGATGGCATCGTATCCACGCTGAACAATGGTCGAGACGTTGCAACAGGGGAAGAGTATTACATCAAGGCCGGAACCTCCATGGCGGCTCCGCACGTTTCCGCCGTGGCAGCCATGATCACTGTGATGAAGCCATCTGCGACGCCGTTCGAAGTGGAACAGAGGCTTCGCGCCAATATCTCTCTCATGAGCTACTGTGCTGTCTGCGGTACCGGGTTGCTGAATGCTGCGGCGGCTTTGAAGGATGTGTGGATGGATGTGACGCCCATCGTTCCGAGCAAGCCAACTATTGAAGGCAAGCCGCAAGTAGGCGAAACTCTCACTGTCTATACAAGCCCGTGGGTTCCAGTCGGACGACTTGCGATGCACTACCAATGGAATCGGAACGGCGTTCCCATCCCCGATGGTTACCCTTTTTCCTACACCTTGACACCGGAGGACCTGGGTGCGACTTTGTCCATCACTCAAACCGGGGTTCGAGCGGACGGGACATCAGCCTCGGCAGTGTCTGCGCCGACGGCTCCCATTGCTCCGGGGCCGCTAGCTGCAGTAGAGCCCACAATTAGCGGCAGTGCCTACGTCGGCAGTGTCCTTACCGCAGAAACAGGTACTTGGGAACCTTCCCCTGTGGACCACTCCTATCAGTGGAATCTAGGGGGAGCTCCTATTGCCGGGGCAGTGGGAAAGGACTACAGCGTCGTCAACGAGGACGCCGGTAAGCCCATCAGCGTCACAGTGACCGGGAGCAAGGTCGGCTACACAACACAGTCACTTAGCAGTAAGCCAACTGTGGCAGTGGTACCGGCGGACAAAGTGGTTTCCCCCCTACCCGCCACTTTCGCCGAGGCCCCTTACATGCAAGACGATCGGTACACGATTCCAGCATCTCCGGGTGTTGAGTACCAAGTGGATGGCGTCACGGTAGCAGCGGGGACGCACCTGGCCAGAGGGCAGGTGAGAGTTGTTGCGAAGGCCGAAGATGGATACATGCTCCGAACAGGAGCTCCAGCCCAATGGACCGCCTACTTCAGCATGAGGGGGCCAAACTTTACCGCTCCAGCCGTTTCACCTTTCAAGGATGTCCTGACGACACAGCAGTTCTACAAGGAAATGTCGTGGATGGCCGATCGGAAAATTTCTGAGGGTTGGGTGGCAGCAGATAAGAGCCGCACCTACCGTCCGCTTACTCCGATAAACCGTGACGCCATGGCAGCATTCCTTTACCGCATGGCTGGTTCGCCCGACTACACACCGCCTGCCCAGTCGCCCTTCAAAGACGTGCTGACAACCCAGCCGTTCTACAAGGAGATGGCCTGGTTGGCGGAGACCGGCATTTCGACCGGATGGACTGAAAATGGCGCACGTTCGTACAAGCCGGTGACACCTATAAACCGTGACGCCATGGCCGCCTTCCTTTACCGGCTGGCGAACAAGCCTGACTATGTGGCCCCGCCGTGGCTGCCCTTCAACGACGTCAGCCCAAGTCAGCAGTTCTACAAGGAGATGGCCTGGATGTACGAATCCGGTATTTCTTCCGGCTGGACTGATGCTTACGGATCACGCACTTATCAGCCCCTCTCACCAATCAACCGCGATGCCATGGCTGCTTTCCTGTATCGGATGCCATAGCGCACGATCGCGAGGAACAAGCGAAAATCAACCGGGGCCGGTTGCAGGACTTTCTGCAGCTGGCCCCGGCCATTTTTGAAGCGACCTCCCCGACTCACAGGGAATTCGCAGGAAAGTCCAAACTGTGGCTAAACTCATGCTGGCCGCACTCTCGCGGCCATTTTTCCGCGCTCATGGGGCGTTTGAGTAGAGGGCGCTGGTTAATGCAGATCCGACGGAGAGCCAGTGTGCGCTCTCAAGTAATTGTTGCGGGCGTTATCGCCCTGGTTGGTGCCGCCCTTCCGGCGCTCCCGGCCGTAGCGGATGAAGCACCGGCGCCTATGCCGAGTGCCGCACCTAAAACGATGTCCACTAGTTCCGAGGAAATTCCCACGGATCAGTTCATCGTGAAGTTCAAAGAACGGGACGGCATTCAATCGGCCGACCGGAAGTCGTCGTTCGGCCGGGCGGCCAGTGCCGTGGGCGTACCTGTTGAATCCGTGCGCACCATGGCCACAGGTGAAGAAGTGGTCAAGACCGATCGGAAACTCGGTGCGGCAGAAGCCAGCGAGCTCGTTTCCACTTTGGCGGCTGACCCGAGCGTTGAGTACGCCGAGCCTGACTCCATCATGAGGCCGTTTGCTACCTCGCCTAATGACACCTATTACAACCTCCAGTGGGCGCACGGCACAGGTAACGGTGGCATGGGCGTACTTGGTGCGTGGGATGTAAGCCAGGGTGAGGGGAGCGTTGTTGCGGTTATCGACAGCGGCATCCTGAACCACAGCGACCTGAACGCGAACGTCCTTCCCGGCTACGACATGATCAGCGAGCCGGAAATAGCCCGCGACGGTAACGGCCGTGACTCAAACCCGCGTGATGAAGGCGATGGGACATACTACGGGCAGTGCGGCACCGGATGGCCCGCAGAGTATTCTTCATGGCACGGAACACACGTGGCCGGAATTATTGGTGCGGTTGCCGGGAACGGCAAGGGTGTTGCCGGGGTGGCCCCCAAGGCAAAGATTGTCCCGGTTCGAGCGCTGGGTATCTGTGGCGGCTACATTTCAGACATTGCCGACGCGATCGTCTGGGCCGCCGGCGGAACTGTTGCCGGAGTCCCTGCAAACGCCAATCCCGCACGCGTTATCAACCTCAGCCTCGGCGGCCGCGGAGTTTGCCCGGCTTCGTACCAGAATGCAGCAGATTTTGCCCGCGGCAAGGGTGCCTCTGTAGTAGTCGCTGCGGGCAACGAGAACATTGACGCATCGCAGGTCAGGCCGGCCAACTGCAAAAACGTCTTGGTTGTGGGCGCTACCAAGAAGGACGGCAACAAGGCCTATTACTCCAACTTCGGTGTGAACGTAGATGTTGCTGCGCCGGGTGGCGACATGAGGTTTTCCGGTGCCGACGGCATCGTGTCAACGCTGAACGATGGTCTGGATATAGCCACGACCGAGGACTACTACCTCAAAGAAGGCACCTCCATGGCTGCCCCGCATGTAGCTGCGGTGGCCGCGATGATGTACTCCAAGCTGCCCGCGTTGACCCCCGCCGACATCGAACAGCGTATGAAGGAGACAGCCCGGCCGGTCTACAACTGTAACTGCGGGGCCGGTTTTGTGGACGCTGGCAAGGCCCTCAAAATGCTCGCTGAAGATGTAGCGCCCATTATTCCAGGAACGCCCACCATCTATGGTCAGACCAAGGTGGGCGCGATGCTGACCGCCAATCCGGGATACTGGAGCCCAGGCCAGGTACTCAAGAGCTACCAATGGCTGCGCAACGGGGAGCCCATTCCCTACCAGAGGCTTGACCAGTACGTGCTTGCCCCCGAAGACGCAAACGCAGTCATCTCGGTGAGGGTAACCGGAGCGAAGACGTATGCCGCGAGCGTGTCGGCAACCTCAGCCCCTACTGCCCCCATCACGCCTGCGGATATCTTCTCCGTCGCCCCGAAGATCACAGGCCCAGCCTATGTTGGCAGCGTTCTCAAAGCAGACGTGCAGCCCTGGGGACCGGCTCCGGTAGCCCTCGCATACGAATGGAAGCGCAACGAGGATCCGATAGCCGAAGCCACAGGTTCCCAGTACAGCATCACGGAGACTGATATCGGCGCGACGATCACCGTGACGGTGACCGGCACCAAGCTTGGCCACGCCACGGTGTCCTTGACCAGCGAAGCGACTGCTGCAGTCCTGCCGGCTGACAAGGCTGTAACCCCCGCGGCAGTTGAGTTCGTGGACGCCCCGTTCACTGACCAGGACACCTACACCATCCCTGAAACGGAGGGTGTTGAGTACCGCGTCGCCGGTGAAGTGGCTACGCCGGGAACCCATCCAGCAACAGGCCGGATCACGGTCACGGCAGCGGCCAAGGATGGTTTCGTGCTCAAAGCAGGTTCGACTGTGGAGTGGACGGAACGCTTCAGCGCCAAGGGCCCGGACTTTGTGCCTCCCGCTGTATCGCCCTTCAAGGATGTGCTGACAACTCAGCAGTTCTACCGGGAAATGGCATGGATGGCTGACGCTGGAATCTCCAAGGGTTGGGTTGAGGCGGACAACTCTGTCACCTACCGCCCACTGACCGCGATCAACCGCGATGCCATGGCAGCCTTCCTGTACCGCATTGCCGGTTCCCCGGACTACACCGCACCGGCCCAGTCACCGTTCAAGGACGTATCCACCACCCAACAGTTCTACAAAGAGATGGCCTGGTTGGCGGAAAAGGGAATCTCCTCGGGTTGGACGGAGGGCGACGGCTCCAAGACCTACAGGCCCCTGACTCCGATCAACCGTGATGCCATGGCGGCATTCCTCTACCGCCTGGCTGAGAAGCCGGACTTCCAGGAACCCGCTACGTCACCGTTCCACGATGTGCTCACCACGCAGCAGTTCTACAAGGAAATGGCTTGGATGCTGGAGATGAAAATCTCCACAGGCTGGCTGGAAGCCAATGGCTCACGCAGCTACAAACCGCTTTCACCCATCAACCGCGACGCCATGGCAGCGTTCCTGTACCGCATGCCGTAGCTCCCCGTATGAGGTCGCTGCTTAGTGACCCTCTTTGACCAACAACGGCCGCCGAACAACCTGATCAGGTTGTTCGGCGGCCGTTTGGCTTTCAAAGAAGGTCAGGAAGCCACGGATCCCGTTGAGAGAATCCGCGGAGTCTTCCACGCCCGGTCCGGAACCTTGCCGGACACCAGAGCCACGGCGATCACCAGCAGCACGAGCCCCCACGTAGCATTCACGACGTCAAGCGCCGACCTCATCACCACGAACGGCGGGACGATGGCCAGGAGAGTTCCGGCAACGATGCGCCACATGGCGGGCCGGACCGCACCGGGGGCCAGTGCAGTGCTTGCGAGCTCCAGTCGGACCAGAGGGGTGGAAACCAGCAGCACCATCGCCCACGCGGCCACGTAAAACAGTGGCCGGCTGAGCCACCACTCGGTGCCGGCGGGCTCGGGGAACGGCAGGCGAAGGACCAGTGCAATCCCAAACATTGCGATGATCAACGGCAGGTGCCACAGGTAAATGGTCATTGCCCGGCTACCCACCACGAACATCACCTTCTGCACCCAGCCGACGCCCACGCATCGCTGCAGCACCGGATAGACGGCTTTCACCAAAAGAATGTGGGCCAGCCCCACCAGGATCAGCGGGAACATGGGCGGGTTTTGGCTGGTCAGCATGTCCACGGGATAGGGACCGGCGTGCGTCAGCGGAACCATCACGGCGTAGCAGCCGCCAGCGGCAAGAACGAGCTTCCACTTGGCGAAGCGGTCAAAGAAGCCGTCGGCGTAAAAAAATCCCAGCTGCTGCAGAAGTCCCCAAACGAACACCATGTTCAGCAGGCCGATCGGGTTCGAATCGAAGCCCCACGGGTTGCGCTCCAAGCCCAAACGAAGAACATCAACGACGACGGCGCCCGCAGCCAGCGCTGCCATGGTTCGGTAGGGCGCTGCCTCGTGAAACCTGGCCATCGTAGGAACCATGGCCTGGCAGATCAGGTACGCGGCCAGGAACCACAGCTGCACGCCGGCGCCCGCAGCGATAACGGCGAGCAGATC
Organism: Paenarthrobacter sp. TE3676; assembly: GCF_056279165.1. Classification (NCBI taxonomy): domain Bacteria; kingdom Bacillati; phylum Actinomycetota; class Actinomycetes; order Micrococcales; family Micrococcaceae; genus Paenarthrobacter; species Paenarthrobacter sp. TE3676. Next base: position 327,997 of record NZ_JBWBQU010000003.1, read on the forward strand.
AGCGGGGACACCAGCCGCCGTCGCACTCCACAGCGCAATGGCGAGGAAGATGTAAAGGGCGACCGTGGGTCGGACCAGTCGCAGCACCCGGTTTCTGAGGTAGTCGCCGGCGTCACCGCCCTTGCGTTGCAGGCTGCGCCACGACGTGAGCGAAGCAAAGCCGCCCACCACGAAGAAGAGCGGCATGACCTGGCCGAACCATGTCCCTTGGGCAAACCAGCTAAGGGATGTAAGGGGATTGCCCACACCGATGCCGGACGCGTCCACGCTGATCCCCATCATGAGCAAATGAACGGCAACAACGGCAAACATGCAGGCGACGCGGATGAAGTCGACCACCAAATCGCGGGAGGCCGGGACGGCGAGACCTTGGGCGCTACTTCGGTTCGAGGCGGATCTGAGGGTAGATGACATGGGAGCTCCTGGGATTAGTCGCGCTGTTTGTCCATCGATTGGAGTAACTGTAACCCATGAAGAACGGCCAGTCGACGTAATCCTCAGAAACGTTGGAGCTTACGGGTCAGGATGGGCATGTCCGGGCGTAGCCTTGAGAGAACCGCACTCACAATCACTAGAGGTTTCATGCGGCGCATTTCATGAATCCACCCCCACCAATGAAGGGCAGTGCTGATTGTTATGCACATCAAAGAATTTTGGGACCAGCTCTCACCGGACACGCAGCAGTGGCTCATCGACAATCCGGGAACCATGATTGTGCCGAGGACAGTCACAGCGATCATTAATGGGGAAACGGGAGAGAACGAAGGCGTTGACGCCCACGGTGGCACGCACCTCACGGATGCGGATCGGAACTTCATCCATGAGCAGGCGCGGGCGCGTGGAGCTGTTTCTACTGAAGAGCCCAAGTTCTTCGACTCGGTCGGTCCGGCGGACTAGGCCCCTTGGGACTGCGCGCCCTTTAGCGCCGACCGCCCCCGTAACCACTGGTGCGTGGGGCGCGAAGGGGAGCGCCGCCGTCGCAATAAACGCGCTAGCCCTTGCGCGCCGCCAGGCCGAACAGCCACGTGCCGCCGAGCGCGGACAGGTATCCTGCGATCACAATGAAGGCGGTGCCGGCCCAGAAGTAGTCGATGGTGCTGTCTGTGCTGAGGTCGGGCACCTGCAGCAGCGAGTAAACCGCCACGAAGCCGGCGATCACGAGCGCCCCAACAGTGAGCCAGACCCACAGGCGCGAGGCGGCCCAGTGCTCGCCGTGCCCCTTCCACACATTCCAGCTGTTGCCGGTGCGGAGAATGAGCCAACCTGCCGGGAGCATCACGGCGGCTACCACCAGGAAAGCGGCAACGACGTCGGCGGGACGATGCCACTGGTTGATGAGTGTGGAGACTCCCGTGGCTACTGCGAACGTGCTGCCGAGGAAGCCTGCCAATGGACGCCATCGGGGCGAGACCATGAGGAACACCGCAGCTGCAGCGGAGGCGGCCAACGTGGTGTGCCCGGAGGGGAGTGAGTTCAGTTCAAGTGTCTGGACGCCGCGGTCGGGCCTGTCCGGGATGAGGAGCTTGAGGATCTGCGTGGCGGCGTTGGCGGCGATGCATGCTGCGACTGCGATTCCGGCTGCGGTCCAGCGTCGGCGGGCGACGGTCACGAAGAGGACCATGATCGCAGCGATGGCCAGCGAGAGCATGGGAAGCATGTCCAGGAATTCGGTGGAGGCCCTGCCGGCTGTTCCGCCCAGTACGGTTGCTTCGACCAGTGCGGACTCGTCAATGAACTGGCCTGCGGTGGTGCGCACAAAGAAGTAGTACGTCGCGGCCAGGCCAACGGCGCTGGCGATCGTAGCGAGGCAAAAGAGGAAGCCTTTGCCGGCGCCTGCGTCGCGTCCTTGAAGCGGCCGTGTGCTCGACCTTCCGCTGGTGCGGAATTGCTGGGAACTCATTCTGACTAGACTGCCACAGTTCTCTGGACGGCTCGTGTGAGTCACCCCTTGAGCGTGGCGGGTCCTGGTGAGACGTCGGCAACATTCCTGTGACGCTTGACGCGTGTTAGGTCACAGGTTTAAGCTTCCTAACACGTGTTAGGGAAGGAAATCCACATGTCGGGAACCAATAGGGCTTTGCGTGAATTCACACGTAGAAGTGCCCTCACAGCCCTCGGCGCCGGAATTGTTGGAGTCACCGCGGCGTCGTGGCCGCGCCTGACGGGGACCGACATTCCAGGCCGGGGGGACAACAGCCTCAGCATCGCCATCATGGGCACCGCCGCAGACGCCGCAGCCCGCCAGAAAGTCATTGACGCTTTCGCGAAGGTCCACCCCGAAATCAAGGTCAAGGTGCAGGCGATCCAGGCCGTGGACTGGAAGGACTTCTTCACCAAAATCCTCACCATGGTTGCCGCAGGGACGCCGCCGGACGTGGTGTACGTGGCAACGGAAGGCGCCCAGCTCTTCGCCGAGAAGCTGGCCCACCCGCTGGATGAGTACCTGCGCCGCGACGCCGACCATATGAAGGAATACTTCCAGGACGTGCACCCCAGCCTGGTGGAAGCGTTCATGTACAAAGGCAGCCTGTTCCAGCTCCCCATCGACTGGAACGCAGCCAACATGTACTACAACACCGCATCGCTCCGCTCGGCAGGCCTGGAACGGCCCTCCGACAACTGGACGCACACGGACTTCCGCAGCACACTCGCCGCGATGAAGAAGGCCAAGCCAGCCGACTTCACCCCTTACTACTGGACCAACCGTCTCTTCGGCGGAGTGGTGCCGTGGCTGTACGCGAACGACACCAGCTTCCTCAAAGAAACCAAGTCACCGGGCGGCGAGTGGCTGTGGGACGGCTTCTACGCCAACGACCCCACGCGCAGCCTCCGCTCCGGCGGCTACCAGTGGCTTGAGCCCAACGCCGATGATCCCCGCGTCTTCGAATCCTTCGACTACCTCCGCGGACTCGTCAAGGACGGATTGGGTGTCCGGCCGGAGGAAGGCGGCGGCAGCGCCCTGATCGGCCTCTTCGCGTCCAACAGGATAGGTACGACGCCGGCAGGCGGCTACTGGGTGCAAGGCCTCCACGAGGCGGGGATGACAGAGAACGACTTCGACGTCCAGTTCTTCCCGAAATGGCGGAGCCAGCGCCACCAGTTCGGCACGGCAGGCTACGCGATCATGAAGACCGCCAAGGATAAGGACGCCGCCTGGGAATGGGTCAAGTTCAGCTCCAGCCGCGAAGCCATGCAGATCGTGTTCCCCACGCCGAACACCACACCCGCCCGCCGCTCCATGGTCAACGAGCAGCTCTACGCCGGAACCGGTCCGCGGAACTGGAAGGTCTTCTACGACACCCTGGACAAGTTCCCCACCACAGGTCCCATCCCAGCGCCACCCCAGCAGGCCGCCGTCGAAACCGCCCTGATGAAAAACGTAAGCCTGGCTGTCAGTGGTGACGAGCGGCAACTCAAGGACGCCCTCAGTTCCATGCAGCGCGACCTTGAACTGGCCCTAAGGAGGCAGCCATGAGCACCGCAACCAGTACACCTACGGGGACGGGGAGCGAGCCGGGCCGTCGCCATGCCGCCCACAAGAACGAACAAGGCTCCAAGCGCGGCCGCGTGCAGCAACGCTGGCTTCCCTGGGCTTTCCTGGCACCGACCATCGTGGGCATGGGCATCTTCACCCTGCTGCCGATCGTCGCCTCGATCGCGCTCGCATTCTTCCGCTGGGACATCATCTCAGCACCGACGTTCGTTGGTTTCGACAACTTCGCCGAGGTGGTCCAGGACCCCACCGTCCGCGTGTCGTTCCTCAACACCATCGTGTTCGTGGTGGTGGCTGTTGCCCTCCAACTCGGACTGGCCCTTGGCCTGGCCATCATGGTGCAGGAGAAGCTCCCGGCCTGGCTCAGGGTGTTCTTCCGCTCGGCTTTCTTCTTCCCGTTGATCCTGTCCGCGGCGTCGGTATCGATCTTCATGCGGTACCTCTTCAACGAACAATTCGGCGTCGTGAACTGGCTGCTGTCCGTAGTCGGCATCCCAGCGGTTCCGTGGCTGACGACGCCAAGCGGGTCGGCCGCCGTCGTGATTCTTGTGTACGTGTGGCAGAACTTCGGGTTCTCGTTCCTGCTGTTCATCGGGGGTCTTGCCTCGATTCCGGTGGAGACATACGAGGCCGCGTCGATCGACGGTGCGACAGGCTGGCGCAAGCACTGGTTCGTCACCCTGCCGCTGCTCAGCCCCACCACTCTGGTGGCCTCGGTCATGGCGATCATCAACGCACTGCAGGTGTTCGACCAGCCCTACGTGCTCACCCGCGGTGGACCCGGCGACTCGACACGCACGGCCGTGATGGTGATCTACGAATCCGCATTCCAGCGCCTCGAGTTCGGCCAGGCCTCGGCGATCGGTGTGCTCCTGACGCTCATCATCATGGCCATCACAGCCGCGCAGTTCCGGCTCAGCAAACGATTCGTCTTCTACCAGTAAGGCCCGCCATGACTACCATCCAAGAACGTGTCACCACCACGGCGCCTGTAGTAAAGCGGAAGAAGCGCGACTGGTCAGTGGCCGTCCGCGTCGTCGTCTTGCTGATCGCGTCCGTCTTTGTCCTGGGCCCCGTGTTGTGGACGCTGTCCACCTCGCTGCGACCGCCGTCGGAATCCTTCCAGCTGCCGCCCGCCTTCCTGCCGCTGAACCCGGACCTGACCTCATACGAGCAAGTGTTCAAGCAGCTCAACATCGTGGCGCTGGTGGTGAACAGCGCGCTCGTTACGGGCCTCATTGCCGTAGGGCAGATGATTACCGCAGCGTTGGCGGGCTACGCTTTTGCCCACCTTAAGTTCCGGGGCCGTGGCGCGCTGTTCTCCATTGTTCTGGCCACCATGATGGTGCCCGCGCAGGTCACGATCGTTCCCGTGTTCATGCTGATACGCGGTGTCGGGCTTTCGGACACATTGCTCGCACTCATCATTCCGGCCATCCCGACGGCGTTCGGCACCTTCCTGATGCGCCAGTACTTCATGGGGTTGCCGGGTGAGCTCGCTGAAGCGGCTGCGATCGACGGCGCCTCGCCGTGGCGGACGTTCCGTTCCGTGTACGCACCGCTAGCCATGCCGGGACTGGCGATCGTGGGCATCCTGGCGTTCAACTTCCACTGGAACGAGTTCTTCCGGCCACTCATCATGACCATCTCCGAGCAGAACTTCACACTGCCACTGGGCTTGGTCTCGCTCCAAGGCAACCTCGGCACCGGAAGCATCTCCGTGGTCCTGGCCGGCGTTGTCCTCTCCATGATTCCCGCGTTGGTGGTGTTCATGTTCGGCCAACGCGCGTTGCAGGACGGACTCACCGCAGGCACGGGCAAGTAACTTTCTTGAAAGGGGTTCCGTTGACGGACCTTGCACTCTCTTCTGCCCTGGCTAGGGCAGCGACGCACCCGGACCCGGCGTTCCCTCGCTTCCACCCGCGTCCGGCACAGGGCTGGATCAACGACCCCAACGGCATCAGCTACATCAACGGCCGCTACCACGTGTTCTTCCAGTACAACCCTTTGTCCGCGCGACACTCGCAAATCCAGTGGGGGCATGTGAGCTCCGCTGATTTAGTGCACTGGGAAGAATACCCAGTGGCCCTCTCACCGCAGCCCGGCGGTCCGGACTCCGCCGGGTGCTGGACCGGTGTGGTGACATTGGATGGTTTTGTTCCGACTGCTTGCTATTCGGGTGTCCAGGACCACGGCGGTCATTCGCAGGTGGTGATTGCCCGTGGTTCGGCCGATCTGGTGACCTGGAAGCAGGACGGGCACGTTGCTGCGTCCATGCCTGCTGATCCGCTGGTAACCGCTGTGCGCGATCCCTTCATCTTCCACTTCAACGGGGCCCGCTACGCCATGCAAGGTGCCGGCCTGGCCGATGGTCGCGCGGCTTTGCTGCTGTACACGGTGGAGTCCCTTGACGACTGGAAGTACCAGGGGATTTGGCTGACCACCGCCGATCCCGTTGCTGCTGCTCATACGCCGGCCGAAATCTGGGAATGCCCGCAGCTGGTGCAGGTACCTGTGTCTTCTGGTGGCTCGGCGTGGGTCATGATGTTCTCCCTGTGGCTCTCGGGCGACGACCACGAACACGCCAACGGGGTGGGGCACCTGATCGGGTCCCTCACTGCAGACCCTTTGTCCGGATTGCCGGTGTTTACCCCGTCCTCCGGTGGGAAGTCCGATCTTGGCCGCGACTTCTACGCGCCGCAGATCGTGCAGCTTTCTTATGGTTCGGCTGATTCTTCTCCTGCGGCGCTGCTGTGGGGGTGGGCCAACGAAGGTCCGGGGCGCGATGGTCGCCGTGGCCGCACTGAGGAAGAAATCGACGACGCCGGGTGGTCGGGTGTGTTGACGCATCCCCGTGTTTTGTCGGTGGTTGACGGGGCGCTGGTGGTATCTCCAGTGCCTGAGGTTCTCGCGTATAGGGGTGCTTCGGTGGTTGGGGGTGCTGCTGGTTCCGTTGTGGTTCCTGGGTTCGCAGAGGTGCTGGTTCGGGGTGCTTCCGGTGTTTCTGGTGCTGGTGCCGGTTCCGGTTCCGTGGAGCTGGTACTCGGTTCGGGAGCCGATGCTCAGGTGGTTTACTCAGGTTCCCTGGCAGCGGGCGAAGAGTTGCGGATCTTCGTCGATGCATCCCTTGTTGAGGTGTACCGTTCTGGTTCCGTCGCCACCACCCTTCGGGCCTACCCGGCTCCGGGGGAGGAATGGAAACTCACCTTGCCCACCGGCGCGACTGCCGACGTCTGGGAGTTGGCCCTTCCGGCGTAGGCGGCAGGCCGGCGTCGTCCGTGTGTTGTGGGGCCCGTTGTGCATGCTTGGGGTGTGTTTTGGGGTGCAGAGTGGGCCTCGCAATGAGGGGTGTCGTGTGTTGTGGGGCCCGTTGTGCATGCTTGGGGTGTGTTTTGGGGTGCAGAGTGGACCTCGCAACGGGGGGGCGTCGTGTGTTGTGAGGCCTGTTGAGCATGCTTGGGGTGTGTTTTGGGGTGCAGTGTGGGCCTCGCAATGAGGGGTGTGTATTAGCGGGTGGGCGCGGGGCCGGTTGATTCGCGAGTGACCAGGCGGCAGGGGACCATCGTTTCGGCCGTGGTTCCCTTTCCTGCATCTGTGCCCTCGATCGCGTCCAACAACTTGGTCATGGCTGCCCGGCCGATCTCCCGGAGGGGCAGTGCCATGGTGGTGAGAGAAGGAACCATGGTGTCGGCAATCCGGTTTTCGTCGTCGTAGCCCATGATGGACAGGTCCTCGGGAACGCTGAGTCCCAGGCGCGCTGCAGCGAGGGCGACGCCGACTGCCAGGCGGTCGTTCGCGGACATGATGGCCGTGGGCCGATCAGCCGGGGACACGCCGTCGAGCAGTTTCATGGTGCCGCGGTAACCGGCGTCGATGTCCCAACCGGCCATGAAGATCCGATCTTCAAGGATCGGGGCGTCGGCCGCGGCGTGCGCGTCGCGGTAACCCTGAACGCGCAAGCGGGCTGCGGGCGAATCCTCTGACCCGCCCAGCAGCGCGATGTCCCGGTGGCCAAGCGCCAAAAGGTGCTCCGTGGCCTCCCTGCCGCCAGTGAGTTCGTCCGGAATGACGTGATGCAACTGAGGCTGGGCGTGGTTGTCGTAGCAGTTGGCCAGGACCGATGGGACGCGGAGCATCCCGTGCGGGACGTCGATGGGTTTCAGGCCAACGGTCACGTACATGAGCCCATCAACCTGTCGGTCCAGAAGGGTTTCAATGGCGCTCGCATCCCTGGCGGTGTCCCGCTCAGTGTCCATGACGACGGTAACGAACCCGCGGCTTCGGGCCACGTCATCTGCACCGCCGATGATGTTGCCATCGAAGGGGCTGACCACTACTTCATCGGCCAGGATGCCGATCACCCGCGACCGTTGATTCCGCAGGCTCAGGGCGATGGCGTTGGGGGAGTAGTTGAGCTCCTCAGCCGCTTGCCGGATTCGATCTTGGCTTTCCTTGGCCACGTTCCCATCGCCGCGCCCGTTCAGAACCAGCGACACCGCGCTTCTGGAGACGCCCGCCCTTTTGGCGACGTCCAGTGCGGTGGCCTTGCGGTTCATGGGAAAGTCCTTCCGTACTCTATTGTCAGCAGTCTACCTAACGCGTGTGAGGGTTCACCTTGGGCGTTATGTCGAGACCGAGTACCCAAGTTGGGAGTACATCGACTGCATGAAGTTGGACATCCAGATTCCGGTGACCACCATGCTGATAACAAACACGGCGATTGTGGCCCACACAGGCCACAGCCCCCGCTTGGGCGCCACTTTGTTGACGATCACAGAGCGGCCGATCACGTACACAAGCGCGCTAAGGAAGGCCCAAGCCCAGTGGAAAGGACGTACGACGCCGGACTTGAGAAGGCGTTGACGGTCCAGGAAAGCGAAAAACACCGAGAGTCCGTAGAACAGGAAGCTTGAACCCATCAGCAGGAAATAAGCGGGGGTGTACATGGAGAAGGGGTCCATGGTGGTAACCCCCTGCCGGGTGGTGATCATCTTGAACTCCGGCTGCCAGGTCAAAAGGAACAGGATGGAGACCAGTGGCATCAAAGTGATGGCCCAGATGAACGGGTTGTACACCGGCGTCTCCGGGCGGAGCTCAGGACGTGGCACCGGGACCGGTGCCTGAAACTGACCGGGCGCCTGGAATTGAGCGGGCGCTTGGTGCGCTGTCCAGACGCGTCCATCCCACCACCGGACGAAACGCGGGTCTGAAGGATCCGGGTACCAGCCGGCAGGCGTAGTCGAACCGGGCATTGATTGAGTCATTCTTCCCCCACTTTGAGTCGTGGTTCCGAGAATATCGCGATTGCCGGCTCTCGCTTGCCAGGAGCCTCTCCCCAGTCACCATGTGGCGGTGTAAGGATGGAGCATGAGCTTCTTCGACGACCTCCCCGAGCAGCCCGCGCGGCCGCGCCAGCCGCAGCCTGTCCAGCGCGGTTGGTACGGGCCGCCGTCGGACGAACTGCCCGGAATTGCGCGCGTTGGCGGGTTCCTCCACAAGAGCGCGCGGATGGTGGTGGTGCTGAAACTGGTGGAGGTTTACTCCACCGGTTGCCTGTTGGACCTGGTGTGGTCGGTGCGGCGGGGCAATGAACCGGACCAGGAATGGCGGGAAATCGTAGAGGAGAGCTACAACCACCCTCGATCCAGCCTGGACACCAGGACGGGGCTCGAATTGGGAGTCGCTTTTCGGGACGGACGCAAGGCTGTCGCTGCCATCCACGGACCGTCGTCCTTCCAAGAGCCCGACGACGTCACTGGCCCTGTTCTGACAACGTTGGGCGGCGGTGGGGGGAGCAACAACGACGAGTATGTTCAGTTCACCGGTCGTTATTGGTTGTGGCCCTTGCCGGTGGAGGAGGACACAACCCTGGTGGTGCGCTGGCAGGCGTTGGGGATACCAGAGAGCTCGTTTGTCCTGCCCGGCGAGCAGTTGGCTGAAGCGCGGGGACGCCTGCTGAACTACTGGAACGAGTAGCTTTTCCACATAGCCGAATTGGCCTGCAGAGGGGGCGGGAGGCCGCCGGTACAGTGGCAATATGCCTGAACTTCCCTCCCTCGAAGAACTCCTCGATTCCGCCCACGTAGTCTCGCTGCCCATGCGCGTGAAGTTCCGGGGCATCATGGAGCGCGAGACACTCCTCCTACGAGGACCACACGGTTGGGGTGAGTTCTGTCCCTTCCCCGAATACGACGACGACGAATCCTCCCGCTGGCTCGCAGCCGCCTTGGAAGCGGGCTGGCTGGGTTTCCCCACGCCCGTCAGGGACAAGATTCCGGTCAATGCCACGGTTCCAGCCGTTTCGGCGGAGCGCGTCCCGGAAGTGCTGGCGCGTTTTGGAAGGGTGGATGCGGTCAAGATCAAAGTTGCTGAGCGGGGACAGAGCCTGGGGGAAGACATCGCCCGGGTCAGCGCGGTGCGTGAGGCCCTTCCCAACGCAGCCATCCGCGTGGACGCCAACGGGGGATGGGACATTGACCAGGCCGTGGAAGCCCTGGGCAAGCTTTCCGCCGTTGAACTCGAGTATGCCGAACAACCTGTTCCCACCATTGAGGGCCTGGCCGAGGTCCGTCGTCGCCTCGCTGCCGCCGGTACGCCCGTCCTTATCGCCGCGGACGAGAGCGTCCGGAAGGAAGACGATCCCCTGCGTGTCGCCCGGGCTGGGGCAGCTGACCTCATCGTGGTCAAGGTAGCGCCACTTGGGGGAGTAGCACGGGCCCTGGACATCGTGGAGCAGGCCGGGCTGCCCGCCGTCGTGAGTTCCGCGTTGGACACCTCGGTGGGTATACGTGCCGGGCTTGCGCTCGCAGCCGCCCTGCCGTCCCTTCCCTATGCCTGCGGCCTTGGCACCGTTTCGCTGTTCACCTCGGACATCACGTTGGACCCGCTGGTGGCCGACGACGGCGCCATCCAGTTACGCGAAACGGTGGCCGATCCCGGGCTGCTTGAGCAGTATGCGGCACCCGCGGAGCGCCAGGACTGGTGGCGGGACCGACTCAGCCGGGTGCACTCGGTACTGGCGCGAAACAAGCACGGTTTGTTCACCGGGTTTTAACCAGAGCGACCTCTCAATTTCGGTTTCCGCTGAAAAGCTCAGCGGGAACCTCGTACATCCTCTGGAAGGTCTTCCCCCATGTCTGAAACCACCGGACGCACGTTTCCGCTGCTCCCCATGCTCGGCCACACCAAAGGCAAGCGCAGCGCTGTCACCTGCGCGTTGAAGTGCGACAACGCCTGCTCGGGCGATGTCTGCAACACAAGCGCCAACGGATACTTCCGCGATATCGCTTCGACGGCTATGTCCCGCCGCGCAGCCCTGGGGCTCGGCGCAGCAGGAGCGCTCGCCATCGTCCTTGGTGGCGCCGTGACTGGTGGTGACACCGCCATGGCCGACTCCGGGAACGGACTTTCTGATGCCGCCAAAAAGGGCTTCGACAAGTCCAAGCTCAAGTTCACTGCCATCAAGCCGGTAGACGCTGCAGTAGACGCCTTCACCGTGCCCGAGGGGTTCGACTGGAAGCCGATCATCCGCTGGGGCGACCCCCTCTTCGCCGACTCGCCGGCCTTTGACCTCAACGCACAGACTGCAGCCGCCCAAGCACGCCAGTTCGGCTACAACAACGACTACACGGATATCCTGCCGATCCCCGGATCCAAGGATCGCCGTGCCGTGCTCTTCAGCAACCACGAGTACACCAACGAGAACATCATGCTCCCCGCAGGCTTCGACCCGGCCGAGGCGCGGGCAATTGGCCGCGCCGGACACGGGCTGGCCGTGGTGGAACTCGAGCGGAAGAACAAGAACAAGCCGTGGAGCTACGTCCAAGGCGCACCCCTGAACCGACGTTTCCTTACCGACACTGTCTACGAGCTGACCGGACCCGCAGCCGGCACCAACCTGGTCAAGACCATTGACGACCCCGCCGGCCGCTGGATCAAGGGCACCCTGGGCAACTGCGCCGGCGGAACAACCCCGTGGGGAACCATCCTCTCCGGTGAGGAGAACTTCAACGGCTACTTCGCTGCCCCTGGCACCAGCGACGGTGACAAGCGCTACGGAATTTCCTCGAAGGCAACCACTCGTCAGTGGGAACTTGATGAGCCGCGCTTCGATACCCGCAACTCGGGCTACGCCAACGAAACCAACCGCTTCGGCTGGATCGTGGAAGTGGACCCCTTCGACCCCACCTCCACCCCCAAGAAGCACTCCGCCATGGGCCGCTTCAAGCATGAGGGCGCCAACGTCATCGTCGCCCCTTCCGGTCACGTGGTTGCTTACATGGGCGACGACGAGCGCTTTGACTACCTCTACAAGTTCGTTTCCAAGGGCAAATACCAGGCCGGTGACTCCAAGGAAGCACGCAAGAACAACATGGGCCTGCTCTCCGAGGGCGACCTTTACGTGGCTCGCTTCACGGGTGACTCTCCTGCGGACATTGACGGTACCGGCAAGCTTCCCGCAGACGGTGCCTTCGACGGCACCGGCGAATGGCTGCCGCTGGTGGTCAACGGCACCTCCGCTGTGCCGGGCATGACCGTGCCTGAGGTCCTTGTCTACACCCGCATCGCCGCTGACAAGGTTGGGCCCACCAAGATGGACCGTTGCGAAGATGTTGAGCCCAACCCGCGCACGGGTAAGGTCTACGTGGCCTGCACCAACAACACCGATCGCGGCAAGGCCGGCAAGGAAGGCGCCACCGAGGTCAACCCACGCAACCTGAACCGTGATGGCCACGTCGTGGAAATCACCGAAGGACGCGAGCAGACGGGCACCAAATTCAACTGGAACCTCCTGTTGGTGGCCGGCGATCCCGCCAAGAACACCTCCACGTACTTCTCCGGGTTCCCGGCCGACAAGGTTTCGCCCATTTCCTGCCCGGATAACGTGGCCTTCGACTCCGTGGGCAACCTCTGGATCTCCACCGACGGCGCTCCCGGCACCATCGGCTACGCGGACGGCCTGTTCAAGGTCACCCTCGAAGGTCCTGAGCGCGGCAAAGTGGAGCAGTTCCTCGCCGTTCCCCGCGACGCCGAAACCTGTGGTCCGATCATCCACGACGAAGAGCGCACCGTGTTCGTCGCCGTGCAGCACCCCGGTGAGGACGGCTCGTTCGCAGCACAGAACTCCTTCTTCCCGGACTACGTGCCTGCCGGAGCTACACCCGCAGCGGGCGCAGCAAGGGCTCCGCGTCCCTCCGTGGTGCAGGTCTTCCGCAAGTAACCCCTGTCGTTCCCGATTCTGACGAATGCTCCCCCTCCCGGTTCCCCGGGTGGGGGAGCATTTCGTCTACCCGAGCCTTCTCTCACATCCCACGTGTTTGGGCCCGTCGCTCTCGCATATCCCTCGTGTTTGGACCCGTCGCTCTTTCACTTCCCGCGGCTCCCTGTCGCCCAAGCCCGCCAGCACCAGTGAGAGAGGCCTGCCGGTTTGGGGCCGGGATGTGAGCGAGCGTTTGGGGCCGGGAGCGCCAATAGACTGGAACGGTGACTTCCCAGGACTCTCTAACATCCATCGGCGCCGCCCGGATCGCCGTTACAGCGCTGCTCGACGGCGGTGTGCGGCACGTGGTGGTGGCGCCGGGTTCGCGTTCAGCGCCCATGGCCTACGCCTTGGCGGAAGCGGAAGCTGCAGGCCGCGTGCGGCTCCACGTGCGCATCGACGAACGGGACGCCGGGTTCACCGCCTTGGGCCTGGCGCTTTCCACCGAGGCGCCGGTGGCTGTGGTCACTACCTCAGGTACAGCGGTGGGCAATCTCCTGCCTGCAGTCATGGAAGCCAACCATTCAGCTGTCCCCGTAATCGTCATCTCGGCAGACCGGCCCGAAGAACTTCACGGAACCGGGGCGAACCAGACCACCATCCAACTGGACCTCTTCGGCGAGCACGTGCGATTCGCCGTCGACGTCCCGGCCGGTGACCACCCGCAGAAGGCTGTTGCCACCGCACTCTACGCAGCCACCGGGGCCCTCGAAGACACCCCTCCGGGCCCCGCCCAAGTGAACCTTGCCTTCCGCGATCCATTGGTGCCGGCAGACGGCGACGCCCTTCCGGTCGCCGCAGGACACGGGGTGTTTCATTACGACGCCGGTCCCCAAGCGCTGGATCTTCCGGCAGCATCCACCCACCTCGTCGAGCGACGCACCGTGGTCCTCGCGGGCCACGACGCAGGCCCTGTCGCGGAGGCTTTTGCCCGCGCCCATGGCCTGCCGCTGCTGGCGGAACCTTCATCGAACGCACGCTTCGGGCCGAACGCGGTGGGGCCGTACCGGGTACTGTTGGCACATTTCGGACCTGATTCGCCGACGCCGATCGAGCGCGTGGTCCTGTTTGGCCGGGCCACTCTCTCCCGCCCGGTGGCCGCCCTCCTGGCGCGTGAGTCTGTTGAGTCAGCCATTTACCAGCCCGTCCCGGTGGCCTGGTACGAGGCTGGCCGGCGGCGTGAAACCCCTATCGAAACGCTCCCCGAGCTAGCCGAATTTGCCGGGCGTGGCTGCGCCGAATGGCTCGATTCCTGGCTTCTCGCGGGCGCTGCCGCCCAGCACGGCCTCGATGGCGTGTTGTCGGGGGAGAGCTTCGCCAACGGTCCGTCCGTCGGTGCCACCGTCTGGGAGCACTCCCGCGGGCAGCTGGTGCTCGGTTCCTCCAACGGCATCCGCGACGTGGACCTGGCAGGGCAACCTCACACTGAACCCATCGCCACGGTGTACGCCAACCGTGGCCTCGCCGGCATCGACGGCACCATCGCCACGGCCACCGGAATCGCCTTGGGCAGCGGACGCGAAACCACGGTCCTCCTGGGCGACGTCACCTTCCTCCATGACGCCGGCGGGCTGCTCCTCGGCCATGGCGAACCTGTGCCGGACCTCCGCATCGTGGTGCTCAACGACTCTGGCGGCGCCATCTTCAGTCTCCTCGAACACGGGGCGGTTGAGGACTCAGGCGCCTACGGCACCGCCGTCGAGCGCCTCTTTGGCACCCCGCACTCAGTGGACATCGCGGCACTCGCCGCTGCGTACGGCGTCGGACACCAAGCGGTGAGCACGACGGCGGAACTCGCCTCGGCCCTCAAGTCGCCGCTGAAGGGTCGCACCATTGTGGAGGTGCGCGTGGGCCGGACGGGCCTCCGCGAGCTTCATGCCCGGATCAAGGACGCCATCTCGGCCGCAGTGGGCCAAGTCCTGACAGCGGGCTAGTCCCTGCACCTGTTGCCGCCGATCGCCCCCGTAACCGCTGGTGCGAATGGCGCGAAGGAGTGCGATGTGGGCGAACGTGGGGTGCGCCCATCGGGTGAGGGTGCGGTGCCCTTTGACTGAGTCGTGGTGGGTTGCTCGCGCCTGTTGCCGCCGATCGCCCCCGTAACCGCTGGTGCGAATGGCGCGAAGGGGTGCGACGCCGGCGAACGTGGGGTGCGCCGGGCGGGAAAGGGTGCGCACGGCGGAAAAGTCGCAGAACGCAAGAAGGGAGGGACCCCCAAATGTGGGTGTCGCCCTCCCTTCAGTGGCGCCAGCGAGTTAGGCCTCCTCGACGCCAATGTGCGTGGGGTCGAGGACGCGGCGCAGGAATTCCTTGGTGCGCGGGTGGGTGGGGGCGCTGATGACGTTCTCCGCCGGCCCTTCTTCCACCACAACACCGGCGTCCATGAAGACCACACGGTCGGCAACTTCGCGGGCGAAGCCCATCTCGTGCGTGACCACCAACATGGTCATGCCTTCCTGGGCCAGTTTGCGCATGACGGCAAGGACGTCGCCCACGGTCTCGGGGTCCAGGGCAGACGTGGGCTCATCGAAGAGCATGAGCTGCGGGTCCATGGACAGTGCACGTGCGATGGCGACGCGCTGCTGCTGGCCACCGGAGAGCTGGTCCGGGAAGCGATCGGCGAGGTGTCCCAGGCCAACGCGTTCCAGGTTGCGGCGCGCCACATCCGCAGCCTCGGACTTGGACCGCTTGAGGACCTTGGTCTGGGAGATAGTGCAGTTGTCCAGGACGCTGAGGTGCGGGAAGAGGTTGAAGTGCTGGAACACCATTCCCACGCTTCGGCGCATCTTGTTGAGGTCGACGTCGGGGTCGGTGGCTTCAAACGAACCCACGTTGATGGTGCCCGCGTTCGGCTGCTCAAGCAGGTTGACGCAGCGAAGGAGAGTGGACTTGCCTGAACCGGAAGGTCCGATCAGGCAAACAACCTGGCCCGGTTCAACCGTCAACGAGATGCCCTTGAGGACCTCGTTGCTGCCGTAGGACTTGCGCAGATCCTTGATATTTACGCCGGCGGCGCGAACGGTGGCCGTGCTCCCAGTGGAGTTATTCATGACTGTCCTGCCTATCGCTTGGTCCGCGCGGAGCGGCTTTCGAACTTCCGTGCCAGGAGGCTCAAGGGGATGGTGATGACCAGGTAGAAGGCTCCCGCCACGAGCAGCGGCGTGAGACCGGCACCGAGGCTGGAGATTCCGTCGCGGCCAAACTTGGTGAGCTCGTACTGGGAAGCGGTGAGGCCCAGGACGTAGATCAGCGAGGAGTCCTTGGTGAGCAGGATGATCTCGTTGGTCAGCGGCGGCAGGACGATCTTGAACGCCTGGGGGATGACGATGGAAACCATCGCGCGCCAGTGCGGCATGCCCAGCGAACGGGCGGCTTCCATCTGGCCCTTGGGCACAGCCTGAAGGCCGGCGCGCAGGGTTTCAGCGATGTATGCGGCAGCGACCATGCCCAGCGACACCATCACGATGATGTTGACGTCCCATTGGATTCCGAAGGCCAGGGGAACGCCGTAGCCGAACGCGATGAACACCAGCAGGGCCGGAACGCCGCGGAAGAACTCGATGTAGCCGGTGGCAAGCCAACGGTACAGGGGGAACGAGGAGAGCTTCATCAAGGCGAGCAGGAGGCCGCCGGAGAGGCCCACCACAAAGCCCAGGAACGTATAGATAAGGGTGTTTTTGAGGCCCACCAGGAAGATATCCGGGAACATCGGGCCGATCTTGGCGAAGTTGAAGACGCTGGTGCCTACCGTCTTCCAGTCCACGGCAATAATTACGGCGGCCACGGCCACAACAAAGATTCCGGCCTGGACGTACAAACTGACTTTGGCTCGTTGACGTGCAGTCATTGCCATGGGGTTCTCGCATTCATGTTGCGCAGGTGGGGCCCCGAAAGGACCTGAACAGATCGTTTCGGGGCCCGCCTGCGTGGATCTCGGGGAGCCGGGGCTCGGACTACTTGGTGGCTTCGCCGAACCAGGTGGTCTCGAACTTCTTCAGGGTGCCGTCGTCGGTGATGCGCTTCAGCGTGGCGTTCACGGCATCCGTCATGGCGGTGTTGCCCTTCTTGATGGAGATGCCCAGCTTCTCGCCCGTTGCGTAGTCTTCAACGCGCTTGAGGTTGGAATCGTCCTTGATGGCGTAGCCGAGGACGGACTGGTTGCCGACGGCGGCGTCGATGGTGCCGGCCTTGAGGGCTTGGACCAGGAGGCCGGAGTCTTCGAACTGCTGGGCGTCAATTCCCTTGTCCTTGGCGTACTGGGCGCCGGTGGTGGCCTGCTGGACGCCCACCTTCTTGCCCTTTGCGCCATCGAGGTTATCGATGCCGGAAGCCGACGTGGCCACGAGGGTCAGGTCATCGTCCAGATAAGGAGTGGAGAAGTCCATGACGTTCTTGCGGACGTCAGTGATGGAGATCGAGGAGATGGAGACGTCGCAACCGGTCAGTGCGGTGCCGGTCTCGATGGCTTCGAAGGAGCTGTCCACCACGTTGAGCTCGGCCTTGACATCCTTGGCCAGCTCGGCGGCGATGTCCATGTCGAAGCCGACGATCTTGCCGTCCTTCTGGAATTCGAAGGGCTCGTAAGGGACGTCCGAGCAAACCGTGAGCTTGCCGGCGTTGATGAGCTTGAGGCCCGACTCGGAGGAGGCGGCGGGGGTGGAGGAACCACCACAGGCGGTCAGGGCCAGGGCGCCGGCTGCCAGGACGGCGGCAATCTTGGTGCCGGACAGAACCGAACGGGAGATCTGCATGTTGTTTACCTTTTGTTGCGGTGGATGCTGAACTGAGTCGGTTTTAGTGTAGCGCCGAACGTGAGATGTGCATCACAGGAAACGAAGTTTCACTATTGGATAACAAGTTTACCCAGTTATCAACCTCTCCAGCAGCAGCCGCGTCTGGGATCCCAGATTCAGCGCTTGATGCCCAGCGCTTCAAGCATTGGCCGGAACTTGGCCCACGTTTCGGCCAATTCTGCCTCCGGCTGGGAGCCCTCAACGATCCCGCAACCTGCGTACAGGCGCACCGTGTTGGCGTCTTCGATGACCGCGCCGCGGAGCGCGATACCCCATTCACCGTTTCCTGCAGCGTCGAGCCAACCCACCGGTCCGGCGTACGGGCCACGGTCCAGATGCTCGAGTTTGCGGATCAGCGCACCAGCTATCAGCGTGGGCGTTCCGCAGACCGCCGCCGTGGGATGCAAAGCGTTGATCAGGGCAAGGCAAGTGGGAACGTGTCCCTCGATGTCCGCCAGCTCAGCCTTCACGTCCGAGGCCAAATGCCACACATTGGGCAGCTCCAGAATGAACGGTTCGCTATGGGAATTCATCGCCTCCGAGAAAGGCGCCAACTGCCGCGTGAGCGAATCGATGGCGATCTCGTGTTCGTGCCGCTGCTTTTCCGAACCGGCCAAAACCCGTTCCGCATATTCCATGGGGGAGCCGTCCATGCCGTCGGCATCGCGGCGATCCAAGGTTCCTGCCAGCACGCGGGCCTGTGCAGTGCGGCCCTCCACCTGAATCAGCATCTCCGGCGTAGCACCCACGAGCCCGTCCACACCGTACGTCCAGCATTCCCGGTACCTTGCGGCGAGCTGACGAAGCACCTCCGCAGCGTTCACACCCTCGGGGAGGTTGGCCACGACGTCGCGCGCCAGCACAAGCTTTTCCAGCTTCCCGGCACGGATCTCCTCCACGCCGTTGGAAACTGCCTGCATCCAAGCGGCCTCGCTCAGGGAACCACGGCTAAGGTGACCCGCGGAACCGTCCGCAGCAACCGCCTCCGGTGAGAGTCCGACGTCGGACCCTCCTGCCGCTGAACCGTCACCGTTGGGCTCCGGCTCAGTGAGCCAGCGGTCCACCGAGGCGAGGACGCCCGCCTCGGTGAGGGGGCCGTCGTCGAACGTTAACTGGGTGGCCCAGGCGCGGCCGTCGCGGATGCCAACCACCAGCTCGGGAAGAATCAGGCGGGAAACGTGCGGAGAGGTTTTGGAGAAGGCGAACGAGCCGAAAGCCACAGGGCCCGTGCCGGGGACCTCAACGTGGTCCGTGATTTCCGCCTCAAGAATGAGGTGGCGCCACCAGATATCGGCCTCAAGGAATCTCTCGGGGCCGGTGGCATTGAAGCGCGTTAGCTCGCCGTAGCCCACCAGGCCGGCCTCGCGGCGGGACCAGCAAAGGACGTCGTCCCGCACCAGAAACGACGGCAGCCCCCCGGAGGATGATTCAACATCGAGGGGGACTGTCAAGGTACGGAGCGTGCTCGTCATGATGGAACAACAGTACTCCCGCGCGCAGCCAGAATCTGAGCCGACTTCTACAGCGCAGCAAAGTCGGCTGAATGTCTGAGACAATTACAGGGTGAACCGAGCATCCTTGGAAAAGCGTCCGGACGAAGTTGCGACGATGTTTGATGATGTCGCCCCAAAATACGACGTCGTCAATGATGTCCTGTCCATGGGGCAGACGCGGCGTTGGCGGCGGATCGTGGTTGACGCCATGGATGTGAAGGTAGGCCAGAAGGTCCTTGACCTGGCTGCCGGCACAGGAACTTCCAGCGAACCCTACGCTGATGCCGGCGTGGACGTAGTGGCCTGCGACTTCTCCCTGGGCATGCTCAAAGTGGGCAAGCGCCGCCGCCCGGACATTGACTTCATCGCCGGTGACGCCACCAACCTGCCGTTCGCTGACAACAGTTTCGATGCTTCCACCATTTCCTTCGGCCTCCGCAACGTGGTGGAACCCCGCAAGGCCCTCGAGGAAATGCTGCGCGTCACCAAGCCCGGCGGCCGCCTGGTCATCGCCGAGTTCTCCCACCCCGTGGTTCCGCTGTGGCGCAACCTCTACACCGAATACCTGATGCGTGCGCTCCCGGCGATCGCCACCAAGGTCTCCTCCAACCCGGACGCCTACGTGTACCTCGCCGAGTCCATTCGTGCCTGGCCGGACCAGGACCACTTGGCCCAGTGGCTCAGTGATGCCGGCTGGACGGACATCACGTACCGCAACCTCAGCGGCGGAATCGTTGCTGTCCACCGTGCACAGAAGCCCGGCGAGCACCGCGAAAGTGTTCCCGTGGCAAAGCTCCGCCGCCAGATAAAGCCGCGCCACCAGGCCGGCTAACCAGCACTGCCTGTTGAATTAGGACGTTGTGAAAGTACTGATTGTTGGCGCGGGCCCGGCAGGGTCCACCGCTGCGTATTACCTCGCCCAGCAGGGCATCGATGTCACGGTGCTGGAAAAGACTTCCTTTCCCCGTGAAAAGGTATGCGGCGATGGCCTGACTCCGCGCGCCGTCCGCGAGATCCAGAAGCTCGGGCTGCCCCACGCGGTCTCCGAAGGGTGGAGGCGCAACAAGGGCCTCCGCCTCATTGCCGGCGGTCGCACCATTGAACTTCCTTGGCCCGAGGTAGCTGACTTTCCCACGTACGGCCTGATCCGGACCCGCCTCGGTTTTGACGAGGACCTGGCCCGTCACGCTCAGTCCGCGGGCGCCGTCGTGCTTGAACGTCACAGCGTCACCTCCGCGTTGACGGCTGAAGATGGCCGCGTGGTCGGCGCCCGGGCTTCCATCCTTGACGAGTCCGGACGCAAGACGGGCGAAACGCGCGACTTCCACGCCGACGTCGTACTCGCCGCGGACGGAAACTCGACACGAACCGCGGTGTCGCTGGGTATGCACAAACGTGACGACCGTCCGCTGGGCGTCGCGGTGCGCACGTACTTCACCTCGCCCAGGCACGACGACGATTGGATGGAAGGCTGGTTGGAACTTCCAGGCAAGTCCGGTAAGCCGCTGCCCGGTTACGGCTGGGTGTTTGGTGTTGGCGACGGCACGTCCAACGTGGGCCTCGGCATCCTGAACTCGTCCAAGGAATTCGGCAAGCTCGACTACAAGCAGGTTCTTCGCGAATGGACCGCCGGCATGCCCTCCGATTGGGGCTTCACGCCGGAAAATCAGGTGGGGGAGATCCGCGGCGCCGCGCTGCCCATGGGCTTCAACCGCACGCCGCACTACTCACCCGGGCTGCTCCTGCTGGGCGACGCCGGCGGCATGGTGTCGCCGTTCAACGGCGAGGGAATTTCCTACGCGATGGAATCGGCCCGGTTCGCGGCCGAGTTCTTGATTGACGCTTCTTCGCGGTCGGCTTCGGCCGGTTGGTCCACGCACGACGCCGATGCCCACCTTTCGCGGTACGCGGACTATGTGCGGGACCAGTGGGGATCGCACTTCACGCTGGGCCGGATGTTTGCTTCCTTGATCGGGAAGCCTGCCGTGATGAAACTTGCACTGCGCACGGGCATGCCAATTCCGGTGCTCATGCGCTTTGTGGTTCGAATGCTCGCGAATCTCACGGATCCGTCCGCCAAGGGCTTCGAAGACCGCGTAATCCGGGTCTTCGAGATGCTGGTTCCGGCTACGTCCAACACTTCCCCTGCCAGCGCCCTTACGCCGGCAGGCACCGACTCCGCGGTTTCCGCAACAACTAGTTAGGGTTAACCCGTGACGAACTCTGCCGAACACAGCTGGACGCATGCCGGGCACGGCTTGCCGCAGGCTGTTGAGCCTGCTCCCAACACCACTGCAATCGCAACGGGACTCCAGCTGCCCGCCGGATTCGCTGCCATTGCGGGCGATCCCGAGCTCGGCCCTGCCATCACCACCAACCTTGCCCGGGTGGAGAAGAAGCTCCGCGAAGCTATTTCCAACTCGGACCCATTGGCTGATGCGACGTCGCGCCACCTGGTGGAAGCCGGCGGAAAGCGCATCCGTCCGCTGCTTACTCTGCTGTGTGCCCACCTCGGCGATGCTTCACGTCCCGAGGTTGTCCAGGCCGCTGTTGTGGTGGAACTGACGCACCTTGCCACGCTGTACCACGACGACGTGATGGACTCAGCTCCGTTCCGCCGCGGTGCTCCCACTGCCCACGAGGTATGGGGCAACTCGGTGGCGATCCTTACTGGCGACCTCATCTTTGCCCGCGCTTCCATCCTGGTGTCCGAGCTCGGTTCGCGTGCCCTTGGCATCCAGGCCCGCACGTTTGAGCGCTTGTGCCTCGGCCAGCTCCACGAAACCGTGGGCCCTCGCGAAGACGAAGATCCCGTAGAGCACTACCTGTCCGTCATTGCTGACAAGACCGGCTCACTGGTTGCAGCGTCCGGCCAACTCGGGGCGATCTTCGCCGGTGCCGACGAGTCCTTCGAGGACCTGCTGGTGGAGTACGGCGAGAAGGTTGGCGTAGCCTTCCAGCTCGCCGACGACGTCATCGACGTCACCGGTGTCAAGGTCAAATCCGGCAAGTCCCCGGGCACCGACCTCCGCGAGGGTGTTCCCACTCTGCCTGTCCTGCTGCTTCGCCGTGATGCTGCCGCGGGCGATGCCTCGGCCAGTGCACTTCTGGAACTGGTGGACGGCGACTTGTCCTCCGACTCGGCTCTGGCTGAGGTTGTTGCCGGTCTGCGCGAGCACCCGGTCACCGAGGAGTCCTGGAAGATTGCCCGCCAGTGGTCCGCCGAGGCAGTTGCTGCCCTTGACCCGCTGCCGGAGGGCGTCGTGAAGGCCTCACTGACCAACTTTGCCCACGCAGTGGTGGACCGCAGCAGCTAGTTTTTTTGGGTTGGCGGGCGTCCGGACTTTTCATAGGCCGGGCGCCTGCTTTTTGTTTCCCCACATTTTGGGCCCGCAGCCTTGGTGGACCCGGTACCTTCACCACCCACTTTGAGCCTGCGAGGGTGGTGCCACGCCGGTGGATGCGGTGTGTTGTGCCCTCGGTGGAATCAAAGGGGGTGGTGGCCGTACGCGCCCAAACTCTTAGTCCCCCCGAAAAACGGAATGGCCCCGGCTCGCTGCAACGTTACGAGTCATACGCTGCACCGAACCGGGACCACAATCTCCGTTCGCATCAGACCCACCGGAGGCATTTAGTGGATCCGTGAAAAGCTTATGACAATCCTGTCACATATGCAACTCCCGGCGTCAATGGCTTTCCCGTTCCCGCAGCGCAATTTACAGCCAAACGCCGATCCTTCATCACCAACTTTGAATCTTGGAAGTGAGGGACTCGCCGGAAGTAGGGTGTGTCATAACCTCAGGGCCGCCAAACCTAGTGGTGGAGGTACACAGCAGTTATCCACATAGGGGACTTTGCGGCCATCTCAGGGTCCCTGCCGAACTCAGCATGGCTACATGGACATCGACAATTTCCTCCGAAGCCGGCGCGGAGCAGCGACCACTCGGACCCTGCAGACTGCGGGCTTCACTCGCCGCATGCTCGCAAACGCGGTGAGGGACGGAGTAGTCAATCGCCTTCATCGCGGCGTCTACACGTCCCGGGTATCAGACCCCGACGTCGTTGCCGCCTTTCGAGCCGACGGCTTACTTACCTGCGTCTCGGCAGCGCGCTTCTATGGTCTCTGGACCCTGGGAGGCGTAGACGCTCTCCATCTCAGCTGCAGCACGGGACAAGCGAGACGGGGTGTAGTCCACCACGGGGCCTGCCTGCATCCAGTCCACTCGTATCTACCCATAGCGGGGGTGGCCGATGTCCTGATCCACGCCCTCAGATGCCTACGGGAACTTGAAGCACTGGTCATGGTGCAGAGCGCAGTTAGCCAAGCACTGCTGTCCATAGATTTCCTGAAATCAAAGCTTCCGGGCAACAGGAATGGCAAAGTTCGCGAAATCCTGGACTTGGTTTTGCCTCGGGCCGACTCGCTCCTGGAAGTCCTCGCGCACACCCACTTCACCAGGGCAGGTCTTAAAGTCCAGATGCATGTGGACGTCCCGGGCGTAGGGGAGGTGGACTGCTTGGTTAACGAATGCCTGATTGTAGAACTCGACGGCGGCACGCACCTTGAGGGAAAACAGGTCAAGAAGGATCAATATAGGAACAACGCAGCCATGCGCAGAGGCCTATTGACCCTCCATTACTACTACGTCGACGTCGTTCATCACCCAGAGAGGATGGTCGCCGAAGTCATGGCAGTTCTGCGCAACAGGGAAGTTGGCCGCTACGCGCCGGCGAGGTACGCGCCAGGGTGGGTTCCGCCGTCGTGAGCCCCTCTGGGCCTGTACCGCCACCACCTACTTTGACCCCAACTTTCTGGCAACAAACCCCCGAAGCGGCGTGTCAGGGCAGGCCCAAAATCAAAGTGGGTGGTGGCCGCACAGGGTCCCAATAAAACAGCCCCTTCACAACCCGGAATGGGTGGGAAGGGGCTGCTCCAAAACGGGAACTTAGTCTTCGTCGTCGTTGAATGCCCACTCGAACATGTCGAACACGAACTCGGAGAACGTGCCCTCTTCGCTCTTCCACTGGCCGCGGGCGTTGTTGCGGCGCCAGACGATGGGGTCCGGGATGCTGAGGTCGGCGGTGCGGAAGCCCCAGGTGAACTGCTCGTCCTCGTCCTCAAGGAACATGAGGAAGCCTTCGTCGTCCACCTCGAGTTCCTCGGGATCCCAGAAGTAGTGGTAAGCCTCCATGAGGTCCTCGCAGCCGCCGATTGCAAGGTAGAACTCGCGCAGGACCAGCGGGATGGTGAAGGAGTGATCGGAGAGGGCGTCGTCCAGTTCGTCGGGCGTGAGGCCGTCTTCTTCCTGCCATTCATCCTCGAGATACTTTGGGACCAGCGCGCGGAACTTCTCGAGGAACATGTCAGTCATGCTCTTATCCTAGCTAATCCCGGGCACCGGAAATTGCGCCCCCACCGGTGCCTGCGCGATGCCAACCACGCACAGCCAGGGGCACATACCAGCCGCGGCGCCATGCGGTCACCCGGAAAGTGAAAACAACACCGGCAATGACACAGGCCGTAAGCCCGCTAAAGAGGCCAAGGTGCCACAATAACGTGGTCAAACCGGCGCCCACGAAGGCAGGCAGCGCGTAGATATCGCGGTTGTTGAACAAGGTGGGGATCTCGTTGGCGGTGATGTCACGGAGCAGGCCGCCGCCCACTCCGGTGGTGACTCCCAGGAGGATCGCAGCCACCGGGTTCATGCCCGCACTGATGGCTTTCAGGGTGCCGGTGATGCAGAACAACGCCAATCCGCCGGCGTCGAACAACGTTAAAAGGGACGTGAAGCGCTGCACTGACGAGAAAAGGTAGTAGACCAGCAATGCTGCCAGCACAGGCGGGGCGAGGTAGGCGGGGTTTGTGAAGGCGATCGGGGGGCCGGCGTTGATCACGATGTCGCGGATCACCCCACCGCCCAGCGCCGCGATGGAGGCGAGCAGCACCGAACCAACAAAGTCGAACTGCTTCCGGGCGGCCAACAACGAGCCCGACACAGCAAAAAAGAACACGCCGATGAGGTCAAGCCAAAGAAGAACAATGTCAAAGGAAATCAAGTGGACTGGTTCTTTCTTAACGTGCTTCACAACAGGTGCTGGCTCAACGTTACGCTAGCTCCCATGAACAGCCCCGTTTTGATCGCTTGCGCCCATGGAACCCGCAACGCCGAAGGCCAAGCAGCCATCCGGCGCGTGATGGCTGAAATTGAAACTCTCCGCCCCGGTTTGCGCGTGGTTGAAGCGTACGTTGACGTCCAGGAACCCGAGTTGGGCGGTGTGGTGGAGGGCCTGCCCGAGGGGACTGCCGCCGTCGTCGTACCGCTTTTGCTCTCAACGGGCTTCCACATCAAGGTGGACGTTCCCAAAGCCATCAAGAGCCGCCCCGAGGTAGTGGCTGCCAAGCCGCTGGGACCGGATCCCCGTCTGGCTGAGCTGTTGACCACGCACCTGCGTGCGGCTGGGTTGCAGGAGAACGACGGCGTGCTGCTGGCTGCCGCGGGATCGTCCCTTCCGGACGGCTCGGTGGACTCGGAAGAGCAGGCGCGACTCCTCGGTGAGCTGCTGCCCAACAAGGTCCGGGTCGCCTATGGCGCCAGCGCCCAGCCAACAGTGCCCGACGGCGTCGCCTCCTTGCGTGCCGAACTCGCCGCCGACGGTGGGACCGGACGGGTCTTCATTGCCTCCTACCTGCTGGCGACCGGTTATTTCCACGACCAACTGGCAAAGGCCGGCGCGGACATTGTGTCGGCTCCTTTGCTTCCGTCGACGGTGCTGGCAGAGATCGCGCTGGAACGTTACGACGCAGTGTTGGAAAGGCTCTCCTAACCTTTATTCACGCGGGAAAAGCGCCAAATGGACCTGCACAAAACAGGTCCTTCGGACAAGGCCGCTGGCGTGTTCGTGACGAAATGTTTCCCTAGGTGACTTCGCGTTTCCGGACCTTTGCTGGCGAAAACTAGCCAGACCTACAGTCGATGTATGACAGATACAGCTGTAGCCGGTGCGTCCTCGGACACCGCAGTCCCCTCGCGTCCGGCACGCACCCGCCCTGCCGCCAAGCCCCACGGCCAGTGGAAGGTTGACGGCACCGCTCCACTGAACGCCAACGAAACCTGGAAGCAGGAAGACAACGGGCTGAACGTCCGTGAGCGGATTGAGTCTGTCTACTCCAAAGAGGGCTTTGATTCGATCGACGGCACGGACCTTCACGGTCGTTTCCGTTGGTGGGGCCTCTACACCCAGCGCAAACCCGGGATCGACGGCGGCAAGACCGCAACGCTTGAACCGCACGAGCTCGAAGACAAGTACTTCATGCTCCGCGTGCGCATCGACGGCGGTGCGCTGACCACCGAGCAGCTTCGCGTCATCGGCCAGATTTCCGTGGACTTCGCCCGCGGCTCGGCCGACCTCACAGACCGCCAGAACATCCAGCTGCACTGGATCCGCGTTGAGGATGTGCCGGAAATCTGGCGCCGCCTTGAAGGCATTGGCCTGTCCACCACCGAGGCTTGCGGCGACGTTCCCCGTGTCATCCTCGGCTCCCCGGTTGCGGGCATCGCCAAGGATGAGATCATCGATCCCACCCCGCTGATCCACGAGCTCGCCGAACGTTTCATCGGCGACCCTGAGCTGGCCAACCTGCCCCGCAAATACAAGACCGCCATCACGGGCCACCCGTCCCAGGACGTGGTGCACGAGATCAACGACTTCGCCTTGGTGGGCGTTGTCCACCCTGAACTCGGTGCCGGCTACGACCTCTGGGTCGGCGGCGGCCTGTCCACCAACCCGCGCCTGGCCGAACGCCTTGGTGTGTTCGTCTCCGCTGACGTTGCCGCTGAAGTATGGCTCGGCGTCACCAGCATCTTCCGCGACTACGGCTACCGCCGCATGCGCACCAAGGCACGCCTGAAGTTCCTCATGAACGACTGGGGACCGGCCAAGTTCCGCCAAATCCTGGAGGACGAATACCTCGGTTTCAAGCTTCCCGACGGCCCTGCTGCTCCCAAGCCCACGGCCCCCGGCGATCACATCGGCGTTCACGAGCAGAAGGACGGCAAGTTCTTCATCGGCGTGACCCCTACTGTGGGCCGCACATCCGGCGAGGCACTTGTCACGCTGGCGGACACCCTGGAGAAGCACGGCAGCTACCGCTTGCGCACTACCCCTCACCAGAAGCTCGTCATCCTGGACGTGGCCGAGGAGCAGGTTGAACCGCTCATCGCAGAGCTGGACACTTTGGGCCTCTCCGCCCGTCCGTCCGTGTTCCGCCGCGGCACCATCGCCTGCACGGGCATCGAATACTGCAAGCTGGCCATCGTTGAAACCAAGGTCACGGCAGCCACGGCCATCGCTGAGCTGGAGCGCCGCTTGGTGGACCTCGTAGAGACCAAGCAGCTGCCGTCGGCACTGTCCCTCCACATCAACGGCTGCCCGAACTCCTGCGCACGTATCCAGACGGCAGATATCGGCCTGAAGGGCATGATGTTGCCAACGCCCGACGGCGACCCCACTCCGGGTTTCCAGGTCCACCTCGGTGGCGGGCTGGCCAACAACGAGCGCGAGGAAGCCGGTTTGGGACGTACCGTCCGCGGCCTCAAGGTCACGGTGGAAGACCTGCCCGATTACGTGGAGCGCGTGGTCCGTAAATTTGTCGCCGTGGGCGCCGAGGGCCAGACCTTCGCAGAGTGGGCACACTCGGCAGATGAAGGAGATCTCCAATGACAGATCCCGTCACGATTACCAACCTCGCCAGCGCAGCAGCCCGTCCGGCACTGCGTTCCCATGAAGAGCTGAAGGCCCTGGCCGAACAAGGCGCCGCTGAGCTGGGCTGGAACGCCCCCGCCCGGGACGTCATCGCCTGGGTGGCCCGCAACTTCGAGCTGCCCACGGTGACGGTCGCCTGTTCCATGGCTGACGCCGTCCTTCCGGCTTTGGTCGCGGACCAGCTTCCCGGCGTCGACGTTTTGTTCCTGGAGACCGGCTACCACTTCAAGGAAACGTACGAGACCCGCGACGAAGTTGCAGCGAACCTGCGCGTCAACGTAGTGGACGTTCTTCCGGAGAACACCGTGGAACAACAGGATCGCCTGCTCGGCAAGGACCTGTTCGCCCGCGACCCCGCCCAGTGCTGCGCGCTGCGCAAGGTCCAGCCGCTGCGCCGTTCGCTGGCCGGCTACGAGGTGTGGTTCACCGGTGTCCGACGCGACGAGGGCCCCA
Source organism: Paenarthrobacter sp. TE3676 (assembly GCF_056279165.1). Classification (NCBI taxonomy): domain Bacteria; kingdom Bacillati; phylum Actinomycetota; class Actinomycetes; order Micrococcales; family Micrococcaceae; genus Paenarthrobacter; species Paenarthrobacter sp. TE3676. The sequence goes on from NZ_JBWBQU010000003.1 coordinate 356,248, forward strand.
CCCGCACCAACACCCCGGTGATCACCTGGGACGAGGGCTTCGGCCTGGTAAAGGTGAACCCGATGGTCGACTGGACCTTCGATCAGCTGATCGAGTACTCCGAGGACAACATCCTTCCCGTCAACCCCCTCCTGAGCCAGGGCTACCCGTCCATCGGCTGCCAGCCCTGCACCCGCAAAGTGGCCCCGGGTGAAGACCCCCGAGCCGGCCGCTGGGCAGGATCCGACAAGACAGAATGCGGACTACACACATGAGCACTCAAACTACGAACGAGGAACTGGAGCTGGACGTGCTGGAAAGCGACCTAGAGACGCCGTCTGCCGCCCAGGGAGTGGCTTCGGGCCTGTCGGAGCCGCGCGCTGGGCTGATCGAAGATCAGCCGCGCGGCGCAGGGGCGGGGGCGGCAGACGGCGGCTCGTCCCGCCTGAGCAGCCTGGACACCCTCGAATCCGAGGCCATTCACATCATTCGTGAAGTTGTTGCCGAGTTCGAGAAGCCTGCGCTGCTGTTCTCCGGCGGCAAGGATTCCGTGGTCATGCTGCATCTGGCCACCAAGGCGTTCTGGCCGGGCAAGGTTCCCTTCCCCGTCCTGCACGTGGACACGGGCCACAACTTCCCCGAGGTCATCGACTTCCGGGACCGCACGGTTGAGCGCCTCGGCTTGAAGCTGGTTGTCGGCTCGGTGCAGGAGTTCATCGACCGCGGTGAGCTGGCCGAGCGCGCCGACGGTACCCGCAACCCGCTGCAGACCGTCCCGCTGTTGGATGCCATCCAGCGCAACAAGTTCGACGCCGTATTTGGCGGCGGCCGTCGTGACGAGGACAAGGCCCGCGCCAAGGAGCGCATCCTGAGCCTGCGTGACGAGTTCGGCCAGTGGGATCCGCGCAACCAGCGTCCTGAGTTGTGGAACCTGTACAACGGCCGCCACACCGTGGGCCAGCACGTTCGCGCGTTCCCCATCAGCAACTGGACCGAGCTGGACATCTGGCGCTACATCGAGCGCGAGAACATTGAGCTCCCCGGCCTGTATTACGCCCACGAGCGCGAAGTTTTCGCCCGCGACGGCATGTGGCGCGCGGTAGGCGAGGTTTCCGAACCGTTGCCGCACGAGGAAGTCATCACCAAGCTGGTCCGCTACCGCACCGTGGGCGACATGTCCTGCACCGGTGCCGTCGAGTCCGATGCCCGCACCGTGGCCGACGTCGTAGTTGAAGTCGCTGCCTCCACCCTGACCGAACGTGGCGCCACCCGAGCAGATGACCGCATCTCCGAGGCAGCCATGGAAGACCGCAAGAAGGACGGCTACTTCTAAATGAGCACCGAAACACTGCCTGCCGGGCTGGAAACAGCCCTGCCCACAACCCTGTTCCGCTTCGCTACCGCCGGGTCGGTGGACGACGGTAAATCCACTTTGGTGGGCCGCCTCCTTCACGATTCCAAGGCGATTCTTGCTGACACGCTCGACGCCGTTGCCCGCACCTCCGCGGACCGCGGCTTCGGCGGAGAAAAGGGCGGGATTGACCTCGCCCTCCTGACCGACGGACTGCGCGCCGAGCGCGAGCAGGGCATCACCATCGATGTCGCTTACCGCTACTTCGCCACGGACCGCCGCAGCTTCATCCTGGCGGACTGCCCCGGCCACGTTCAGTACACCAAGAACACGGTGACCGGCGCGTCCACTGCGGATGCCGTCGTCGTACTTATCGACGCCCGTAAGGGTGTGCTGGAGCAGACCCGCCGTCACCTGTCCGTGTTGCAGCTGCTGCGCGTTGCCCACGTGATTGTTGCCGTGAACAAGATCGACCTTGTTGATTTCAGCGAGCAGGTATTCCGCGACATCGAAGCCGACGTGCAGAAGGTTGCGCGTGAGCTTGGGCTGGGTTCCGATGGCGTTGCTGATCTGCTGGTGGTTCCTGTTTCGGCCCTTGATGGTGACAACGTGGTGGACCGCTCCGAGCGCACCCCCTGGTACACCGGTCCTGCACTGTTGGAGGTCCTCGAAACCCTCCCGGCTGCTGACGAACTCGAGGCCGAACTGGAGAGCTTCCGCTTTCCGGTCCAGCTGGTGATCCGTCCGCAGGGTGCCCTGGCTCCGGACGCTGTTGCCGCCGGGCTCGATGCGGAGGCGTACCGCGATTACCGCGCCTACGCCGGCCAGATCACCGAGGGCTCCGTCAAGGTTGGCGACGAAGTATCCGTCATCAGCCCGGGCCACGAGCCGCGCACCACCACGGTGATCGGCATCGACTTCGCCGGCCAATCGCTGGAGGAGGCCGCAGCTCCGCAATCGGTGGCCGTTCGTTTGGCCGACGAGATCGACATCGCCCGTGGCGACACCATCGCTGCTGCCGGGACTGTCCGTGAGAGCACAGCTGACCTGTACGCGTCGTTGGCATGGCTCTCACCCAAGCCGCTCCGCGAAGGCCAGAAGGTCCTGGTGAAGCACGGTACACGCACGGTCCAGGCCCTGGTCCGGAACGTCACGGGCAAGCTGGACCTGGCCACGTTCAACGTGGAGCCCGCGTCCAACCTGGAGCTCAACGACATCGGACACGCACAGCTCCGGTTGTCCGCTGCGCTGCCACTGGAGAACTACCTGCACCACCGCCGCACCGGCGCTTTCCTGGTGATCGACCCCATCGACGGCAACACCCTTGCCGCCGGTTTGGTCAAGGACCACCCGGGCGACCACGAAGACGAACGTTACGTCATCTAGGGTCATACGTAGTCACAAAACCGCAGCTTGTTCGCGACTCCTCACGTTGTACGGCGGGAATTTCGAACAGGCTGCGGTTTTCTTTTTTGGGAAGGACCCATGCCACAGAACACAACGCTCAGCACGCTCCTCAACGCCGGCAAGGACCTGGTCCTGGACGGTGCGTTGGCCACGGAATTGGAGGCTCACGGCTGCGATCTGGAAGACGCATTGTGGTCAGCCAAGGTCCTGCTCGAGCAGCCGCACCTGATCAAGCAGGTCCACCGCGACTATTTCGACGCCGGAGCCTCCGTGGCCATCACCGCCAGCTACCAGGCGACTCCGCAGGGTTTTGCGCGGCGCGGGTTGTCCGTTGATGAGTCGTTGGAGCTGGTGGCGTTGAGCGTCCGGTTGGCCGATGAAGCCCGCCAGGAAGCCTTGGCTGAGGGTTCTGCCTGTGGGCCGCTTTTGGTAGCCGGATCCGTGGGTCCCTACGGCGCCTACCTGGCTGATGGCTCTGAGTATCGGGGCGATTACACGCTTTCCGCCGCGGAATTCCGGGACTTCCACCGGCCCCGCATTGCCGCTCTCGTTGAAGCCGGCGCGGATTTCCTGGCGTGCGAGACGCTGCCGTCGTTCGCCGAAGCGGACGCGCTGTTGGCGCTCGTGGCGGAGTTCGACGTCGAATCCTGGTTTACGTTCACGCTGCGGGACAGCGGCCACATCAGTGACGGAACGCCGATTGCGGACGTGGCAGCTCTGCTCGGCGCGGAACCGCGGGTGGCCGCCGTCGGCGTAAATTGCGTGCCGCTGGACCTGGTGACAGAAGCTCTCGGCACCCTGCAGCTGACCTTGAACAAGCCGCTGGTCGCGTATCCGAATTCGGGGGAGAGCTACGATGCCGTGACCAAGACGTGGGGTCCGTCGGAGGGTGTTCAGGGCAACGGAACCTTGGCCGGCAACGCAGCCGTTTGGCAGGACCGGGGCGCCCGTCTCATAGGTGGCTGCTGCCGCACAACTCCGCGCGACATTGAAGGCCTGGCAGCGAATATGACGTCACGTGAACCTGCGTGAACCTTGATTTCTACGGGATTGAAGCCGAAATATGACAGTCCCTACTGTGAAGGCATGACCTCTCCGGAATGGTCCTTGCTTGCCCTCGACGGGCGATGTCACGGGGCCTGATCTTCGCCCCGCTCGCATCCCACCTCCCTAAGGACCCACCCCCATGGCTAACACCCCCGAGTCACCCAACACCGGCACCACCCGCATCGTTGCCGGTGAGACCGCACCCAAGCCCAAGCGCCGCCGCACAGTAGAGATCGCCCTGGCCGTCGGCCTGGTGCTCCTCATCGGTGCGGGCGCCGCAGTCGCTTCCGTTGTTTCGCAGAACAACCAGGCCGCCCCGGCGCCTACCACGACGCCGGCTGCTGAGCTGAAGCTTGGCTACTTCAGCAACGTGACCCACGGCCCCGCGCTGGTAGGCACCAGCAAGGGCCTGATCGCCAAGGAGCTCGGCGACACCAAGCTCAGCACGCAGGTCTTCAACGCAGGCCCCGCCGCAATCGAAGCCCTGAACGCCGGCGCCATCGATGCCACGTACATCGGCCCGAACCCGGCCATCAACTCCTTCGTCAAGAGCAACGGCGAGTCCATCAGCATCATCGCCGGTGCCGCCTCCGGCGGTGCCCAGCTGGTGGTCAAGCCGGAGATCAACTCCGCCGCGGACCTCAAAGGCAAGATCCTCAGCTCCCCGCAGCTCGGCGGAACCCAGGACGTGGCACTCCGCGCCTGGCTCGGTGACCAGGGCTTCAAGACCAACACCGATGGCAGCGGCGATGTGAACATCAACCCGACCGAGAACGCCCAGTCGCTGAAGCTCTTCACCGACGGAAAGCTCGACGGCGCGTGGTTGCCGGAGCCGTGGGCCTCCCGCCTGGTGCTTGAAGCCGGTGCGAAGGTCCTGGTTGATGAGAAGGACCTGTGGGAGAACGGTGACTTCACCACCACCATCCTGATCGTGAACAAGAAGTTCGCCGCTGAACACCCCGAAACCGTGAAGGCGCTCCTGAAGGGCCACGTGGAGTCCGTGAACTGGCTGAATAGCGCTTCCGCTTCCGAGAAGGCGACCACCATCAACGCGGTCCTCAAGGACACTGCGGGCAAGCCGCTTCCGGCGAACGTGATTGAACGGGCGCTGCAGAACATCAAGTTCACCACCGACCCGCTGGCCGGAACGTACAACAAGTTGCTCGAAGACGGCGTCAAGGCCGGCACCACCAAGCAGGCCGACATCAACGGCATCTTCGACCTCCGCACCTTGAACGAGGTTGAAGGCAAGAAAACCTCGGCCGCAGGACTCGGCCAGGACTAAGCAGTAACAGGCTGGTCCGCTTCCCTCTCATCCACAGGGGAAGCGGGCCGGCCTTTGGCCACATCAGCTCTACCAATCAACATGAAGGACGGGACCATGCCAGTCGTACTCGAGAACCTGGGCAAGCGCTTCGGCGACGGCGCCCCGGTGCTGGACGACGTCAACGCCACCATCGCTCAAGGCGAGTTCGTCGCCCTCCTCGGTGCGTCCGGCTGCGGAAAGTCCACCCTCCTGAACATCATGGCGGGACTGGAACCGCCGACGTCGGGCGCTCTTGAAGTCCCCAGCGACGGCGCTGCCTTCATGTTCCAGGACGCAGCCCTGTTCCCGTGGCTGACGGCGAGGGGCAACATCGAGTTGGCTTTGCAGTTGGCGGACAAGTCCAGCACGAAGGCGAGCCGGCGTGCACGTGCCACCGAACTGTTGGAACTGGTGCACTTGGGCGGCGCGGGGGATAAGCGTCCCCACGAGCTGTCCGGTGGCATGAGGCAGCGCGTTGCGTTGGCCCGTTCCTTGGCTCAAGACCGACAGTTGCTGCTGATGGATGAGCCGTTTGCTGCCCTCGATGCGATCACCCGCGACCTTCTGCACGACGAACTCGAGCGGATCTGGAAGGAAACGGGCCGGACCATCGTGTTCGTCACCCACAACGTGCGCGAGGCCGTCCGTCTGGGTCAGCGCGTACTGCTCTTGTCCTCGCGTCCCGGCCGTGTGGTGGCTGAATGGGATGTCACGGAGGAGCACCGTACCGATGCCGGCCGCGCTGGGGAGCTGACCGGAGTTATTACCCGCCGTCTTCGCGAGGAGATCCGCCGCCATGCCAAGTAACCCCATTACCACCGAAGAGCGGACCCTTCCCGTGACTGAATCCAAAGAGCACATCACTTCGCCGTCGCTGAAGGGCAACGCCTCCGAGCTCCGGGACCTGGAAGCCGGGCTGGACAACCTCCAGTCGGACAGCCGACGCAAGGCCGGTATCGACTGGAAGCGGGTGCTGCTGCCCGTTGCCGCGCTGGTGGTCCTGATCCTCGCGTGGCAGTTCTACGTTTCGCTTGAGTTCAAGCGCCGAGACCTAGTTCCCGGGCCGCTGGATGTCCTCACCCAATTCGTGACGATGTGGGGCGAAGGAAAAGTCCAGGAAGCTGTGTGGACATCACTGCAACGTGGTGTGATCGGCTTCCTGATTTCGGTGGTCATCGCTACTCCCGTGGGGTTGATCCTGGCCCAGGTAGCTCCCTTGCGGCGTGCGTTCGGGCCGCTGATTTCCGGGTTGCAGGTGCTCCCTTCCGTGGCCTGGGTTCCCGCAGCGATCATCTGGTTCGGCCTGACCGACGCCACCGTCTACTTCGTAGTGTTCATGGGCGCCATCCCGTCCATCATCAACGGGCTCATTTCCGGTGTGGACCAGATCCCGCCGCAGTACCGCAGCGTGGGCACAGTCCTTGGCGCGAACCGGCTCCAGATGGCACTGCAGATTGTCCTGCCCGCCGCACTTCCCGGTTACATCGGCGGTTTGAAGCAGGGCTGGGCCTTCTCCTGGCGTTCACTCATGGCCGCGGAAATCATCGCAGTGGGCGGCACCATTGGTTTCGGGCTTGGCTCGTTGCTGGACCAAGGCCGGCTCCTTTCCGATATGACAATCGTGATGTCCGCGATCCTGCTGATCCTGTTCGTGGGCATTCTGATCGAGATCCTGGTGTTCGGGCCCATCGAGAAGCGTTTGCTGCAACGCCGGGGTTTGCTGGCGGGCAGCAGCCGCTAAGTCCCGGCGGGCGGGCGCACCACTTTGCGCCGCGCGCACCACTTCTTCGCCGAGTCCGCACCCTTTCGCGCCGTTTGCACCAGCGGTTACGGGGGCGATCGGCGGTAAGCGGTGCGGCAACCGAACCCACTACACGTAGCCCGCGACGCGGCCGGATCTGGTCTCCCAGCGGGCAAACTGCTAGGTTTCCACCAGCCTTGCAATTGGGGGAGGCGGTTCCCGGGAGTCGTGTGAAAGGTGGCAACTTATGATCATGCAGCGAAGAGTGACGGTATCTGCTGCGGTAGTTGCCCTACTGGCCGTATCCTCGTGTACAGCACCAACCCCGCAGCTGGATGCCGGAGAGAAAGCCGCCATTCAGACCCTCATCGAGCGGGCAATCGACCGCAGGAATCATCAAGTGGTTGTTGGGTTCTCGTCCACCACGGAAGAAATCAGTCAGGATTTCGTGCCGGACGCCGTTGAACGCACTGAGCTGGAGTACGGAAAACTCCGTCAACGCAGGGACGCGCTAGCACCCCATAATGTTTTCTTGACGGCCAGCGCATCCGAGATCACCCTCAAGGAACTCACTGCCACCAAGAGCGGCGCCAGGGTAGAGCTTTCTGAGCAGACGCATCTGGAACACTCGCCGGTCAGCGGTGTGCAGGGTCCTGACGAGGGCTACGTCTACGGCCAGAAAGTTGACCTTGCCAAGACCGAAGACGGTTGGAAGATCATCAGTATCGCCCCTCTAAATCCGGTCAAGCCGTTCCCGACAACAGTCATTGATCCGAGCACTCTTTAGGGCTCGCGTACTTTGCCCGCCAACAGAGCGAACAGGCAGAGGCCCGACGGCGACCTTCCGCCGTCGGGCCTCTGCATCACCACACCGTGAGGCTAGAGTTCGGCCAGGAGATCCTGCATTTCCCTAATCTCAGCTTCCTGGGCGGCGATGATGTCCTTGCCAAGCTGAACGGCCTCGGGATTCTTGCCTTGGCTGGTCTCGGTTTTGGCCATGCTGACGGCGCCTTCATGATGCGCGATCATCTGGGTCAGGAAGAGTTTGGCCGCTTCCATGCCTTGGGCATCCTTCAGTTTCTGGAGGTCGGCGTCGCTCAGCATGCCGTCCATGCTGTGGCCACCGTGGCCGTTGGCGGGCATCGTGGCCGACTCGTTCCAGCTCTTGAGCCAAGCCGTCATCTTCTCGATCTCGGGTGCCTGGGCTTCTTTGATCTTGACGGCCAAGGCGGTTACTGCGGGCGGGATGTCAGTCTTCGCGAGCATAGCGTCGGACATCTCCACTGCTTGGGCATGGTGGGGAATCATCATCCGGGCGAACATCGTGTCTGCTGCGTTGTGCCCGGCGTCGCTGCTGTTCGCCGAAGGGCTGACGGAAGTGCCGGAACCTCCGTGGTCCATCCCCGGCATGGAATCGGATCCGGCGTTCGAGGCACAGCCGGCCAGCGCAATCAGGCTTGCGACAGCGGCTCCGGTAAAAGTGAAGTGAGTCCTGTTCATCAGAAAAAGGTCCTTTGCAAATTTAGGCGGGCGTTTGTCAGCCGCCGAGGGGTAAGCAGATGGTGATGGGATAAGCGGGCCCGGCTGTCGCGGGCCGCGCCGGTGCTTACGTACGGCTGATACAGAGCTGCCCGGGTGTAGGACCGAGGGGCTGGTAGGACCAGGAGCGGGGGAGATTGTGAAGTTCCCACGAGACAGGGATTATTCCGAGAGCAACGGCTGGAGGCGGAGCGGCCAAGGAACCTGTTTGTAGCGAAGGGATGCAGTTGGTGGTGGTCGCCTGGGTGCAGGAGCAGCTTCCAGACGTGCACTTGTCCGCATCAGCGGGCGGGCTCCCGTGGAGCTGCACGGTGTCGTGAACGTGGAGCGTAGATTCGGCAGCTATGACAGGTGACGCAGAGCTTGCAGGGTGGGCGCCATGAGATCCGCTGACCACGTGCATTCCGACGATGCCCGCCATGACGGCTGCCACCAGAAGCAGGAGCGAGACCCGCCAGAGGAAGGTAAGACGCCCGAGGAGGGCTGCAGGAGTTTGAGGAGAGATCGGCCTTTTCATGATGCTCCACTACCTCCTTCTCTGTCCTGTTTTGACCATTGTCCAGAGAGTGCGAGCATACCCCGGGTGGGTATGCGTTCCGACAATTTTCTACTCTATGCTCATTTGCCGTCGAAGCCTAGAATCGTCGGATGGGCCTTCTTACGTTCAGCATCAACGTCACGCTCGATGGTTGCGTCGATCATAGGGAGGGCATCGCCGATGACGAGACGCATGCCCACTTCACCCACCTCCTGGACCACAGTGGAGCAATGCTCTGGGGCCGTACTACTTACGAAATGATGGAGGACTACTGGCCGTTGGTTGCCCGCGGCGAGGTGGACGCACCACCAGCCCTACGCGAGTGGGCGCTTAGTCTGGAGACCAAGCCCAAGTACGTCGTATCGGCAACGCGCAGCGACTTCCCCTGGACCAACAGCCATCACCTGGTCGGTGAGTTGCGAACGGCGGTGCAGGAACTCAAGGACAAGACTCCAGGCGGGGTGCTCGTGGGCAGCGGCAAACTTGCCACAGAACTGGACCGGCTGGATCTGATCGACGAGTACAAATTCCTCGTCCACCCCATGATCACCGGCCACGGCCCCACCCTGTATCAGGGCGGACTGCCCGGCACCCGGCGCCTGGAGCTGATCTCGGCCGATCCGCTCAGCAACGGTGCGGTGGCCATGCACTATCGACGGGCTGATTGAGGAATTACCACACGGCTCGAAGTGTTGTCCCGAACATGCACAACAAACGGATCGGCTTCCTTTCCTTCGGACATTGGGCACGTGTCCCGGGCTCCCTCGTACCAACGGCCGGAGAAGCACTTAAGCAGGGAATCGAACTGGCGGTGGCTGCCGAGGAGCTGGGTATAGACGGCGCGTTCTTCCGAGTCCACCACTTCGCCCGGCAGCAGGCTTCGCCCTTCCCGTTGCTAGCAGCCATCGCAGCCCGAACCACGCGCCTTGAAATGGGCACCGGCGTGATCGACATGCGCTACGAGAACCCGCTGTACATGGCCGAGGAAGCAGCGGCCACGGACCTCATCAGCGACGGCCGTCTGCAGCTCGGCGTGAGCCGTGGTTCACCCGAACCCGCACGGAACGGGGCCGCGAACTTCGGGTACGTCCCGGAAGACGGCGAAGACGGCGGGGACATGGCCCGGCGCCACACAGCACTGTTCCGCAAAGCGATTGCCGGGCACGGCGTTGCCGAAGCGGATCCCCATTACGCCGGCGGAGCCACAGGTCTGCTGCCCATACAGCCCCAGTCGCCCGGCCTCCCGCAAAGAATCTGGTGGGGTGCCGGAACACGGAAAACAGCCGTTTGGTCAGCCGAGCAAGGCATGAACCTCATGAGCTCCACCCTCCTCACCGAGGACACGGGGGTGCCCTTCGACGAGCTGCAGGCAGAGCAGATCCAGATGTTCCGCGAGGCGTGGGCTGCAGCCGGACACGACTTTGAACCAAGGATTTCCGTGAGCCGCAGCGTGATACCGATTGTGGACGACGTCGACAACCACTACTTCGGCCTCCGCGCCCAAGCGGACAGCCAGGACCAGGTAGGAATTCTCGACGGCGCGTTGTCCCGTTTCGGGAAGAGCTACATCGGCGAGCCGGACGCCCTGGCTGAGGAGCTGGCCAAGGACGCCGCAGTCCAAGCGGCAGACACCGTCCTGCTCACGGTACCCAACCAGTTGGGTGTGGATTACAACGCCAAGCTTTTGGGCAACGTCGCGAAGCACATCGCCCCGACGATCGGGTGGAACGCGAAGGCCTAGGAAGCCACCGCTGCCACCCCTGCAGCCGAAAACGATAACGGCTCAACGAAGACCCGATACCCGCGGTCGTGATCGAATCCGTGAATTTCGCGGGTGTCCAGGGCATCCATAAATTCGAGCGTCTGCCGTGTAATCACTTGGCCCGGGACAAGGATGGGGAAGCCCGGGGGATACGGCGTGACGAAACCTGCCGAGACCACTTCCTGTCCCGTGGAAACCGCTGCAGCTACCTCAGCTGCGGACAGGTACACAGTGGAATCGGGCTTGTAGCTCTCAAAGTAAGCTGCCCGGATGTCCCCGTCCTCGCAGGCATCGTCAACGCGGAAGCGCGCGGCGAACGTGCTGAAGTCGGGCAGCGGGGGAGTCGGGCGGGGCGCATCGGATGACGCGGGAAGAGTCCGCTGCCGCGCCGCAGGATGTGGATTCTCAAAACTCTCGGCGAGCTTCACCAAGACCTCGATCAGGTAGGCCACGGAGCTGCGGGAGGTGCCGATGTTGGTCATGAACAGCACAGTGTTCCGGGACGTTTTGTTCACCTGGATACCGTGATCGTCCATGAGGTAGCTGTGGCGGAAAGTATCGCCGTCGATCCCTGTCTTGCTGATGTCCAGTGTGAGGCGGCTGGGATCGATGACGAACTCGTCCCGCTGCCAGGCATCCTCCAGTTCGGCCAGCCCGTCCCGCAGCGGCATGCTGGAGCCGGTTTCCCGATAAATCGAACCGATGAGGTCCCGCGAGGTCAGCACCCGGAAGTACTTCTTCAGCAGCGGATGCCTGGCAACAGCCTGGGCCACGGAAACCGCAAGGTCGGATTGCCGCTGAACCAGGCCGAACCCTTCCAGCTCCACCTGTCGCCTTCCGATATCCAGGGACGCCAGAATCTGGTAGTTGGGTGAGGTGGACGTGTGGGTCATGTAAGCCTCGCGGAACGACTCCTGGTTGGAGCCAGCGAAATCCTGATCAAAGACGTGGATCATGGAACCCTGCCGCAAGGATGTCAGGGTCTTGTGGGTGGACTGCGTGGCGTAGACCCGGATCCGCGCCTTCGCGGGATCGGGAATCAGCCGGGTGTTGAGCCAGGCGTCCTCATCCACGGGTTCACCGGTGACCGGGTCGTGCAGGGCGGCCGCCTGTTCGGCGTACCGGGCAGCGTAGGCAGGGCTGTGGAACGAGGCCTCCAAAGCGGCAGCAGCTGCCATGCCGGTTCGACGGCGGTACACGGGATGGGAGCGGGCGAAGGCAAACCACGCCTCGTCCCAGAGGAAAACCAAGTCGGGTTTGATGGCAAGGCATTCCTCCATGACCCTTTCGACGTCGTAGACAACGCCGTCAAAAGTGCAGTTGGTGAGGGTCACCATCTTCACCTCATGGAGCCTGCCTGCCCGCCGGTACTCCAGGAGCCTGCGTTTCAGGCTCGCCAGGGGAACAGCGCCGTAGAAGGCGTACTTGTCCAAAGGGTAGGCGTCCAAGTAGGAAACGCGGGCACCGGCGAGCACGAAGGCGTAGTGGTGGGACTTGTGGCAGTTTCGGTCCACCAGGACAACGTCGCCGGGAGCAAGCAGCGATTGATGCACGATCTTGTTGGCTGTGGACGTGCCGTTGGTGACGAAGTAGGTTCGCTGAGCCCCGAACGCGCGGGCAGCCAGCTCCTGTGCCCGCTTGATGGATCCGTGGGGATCGAGCAGTGAGTCCAGCCCGCCGGAGGTGGCAGAGGTTTCGGCCAACAGCAGGTTCGTCCCATAGAAATCGGCCATGTCCCGGATCCACGGCGAACTCCCGACGGAAGCTCCCCTGGAAATTGGCAGCGCGTGGAAGACGCTGGCGGGGCGACGGCTGTATTCCTGGAGGGCGGTGAAGAACGGTGTTTCGTACCGTTCCGCTACCCCGGACAAAAGCGACAGATGCAGGTCCAAATGATCCTGCCTCCGGAAGATCCGCCTGAACTTCCTGGTGAGCGATCCCGCCAGCGATTCGATGGAAACCCCTGCCACCAGGTAGACGTCCAGCTCGGGCCGAAGCCCTGAGATCGCGTCGGCCAATCCAAGAATCCGTCTGATGGGCCGCGAGTCCTGCAGGTCCGCCGGGGTATGCCGGGCCAGGAAGCGTCGGAGGTCGCTGCCCAGCAGATGTGAGCTGCGGAGTGCGAAGCCCGGCCGAAGGACAACAGACTGGATAGCGGGGTTGAGCATGACGGCAACCAAGGCATCTTCGTAGCTGGGAACCACATTGACGGTGTAAGTGAAAGCATCAGACGGCCGCCTCTGGGCAGCCATGGTGTTCTTCAGTGCTTCGGCTTCGTCGGGGTCAACGGTGTCAACCACCACCACCTCAAAGCGTGGCCGCTCAGCCGGCTCGGGCTGGTCAACAACTTCCTCGTCCACAACCTCTCCGCGCGGCACCGCAACCGTTTCCCCCGCAGAAGCGAGCGGAAGGTTGGACAAGCCCCCCAGAAGCTGGAGCGCGGCCTGTGATTCGCCGTCGTCGATCAACTGGCGCAACTGGACCACGGCGCCGACTCCCGGTTCAGCCCAGTACTGTTCCACCGACATCAGTAGGGCAAGGGTCCGGTCGATCTGGGACAGCAGCCCGGACTCCCGGTGTCGGGCTGAGGCAAGCTGCCTGAGTGCGTATCCCAAAAACTCCCACGCATCGGCACGGGACCGCCAGGCCCGGCTGGGTGTGCCGATTTTCAGGGACGGGGAAGGGTTGCTCATGTGTTTCACTTTCGAACTGAAGATGTGTCTAGGACGTCTGGGCAGTGCGGATGCGGCCGCGATACGCATACCAGCCAGCTATCAGCAGCGGCGCCAGCACCAGCAACGAGGCCAGCACCCAGCGGCCGGTCTCCGAGAACCCCATGGTGACCAGGACAAAGGTCAGGAACGCGAGCGTGATGTAGGAGGTGAAAGGCGCTCCGAACAGCCGGAACGCCGGCCGGACAACTTTGCCGCTGCGGACCCATGATTGGAGCTTGATGTGGCAGAGCATGATGGTGGCCCAACCGCCGATGATGCCCACCGCCGAGATTTCAAGCACGATCTCAAAGACCTGTGACGGGACGACGGCGTTCAAACCAACGCCCACCAGGGTAATGACGGCCGTGAGCAGGATGCCGCCGTAGGGCACTCCGGACGCGCTGATCCGTCCCGTGAATTGCGGAGCCGAGCCGTTCACGGCCATGGAGCGGAGGATACGGCCGGTGGAGTAGAGGCCGGCGTTGAGGCTGGAAAGCGCCGCCGTGAGGACCACGAAGTTCATCACAGAGGCGGAAATCGCTCCCGCCTGCGGATCTCCGAGGTGCGAGAAGAACGTGACAAACGGCGATTCGCCGGATTTGTAGGACGTGAAGGGAAGCAGAAGCGAGAGCAGCAGGACGGAGCCCACATAGAAGACTCCGATGCGGATGACCACAGTGTTCACCGCTTTGGGCATCACCTTGTGGGGGTCGGCCGTTTCTCCTGCGGCGGTGCCTACGAGTTCCACCGCAGCATAGGCAAACACCACGCCGCTGATCGCCAGGAGCGGTGCCACAGCCCCCATGGGGAACATGCCGCCGTTCTCTGCAATGACGTTGAAGCCCGGAACGCCCACATCCGTCCGGCCGCCAAAGACAATAAAGCAGATCCCCACGACGAGGAACGTCACCAAGGCACCCACCTTGATCATGGCGAACCAGAACTCCATCTCGCCGAAGATCTTCACGGACACCAGATTCAGGGCGAGCACCACCACTAAGGCGATGAGCGCAATCAACCATTGCGGGATGTCGTTGATGGGTGCCCAGTATTGCCCCCAGAACTTGACGTAGAGGGCAACTGCGGTGACGTCCACAATGGAGGTCATGGCCCAGTTCAGGAAATAGAGCCAGCCGGCGGTGTATGCCATTTTCTCGCCGTAGAACTCGCGGGCGTAGGAAACGAACGAACCGGACGTGGGGCGATACAGCACCAACTCGCCCAGTGCCCGGAGGATCAGGAAGGCAAAGAATCCGCACACGGCGTAGACCAGGATCAGAGCGGGCCCGGAACCGTTGAGGCGGCCGCCGGCGCCCATGAAGAGCCCGGTACCGATCGCACCGCCGATGGCTATCATCTGGATTTGCCGGGGCTTGAGGGTTTTCCGGTAACCGGCTTCCTCTTGGGCGAAAGCGCCCGACGACGTTTCGGCGGCTAAGTCTGCTGGGGAGGGAAGGGTCTGCGTAGACGCAGGGGCGGGTATCACTTCGGGGGTCTCCTTTGACTCCGGTGCCACCTCAGGTGGCTCAATACTCCAAAACGTGGGGCCTGCCTGTTGGATAAGTGCGGCTGAAATTGGCCGCGCTGCAGGCAGTATTCGTGGTGTTTGGGACAGTCGTTAACTCTAGGTGGCCTCCGCCGTCGACAAATTGGCTGGCGAACCAAATTCAGGGCCCGGCTCTTGTGCCGGGGGGACAACACTGGTGTTCTGGAGGGCCGGTAATGTTTCTCGCTGTGCGTGTCTGCGTACATGTACCGGCGGAGCCCCTCAATGGCGAGGGAGCGTCCTGCTGAAGTGAACTGATGAGGAGAGGAAGCGATAGCTTCGTTGAAAGCCCTGGAAATTGACGACGACGGTGTCGTCACCTTATTGAGCGATGTCCTTGAAGACCTGGGCGTCCACAACGCACGGTTGCTGCTGGCCCCGGCAGAGGACAACAGAAACGTCCGCGAAACTGTCATTGTTGACGCTGAAGACGACGATGCGATCCGCCCGGGGGCATTGGTCATGCTCATCGGCGCACGGGGACGCGCGGCGCTCCCCGCCCTTCGCAGGATTGTTGCTGACCGTCCTACGGCAGTAGCGGTAAAGGGTAACGAACGCGAGTTGGAAGCCGCAGCAGAGTTACTACGACCCACGGGCATCGGACTGGTGGCGGTGGCTCCGGGCTTGCGGTGGGACAAATTCGAAAGCATTGCCCTGGACAGGGTCCGCGAAAACGATGTCCTCGAAAACGACGGCCGCTTCAGCGATGTGCCCGGTGAAAGCGCCACGTCAGTGCATCGGGACCTGTTCGCGATCGCCCAAACAACCGCCACGCTGACCAACGGCCATGTGGTCATCGAAGATCCAGGCAATAAGGTGCTTGCCTACTCGCCGGCGTCCAATGATGTTGATGAGCTCCGCAGGCTGTCCATCCTGGCACGGCGGGGTCCTGAAAAATACCAAAAGCTGCTCAAGGAATCAGGGGTTTACAAGCACCTGCAGGCTACTGAAGCGCCTGTTCATGTGGAAGCCAACCTCGATGCGGGTCTTCGGGAGCGCGTAGCAATCGGTATTCATGCCGGCAGCCGTGTGATGGGGTACATCTGGTTGCAGGAAGGTGCGGAACCCTTGGCGGCCAACACGGATCGCATCATGGTGGGAGCCGCCCGCCACGCAGCGATCGAACTGGTCCGGCACCGCAACGAACAGTCCCAATCCATGCGCGAGGACCGGGTCTCGAGCCTCCTGAGCGGCACGGCTCAGGTGCATTCGCAGGCCCAGTCCGCAGGGATTGATCCGTCAAAACCAGCAGCGTTGGTCCTGATCTCCGCGGGCGGGTTGAGCCAGAGCGCCGCCGGCCTCCAGCTCCGCAGGGGAGAACTCTCCAAAGTGGCATCAATTCACGCCGCCGCGTACAGGCCAGGCGCGGTGGTGGGGGCACTCGGGATGGAAACGGCCATCATCCTTCCCGATCTGGACCCGCTCAAATCCCTTCCTGCCATCAACAGGCTGGTCAACACGATCGTTCGTGACGCCACCACCCACCTTCACTTCCAAGTGCAGGCAGCCGTGGGTCCCATCGTTCCGCGCTTGGACGCCTTGCACGCCACCCTTGATCACGTGCGCAGCGTCCTCAAAGTCATGGAGGCAACCCCCGAAGTCCGCGTGGCCTCCTACAGCGACGTGGAAACGACAGTCCTCACCAGGGAGCTGCTGGAGCTGCTGGAATCACGCACCACCTTGCGTCATGCAGGAATCACCCGGCTGTGCAGCCGCTACCCGGAATTCGCCCTGACCCTCCTGACGTACCTGGAGTTCTTTGGCGACGTGAACCGGTGCGCCGAGGAACTGGCCGTCCACCGCAACACAGTCCACTACAGGCTCCGCCGTGCCTGCGAAGTGGCGGGATTGGACCTGCAATCCGCAGATGAACGCCTCCTGGCGCACCTTCAGATCAGGCTCTGGACCTACGCAGGGACCAAGGGCTAGAACCGTGGACATCCAGAATCTCCTCGACGACATCGTCGGGGCTGTGCAGCCGCATGTCGGCCAGGGCAACGTTGCTGACTACATTCCCCAGCTCGGAGCCGTGGATCCCCAACAATTTGGGATTTCCGTGGCAACCCGGGAGGGCGAGGTCTATTCAGCCGGAGACGCCCACGTGGATTTCTCCATTCAAAGCATCTCCAAGGTTTTCGCGCTCGCGTTGGTGTTGGCTTTTGACGGCGACGGAATCTGGAAACGAGTCTTCCGGGAGCCTTCGGGTAACCCGTTCAACTCGCTGATCCAGCTGGAAAGCGAGGAAGGGATTCCCCGGAACCCCTTCATCAACGCCGGTGCAATCGTGGTGACGGACAGGCTCCTCAGCATCACAGGCAATGCCGCGCACGCGGTGAGGGATTTGATGCGGCAGGAGACCACCAAGGTAAGCATCGATACCGATCACCACGTTGCCGGGTCCGAACTGGCCAATAGCCACCGAAATGCCTCCTTGGCCCATTTCCTGGCGAGCTGCGGCAACCTGGAGAACCCGGTGGACGAAGTCCTGGACTCGTACGCGAAGCAGTGCGCACTGGCCATGACGTGTGAAGACCTGGCGCTCGCAACCCGCTTCCTGGCGGCCAACGGTTTGGGAACGGACGGCACCCTTTTGCTGTCGCCGGCGCAGACCAAGAGGATCAATGCCGTCATGCTTACCTGCGGAACGTACGACGCCGCGGGCGAATTCGCGTACCGCGTGGGCCTTCCCGGGAAGAGCGGCGTGGGCGGAGGGATCGTGGCTGTGGTTCCCAACAAGTGCTCCATCAGCGTGTGGAGCCCTGGCCTGGGACGGTCCGGGAATTCCGTGGCAGGCGTGGCCGCGCTGGACGAATTCACCACGCGTACTGGCTGGTCGGTCTTTTAGGCGCATTATTGATGGATGACCCCCAAGGTTGCTAAGACTCCCAAAGCCGGGAAGGCTCCCAAGACAGCCAAGGCTCCCAAAGCCGCACTGGCGCCGGGAACCGAGCCAACCGCCGTCGAGTTCCTGGCACGGCTCCAGGCGAGGCAATCCGACGTCGAGCAGGCCAAGTACCAGCGGTATTTCAAGACCGGTGAGGGTGACTACGGCGAGGGTGATTTCTTCATGGGTGTCCGCATGGGCGAGGTCTTCACGCTTGCCAAGGAATTCGCGGCCATGCCCCCGGCTGAGATCGAGAAGCTCCTGGAAGAGGATATCCACGAGGCCCGCGCCGGAGCCGTGAAGATCATGGCGCTGCAAACGCAGAAAAAGAAGACCACGGAAGAGCGGCGCAAGGAACTGTACGAGCTGTACCTGCGCAGGCATGACCGCATTAACAACTGGGACCTGGTGGACTTGGGAGCCGGGCGGGTGGTGGGCGGTTGGCTCATGGATAAGTCGCGGGATCCGCTGTATGACCTGGCTCGTTCGGAGAATATGTGGGAGCGCCGGACGGCCATCGTCGCCACGTCGGCGTTCATCCGCGAAGGCCAATTGGATGACACGTTCGCCATCGCTGGGATCCTCCTTCATGACAAGGAAGACCTCCTCCACAAGGCGGTGGGCGGTTGGGTCCGCGATGCCGGGCGCAGCAGTCGCGAGCGTCTGCTGGCGTTCCTCGACGAACACGCAGCCACCATGCCGCGGACGGCGCTTCGTTACGCGATCGAGCACTTGGGCAAGGAACAGCGCGCGTATTACCTGACGCTAAAAGACAGTGTTTCCCCGAACTAAGCGGGAAACTATGTGACGTTGGATTACCCAGCGTTACCGGGTATTTCCGAGCCTTTGAAGCATGTTACGGCGCAGCCCTACAGTTTTTTCATGGCAATACAGGACATTTACCCCACCGCGCTGCGGCTGCTCGGCCGCCCGGTGCTGGTGGTTGGCGGCGGCCCCGTTGCGGAGCGCCGCGCCAAGGGACTGCTCGACGCCGGTGCTAAAGTCACCGTGGTCGCTCCCGTTGCCACCGACACACTTCGCGGTCTCGCCACTGCCGGTCTCCTCACCTGGGAGCAGCGCGAGTACCGCACCTCAGACCTCGACGGCGTCTGGTTCGCTCAAACCGCCACTGGCGCAGCCGCTGTGGACACCCAGGTAGCTGCCGACGCTGAGGCGCAGCGCATCTGGTGCGTCAACGCCTCGGACCACGAGGCATCAGCCGCCTGGACACCCGCCGTTGCCGTGGTGGACGACGTCAAGATCGCCATCAACGCCGGGGGAGACCCGCGCCGTGCCATGGCGCTCCGCAACGCTGTAGCCACTGCCCTTGAAGCCGGTGACCTGCCGCTGCGCCGTCATCGCAAGCCGGGAACCGATGGTTCGCTCGGCTCTGTCGCTTTGGTAGGTGGCGGTCCGGGCGACTCGGGACTCATCACAGTCCGCGGCCGTCGACTGCTGGGCCAGGCCGACGTCGTGGTTGCTGACCGTCTTGGCCCGCGCGAGCTGCTCAAGGAACTAGCCCCGGACGTCCGGGTGATCGAGGTAGGCAAGACGCCCGGCCACCATCCCGTGCCCCAGCTCGAGATCAACAGGATCCTCGTGGAGGAAGCCCTCAAGGGCAACCGGGTGGTCCGCCTCAAAGGCGGCGACCCCTACGTCCTGGGCCGCGGCGGTGAAGAAGCGGAATTCTGCCGCCAGAACGGCGTCGAGGTTGAAGTGGTGTCCGGCGTAACGTCTGCGGTTTCCGTTCCGGCGGCCGCGGGTATCCCAGTGACGCACCGCGGACTGGCCAAGGGCTTCAGCGTGGTAACCGGCCACGAAGAGCTGTCCGAAGTCCCGGCACGCCCCGATCACACTGTGGTGTTGCTCATGGGAGTGGCGCAATTGCGCGATTCTGCGGCTGAGCTGGCGGGCTCGGGTCTGCCTTTGGACACACCAGTAGGTATCGTAGAGAACGGGTATTTGCCGGACCAGCGCGTCACTATCGGCACTCTGGGTACCATCGCGGACCAGGCGGAAGCCGTCGGCGTAGCCAACCCGGCGGTCATAGTGATCGGCGATGTGGTCCGTGTCAGCCCCTTTGCACCGCAGCACTTCAAGATCGCTGACTACAGCACTATTACCCCAAATCGTCCCCGCGTCCGCAGTAACTAGCCCCCGGCCCAACTAGGTAGCAGATAAGGTCGTTTTGAGCCCTCAAAACGCGCACAACTGCGACCTAGTTGGGATGACTGAACAGAAGAAGGAACACAGCCGTGTCAATTAGCACCCCCGTAGGTTCTGCGGACCGTCCGCTTCGCGTCGCCGTCATCGGCTCCGGCCCGGCCGGCGTTTACGCAGCTGACATCCTGACCAAGAGCGAGGCCGTCAAGAGCGGCGAACTCAACGTCAGCATCGACCTCTTCGACCGCTACCCGGCACCGTACGGCCTGATCCGCTACGGCGTCGCGCCGGACCACCCCCGCATCAAGGGCATCGTGAACGCCCTGCACAAGGTCCTGGACCGCGGCGACATCCGATTCTTCGGCAACGTTGACTACGGCACGGACATCTCCATCGAGGACCTCCGCAAGCATTACGACGCCGTCATCTTCGCCACCGGCGCCATCAAGGACGCCGACCTGAATATCCCGGGCATCGAACTCGAGGGTTCCTTCGGCGGCGCCGACTTCGTCTCCTGGTACGACGGTCACCCGGACGTTCCCCGCGAATGGCCGCTTGAGGCCAAGGAAATCGCTGTCCTCGGCAACGGCAACGTGGCCCTTGACGTGGCCCGCGTCCTCTCCAAGCACGCCGATGACCTCCTGGTCACCGAAATCCCGGACAACGTTTACGCCGGCCTGAAGAACTCCCCGGTCACCGACGTTCACGTCTTCGGCCGTCGCGGCCCGGCACAGGTGAAGTTCACCCCGCTGGAACTCCGAGAACTTTCGCACTCCAACGACGTGGACATCATCCTCTACGCCGAGGACTTCGAATTCGACGAAGAGTCCGATCGCCAGGTCCAGACGAACAACCAGACCAAGACCATGGTGGGTACGCTCACCAACTGGATCGCCGAGCAGCCCGAGGATCTTTCCGAGCTCACGGCTTCCCGCCGCCTGCACCTGCACTTCCTGCACAGCCCAGTGGAAATCGTCGACTCCCCGGAAACCCCGGGCAAGGTTGCCGGCATCAAGTTCGAGCGCACCGAGCTTGACGGCACGGGCAACGCCCGCGGCACCGGCGAATTCATCGACTACCCGGTCCAGGCCGTGTACCGCTCCATCGGCTACTTCGGTTCGGCCCTGCCGGACGTCGAGTTCGACCACAAGAAGGGCGTCGTCACCAACGACGGCGGCCGTGTCCTGGACGCCGACGGCCAGCACGTACCCGGCCTCTACGCAACGGGTTGGATCAAGCGCGGGCCGGTTGGCCTCATCGGACACACCAAGGGCGATGCCCTCGAAACCGTCACCTACTTGTTGGAGGACCGCGAAAACCTGCCGGTCGCCGAGGTTCCCGCGGCAGACGCCGTCGTGGATCTGCTCGATGCCCGCGGCGTGAAGTTCACCAGCTGGGAAGGCTGGCTGGCCCTTGATGCACACGAGCTCGCCCTCGGTGCAGCAGCCACCGAGGCCGGCACCTCCCACGGCGTTGAGGTCAAACGTGAGCGGATCAAGGTTGTGCCGCGCGAGGACATGGTCAATATCTCCCGTGATGGCGTAGCCGCACAGGTCTAGTACTTCCGGTTCTTGGCGGGCGGGGTCACTCAATGCGAGTGGCCCCGCCCTGCTTTTAAGCTCGCTCTGCGGCGCCCGGCGGTACCCTGAGTCATGGACGTCGTCGTCATTGAAACTCCGCAGCTGGGCGACCGCAGCTACTTGGTGCATGACGGCTCAGTTGCGTTGGTGATCGACCCCCAGCGGGACATTGACAGGGTGGAGCGAGCGGCAGTAAGGGCCGGGGTCCGGATCACGCATGTGGCCGAGACGCACCTGCACAACGACTACGTCACGGGCGGCCTCGTTCTGGCTGAGAAGCATGGCGCTGATTATTTGGTGAACGCCGCTGATGAGGTCTCCTTCACGCGTGTACCGGTCACTGATGGCCAAGTTCTTCGCGTTGGCCGTCTTTCCGTTTCGGTAGTTGCGACGCCTGGCCACACGCACACACACCTTTCCTATGTGGTGCGGGATGATACGCACGACGCCGGCACGGAGGCTGTGTTTTCCGGCGGCAGCTTGCTTTACGGCTCAGTGGGGAGAACGGACCTGGTCTCTCCGGGGGACACCGCGAAGCTGGCCCATGACCAGTACTCCTCGGTCCGGCGCCTGGTGGATTCGGCGACACCCGAAGCGGCGCTCTACCCGACGCATGGCTTCGGCTCGTTCTGTTCCATCGGCCCGGCGAGCCATCAAGAGACCTCGACGATCAGTGAGCAAACTGCGTCAAACCACGCCCTGACAGATCGGGACGAGGACCACTTTGTCTCGCAGTTGCTACAGAACATCACGGCCTACCCCGCGTACTACGCCCACATGAATCCGCTGAATGCCGCTGGTCCGCACCCGGCAATCCTTGACGTCCCGGACTCCGTGGACGCAAAGGAACTGGGCCGGCGTTTGAAGGCAGGGGAGTGGGTGGTGGACCTCCGGCATCGCGTGGCGTTCGCGGATAGCCACCTCCAGGGCAGCGTGAGTTTCGAGTACGGCCGTGGGGACAATTTCACCAGTTACCTCGGCTGGGTGATCCCGTGGAACCAGCCACTCACGCTACTGGGCCCACTCAGCGAGGTTGAAAAGGCGATCCGTGACTTGGCGAGGATCGGTATCGACAACCCGGATGCCGCCGTCGGGCCTGAAACGGCGGTTCTGAACGTTGGTGCGTTGGCGCCCGAGTCACCACAGGCGAGCTACCTGCACGGGGACTGGAGCTTGTTGCTCAAGGAACGGGAACCGGCTGACGTGGTGCTGGATGTTCGCCGACCGGACGAATTTGAGGCCTCCCATGTGGTGGGTGCCTTGAACGTTCCTGTCTACGAGCTCCTCGGGAAGATCACTGAGCTGCCGGACGCGAGGATCTGGGTGCACTGTGCCACGGGATATCGGGCGAGTGTCGCGGCCAGCCTGCTGGACCGGGCCGGGCGAGAGGTGGTGCTGATCAATGCAAGATTCAGGGATGCGGCCGGGACCGGAATTGAAACCACCTAGCCGTGAAGGGGCCTGGCTAACGCGGCGCCTGGTCTGCGCAGAAATCCAGGTTCCGGTACACGCTCTGGACGGCGGCATCGGGGTCGTGTGCGTCCAAGGCGTCCACCAGTTCGTCGTGGCCTTCGCGCGGGATGCCGTTGAAGCCTTCCTTGCGTTGCTGCCGGAGGAGGTCGTTGTGGAACACTCCGCCGAATGAAACGTACAGCTGATGGAGCAATGGATTCCCTGAAGCCAAGGCAACGCGTTCGTGGAATTCCCAGTCGGCACTGGCCCACGTGGGGTAGTCCTCGGCTTGCCAGGCATCGTGGCGGAGCGCGAGGAGGCGGCGCATCTCGGCCAGGTCCTCGGCGGTAGCGTGCTTGGTGGCCAATCGGGCAGCCTGGGTGTCCAGTCCGAGCCGGACCTCCACGATGTGTTCCTGAGTGTGCTCCAAGTACATGCGCTGCGCCGCGCCGGACATCTCACTATTGGCCCGCACGTAGGTGCCATCCCCGCGCCGGACTTCCAGCATGCCGGAGTGGGCCAGCGCCTTGATGGCCTCGCGCAGGGTTCCCCGCGAAACACCCAAGGTGGACATGAGCTCTGGCTCGGCTGGGATTCGCTCCTGGAGCGGCCATTCACCGGACTTGATCATGTCCCGCAACTTGGCGGTGATCTCCTCGGCAAGGGCCGGGCGATGCGAAGGGGTCAGGGTCATGCTGTCCTCGGTCCGGTCTTGGTGGCAGTGCGCTTGCTCGTGAGCAGGTGGCAGGTAACCATGAGCGCCACGGCCACGATGGACAGCAGGCTCAGCGGCAGCACCCAGCCGCCGGTGGCGCTGTGGAGCAGCCCCATGCCAAAGGGGCCTATTGCCGCAATCAAGTATCCCAGCGATTGGGCGATGGTGGAGAGCGCGGTGGTTTCCGCCGTCGAACGTCCGCTGCGGCTAATGATCACCAGGACCAGCGGGAAGATGCCCAAGCCGAAGCCGAAGAGCACTGCGGGCACAACCGCCAACGACGTCGGCAACCAGACCATTGCGGCGATGGCCAGCAAGGTGGAGCTGCTGGCGAGATACAGTGCGGGGCGGAGCATGCGGGGGCGGGAGCCGAACGCGAGCAGGATCATGCCGGCAGCGACGGAGACCAACTGCATCACGCCGAACTGCAGGCCGCTTTCGGAGGCGCTGAGGCCTTGCGAGGTCAGGATGTAGGCGAACCAGCTCATTACTGCGTAGGCAAGGAACGCCTGGAAGGTGAAGATCGCGGTAATCAGGATGCCGAGGCGGGTACGCAGCAACGGCCACATGGACACCCGCGGACGGTCCGTTTTGGTGGAGTTGCGGTGGGTGTGGAGGACAACCGGCAGGAAGCCCAGCAGGGCCGCGACGCCAAGGATTCCCCAAGCGGCCAGGCCCATGGACGGCGAGCCGAGTTCCTGAGCCAAAGGCACGCTTACGGCTGCAGCGAAGGTAGCGCCCCCGGACATGGTGAAGGTGTAGAGACCCGTCATCATGGAGGTGCGCTCTGAGTAGTGCTCACGGATGAACGACGGCATGGCCACGTTGCATACGGCCAGGCCGGACATCGCCAGGACGGTGCCTCCGAGGAGCGCGCCCGTTACCGGAACGCCACGCACCAGCAAACCGCCGGCCAGCAGGGCCAAGGCGATGGCGATGGCTTTCTCGACACCCACACGCCGGGTCAGCCAGGACGTTCCCATGCCCGCAACCGCAAAGCACAGCAGCGGGATGGAAGGCAGAATGGACGCCACCAGGGCGCCGTAACCCAACAGCTGCTGCAGGTCGTGGAACAGGGCAGCGGCGCTGGTGATGCCCGCGCGCAGGTTCAGGCCGATGAGCACCACCGCAATAATGCCGACGACGGCGACGACGCGCGTCTTGGGGACTGCGGAACTTGCCGAAAGCGCAGGGGCAGCCTGGGCAGAGCTCACAGTAGGGATGTTTCCGGTGCTGGGGGTAAGAGGAGTCGTCGCGGCCATATCTAAAGGTTAGACGTTTGACGTCTAATGTCTAGGGTTTTGTGGCGAAGCTCTCCGTGCGGGCTTTCAGGAGGCCTGGCGAGGGTTGCGCGAGCCCAAACGCTGGACCGCCAAGGCCAACCACAGCTGAACGCGGTCCTGCGTTTGCGAGGGGTCGTAGCCCGTCAGCTCTGTGATCTGGGCCAGGCGGTAACGCACCGTATTACGGTGCAGGGTAAGGGCTTCGGCCACGGCCGCCACTGACCCGTTGTGGTTGAGGTAGCTCTCCAGTGTGGCCACCAGTTCGGCCCCGTGGGCGGCGTCGAACTTCCGCAGCGGCGTGAGGGACTCGCTGGCCATATCCGCCAACGGAACATCCTCGCTGGCCAGCAGCAGGGATGTCAGGCTCAGGCGCTCCGGCTCGTTGACCGGCAAGCCGTGCGCCACGGCGTCGCGCGCTTCAAAGTAGCTCCAACGCAGGCCGTTCGGCTTCGTGTAGGCGCCGCCGATACCAATGACGGCGTGGATGCCGGCTTCCTGCAGGTGATCGCTAAGGCTCTTGGCCAAAGCGGTGGCCGAACTGCCGTCGTCGCTGATGACAGTGACCAGGTCCTTCCCGACGACGGCGCTGACGCCGGCTTCCAGCGCCTGGGGCAGGGAGATGCTGATCAGTTGTTTGTGGTGTGCCGTGGACTCTGCCACGAGCACAACGTTCTTCCGGGTGCTGTTGATGCCGACGCCTGCCAGGCGCCGGGCGGCCTCGATGCTCTCAAGAGTGCCGTGGATGACGTCGTCCAAGACCTGACCGGCCATGGCGCGCTGGGCCTGGCGCTGCTTGACCATGTTGTTGAGCTCCACGCTGATCAGGTTTTGCGCGTAGCTGACGATGCCGGAGTCGACGAACGGCTGCCGCAACCAGAGCGTGCAGGCATCCCTGCGGCCGGTGGGAATCGGATACGAAGCCCAGCCATCCGCCGTCGGGGCCGGCTTCCCCGCCACGCTGTTGTAGAGCTGCGCGCTGAACTGGGTGAGCACCACATCAGTGCGGAGCATGCTGCCCAGTTGCTTGAGAAGTTCGTTCAGGCCTCCGCCGGTGAGGAGTGAGCGTGCCAGGATCTGGTGTCCGGCGAGGAGTCGTTCCAAGTTGGAATAATGGTCGGCAGAGTGCGATTCCGCCACGAGTTTGCCGATCGCGATGAAGGGGATCTCGTAGGGGACTTCCACCAGGGGCAAGCCCCAGCGGTTGGCTTCCGCGATGAGTGCTTCCGGGACGGACTCGTGGGTGAGGCCGATGCCGAAACCGATCCCGACGGCACCAGCGCGTTGGGCCTGGCGGACGAATCGTCGCTGGTCGGCGGCGCTCTTGAGGCGCAGGCCGGTGGTGAGGACCAACTCTCCGCCGCTGAGGAAGCGCTGGGGGTCTTCCAGTTCCGTCACCGCAACCCAACTGATGTCCTGGTTCCACGTGGTTTCGGCAAGGCCGGCTTGGCGGAGTTTCAGGGAGGGGACAGCGACGAGCGAAGCGAGGGACATTGCCATGCTTTCAAGCGTAACCGGTTACTGGGCAAGCGCACTAAGCGGGGGGTCCTTGTGTGTGCAGCTGGCTATTCCTTGGACCCCCTCCCTGGCATAGGCTCTGATCAGCTAAACCCATGCCCAGACTCCGAAAGAGGGTTGCACACCGTGGTTCAAACCTTGCAGAACTTCATCAACGGCGAATTCGTTACGCCGGCAGGTACAGGTCTCCTGGACATCGTGAACCCCGCCACCGGGGAAATCGTTGCCAAGTCGCCCATTTCGGTTCAGGCCGATGTGGACGCCGCCATGACCGCGGCCAACCAGGCTTTCAAGTTGTGGAAGAAGGCCACTCCCGGCCAGCGCCAGCTGATGCTCCTCAAGCTCGCAGACGCCGTCGAGGCCAATAGCGATGAACTCGTGGAAGCCCAGCACCGCAACACCGGTCAGGTCCGTTCCCTGATCGCCTCCGAGGAAGTTGCCGCAGGTGCTGACCAGCTCCGCTTCTTCGCCGGTGCAGCGCGCATCATCGAAGGCAAGTCCGCAGGCGAATACTTCGAGGGCCACACCTCCTACGTACGTCGCGAACCGATCGGCGTCGTAGCCCAGGTTGCTCCGTGGAACTACCCGTTCCTCATGGCCATCTGGAAGATCGGCCCCGCCCTGGCCGCAGGCAACACAATTGTCCTGAAGCCTTCCGACACCACCCCTGAGTCCACCTTGGTGCTGGCACGCCTGGCCGGCGAGATCTTCCCGGCCGGTGTCCTCAACGTTGTCCTGGGCACCGGCGAAACCGGCGCCATGATGGTTGACCACAAGGTCCCCGGCCTGGTGTCCATCACGGGCTCCGTCCGTGCCGGCATTGCTGTGGCCAGCGGCGCAGCCAAGGGCCTCAAGCGGGCCCACCTGGAACTTGGCGGCAAGGCTCCGGCCATCGTCTTCAAGGATGCCGACATCAAGAAGAGTGCCGCGGCCATCGCCGAGTTCGCGTTCTTCAACGCAGGCCAGGACTGCACGGCCATCACCCGCGTGTTGGTGGAGGACTCCGTCCACGACGACGTCGTGGCAGCGATGGTGGAGCACACCAAGACCCTTCACACGGGTTCGCAGAACGACGAAAACAACTACTTCGGCCCGCTCAACAACGTGAACCACTTTAACGCCGTGACCTCCGTGGTGGAGAACCTCCCGGCCAACTGCAAGATCGAAACCGGTGGCCACCGCGCAGGCGAGAAGGGCTTCTTCTTCGAGCCCACCATCATCTCCGGCGCCAAGCAGACTGACGACATCGTGCAGAAGGAAACCTTCGGCCCGGTCATCACCGTCCAGAAGTTCAGCACCGAAGAAGAAGCGCTCGAACTGGCCAACGACGTCGAATACGCCCTGGCTTCCAGCGTCTGGACCACCGACCACGGCACGGCCATGCGCATGAGCCGCGACCTGGACTTCGGTGCGGTCTGGATCAACACCCACATCCTCCTGACGGCAGAGATGCCGCACGGCGGCTTCAAGCAGTCCGGCTACGGCAAGGACCTCTCCATGTACGGCGTTGAGGACTACACGCGCATCAAGCACGTGATGTCTGCGCTCGACGCGTAACCCGTACCTTCACCAGAGCTTCCCAGAAAGGCAACCACCTCATGACCACCACCGCGAACGAACTCTCGTACCGCATCGAGCAGAAGCGCAACATCAACGGCGCTTTCCCCGGCCCCAAGTCGCAGGCACTGGCCGAGCGTCGCGCCGCCGTCGTTGCTGCAGGCGTCGCCTCGGGCGTCCCCGTTTACGTTGAAGACGCCGACGGCGGCATCATCCGCGACGTTGACGGCAACTCCTTCATCGACCTCGGTTCCGGCATCGCCGTGACCAGCGTCGGCGCGTCCGACCCCGCCGTCGTAGCCGCTGTCCAGGAAGCTGCTGCGCACTTCACGCACACCTGCTTCATGGTCACCCCGTACGAGGGCTACGTTGCAGTTGCCGAGCAGCTCAACCGCCTCACCCCGGGCGACCACGCCAAGCGCACCGTGCTGTTCAACTCCGGCGCGGAAGCCGTAGAGAACGCCGTCAAGGTTGCACGCCTGGCCACCGGCCGCGACGCCGTGGTTGCTTTCGACCACGCGTACCACGGCCGCACCAACCTGACCATGGCACTGACCGCCAAGGCCATGCCGTACAAGACCAACTTCGGCCCGTTCGCGCCCGAGGTCTACCGCATGCCCATGAGCTACCCGTTCCGTGAAGAGAACCCGGAAATCACCGGTGCCGAGGCCGCCAAGCGCGCCATCACCATGATCGAGAAGCAGATCGGTGGCGACCAGGTCGCCGCGATCATCATCGAGCCCATCCAGGGCGAGGGCGGCTTCATCGTTCCGGCCGAAGGCTTCCTGCCGGCACTGTCCGCATGGGCCAAGGAAAAGGGCATCGTCTTCATCGCTGACGAGGTCCAGTCCGGTTTCTGCCGCACGGGCGAATGGTTCGCTGTTGACCACGAAGGTGTTGTCCCGGACATCATCACCATGGCCAAGGGCATTGCCGGCGGCCTCCCGCTGTCCGCTATCACCGGCCGCGCAGACCTGCTCGACGCCGTCCACCCGGGCGGCCTCGGCGGCACTTACGGTGGCAACCCGGTTGCTTGCGCCGCAGCACTCGCAGCCATCGACACCATGGAACAGCACGACCTCAACGGCCGTGCACGCCACATCGAAGAGCTCGCCCTGGGCAAGCTCCGCGAACTGGCAGCCGAAGTTTCCGTGGTTGGCGACATCCGTGGCCGCGGGGCCATGCTGGCCATCGAGCTCGTCCAGCCCGGTTCCAAGGAGCCGAATGCTGAGCTCACCAAGGCTGTTGCTGCCGCTTGCCTCAAGGAAGGCGTCGTCATCCTGACCTGTGGCACCTACGGCAACGTGATCCGCCTGCTCCCGCCGCTGGTCATCAGCGACGAACTGCTCATTGACGGCCTCGAGGTCCTCGCAGCAGCCATCAAGGCTCACGCGTAAGACTTCACGCTTGTTGGAGGAGGGCCGGGGACACCCCGGCCCTCCTCCTGCGTTTAACGGATTCTGTTTAGCTGGCTCCACGCTGAGTTCGCGGGAATGCGCCGAGTTCTCTGGAACTAACCAGCGTTCTGGCACCGTTCCGGCGTTCTCGCTGTTCCCGCCCGAGCTAAGAGCCGAGCCTCGCTGTTGTTCGGCAGCCCCGGCTTACAACGCAGGGAGTACCGAACAAGGGCAGGTGGGGGGCTTACGAGCCAGCAGCCGCCAGCCTGGCCCTCTTCTTCAGCGCCGAGTTTTTCCGCGTGGTGCGAAGCATGTCGATGGTCAGCAACACCAGCGCCAACCACACCACGCAGAAACCGATCCAGCGGGCAGTGGTCATGGTCTCGTTGAACACGGTCAGCGCCACCACGAATTGGAGGACCGGCGCGAAGTACTGCAGCAGGCCGATGGTGGTCATGGGAAGGCGGCGGGCTGAGGCGCCGAAGAACAGTAGGGGTACGGCCGTGATGACACCGGAAGCCACCAGCAGCCAGAAGTGGCCCGCGCCCAGCGTGGTAAGGGTTTCGACGCCGGTTACCGCAAGGACAACCATGGTGATGGCTGCAAAGGGAGCCAGCACCACCGTTTCCACGCTAAGGCTCGTGAGCGCGTCCACCTTGGGCCCTACGCGCTTCTTCACGAAGCCATAGAGCCCAAAGCTGAAGGCCAGGATCAGGGCAATCCACGGGAGCTGTCCGTAGGAGAATGTCAGGACGCCCACGGCCACGAAGCCGATGCCTACAGCTGCCCACTGCAGGGGACGCAGCGTTTCTTTGAGGACGAAAACGCCGAGCAAAACCGAGACCAACGGGTTGATGAAGTAGCCCAGGGACGTCTCAACGGCGTGGCCCGTGGTGACCCCGAAAGTGTAGGTGAGCCAGTTGATGGCAATCAGAACTGCCGCCAGGGCCAAAGGACCGAACACGCTGCTGTCCTTCACCGCCGCCCAGAATGTTTTCCAAGCGCGCGTGATGGTGATGAGCAGTGCACAGAAGAGCAAGGACCAAACGATCCGGTTGGCCACGATCTCGATTGCGCTGGCCGGCATGAGGACGAAGAAGTACAGCGGAAGCAGGCCCCATAGACCGTAAGCGCCGATGCCGAACAGGATTCCCGCCGTCGACTCGCTCCGCACAGGCTTGCTGCCGGTTTTAGCGGAACCGCCGGTACCTCCACCGCCGCCGCCGACTGTCGTCGTCGTTGGCTGGTTTGAAGAGGGAGAGTTGGCAGCTATCTGATCCGGAGTCGACACATTGTCGCCAACACCGCCTGCACGCGCAATATTCCGCAATCTTTATCAATTTCTGTGACTCCTGCCATATAGGCGGTCCGGCGCAGGGTCGACATCTAGAATTGGAATCTGCGCGCCCCAACAACGGCGTGGCTCACTGCTTCGGAAGGGTAACGGTGTCCAACTCAGCCGCAACAACCCCCAATCGTCCGCTTCGCGTTGCGATCGTTGGTGCAGGACCCGCGGGCGTGTACGCCGCGGACATCCTGACGAAATCGAACGAGGTCAAAGACGGGCATGTGGAGGTCAGCATCGATCTCTTCGAGGCATATCCGGCGCCGTACGGCCTGATCCGCTACGGCGTGGCGCCGGATCACCCGCGGATCAAGGGCATCGTGAACGCGTTGCACAAGGTATTGGACCGCGGCGATATTCGCTTCCTCGGCAACGTGACCTACGGCAAGGACCTCACACTCCACGATTTCCGTGCGTTCTACGACGCCGTGATCTTCTCCACGGGTGCCATCAAAGACGCCGATTTGAGGATCCCCGGCGTCGAACTGGAGGGCTCCTTCGGCGGAGCCGACTTCGTGTCGTGGTACGACGGCCACCCGGACGTTCCCCGGGACTGGCCCCTGGATGCCAAGGAAATCGCCGTGATCGGCAACGGCAACGTGGCCTTGGATGTGGCCCGCATGCTGGCCAAGCATCCCGAGGAACTCCTGGTTACGGAGATCCCGGACAACGTCTACGCGGGGCTCAAGGAATCGCCGGTCACCGACGTTCACGTCTTCGGCCGCCGTGGCCCGGCCCAGGTGAAGTTCACGCCGTTGGAGTTGCGCGAGTTGTCCCACTGCAAGGATGTGGACATCGTCCTGTACCCGGAGGACTTCGAGTTCGACGAAGCATCGGATGAAGCCATCAAGACAAACAACCAGATCAAGACCATGGTCAACACCATGACCAACTGGCTGGTGGAGGAGCACGCAGAATCGGAACAACCGTCATCGCGGCGCCTGCACCTGCACTTCCTGCACAGTCCCGTGGAGATCCTCGACTCGCCTGAGACGCCCGGCAAGGTCTCGGGCATCAAATTCGAGCGCATGCAATTGGACGGAACCGGCAACGTCAAAGGCACCGGCGAGTTCATTGAATACCCGGTCCAATCCGTCTACCGCGCCATCGGCTACCACGGTTCCCCGCTGGAGGAACTTGAGTACGATGCCCGCCGGGGCGTCATACCGAACGACGGCGGTCGCGTCCTGGACGCCGAGGGCGAGCCCGTGCCGGGAATTTACGCCACGGGTTGGATCAAGCGCGGACCGGTCGGGCTGATCGGCCATACCAAGGGTGATGCCCTGGAGACCATCGGCTTCCTCCTCGAGGACAGGCTCAACCTGCCCCCTGCTGAGAACCCGGATCCGCAGGCCATCATCGACCTCCTTGAGGAACGCGGCGTCGAATACACCACGTGGGAGGGCTGGAACAGGCTTGATGCCCACGAAGCCGCGCTTGGTGCTGAGTGGACCGCCGGTGAAGGTAACGGTGTGGTCCGCGAGCGCATCAAGGTTGTTCCGCGCGAGGAAATGATCCGGATCTCCCGCGGCTGACATTCGTCTCCACCCGAACTAGACTTCACGGTACTGTCCCGCCCACCACACGTGCAGCGCACTGTCATTGCGGACTACCAGGGAGTTCGATGAGGAATCCAGTTCATCCGCCGGTTCCAGGCAGCGATGCCGCGGAGCTGTTGCAGAAGCGTGCTCTTACCGGCCACGAGCGTCTGGACTCCTTGCGTCTCGGGATGCCCGAGGACATCGTCGGATTGCGCCGCTTGGTACGGGAATCCTGGCAACGCTCGGCAACTCTGCAGGCCAACCCGGACGTCGCGGAGGCTCCCCTCGCAATGGATGGAGATGAGCTTGAGGAGTACCGCAGGCAGCACCCCTTGGCGACGATCATGCCCGTGATCAAGAAGCTTTTGGTTCAGCCCAGCCATGACAGCGGGCTACTGGTGGCAGTGGGTGACGACGTCGGCCGGCTCTTGTGGGTGGATGGGGATCCCGTGATGCAGCGCCGGGCTGAGGGCATGATGTTCGTGGCCGGCGCCGACTGGTCCGAAGCTTCCGTGGGCACTAGCGCACCCGGGACTGCGCTGGCACTGGACCGCAGCATCCAAATCTCCGGGGCGGAACACTTCAAACGCTCGGTCCATCCTTGGAGCTGTACGGCTGTTCCCTTCCACGACCCCGATTCCGGCGCAGTGCTGGGCGTTGTGGATATCACGGGCACGGAAACCGCCGTCGCCGCCCATACTCTTTCGTTGGTGGAGGCTACCGTTGCCGCCGCCCAGGCCCAGCTCCGTATTGAACGACTGACGCTCGCCGCCGCCGTCAAGGACAAACCCCGACGCCGGAGCGCGGCTGCCGCTTCCGGCCACGCGCTCTACCGGAACAGCCTCCAGCTGCTGGGCCGTGACCAAGCCCTGCTCAGCATCAATGGACGGACGGTTTCCCTATCTGCCCGGCACAGCGAGATCCTTGCCATCCTGAGTAACCACCCCGCCGGGCTCAGCGCTGAAGACCTGTGCACCCAGCTGTATCCCGGGGACGGCTCTGCCGTGACGCTTCGCGCGGAGATGGTGCGGCTCCGGAAGGTCATGCAGGAACTCAGCCCGGAGGCGGTCCCGGAATCCCGTCCT
The DNA here is from genome assembly GCF_056279165.1 of Paenarthrobacter sp. TE3676. Classification (NCBI taxonomy): domain Bacteria; kingdom Bacillati; phylum Actinomycetota; class Actinomycetes; order Micrococcales; family Micrococcaceae; genus Paenarthrobacter; species Paenarthrobacter sp. TE3676. The sequence goes on from NZ_JBWBQU010000003.1 coordinate 389,695, forward strand.
TACCGCCTGCCGGTTGAGTTGTTGCCCGACTCCGGCCAGGTCCTCAGTTGCCTCCAGCGCGGCGCCCACCGCATCGCCTTGGAAATCTACAAAGGCGGGCTCTTGCCACGCTCGGTGGCGCCCGGCGTCGTGCAGTTGCGTGAACGGGTCTCGCACCTGCTGCGCGAGGCGCTGCTCAGCGACGGCAGCGTTGACTCGCTCCTCAAGTACGCTGAGCTGCCCGAGGCGAAGTACGACGTCGACCTCCGCCTTGCCGTCCTGAAGCTGCTGCCGCCGCGCTCACCCAAACGGGCCGCCGTCGTGGCCGACCTTGAACGGATCGAAACGGAAATGTCAGCGTGAGCTGACTCACAGGGTTGCAACGTAGCTGCAACCTCCCTGCTCCTAGGCTCGGATCAATGGCGACAGCCACCGTGATTCGCAGCAAAGGAGCTAGCAATGACTGTTTATGCACAGCCGGGTGCCGAAGGTTCGAAGGTCACCTTCAAGGACCGCTACGAGAACTGGATCGGCGGCGAATGGGTTGCCCCGGTCAAGGGCGCCTACTTCGAGAACATCACCCCCGTCACGGGCAAAGCCTTCTGCGAAGTTGCCCGTGGTACCTCGGAGGACATCGAGCTGGCGCTGGACGCCGCCCACAAGGTTGCACCCTCCTGGGGCAAGACGCCGGCCACCGAACGCGCGGCCATCCTGAACAAGATCGCAGACCGCATCGACGAGAATGTGGAGCTTCTCGCGGTGGCGGAAACGTGGGACAACGGCAAGCCCGTCCGCGAAACCCTGAACGCCGATATCCCGTTGGCTGCCGACCACTTCCGTTACTTTGCCTCCGCAGTCCGCGCGCAGGAAGGCCATCTCTCCCAGCTGGACGAGGACACCACGGCCTACCACTTCAAGGAACCGTTGGGCGTTGTCGGTCAGATCATCCCGTGGAACTTCCCCATCCTCATGGCCGTGTGGAAGCTGGCACCGGCGCTCGCAGCCGGCAACGCCGTGGTTCTCAAGCCCGCCGAGCAGACGCCCACGTCCATCCTGGTCCTCATGGAACTCATCGGAGACCTCCTGCCGGCAGGTGTGGTGAACGTCGTCAACGGCTTCGGTGTAGAGGCCGGAAAGCCTCTCGCTTCAAGCTCCCGGATCCGTAAGATCGCCTTCACGGGTGAGACCACCACCGGCCGCCTCATCAGTCAGTACGCATCCAACAACCTCATCCCCGTCACCCTGGAACTCGGCGGCAAGAGCCCGAACATCTTCTTCGATGACGTCGCCGCCCAGAACGATGCTTTCTACGACAAGGCCCAGGAAGGCTTCACACTCTTTGCCTTCAACCAGGGCGAGGTCTGCACCTGCCCGTCCCGTGCACTGGTCCAGGAAGGCATCTACGACTCCTTCATGACGGATGTCGTGGCCCGGACCAACAACATCATCCAGGGAAACCCGCTGGACACCGACACCCAGGTAGGTGCCCAGGCCTCGAATGACCAGCTGGAGAAGATCCTGTCCTACATCGACATCGGAAAGCAGGAAGGCGCCAAGGTCCTCACTGGTGGTGCCCGGGCCGAGCTGTCCGGTGACCTGGCCGGTGGCTACTACGTCCAGCCCACCATTTTCGAAGGCCACAACCGGATGCGCATCTTCCAGGAGGAGATCTTCGGTCCGGTGGTGTCCGTGACCAAGTTCAGTGACTACAACGACGCCATCGGAATCGCCAACGACACCCTCTATGGGCTGGGTGCCGGGGTCTGGTCGCGTAACGGAAATGTCGCCTACCGCGCGGGCCGGGAAATCCAGGCCGGCCGTGTGTGGGTCAACAACTACCACGCCTACCCGGCAGGTGCCGCCTTCGGTGGCTACAAGTCCTCAGGTATTGGCCGTGAGAACCACGCCATGATGCTGGACCACTACCAGCAGACCAAGAACCTCCTGGTCAGCTACAACGAGAACAAGCTCGGCTTCTTCTAAACCGTCCTGTTCATCGATCAAAGGAGATCGCCAATGGCCACCATGCAAGCTGCAGTAGTTACGGAATTTGGAACCGACCTTACAGTCAAGGAAGTGGAAAGGCCGACGCCGGGTCCCGGCCAGGCGCTGGTCCGCCTCATCACCTCGGGGGTATGTCATACCGACCTCCATGCCGCCGAAGGCGACTGGCCGGTCAAACCCACGCCGCCCTTCATTCCCGGACACGAAGGTGTCGGTGAAGTGGTGGCTCTGGGCGAGGGTGTCACGGACGTTGCCGTGGGCGACCTTGTGGGGAACGCCTGGCTGTGGTCCGCCTGCGGAGACTGCCAGTACTGCCGCACCGGTTGGGAAACCCTGTGCGAGTCTCAGCAGAACGGTGGTTACAGCGTTGACGGCTCGTTCGGCGAGTACATGCTGGTTGACACGCGCTTTGCTGCCCGCATCCCGGAAGGCTCGGACCCGGTGGAAGTCGCGCCGGTTCTGTGTGCCGGGGTCACGGTCTACAAGGGCCTGAAGATGACCGAGGCCAGGCCCGGTCAGTGGGTCACCATCTCCGGCATCGGGGGACTGGGGCACATCGCCGTGCAGTATGCGGTGGCCATGGGGCTCCGGGTCGCGGCAGTGGACATTGCCGACGACAAGCTGGCGCTGGCCCGCGAACACGGCGCCGAGCTGACCGTCAACGCCCTGCATGAGGACCCGGCAGAGGTCATCCAACGTGAAACGGGTGGCTGCCATGGTGTCTTGGTGACAGCGGTTCACCCTTCGGCCTTCGGCCAGGCGATCGGCATGGCGCGCCGTGGTGGAACGATCGTTTTCAATGGGTTGCCTCCGGGAGACTTCCCGGCGCCGATCTTCGAGATCGTCCTCAAGGGCCTTACGGTCCGCGGCTCGATCGTGGGAACGCGGCAGGACCTGGAGGAAGCACTGGAGTTCTACGCCCAGGGAAAGATCAAGCCAACGGTCTCCACCCGGGAACTCTCCGAAGTCAACGCGGTCTTTGACGAGATGAAGCACGCCAAGATCGACGGCCGAGTGGTCCTGAAGTTCTGATGGACAACACGAGCTTGGAAGCTGCGGTGACGCTGCCCGGGGAGGATTTCTCCCGGGTGGCGCTCACCGCGGTGTCCGTTGAACTCCTCCGCAAACTTTGGGACCAGCACGGGCCACTTATGTTCCACCAGTCGGGTGGTTGCTGCGACGGCTCTGCACCTATGTGCTATCCCGCTGGGGAGTTCCTGACCGGCGACTCTGATGTCCTTCTGGGCCGCTTCGATATCGGAACCGGAGGAGAGCGGCAGCCCTTGGAGTTTTGGATGTCCAAGGAGCAGTACAACTACTGGTCCCACACGCACCTCACAGTCGATGTGGTCCCGGGCCGAGGTAGTGGATTCTCAGTGGAATCACCTGAGGGCAAACGGTTCCTGATCCGTTCCACCCTCATGGACTGGGACGTTCCAAGCGTTTAGGAGCCCATGGCTGGTGTGACGGGGACTACGTGTCCTCGTCACACCAGCCACAGCTGTCACAGCGCTTCGTGGTTCGTCTCACTATCTGGGATAAATATGGTCGTCCAAGGGCCGGACACTATTCTTGATGAGTCCTATACCACTCCCATCCAGAATGTGGCATTTTCATGAACATTTTCAGGACCAAGTCGATCGAGCAATCGATCGCCGATGCCGACGAGCCCGGGCGAAAGCTGAAGCGCAGCCTCAGCACCTGGGACTTGATGATCATGGGCGTCGCCGTTGCTGTCGGCGCCGGGATCTTCTCAGTGGGCGCCAAGGCTGCCGCGAACTTTGCCGGCCCTGCCGTCACCATCTCCTTCGCCATCGCCGCTGTCACGTGTGCTTTGGCCATCATGTGCTACGCGGAATTCGCTACAGCGATCCCCGTGGCAGGCTCCGCCTACGTATTCACGTACGCCACCATGGGCGAGGTCCTCGCGTGGATCATCGGCTGGAACCTCATCCTTGAACTCTTCACTGCCGCAGCCGTGATCGCAAAGTACTGGGGCATTTACCTCAGTACGGTCTTCGGCCTGATGGGCGTGGAAATGCCGCCGTCAATCCAGGTGGCTGGTGTTGATCTCTACTGGGGAGCCTTCCTCATTGTCGCGATCTTCACCGTCCTGCTGGTGCTGGGGACAAAGCTGTCCGCCCGCGTTGGCAACGTCTTCACGCTGATCAAGATCGCCGTAGTGCTGTTCGTGATCGTTGTTGGCTTCAGCTACGTGAAGTTCTCCAACTACACCCCCTTCATTCCTGCCTCCGAGCCCACCGACTCCGGCGCCGCCGACGTCATGAAGCAGTCCTTCTTCGGCTTCCTCACTGGCGCTGCTCCGGCCCAGTACGGAACGCTCGGCGTCTTCGCCGGCGCAGCCCTGGTGTTCTTCGCCTTCATCGGCTTTGACGTGGTGGCAACCTCCGCAGAAGAGGTCAAGAACCCGCAGAAGACCCTTCCCCGCGGTATCTTCGGTGGCCTCGCGGTGGTTACGCTGCTCTACATCCTGGTGTCCCTCGCATTGACCGGCATGGTGTCCTACACGCAGTTGGCCGAGGTGAAGAACCCCACCCTGACCACGGCTTTCGAGGCCGTGGGCAACACCGACGCTGCCAAGATCATCGCGTTCGGTTCCCTGGTGGGCCTGACCACGGTGATCATGGTGCTGCTCATGGGCCTGTCCCGCGTGGTCCTGGCCATGAGCCGCGACGGCCTCCTGCCCCGCTCGCTGTCCAAGACGAGCGAAAAGCGCTCGACGCCGGCCCGGTTGCAGATCATTTGTGGTGCGGCCGTGGCCCTGGTAGCAGGCGTAACCAAGGTGGACCTGCTCGAGGAAATGATCAACATCGGAACGCTGTCCGCGTTTGTGATGGTCAGCCTGGGCATCCTGGTATTGCGCAAGAAGCGGCCTGACCTCAAGCCGGCCTTCCGGGTCCCGTTCGGGAAGGTTCTGCCGTGGGTCTCCGCAGTCCTCTGCTTCTACCTCATGACCAACCTGGCCGTGGAAACCTGGATCTTCTTCGCGATCTGGCTGGTCATCGGCATGGCCATCTACTTCGCCTACGGCCAGCGCCACTCGCGGTTGAATGAGAAATTCGCCGCAGCCAAGGCCTCCGTCAATGGTGCCGCCGAAAGCCGCCAGGCCAAGGGCGACGAGGACGAGGACAGCTACACCAAGGTTTAGACCAATGTGGGCAGCTTGTCGGACAGCTGAGCGATATTGAAGTACGGAACGCCCGGAGATCATCGGTTTCCGGGCGTTCCCGCGTTACGGCGCAGCATGCTCACCGACCCATTCCACCAGCGGCCTCAGCTCTTCCCAACGCGCAGCAATCTCGTCACGGGCTGCGGGAGTGGACAACCAGTCCGGCTGACCCACCTCAACGCTGGCGGACAAGGACTTGTGCTTGAGCAGCTCTGCGCGTGGATGTTCTTTGTCGAAACCCCGTGGAACGGTCTTGAGGGTCTCACCCTCAATGGCGAAGCCTGCCGCTGCCACGGCGTCTACGGTTCGCTGCAACTCCGATCCACTGTCAGGAGCGTCCACTGCGGCCCGGAAACGTGCCAGTTGGGCAGGCGTGTGGGAGTGGTAGCCGCCGCCGATCAGCAGACCGTCGGCACTGATCTGAAGATAGAAGCCGACGCCTTCCTGGCTGGCAGCGAAGGCGCCTTGCGCTGTCTTGTACGGTGATTTGTCCTGCGAGAATCTGATGTCCCTGTTCGGCCGGAAGATCTTTGCCGGCCCGAACTTCGGCTCCAGCTCCGAAAGGAGGGCTGTCAGCGGTCCCTTCACCTCGGCGTCGTACGTTGTTTTATGCTCCAGCCACCACTCGCGGTTGTTGTTCTCTTCAAGCTCGGCGTAGAAACGGAATGCGGCAGTAGGGATGCCTTCGAATGTGCTCATAGAAGGATCCTAGGGACGCCATTACCCGCCCAGCCATAGCCAACAAGAGCTATGTGGAAAACAAAAGGAACACCCCGTCGCGGAGAAGATCCGCAACGGGGTGTTCCTGGAAATGCAGTAGAGCAGAGACGCTTAGAGCTTGTTGGCTGCTTCGGCGTCGGACTCGGTCTGGCCTGCACCGAGGTTGGCGCGGAGCTTGGCGCCGAGCTCGGAGTCAACATTGGTCCAGTACTGGATGGCGCGTTCCTTGATGTCGGCGGTCTTCACGCCGCCAACGGCACCGGTGATGGTGTCCAGGAGGCGGGCCTTGGCAGCGTCATCGTAGACCTCGCGGTACAAGGTACCGGCCTGGCCGAAGTCGTCGTCCTCAGCGTGCAGGGTGTGGGCGGAGAGGGTGAGCTCACCGTCGTTCTCCCAGCCACCAGCAGGCGAAGCGGGCTCAACAGCAGCCGGGCCACCCACCGAGTTGGGTGCGTACACCGGGGTGGAGGGGGAGTTGAACAGGAAGCGACCCTGTCCGTCCTGGCTGTAGTTGTTGACCTGGTTCTTGGGCTGGTTCACCGGGATCTGTGCGTGGTTGGTGCCCACGCGGTAGCGGTGTGCGTCTGCGTAGGAGAAGATGCGGGCCTGCAGCATCTTGTCCGGGGAAGCGGCGATGCCCGGTACGAAGTTCGACGGCGCGAAGGTGGCCTGCTCGATCTGCGCGAAGTAGTTCTCCGGGTTCTTGTTCAGCTCCATGGTGCCCACGTGGATCAGCGGGTAGTCGGAGTGCGGCCAAACCTTGGTGAGGTCGAACGGGTTGAAGCGGTACGTCTTGGCGTCCTCGTACGGCATGACCTGGACGTGCAGTTCCCAGGAGGGGAAGTTGCCATCGGCAATGTTCTCCTGGAGGTCGCGGATGTAGAAGTCCGCATCCGAGCCGGCAAGCTGTTCAGCCTGGTCGCCCGTGATGGTCTTGACGCCTTGGTTGGACTTGAAGTGGTACTTGACCCAGAAACGCTCGCCGGCGGCGTTGATCCACTGGTAGGTGTGCGAGCCGTAGCCCTGCATTTCGCGCCAGGAAGCCGGGAGGCCGCGGTCGCCCATGAGCCAGGTGACCTGGTGTGCGGACTCGGGGGAGAGTGTCCAGAAGTCCCACTGCATGTCAGCGTCGCGCAGGTGGCTGCCCGGGAGGCGCTTCTGGGAGTGGATGAAGTCCGGGAACTTGATGCCGTCGCGGATGAAGAAGACGGGAGTGTTGTTGCCAACGAGGTCGTAATTGCCCTCGGAGGTGTAGAACTTCACAGCGAAACCGCGGGGGTCGCGCCAGGTGTCGGGAGAACCGTTCTCGCCTGCAACGGAGGAGAAGCGGATCAGCATGTCCGTCTCAACGCCCGGCTGCAGGAAGGCTGCCTTGGTGTAAGCCGAAACGTCCGAGGTGGTCTTGAACGTACCGAATGCGCCGCCACCCTTGGCGTGCACTACACGCTCCGGGACCCGCTCGCGGTTGAACTGAGCGAGCTTTTCCACCAGGTAGTGGTCGGTGAGGATGATGGCACCGTCAGCGCCGACGGACTTCGAGTGCGCGTCGGAGGTAACGGGGGCACCTGACTGGGTTGTTGAAATGGCAGTCATTGTTCTCCTTTTTCTTTATTTCTGAGTTACGGAAGTTACGGGAAGCTGTTGTTTGGACTGGCAGTCCTGGCAGATGCCTTGGTAAAGGACGTCTGCGATCTGGATGGTCATGGGCTTGGAATTTTCATCCCAGTGCGGGGTGAGGCACGGTGCATGTCCCACGGCGCAATCCACGTCCTCCACCTTGCCGCAGCTGATACACACGGCGTGATGGTGGTTGTCACCCACCCGGGTTTCGTACAGCGCCGGGGAGTGTGGGGGTTCGAAGCGGCGCAGCATCTGCAGGTCCGTGAGGTCGCTGAGCACTACGTAAACGGACTGCGCCGTCAGTTCAGGAAGCTCTTTGCGGGCAGCGGCAAGAATGCCTTCTGCCGGAGAATGCGGATGGTGCTGGACTGCGGCAAGCACGGCCAGCCGCTGTTTGGTCACACGCCGGCCGTGGGCATGCAGGGCGGCGGCCCATTCTGCTTGCTCGGCTGTGTGATCTGTCATGCATTCATTGAAACACTTATTTTGATCAGTTCACAATAAGGCGAGGCTAACTTCTGGTGAACGGAACAGATCCTCCATGGGATTCGCGTCCTCAGCTGCGGATCGACCCAGCGCATGCACCCGTAGAGGCGCGCCAGCTGTCTCTGATTCCAATGCCAGGCAACTGAAACCACTGAGGCCTCCGCTGAGGGGAAGAGCGGCCAAGGCCCCAGCCATGGCCAGCAGTTCCGCCGGCAGGATGTCACGAACGTTCGCCACAGCCCGGACAGGTTCGATCACCGTATGGCGGGGCCCCGTTTCCATGGTCCGCACCAGCGGACCAGCGTCAGAAGAGGGCTTGTCTTCGGAAGAACGCACGACGGCGGCGCCCGCCCCGGGTTCGGAACTCACGGAGGCCTCAGGTCGGCTCAGTCGCAGCGCCTCACGGACCGCCGTGTCGGTGGCTTCCAAGATGTGCTCAGGCTCCCCGACACGACGGTGGGCCGGCAAGGAAAGCTGAGCGCCCGGCGTCGTGGTTTCTCCGTCCCAACGCCCGAACAGGTGGAACGTGGGGGTTGAGGACTCGGCCACTGGCTCGCCTATTGCGGAACCGAGCGGGTGCCAGCGGTGGGCGAACATCACGGAGAAGCGTGTTGCCCCCAGTACGTCCTGGAGTGCGGCGCGTACCAGGTTGTGGCAGAAGAGCCAGTCGGACGCTGAAGCCTGCGCGAATTCGGTGGACGGATCGGACAGCCTGATCAAGATGTGCCCGGCCGTGAGGGGATGGCGAGGCCGGGCGATTTCCCAAAACCCCGAACGGTACAGCAAACGTCGCTCCAAGCCCATGTCAACTCCCTCCCCGGGGTGAGCCTACCAAGCACCTCCCGCAGCCAGGGAGAGTTGCGGGAGGTTGCTGTAATGCTCGTTAAGGTAGGACGGTGGCGAAACTACTGGCAGACATCACTCCCCTGAAGGAGAGTCCCGCTTTTCGGCGGCTCTGGCTGGGGGCTTCAGTAGCTGCCATAGGAACCCAGTTGACCTTGGTGGCTGTCAGCCTGGAGGTCTATCGGCTCACGCAGGAGAGCTTCTATGTGGGCCTCCTGGGAATCTTTGCGCTGGTTCCGTTGGTGATCGCCGGGCTCTACGGGGGTTCCGTTTCGGACGCCTACGATCGCCGCAAAGTAGCCCTCATTGCCTCCCTTGTCCTCTGGGTCACGACGGCCGGATTGGCCTTGCAGGCGTGGCTGGAGATCGGCAACATCTGGCTCCTTTACGCACTGGTGGCCATCCAAAGTGGCGCCCAAGGCATCAACGGCCCCGCCCGGAGCGCCATTATCCCGCTACTGGTCCGCAAGGACCTCCTTCCCGCTGCCAATGCCCTGAGCATGCTGACGTTCGGCTTGTCCATGACCGCTGGACCACTCCTGGCAGGCGTGCTCGTGGCCACCATCGGCTTCGGCTGGACCTATACCATCGACGTCATCAGCTTCACGTTCGCACTGTGGGGGCTCTTCAAACTCCCGCCCCTTCCGCCGTCCAAGGATGCCGTGCGACCAGGGCTTCGCTCCGTGGTGGAAGGCTTTAGGTTCCTCGGGACACGGCCTAACGTCCGCATGACCTTCATTTTCGACCTCATCGCCATGATCTGCGCCCAGCCCCGCGCACTGATGCCGGCCATCGGTGCGGTGATGATCGGCGGGGGCGAGACCACTGTTGGAGTGCTGCTCGCGTCAACGGCCGTGGGCGCATTCCTGGCCGGCCTGTTTTCCGGGCCCTTGGGGCGGGTCCGCAAGCAGGGCACTGCCGTGGTGTGGTCCGTGATTGGTTGGGGCGCGTCCATTGCCGGCTTCGGATTGGTGGTGCTGCTGGCAGGGGATGCCGGCCGCGACGGTGTCACGCCGTGGCTGATCCCGGCAGCATTCTGTTGCGCCCTTGCCGGAATCTCGGACTCCGTCAGCGCCGTTTTCCGCACCACCATCCTGCAAGCAGCCACACCGGACCACTTGCGGGGGCGACTCCAGGGCGTGTTCATCGTGGTGGTGGCCGGAGGGCCCCGGGTAGGGGACATGCTTGCTGGCGGTGTCACCCAGTTCCTGAGCGAAGGCGGAGTGTTGCTGCTGGGCGGGCTCCTCTGCATCCTTGTTGCATGGTTCGCTTCGCGCATGCAGCCCGGATTCGTCGCGTACGACGCCAAACACCCCGTGCCCTGACGCTGCCAGTCACCACTTTGCCGGCGGGCGCTGCCGGCCCCCCGCCCACGTAGGCTGACAACGGAACACGAGGGGCGGCGTCGGCGTTAATCCGTACAGAACCCTTGCGACAACGAAAGCGACAAGAACAACCGTGCATAAACACAACAATGGACTCAAGACCGCGGCGCTCTTCGGTGTGCTGTGGGCGGTGTTGTTGGGTTTGGGCGCCATCATCGCGGCCGGGATGCGCAGCACCACGCCCATCTGGATCATGGCACTGATCGGTGTGGCCACCACGGCCTATGGTTACTGGAACAGCGACAAGATCGCCATCCGTTCCATGGCCGCCTACCCCGTCACCGAGGCACAGGCACCGCAGCTGTACCAGATTGTTCGAGAGCTGTCCGTGCGTGCCAACAAACCCATGCCGCGGATCTACCTATCGCCCACCATGACGCCCAACGCCTTCGCCACCGGACGCAATCCCAAGAACGCTGCCGTGTGCTGCACCGAGGGGATACTCCACCTGCTCGACGCCCGCGAACTCAGGGGAGTACTGGGGCATGAGCTGATGCACGTGTACAACCGCGACATCCTCACCTCATCGGTTGCTGCTGCCGTGGCCGGCGTCATCACTTCAGTGGGTCAGATGCTGCTGATCTTTGGCAGCGGGGACCGGCGCAACGCCAACCCGCTGGCTACTATCGCGATGGCCCTGCTCGCGCCTTTCGCGGCGTCACTGATTCAGATGGCTATCTCCCGTACGCGTGAGTTCGACGCCGATGAGGACGGTGCGGAGCTGACCGGCGATCCACTGGCGCTCGCCTCAGCCCTGCGCAAGATCGAATCCGGTGTCACCCAGTTGCCGCTCCCGCAGGACCAGCGGCTGGTCAATGCCTCACACCTCATGATCGCCAACCCGTTCCGTGGCGGCGGCATACGGCGCATGTTCTCCACGCACCCGCCCATGAAGGAACGGATCAGCCGACTGGAACGGATGGCCGGGCGCCCGTTGCTGTAATTGCCTTGAACGTCGCTGGCCCGCTTTTCCGTGGGTGGTCAACAACGGAACAGCGGGCCGGCAACGTGTCAGCAGAGACTAGCTGCGGAAGTTCACGAACTGCAGGTCAGCCTCTTCGAATTTCTTGAGGATGTTCATGGTCTCCTGCAGGTCGTCACGGGACTTGGAGGTGACACGGAGTTCGTCGCCCTGGATCTGGGACTTGACGGACTTCGGGGCTTCGTCGCGGATGATCTTGTTGATCTTCTTGGCGATGTCCTGGGCAATGCCTTCCTTGATGGTGCACTCCAGGCGGAATTCCTTGCCGGAGGGGAAAGGCTCACCCTGGTCCAGGGACTTCAGTGAGATGCCCCGCTTGATGAGCTTGGACTGGAAGACGTCCAGGACAGCCAGGACGCGGTCCTCGGAATTGGCCTTCATGAGGATCTTTTCGCCACTGAAATCAATCTCAGCGCCGACGCCCTTGAAGTCGTATCGCTGCGCGATTTCCTTCTGGGACTGGTTGAGCGCGTTGGCGACCTCTTGCTTGTCTACCTTGCTTACGACGTCGAATGTGGATTCGCCTGCCATGACTCTCCTTAGGTTGGGGGCCCTGTGAGGGCGGGTTGGTCTGGCATCCAGCCTAGTACGGAAGGCGTGGGTTAGGGCCGTGGACTTCTTTCACAGTTCGCTCACAGCACATGCAGGGTTGGAACAGAGGCTGCTGGTTGAGAGTTGTACCAGTTGGAAGAACGCATCCACGGAGGATCAGCATGAGCAGCAAGGCCGCCCAGTCCATCAGCAAATCCGCATCTGCAGCAGCAGGCTCCATTGGCACGGCTGCAGTCGCCGCAGCGAGTGCCGTAGCTGCCGCGGCTGTTGCCGCATCGATCGTCCTGAGCCCGGTTCCCGACGCTACTGCCCGGATGGACGGAGTGCACGCGGACTTGTTGCGCGCAGTGCAGCTCAACCAGATCACCGCCGAGCAAGCCGAAAAGTTCGAAGCGAAACTGGCCGGCCGGATCCTCGGGGAAGCCTGAAATAGCGCGAATTCCCGAGTGTCTGCGGCCGATTAGATTCTTCGCAGAAAGTTCTGTAAGGTTGTCTCTGCCTTCGGTTACCGGATCTAAAAGAAACGGTCTCCGGAAGTGATCTTCTTTTGAAGTTCGGCAGATTACCCGAGCGGCCAAAGGGGGCTGACTGTAAATCAGCTGGCAACGCCTACGGGGGTTCGAATCCCTCATCTGCCACCCAAGGAGAATCCCCGGAACCATTGGTTCCGGGGATTTTTTCGTGTGCCCTCGCGCCGCCTGAGGACACTCACATCCGTTCGTGCCGCGCAAATGCGGCGGCGACACTCGATTCCGCGTGTCGCCAGCGGGGATCCGGGTCCTCGGGGAGTGTGTGTGACGGCACGGCTGGCCCAATCCCGGGGTTGTCCGCCTGACAGTGCGTTGACCGGCGGGGTATCCGAACAATCCCGGGGTCGGTCAGCGGCGCTCCGTCGCTTGTCGGAGCTCCGCGATCTCCATCCGTAGCGCGGCGATCTCCGTCACCAGGTCGGCCATCTCGGCGCGGACCGGTTCCTCGGCTGCGGCGGCTTTGATTTCCGCTGCCGCTGCTACGCCCTCGGCGTTCTCCTCGATTCGTTGAAGCAGCCAGGAAGCAATGGAGGCTGTCACGATACCCAGGACCGCGATTCCGCTCATCATGAGGGCCGCAGCGACGATCCTGCCGATGGGGGTTACCGGGTAGAGGTCGCCGTAGCCCACGGTGGTGATGGTGGTGATGGCCCACCACGCGGCGTCCCCGAAGGTGACGATCTTGGCGTCGGGTGCGTTCTGTTCGACATCCAGCACGGCCAGTGCTCCGATGAGGATAAGCATCGCGGCTGCTCCTGCTACGTACGTGGCGACGCGTCCGCGCAGGGTTTCACCTACGGTGCGTTGCAGGACGGAGAGCAACGTGACCAGCCGCAGCAACCGGAGTGGTCGGAAGAACGGGAGTACCACGATCAGGAGTTCGTGCAGGTTCCACAGGAACCAGCGCATTCGGTCTTCGGCAAGCCAGAGATTGACGAAGTAGTCCAAGGCGAAAATTCCCCAGGTGATCCAGAGAACAACCTCGAAAGGTATTGCCTCGGCTCCGGTGACGCGACCGATGACCTGCCACGCGTAAGCCGTGAGGAAAATCAGTGCCGTGGCCATGAGGGGCCATTCAACGAGGTCCCTGTATCGCGCTTGAGTCATACGGGAATACTAGCCACCGCGGAAGTACTCAACAGCTTCAGGCGGCCGGTGTCTCCAGCCAGTAGCCGTCCAAGTGGTGAATCAGTTGGCGGCCCAAGCCGCCCTTCAGTTGGATCCACAGCGTGCTGCGGTCATTGGTCATGCCATCGATGGTTCCCTCGATGCGGTTGCCGCGGGCATCCTGGAGGACCACGTTCTGGTGGCGGGAGAGTTCCGGCCAAACGTCGCCTTGCGGCCTGGCGGTTTGCAGCGTGCTCAAAGGTCCCCCTTATGTGTTCGATCAATATGAGTTTCAGATATTGTGCACGTCTTTCATGAACCGGCGGTAAACGTTAGTGCAATCGTTGTACATAAACGGTCTTTGGGCTATGAGCCGGGTCCGCGATGTGGTCTGCATATTCCCCATGAAGTTACCGACGGGTAACATTGAGCCATGCACTTGCTTCTTCGTACCCTCATGCTGCTGTTCACGTCATCCAAACGTTCGCCCTTGGGTGTCTGGGAAGAATCCTCGCTGCCTTTGCGGGTTCTGCCCACTGACATCGACATCGCGATGCACGTCAACAACGGTATGTATTTCTCGCTCATGGACCTCGGCCGTTTCGACCTGATGGTCCGCAGCGGCATCTGGACAAGAATGCGCAAGCGGGGTTGGAGCCCGGTGGCAGCCGGTGAGACCATCGCTTTCCGCAAATCGCTGCAGCTCTGGCAGCAATACACCATCGAGACCCGCATCATTGGCTTGGACAGTAAGGCCATCTACTTCGAACAACGCATGGTGGTGGACGGTGAAATCTATGCACGGGCACACATCGCCACCCGTCTGGTGCACAAGGGCAAGCCTGTCTCTCAGGAAGAAATCATTGCCGAGTTCGGCGCGCCGCCGGCTGACCTGGAACTGCCCGAGTGGATCCACGAGTGGCGCGAAAACAATGCACTTCCCGGGGCGCGTCGTCCCGCCCCGCACGTGTGGAGCTAAACCCCCACGTCACGTTGCTGCAGTGCCACCGCTCCGAGCACGATCAGGGCTGCGGAGATGCCATACAGTCCCGCGGCAGCTCCCCAATCGGCCCCGTTTGCCACAGGGGAGTTGCCGTACGCCCAGTGATAGGGCGAAAGGTTCAGCAACCATTCGACGTCGGGACTTTGCCGCCCCACTGCGTTGAACACATATCCGAGGACGGCCACGGCGGCGCCCGCCGCGATCCCATACACTTTCCGGCCGCTCAACGCTCCGGCGCAAAGCGCAGCTGTCCCGCTGAGCAGCGCCAGGGCGGCGAACAGCAGCACCGCTCCGGCGAGATGTCCGACGTCGATGCTCAGTTGCGAGGGCCCGTTCAGTCCCAGCACCAGCAGGAAAACGAGAACGGAAAGCAGTGCGATACGAACCACGATGGCCAGTGCACGCTCGAGGACTACCTGCACCCGGGTGACACTGTGGGCGAGCGTCAGTTCAAGTAATCCGGATTCCTCGTCGCCGCCCACGGCCGCGGCGCCCCAGCCGACCGAGGCCATGGACATCAGCAGGAAGCCGATCAGCCCGAACATGGTGGCTTGGGTGTAGCCGGGGCCTGACGCGATTTGATCGTAGTTCAGGGCTTTGGTCATTTCGGGGGGAAGCGCGTTGATCAGGTCCTGCATTTGCGCACTGCCCCCGATCGAGGGATACAGCGGCAGGTAGAGCATGCACGCCGTCGACAAGCCCAGTGCCCATGCCAACGTTGAACGCCACGAGTCAGTCAGGGCCTTGGTGAACAATGGGAGAACCCTAGGCACGGTGTGCTCCTTCCGCGCGGCGTGCCGAAGCATGAAGCTTCCCGGCAGCGTGGTCATTCCCCACGGATTGTGCCGTGTAGAGAGTCAATACGGCTTCCTCCAGATCGGGTTCTTCAAGGACCAGATCCGTCACGTTCAGCTTGGACAACTCCTGGATCAAGGGCTGGACGTGGCCGGAGAGCGTTGCCGTAGCCTCAACTGTTCCGGCGGCGTGACCGTCGGCCTTGAGCTCCCGTACTGCCACGTTGGCGACGCCGGGCACCCTGGCCAGCAGCGCGCCGACGTCGTGCGGTTCCGTCCCTGTGCTGTTGAACCGCAGCTGCCGGACTGCTGCCGTCCTGAGCGCCTCCACGGTGGAAACGGTGACGATTTCGCCGTCGCGGAGGATGGCGACGGCGTCGGCGGCTTGCTGTACTTCGCTGAGGACGTGCGAGCTGAGGAATACCGTGGTGCCGTCATCCAAGGCTTCACGAACCAACGCATGGAATACCTGCTGAACCAAGGGATCCAGGCCGCTGGTGGGTTCGTCGAGGACCAGGAGTTCCGGCTTGTGCATAAAGGCCTGCAGCAGTCCGAGCTTTTGTTTGTTGCCTTTGGAGAGCTTCCGGGTTTGGCGATCGAGGTCAAGGTTCAGCCGCTCGGCGAGTTCGATGACGTGCCGTTGCTCAACGGGTCCGCTGATGGCTGCGAAGTGCTCCAGCATGCGCCGGCCCGTGGTCCTGTTTTCCAAATGCAGTTCGCCGGGCAGGTAGCCGATCCTGCGGCGAAGCGCAGTGCCTGCCTGTCGCGGGTCCTGTCCCAGCACCGAGATGGACCCCGCGCTGGGCCTGATGATGTCCAAAAGGCAGCGCATGGTGGTGGTCTTGCCCGCTCCGTTCGGCCCGATGACGCCGAACACCGTCCCGCGTTCCACTGCGAAGTCGAGCCCATGGAGGACTTCCCGGGCTCCGAATCTCTTGCGCAAACCCTCGACGACGATTGCCTGGGTCACAGTGCATGCTCCCTTCCGGCGCTGGTGCTGTCTTGCTGCAAGGCGTCGCGGGCCGCATCCAGGAACCGCGAATCGGTGTAAAAGCCGTGTGTGTAAATCTCCAGGGCGGGCAGGGTGAGTTGCCGGAGAAGGTCGGGGCCGATGCCTTGCGGCTCCGGGGCAACTGTCCCCAACGTCCGTGAGAGGTGCCGGCCCAGCATGAGAATCGACAGGCTGTTCGAGGCGATGACGACGGCGGTGGACCGGGCGTCGTCGAACTTCCGGATGGTGCCGGCTTCGATTCCGGCATGGATGATGTCCTGGGTCTGCCTGACCACGGCATCAAAGAAGGCGTCACCTGCCTCGGACTCATCGCTGAGGACACGACGGATGTAGGCGATCTCGTCCGAGTATTGGTCGGGGTGGTTGAGGTAATCCTGGATGAGTTGCCGAGTGGACTCCGGGTGGGTTTTCTCGCGACCCTGCGTTGCTGTTTGGGCCAGGACGTGCTGGTCGCAAGCGTCGCGGAGCCCGTCTTTGCTACCGAAATGGTGAATGACCAGGCCTGGGCTGACTCCCGCAGCAGCGGCTACCGCCCTGACGGTGGCGCGGGCAAATCCTTCACGGCCGAAGAGACCGATGGCGGCGTCGCGGATGCGCGCCCGGGTGGTGAGATCTTCTGCGTTTGAACGCATGTTTCATACACTAAACAGCTGTTCAATCTGGATCAAGGGTTTGCCGTGATATGCAGTTCGTCCCTTTATTCCCGGTGACGCGGGAAGCGAACAGGGCCCGCCTCAACGGGACTTAGCGGGCAGGGTCGCGTACCGTGGAAGCATGGCTACAGTTGACATCACTGGAGAACAGTTCGCATCGACCATCGAGGACAACGACATTGTCCTGGTGGATTTCTGGGCGGCCTGGTGCGCCCCGTGCCGTCAGTTCGCCCCCACGTACGGGGCAGCTTCAGAAAAGCACACTGACGTCGTGTTTGCGAAGGTAGACACCGAGGCTGAGCAACAGCTCGCCGCCGAAGCCGGGATCACATCCATCCCGACGCTCATGGCATTCCGTGAAAAGGTCCTTGTCTTCTCGCAGCCGGGAGCCCTCAACGGTCCGCAGTTGGAGCAGGTCATCGAGGCCGTGAAGGGCCTGGACATGGAAGAGGTCCACGCCCACGTTGCCAAGGCGCGTGCCGAGGCTCAGGAAAACTAAGACTAAGCGGCGGCTCTAAACATCGAGGGCGCCGGAACGCATCGAGGTCGCCGGAAAATTCCGGCGACCTCGATGCGTTTAAGGCGTTCTCGCAGTCTTGCAGCGATTTCGCCGGACTGAAGCAGGGAGAGCCTAGAGCCGTTCCAGCTTGACCGGCTCGGCGAGCAGTGCGCTGAGGGACTCGTTCAGGTCCTGGACGGCGATGCCCTTGGAGTGCTTCTCCAGAAGCTCCTCGGATTCCCAGCGCTCAGTCAGGACTAGCTTTTCTTCTGTGGCCTCGGTCAGTTCATAGCGGATGCAGCCAGGCTCGTTGACGACCTCGTCGATCGCGATTTCCAGGGCGAGCTTCACGCGGAAAAATTCGCCTTCGTTGGGGATGAACGTGGCCTGCAGGTCAATGGGTTCACTCATGGCTCCAACCCTACCGGCAGGACACGGCGCTGCTGGAGGCGGTTACGGTTCTGTTGCGCGCCGTCCCTTGGTAGCGTTCCGTCATGTTGTCCTACACTGCCGGAGACACTGACGTCCCGCTGCTCGAAGAGACCATTGGCGCCAATTTTGAGCGCATCGCGGCCCGGTTTCCCCTGCGGGACGCGCTTATCGAAGCGGCTGTGGTGCCGGGCGGTGACGCCCGCCGCTGGAGCTACCAAAAGCTTAACGACGACGTCGATCGCCTTGCCCGCGCCCTGCTCGCCATGGGCGTGGCCAAGGGCGAGCGGATCGGCATTTGGAGTCCCAACTGCGCCGAGTGGACCATTCTTCAGTACGCCACAGCCAAGATCGGTGCGGTGCTGGTCAACGTGAACCCTGCCTACCGGAGCCATGAGCTGGAGTTCGTAGTGAAGCAGAATGGCATGCGAATGCTGGTGGCAGCGCCATCGGATAAGCACAGTGACTACGTGGGCATGGCCAGGGATGCGGCCCGTAACTGTCCCGACCTCAGGGAGATCGTCTTCCTCCCGGGAGAGCCGGAATTGGGACTCACTGCGGGCGTCCCGGAAGCCAACCACGAACTCACCTACGGTGAACTCCTGACCCGGGCAGACGGCGTCGGGCTTTCAGCGCTTCGGGACCGCATGGCCGGCCTTGACCCACACGACCCCATCAACCTGCAATACACCTCCGGCACCACGGGGTTCCCCAAGGGCGCCACCTTGACTCACCACAACATCCTCAACAACGGGCACTCGATCGGCCGGCTCCTGAACTACACCGAGCACGATCGTGTGGTGATCCCCGTGCCGTTCTACCACTGCTTCGGCATGGTGATCGGGAACTTGAATGCGCTGAGCTTTGGTGCGGCGACCATCATTCCGGGCCGCGGTTTCAACCCGTCGGCGGCGTTGGAAGCAGTTCAGGACTTCGGCGGGACTTCCCTGTATGGCGTGCCCACCATGTTCATTGCCGAGCTCGCACTGGAGGATTTCAACTCCTATGATCTCTCCACGCTGCGTACCGGAGTCATGGCCGGTTCCTTATGTCCCATGGAGGTGATGCGCCGGGTCATCGATGAGATGCACATGGTTGACGTCGCCATTTGCTACGGCATGACCGAGACCTCGCCGGTGTCCACCATGACCCGCGCGGGGGACACCCTGGAGCAGCGGACCAGCACGGTGGGCAGGACCATGCCGCACCTTGAGAGCCGCATTGTCGATCCGGGATCGGGTGAAGTGGTGGAGCGCGGCGTCATCGGTGAGCTCTGCACGCGGGGTTACTCGGTGATGCAGGGCTACTGGGGCCAACCGGACAAAACGGCGGAGGCAATCGACGCTGAGGGGTGGATGCACACCGGCGACCTCGCCCGCATGGATGAGGAAGGCTATGTGGTGATTGAGGGCCGGATCAAGGACATGGTGATCCGCGGTGGAGAGAACATCTACCCGCGCGAGATCGAGGAATTCCTGTATCTCCACCCGTCCATCCAGGATGTGCAGGTGATTGGTGTTCCCGACGAGAAGTATGGAGAGGAGCTGATGGCGTGCATCATCCTCAAGCCCGGTACTGAGACGCTGACTGCCGAGGACCTGGCCGATTACTGTCGCGGAAAGCTGGCCCACTACAAAATCCCGCGTTACATCGACGTCCGTGAGTCCTTCCCCATGACTGTGTCCGGGAAGGTACGGAAGGTGGACATGCGCCAGGAGGCGGTGTCCCGGCTGCACCTGTAGCTGAAACAGGCCGTCAGTTGGTATTCCGGCTGATGGTCCGGATTCCCACTACAAGTCCGACGGCGGCCGTCACCACGGCGGCCACGAGACCCCACATCGTGTCCATCCCAATGCGTCCGGCAAACAACTCCCGTTCGGCGTTCACCAGGTAGGTCAGGGGATTGAAGAGGCTTGCCACCTTCATCCACCCCGGACCGGCTTCTATGGGCAACATGATGCCGGAAAGGATCATCAGCGGGAACAGCAGCGTTTGCTGCACGCCCCAGAAGATCCATTCCTTGTTCTGCGAGACCAGGGCAAGGGCATAGGACAGCGCGCCGAGCCCGATGCCGAAGATGCCCAGAATGACCAAGCCCAGCACCACATGCAAAGGGTAGAAAACGAAACCAAAGGGAATGCAGACCACGGAGATCAGCAGACCCTGCAACACCAGGGGAGCCCACTCCTTCAGCGCCCGGCCGATCATGAGCGAAGACCGGGAGAGCGGCGTGGCCAGGATCCGTTCGTAGGAACCGGTCATGAGTTCGTACTGCAGGTTGGAGCCGGTCATGGAGGTGCCGAACAGTGCGATCATCACCACCACTCCAGGAAGGAACCATTGCAGCGTGGACTGGCCACCGAAGGCCGGGGCACCAACAGCTGAGCCGAGCAGCGGCCCGAACAACCCCAGGAAAACCAGCGGTTGGATCAGGGAGAAAATCAGCGAGAAAGGATCCCGCAGCGGCAGCAGCATCTCGCGCCAGAAAACGAACCACGTGTCAGTGACTACGCTGCGTGGTCCACGCCTTTGGAGGGCCACACCCGGGGCAACGGCTTGTTCAATCATCAGACTTCAGCTCCTTCCCGCAAGCTGCGGCCGGTCAATTCCAGGAAAACGTCGTCCAGCGTGGGTGGTTTCAGTTCGAGGGACTGGGCGGGAGCGCCGGCGTCGTGCATTTCCTTCAGCAACCCCGGTGCAAGTCGGGCACCCTGCGCCAACCGAAGTCGGAAGCGGACCACGCCGTCGTACGCGTTTTCCTCCATGTCGCCCTCCGCGGCCGCGCGGCCCAGCAGCCCCCGCACCTCGGACGCGGAACCGGCGGCAACTTCCACGGCGAGGAGGTCCCCGGCGAGGTTCGCCTTGAGCCGTGACGCGGTGTCGTCGGCAATGATGGTCCCGTGGTCGATCACGATGACACGCTCGGACATGGAATCGGCCTCGTCCATGTAATGGGTGGTCAGCACAATGGTGGTCCCGTGCTCCTCGCGCATCCGCATGATGTGCTCCCAGAGGTTGGCGCGGTTCTGGGGGTCCATTCCGGTGGACGGCTCATCGAGGAACAGCAAGCCGGGGGAGTGCATCAACCCGAGGGCCACGTCCATGCGGCGCCGTTGCCCGCCGGAAAGTTTGATCACGGTGCGCTTTGCGAGGTCGCTGAGGTCCAGGGATGCCATGAGTGTCTCGGCACGGGCTTTCGCGTCTGTGGTGTTCATTCCGTAGAAGCGGCCTTGCATGATCAGTTCGTCGATCACGCGGTAGCTGTGCCCGCCGCCATTGCCTTGGCCGATGTAGCCGATCCGGGCGCGCACCCCCGCCGGGTCCTTGGCCACATCAACGCCCGCCACTGTGGCCGACCCGGAGGTGGGTTTCAACAGGGTGGTGAGCATCCGCAGGGTCGTGGACTTGCCGGCGCCGTTCGGGCCAAGGAAGGCGACAAGTTCGCCGGGCGCGACGTCGATGTCCACGCCCTTCACTGCCTCGACGGTTTCCTTCTTCACGGTGAAGGTCTTGGTGAGCTTGTTGGTGTGGATCACGGTCACTCCAGGGATGGCAGGTGATGGCTCCTAGGCGCCACGCTATACCCGTGGATGAAGGCCGTCCATGCTCCTGCGGACAGGTCCCGTCCGCAATCAAAACTTAGTGGCCGCGGTGATCCTGGACCGTCATCCGCGGCCCGAAAGTGGGTTTGCGGAAGCCGCTCAAATACAGCATCCGCACCAGTCGCTGCCGTTGTCCGCGCCATGGTTCCAGCAGCTCGAGCATGCCGGCGTCGTCGGTCTTTTGACCTGTCAGGGCGTACCCCACGTAAGCGGCCAGATGGTAGTCGCCCACGGAAATCGAGTCCGGGCAGCCGTGGGTGCGTTGGACCACTTCGGCTGCGGTCCAGATGCCGATGCCCGGAATGGTCTGCAGCTTGGCACCGGCCTGCGTTGAGTTCAGGTCCGCCAGGCGTTCAAGCGCGACGGCGGACTGCAGCGCCCGCATCACCGTGGCCGATCGCTGTGGTCCAACGCCGGCTTTGTGCCACTCCCACGAAGGGACGGCTAACCACTGCCCGGCGGTAGGAGGAACAAGGAGTCCCGCAGGGGCCTTGCCCGGCGCCGGCGTTCCGTAGCGATACATCAGGTACCGGTAGCCTCGCCTTGCCTCCAGGGTGGTGACCTTTTGCTCCAAAATGGTGGGCACAAGGGAGTCAACCATCCGCCCGGTGGAGGGCAACCGCAGGGCCAGGTTCCGGCGTCGTGATTCTGTCACCAGCCGCGGAAGGGTGGCATGGAAGGCGGGGTCATCGAAGGCCGACCAATCGTCATCGGCGCCGAGCAACCGCGGAACTCCCGCGATGGCGTCGTCCGCACCGGGTCCCCAGGCTTGGGCATCCACGAAGGAATCGACTCCCAGGCCGCCTCCCGAGAGGCGGAGCGTCACCGGGCCGGACGGTGCAGTGAAGGCCATCCAAAAACCGCTGGAGTGCGCTGCGAAGGACGGATCCGCGTTGCCGCGCATGAGCGGAAACATGGTCTGGTCCAAGCGGAAGGAACCGCCCGGATGCCACCGGACGGCCGCATCTGCCGCGGCCGCAACAACGGGCGGGGCGTCTGCGATGGTCATGTTTTCATGGTCCCACGCCCGGCTGACAATCTGCAGCCGCCGACCCCTTACGGCAACAACCGCACGCAGCTAGACTCCCTGATGTGGCGTGGGTGGGCCGCGCCATATCTGAGGAAAACTTCCAGGAACGAGGAGCGCGGACCATGGCCGCCATAGTGCATTTCGAGATTCCGACCGACAACAGAGACAGAGCCAACACCTTCTACGAGAGTGCCTTCGGCTGGAACCTGAGCCCCATGCAGGGGATGGACTACACGATCGCAATCACAGCGCCTTCCGACGAACAGACCGGCACGCCAACGGAGCCTGGAGCCATCAACGGCGCCCTGTTTCCACGGACGGACGCACTGAAGACCCCTATCCTCACCATCGATGTGGAAGATATTGACGCCGCGCTAGGGCAGATCGAGTCCGCAGGCGGCAGGGTGGTCCAGGCCAAGGACGCCGTACCCACCATGGGCTGGTACGCCTACTTCAAGGACACGGAGGGCAACGTCCTGGGCGTGTGGCAGACCGACACCTCCGCAGGGACCTAGCGAAGGGGCCGGGTCAATCCCCCTAGCGACCAGGCGGTAACTTTGTACATATGAAGTACGCCCAGTCCGTGTTGGACCTCATCGGCAATACGCCCCTCATCAAGCTCAACCACGTCACCGAGGGCATCAAAGCCACCGTCCTGGTGAAGCTCGAATACATCAATCCCGGCGGATCCATCAAAGACCGGATCGCCGTGAAGATGATCGAAGATGCGGAAAAGGACGGCCGGCTCAAGCCGGGTGGAACCATCGTTGAACCGACGTCGGGCAACACCGGAGTGGGACTGGCGCTCGTAGCCCAGCAAAAGGGCTACAAGTGCATTTTCGTGGTGCCGGACAAAGTAGGCGAAGACAAGCGCGCCGTGCTTCAGGCGTACGGTGCCGAAGTTGTGGTGACGCCCACCGCCGTCGCGCCCGACAGCCCGCAGAGCTATTACGGGGTCTCCGACCGCCTGGTCAAGGAGATCCCGGGCGCCTTCAAGCCGGACCAGTTCTCCAACCCCGCCGCTCCCGGCAGCCACTTCGAGTCCACGGGCCCGGAAATCTGGCAGGACACAGACGGGCGGGTCACGCACGTAGTCATCGGCGCCGGAACCGGCGGCACCATCACTGGAACCGGCCGCTACCTCAAGCAGGTCTCGGCGGACCGTTCGGAGTCCGACGGCGGCCCGGTCAAGGTCATCGGCGCGGACCCGGAAGGCTCGGTCTACTCAGGCGGAACCGGCCGGCCCTATTTCGTGGAGGGCGTGGGCGAGGACATGTGGCCCGGCAACTACGATCCCGCTGTTCCGGATGCCGTGATCGCTGTCTCCGACGCCGACTCCTTCTCCATGACCCGCCGGCTGGCCCGGGAAGAGGGCCTCTTGGTGGGCGGTTCCTCCGGCATGGCCGTGGTCGCGGCGCTCCAGGCTGCCAAGGACCTGGACGAGTCCGCCGTGGTAGTGGTGATCCTCCCGGATTCCGGCCGCGGCTACCTTGCCAAGATTTTCAACGACCAATGGATGCGTTCCTACGGCTTCCTCTCCGGCGGCGAAGAAGCCTCCGTGGGCGAGGTGCTCAAATCCAAGACGGGCGAGATGCCGGACCTGGTCCACATCCACCCGAATGAAACCGTCCGCGACGTCATCAACATCATGAACGAGTTCGGCGTCTCCCACATCCCGGTGCTCTCGCAGGAACCACCGGTGGTGATGGGCGAGGTCTTGGGTGCCGTGGACGAGCGCAGCCTCACCAGCAAGTTGTTCCGTGGGGAAGCGAAGCTGACGGACATGATCTCCGAACATATGGGGGACAGGCTCCCGGTCATCGGATCAATGGAGACCATTTCCGCCGCGCGTGAGCTGCTGTCCGACGTCGATACCGTCATGGTGACTTTCGTCGGCGCGCCGGTGGGCATCCTGACGCGCCACGACCTTTTGGCGTACCTGAGCAATTAGGCGCCCCGCGCTGATCCAATCAATTCAAACCCAGAGGAGCTTCCATGTCTGCCAGCAACAACGCCGGGTTCAACACACGCGCCGTCCACGCCGGACAGGCCTTCGAACCGGTGACCGGGGCTGTGGTGCCTCCGCTGCACTTCAGCACCACCTATGCCCAGGACGGTATTGGCAACCTGCGCTCAGGCTACGAATACGGGCGCGGCGGGAACCCCACCCGCGACGCCCTTCAAGAGCAGCTTGCCGCCCTCGAAGGTGGCACCGCGGCGTTCTCCTTCGGCTCGGGCCTGGCTGCTGAGGACTCACTGATCCGCGCGATCGCCCGCCCGGGTGACCACATCGTCCTGGGCAACGACGCCTACGGTGGCACGTACCGCCTCATCAACCGAGTGCTGGGAGACTGGGGCATCGGCAACACCCCCGTGGACATGTCCGATCTCGACGCCGTGGCTGCTGCTGTTGCAGCGAACAAGACACGCCTGGTGTGGGTGGAGACGCCGTCCAACCCGATGATGAAGATCACGGACATCGAGGCACTCGCCGCCGTAGCGCACGACGCCGGTGCCCTCCTGGTGGTGGACAACACCTTCGCGTCTCCCTACTTGCAGACCCCGCTCGCCTTGGGCGCCGATGTGGTGGTCCACTCCACCACCAAGTACATCGGCGGCCATTCCGACGTTGTGGGCGGTGCGATCGTGGTCAAGGACGCTGAGCTTGCCGAGAAGATCGGTTTCATCCAGTTCGCCGTCGGTGCCGTCTCGGGGCCCATGGATGCCTTCCTGACAACCCGTGGCTTGAAGACCCTGGGTGTCCGCATGGATCGACACAGCGAGAACGGCCAGGCCGTGGCCGAATGGTTGCTGCAGCGTCCCGAGGTTGAAGCGGTGCTCTACCCGGGCCTCCCGGACCACCCCGGACACGAGCTCGCGGCCAAGCAGATGAAGAAGTTCGGCGGCATGGTCTCCGTACAGTTCAAGGGTGGCGAAGCGGCTGCCCGCACGGTTGCCGAATCCACGTCGGTGTTCACTCTTGCCGAATCCCTGGGTGGCATCGAGTCCCTCATGAACTACCCCTCGGAGATGACCCACGCTTCCGTGAAGGGTACTGAACTGGCTGTCCCGGTCAACCTCCTCCGCCTTTCCTGCGGAATCGAAGAAGCCGAGGACCTGATCGCAGACCTTGAGCAGGCCTTCGCCAGAATCGGCTAAGCCCCGAATCCGGCTCTTGTTCGTGCTCCTCGCCGTTCAACGGCGGGGGTGACGAACAAGAGCCGGATTTCTTGCTGGTGCTCTTCGGCTAGCCGGAGATTCCCTCGCGGCCGTCTTCTTCACGGCCCGTCAGGCGACGACGGAACGTGGTGTCTTCGGCAGAGGTGATTTCCAGGTCGTACCAGCCGTTCAGGGTCTCCCAACCGATCTTCCTGGTGTGTCCCGGCTTGAGCTTCACGGTTTCGACGCCGTCCGCATACTGCAGCGACTTCAGCCCCAGGCTTACCGTTGCGGTGCCGTTGTTGCGCAGCTCCAGTTCAACGTCCTTCCTGCCGCGGCGGCCGTTGACGGTGACGTCGACGCCGAACGCCGCGCCCGCCGTCGTGCCTTTCAGTTCGTACTGGTACCGGTTGGGGCCGGTGACGACGACGTCGAAGGCGCCGGACGCGACTGGGAGGTCCACGTTTTGCCGGCCGAGGACGTCCACGTGCCGGGGTTCGGTAACTTCGCCTGCGTACCCGTACACGGTGAAGTGGGTTGAACTGGTGCCTGCGTTAGCTAGCGTCAGGGCGATCTTTCCGGCTTGCACAGAAGCCGAAACCCGAGGCCTGTAGGGGAGCGGGCGGGCCGGCCGGCTGCCCGTTTCCTGGATGGGCGCTACCTGGACGACCGGGGGATTCGGGCGCCAGCGGCTGATCTTGGCGGGGACAGCGTCGGGGTGCTCAAGAGTTGGCGGTGTGCCGGGGGATGCGAAGTTGAAGACACCCGTCAGGTCACCGCAGACTTCACGGCGCCACGGGGAGATGTTGGGTTCCTCCACGCCGGTCCAGCGCTCCAGGAAGCGTAGCACCGACGTGTGGTCGAAGACTTCGGAGCTGACGTAACCGCCCACGGTCCACGGTGAAACAACGGTCATGGGCACTCGAGGTCCCAGGCCGATGGGCCGTGCCGTGGTCCACTCAGTGGATTCGCCTGACGCTGGTCGCGGCTGGACGGGCGGCGGGACGTGGTCGAAGTAGCCATCGTTCTCGTCAAAGTTCAGGAAGATGGCAGTGCTGTCCCACGTGTCAGGGTTGCTGGCCACAGTGTCCAAAAGGCGGTAGACGAAGTTGGCACTGCCCACCGGTGTGGAGGCGCCGGGGTGTTCGGAGTCAGCTGCGGACGGTACCAGCCAGCTGACCTTCGGGAGGGTGCCGCCTGTAATGTCTGCGCCGAGGCGTTCCAGGAGAGTGTTGGGACGTCCGCGCCACATGGCTTTGTCGAACAGGGACCTCTCGGCTTCGGTGAGGGCGGCGCGGCCTTGCTCCAGCTGGGCGAGGAGGCGGTCCTGCTCGGCTGTGGACTTCCCCGCGAGGTGGTCGTAGAACTCTTCCGTGGTGCGGAGGTTTCCCTCCACGGATGCCAGCATTTTGCGGCCAATCGCCTTGAACGTTTGGAAGTACTCCACGGCGTTGTCGGTGAAGTTGTCCCAGTCCTGGTAGATCTTCCATGACACCCCGGAGTTCTCCAGGCGCTCAGGGTAGGTGGTCCAGTCGTAACCGCCGTGATCGTAGCCGTAGGCCGCGTTGGTCACGGCACGCTTGGTGCTGCCGGGCTCATTGCCTGTGGTGCCGCTCCAGAGGTAGTTGCGGTTAGGGTTCGTGGAGCCGTTGACCGAGCAGTGGTAGGCATCGCAGATGGTGAAAGTGTCCGCGAGTTCGTACTGCAGCGGGATGTCCTGGCGCTCGTAGAAAGTCATGGTGGAGGCACTCTTCGCGGGAATCCACTTGTCACACCAGCCGTTGTTCCACGCCGTCGTGGTCCCGTTGAACGAGTGGTCCAGATCGCCCAGGTACTGGATGTCGGAACCGGGCCTGCCAGCTAGTTCCGCGGCCTTGCGAAGGGAGAACGGCAGGACAGTTTCGCCGGTGGCCCGGGGCTGCTCGAACATGGACTTGCCATTGGGCAAGCGGGTCACGGACTTGTCACCGTATCCTCGGACGCCTCGCAGCGAGCCGAAGTAGTGATCGAAAGATCGGTTCTCCTGCATCAGGACAATCACGTGCTTGATGGACTGCAAGTTTCCGGGCGGGACAGGCCTGGCCATGGCTGCCTGCACTGACGGAGGCAGTAGGGAGCCCGCAGCAGCAAGCGCCGTCGCTGCAGCTGCCGTGCCGAGGAAGCCGCGACGGGACAGTCCGCCGGTTCCATCGGTTGAACGATTCACCATATCAGGAGTATTCGAGGACATTCAGGGGTGCCTTTCGTGGTCGGAGTCGACTGGGCCAGCGTAGGCATGGAGAGTGAACCGATGATGAAACTGCGGCAAACCGGCGGGGTGTGTTTCGCCGTAGCGGCTCATATCCGGTGCAGCAGCACCTAGCTTTCTTTAGGGAAGTCAGCTAGTTTTATGCGCATGCCTCTTCGTTCCGACTGGTCTGCCCGCACGTGCAGCCTTGCCCGTGGCCTGGATGTCCTCGGCGACCCTTGGGGGAGCCTGGTCCTCCGCGAAATCTTCTTCGGCAACGGACGCTTCGACGCCATCAAGCAACGCCTCGAGGTAGCGGACAACGTCCTCAGCAAACGCCTGGGATGGCTCCTCGACGCCGGACTGCTCGCCCAACGCCCATACCAGGACGGCTCCCGCACGCGGCAGGAATATGTCCTCACGAGCAAAGGCGAGGACACGCTTCCAGTGCTCAACGCCATCATCATCTGGGCCGAGAAGCACCTGGACGCTCCCAACGAGGTGTCCCATATGAAGGTCATCCACACCGACTGCGGGCAAGCCACGTTGTCAGCGGACACGTGCACCAGCTGCGGGGCCCGGCTGA
Organism: Paenarthrobacter sp. TE3676; assembly: GCF_056279165.1. NCBI lineage: Bacteria > Bacillati > Actinomycetota > Actinomycetes > Micrococcales > Micrococcaceae > Paenarthrobacter > Paenarthrobacter sp. TE3676. The sequence continues at coordinate 418,087 of NZ_JBWBQU010000003.1, forward strand.
CCGCCGCCAACACCAGCTGGCATAGCCTCAAACGCAGCGACCACCCACTCCCACTCGCCATTGCACCGCCGGAAACCCGCCCCACCGCTGAAACCGGCACCCCGACTTCCCCTGAAACGGAGATCCTCGCATGACCGCTTCCGACGTCACCGGGGCTCCGCCCGAAAACCCCGGGACACGTGCCGGCAAAACAAGCAACGGCAAAACTCCTGACGGCAAGAACCGCCGTCTCCACCCCGCCTGGATCGTGGCCGCAGTTGCCTTCCTGGCGCTGGTTGGAGCCGCAGGCTTCCGTGCGGCGCCCGGGGTGCTCATGGTCCCGTTGCAGGAGGAGTTCGGCTGGTCCACCACGGTGCTGTCACTGGCCGTGAGCATCAACCTGGTCCTGTTCGGCTTGACGGCCCCGTTCGCAGCCGCCCTCATGGAACGCTTCGGCATCCGGAAGGTTACCTCGCTGGCGCTGTGCCTCATCGGGCTGGGCTCAGCATTGACCGTCTTCGTGAACCAGTCCTGGCAGATCCTGCTCACCTGGGGGCTGCTGATCGGCCTGGGCACCGGCTCCATGGCCCTGGTTTTCGCTGCGACCATCGCCAACACATGGTTCGCCAAGAGCCGTGGCCTGGTCATTGGCATCCTGACCGCAGGAAGTGCAGCCGGACAGTTGGTGTTCCTGCCCTTCATCGCCGCGCTTGCCCAGAATCCGGGCTGGCGAGGCGCATCCTTGCTCATCGCTGCCGGTGCGCTCGCAGTCGTCCCGCTGGTCCTGCGCTGGCTGCGGAACTCGCCCGCCGACGTCGGGGTCTTGCCGTACGGTGCGGAGAAGCCTGACGGCGGGCAGGCGGGTGCCGAAGAACCTGACGCTAAAGACGCCGACGCCGGGACAAAAGCGACGACGCAAAGCCGGCCCGCCGCTGTGGTTGCGTCGCCGGTCTCAGGGGATTCCCCCAATGCAGCGATCCGTGCCCTGCAGGTCCTCAAGCGCGCAGCTAAAGTCCGCACGTTCTGGGCCTTGGCTGCCGGTTTCGCGATTTGCGGAGCCACCACCAACGGACTGATCGGCACGCACTTCATTCCGTCGGCGCACGATCACGGCATGCCCGAAACCACGGCGGCAGGCTTGTTGGCCGTCGTCGGAATCTTCGACATCGTGGGGACCATCGCGTCCGGCTGGTTGACCGACCGTTTCAACCCCAAGGTCCTGCTGGCGGTTTACTACCAGTTCAGGGGGATCGGCCTGCTGGTGCTGCCGCTGCTGCTTGGCTCATCCGTGGAGCCGAGCATGATCATCTTCGTAGTGGTGTACGGGCTCGACTGGGTTGCCACCGTGCCTCCCACTGCAGCTATCTGCCGCTCGGTGTTCGGTGCCGATGGTTCCGTGGTGTTCGGCTGGGTGTTCGCGGCCCACCAGCTCGGCGCTGCAGTGGCCGCACTCCTGGCCGGGTTCATCCGCGACGCCACCGGGCACTACAACTACGCCTGGCTGGGTGCAGCTGCCATGTGCACGGTGGCCGCGGTCATCAGTGCCACCATCCGCAAGGACGCCGTGAAGAAGGAACCCGTGCCGGTTGCTTGAGGCTTGTTGCGAGGTCCGCTCTGCGCGTTATTCGTCCCCGAAAGCAAGCAGAGCAGGCCCCGCAACGGGGTTCCGGCGGGTTGCGAGGCCCGCTCTGCGCGGTATTCGTCCCCGAAAGCAAGCAGAGCGGGCCCCACAACGCACGATTAGCGCGCTTCTGTGATCCGGAAAGTCAGAGTCCGTGCTCCCGGGCGCAACGCGTACTCCGGCCAAACATCCGGTCCGCATGCCCTGGAACCCAGCCCGTGCTGGGCGGCATCGAGGTACAAGTAGCTGCCCTTGCTTGCCGGCAACTCGTGCGGATGTGCTGCGGACGAGATCTCCTGCGCTGTGTGCCGGGAGAGCGTGAAGCCGGGCAGACGGCCGCGTGAGTCCGGGACGGCATCGAGTTGCAGCCAGGAAGCGCCGTGGTTCTGGAGATCCAGCGTCCGGACAGCACTGCGGTGGCCCGTTTCCTGCGGCTTGGCGTAATTTACCGAAAGCTCGTCGATGCCCGCCGAGTAGCTGCCCACAAGCGTCGCGTGCATGCTGTCCGGGTAGGACTCACGAGGTCCCGCGCCGAACCACGACACACCGTCCACCGATCCGGGCAGATCAAAGCGCACCCCCACCCGCGGCCAGATGATGTCCCATGCCGCGCTCGGAACAATGTCCAAGCGGAGCCACAGCTCGCCGTCGGATAGTTGCCAAGTCTCCTCCACAGACACCCAATGCGCGGCGTCGGCTGCGGCGTACCGGGTGCGGGTCACTACGCTGCTTTCGCTGGTTGAGACCTTCTCTACCCGGGCCGTGAGCCTGTCCAAACCGGCATGGCGCCACACTTTTTCCATCGAAGGTGCAGCAACGCCGTTACCGTTGTTGAGCCAAGGATCGGCGAGGTCGTAGCTGCCGCGGCCGGCACCGGAGTCGTTATCCGTGGGTGCACGCCACAGCTCCAGCCGCGGCCCGGACACCGGCAGCCCCGCGAGCGAGACCAAGCGACCATCCTCAAAGACACCAGGACCCAGCGAGACGGTCCCGGAAACCTGCGAAGCTGCCCGACCAGCCGATGCCAAGGGGCGAGGGGGTGTCAGACGCGGACGTGGCGTGGCCAATTCCAGCTGCGCGGCGGAGATGACATGCCCGGCTTCGGCCCAGGCCGTGTCCTTGCGAAGCGCCACCTCCACGGTCAGCCACTGCTCGCCGACTTCCACAACATCAACATCAGGCAATCCGATAAGCGCCGAATCCCCGGCGGCGAGGGGCGCACCCGATGCAGTGACGACGTCGAGCTCGCCGGAAGTGGTCACCACTCCGTCCACCTCCGTGCGCCAGCGCAGTACGACGTCGGACGCGTCCGCCGTGTGCCGCAGGTTGGCGACCGAGACGAAGCGGCGCGTGCCGCCGTCGTGGGTTTCCGTGCTGAAGCCCAAGCGCAGGGGAGCGACGATCTGCTTGTACTCATAGAGCCCGGGGCTGGGAGTGGAGTCGGAGAGGACCATGCCGTCCATGACGAAGTTGCCGTCGTGGACAACCTCGCCGAAGTCGCCGCCGTAGGCGAAGAATTCAGTGCCGTCGGCCGTGGTGGTACGGATTCCGTGATCCCGCCACTCCCAGACGAATCCGCCGTGCAGCCGCGGGTAGCGGTCCACCAGGTCCTCGTACTGGTCGATCGCGCCGGGACCATTGCCCATGGCGTGGACGTACTCGCACAGGATGAACGGTTTGGTGCGTTGGCGTGCGGACTCCGCCGCGGAGCAGCCCAGCAACAGCGAGCCGGAATCGTCGCGGCCGATCGCCTCAGTCTCAGGAACCGAGGAGTACATGCGTGAGTAAACGTCTGTGTAAGCACCGCTGTAGTCGCCCTCGTAGTGGACGGGCCGGCTGGCATCGCGGGCATGGGTCCAAGCGGACATTGCGGCGAGGTTTGAGCCCGTTCCGGACTCGTTGCCCAGGGACCACATGACGATTGAAGGGTGGTTCTTGTCCCGCTCCACCGTCCGCTCCATGCGGTCCACGTACGCCTCCCGCCAGGCGGGGTCGTCACTGGGGTTGCCTACCCAGCCGTGCCGTTCAAAGCCGTGGGTCTCGAGGTCGCATTCCAGGATCACCCAGAAGCCCATCTCGTCGGCGATGTCCAGCAAACGAGGATGCGGCGGGTAATGACTGGTGCGGATCGCGTTGACGTTGAACTGCTTCATCAAGGCAAGGTCGGCGCGGGCAAAATCTTCGTCGAACACGCGGCCGCGGTCAGGATGCGTTTCATGCCGGTTCACGCCGTGGAACACCACACGGCGGCCGTTCACCAGGAACTGATCGCCCTTGATCTCCACCGTACGGAAACCGATGCGCAGCGAAATGGTCTCGCCTCCGCTTGCCACCGTTACGTTGTAGAGGCGCGGAACCTCTGCGGACCAAGGTTCGACGCCGGTGATCGCCACCGGGGCGACGTCGGCAGGGGAGTTCCAGACGACGTCGACGTCCAGTTCCGGTACTGCCAGCCGAATCGGGTAGGCGGCCTGGTCCGCGGTGATTTCGGGATCGATGACGCCGGAGCCGACGGTGTAGGACGTCCGCAACCAGACGTCGTCGATGCACTTTCCGGGGCGGGCCTGTAGGGTGACGTCGCGGACGATGCCCGGCATCCACCACTGATCCTGGTCCTCCACGTAGCTCGAAGCCGACCATTGATGGACCCGGACAGCCAGTAAGTTATGCCCGGGACGCGCGGCGTCGGTGACGTCGAATTCCTGGGCCAGCCGGCTGCCCGTCCCTACGCCGATTTCGCTGCCGTTGAGCCATACCTTGTAACGGGATTCGACGCCGTCGAACCTCAGCACGATGCGCTCGGATTCGCTCCAATCCGCTGGCAGATCGAAGGTTCGACGGTAATCACCGGTGGGGTTCTCATCCGGGACGTGGGGTGCGTCCGTGGGGAAGGGGAACTGGACGTTGGTGTAAATGGGGTTCCCGTAGCTGCCCCCACCCTCCAAAACCCAGTGCGCCGGGACCGGGATCCGGTCCCATGTGGAGTCATCCAAACCTTCCTCGGCGAAGCCTTCGATTGCCTCGCCCGCGGGAAGGACGCCCCGTCCGCCGGGGGTTCCGGGTGCTCCGGGGAGAAGTCTGAAACGCCACTGGCCGTTCAGGGAAAGTGTTGGCGCGTCAGAGTGCAGCCAGGAGCGGGCGGGGAGTCTCTTGCCGGTGCCGGGACCGGTATCAGTGATGTAGTTGGCGGTGTCGGTCATTACTTAACGGCTCCTTCTGTCAGCCCGCCGCGCCAGAAGCGCTGCAGGACAACCATGGCGATGCTGAGCGGAATGATGGAAAGGAGCACCCCGCCCGTGGTCAGTTCATAGAATTCGGGCAGACGGTCAACCTGGCTCAGCCAGTTATTCAGGCCGAGCGTGATGGGGTACAGCTCGGAGTCGGACAGCATGACCAGCGGCAGGAAGTAGTTGTTCCAGATGCCCACCAGCTGGAACAGGAATACGGTGACCAGGGCCGGGGTGAGTACCTTCAACCCGATGGTGTGGAAGATGCGGAGCTCGCCGGCGCCGTCGATCCTGGCGGCCTCGATCAGCGAGGTATCAACAGTGGCCTGGGCGTAGATGCGGCAGAGGAACAGCCCGAAAGGGGAGACCAGTGATGGCAGCAGGACACTCCAGTAGGTGTTCGCCAGGCCCATCTGGCTAAACAGCAGGAAGAGCGGCAAGGCAGTGGCCGTACCGGGGACCAGCACGCCGCCCAGGATGGTGCCGAACACCAAATTCCGGCCCCGGAACTGGTACTTGGCCAGCGCGTAGCCTCCGGCCGCAGCGAAGTACGTGGCCAGGAGTGCGCCGATGCCGGCGTAGATCGCCGAGTTCAGGAACCATCGGCCAAAGATGCCGTTGTCATAGCTGACCACGCGAGCGATGTTTTCCCACAAAGAGAATGTGGGCGCGAACCAGAAGCCGTTGGTGGAAAAGAGATCGGCGGTGGACTTCGTGGAGGCGACGAACACCCAGTACACGGGAATCAGGAAGTACAAGGCCACCACCACCAAAAGTGCGGTGACGATGATGGTGGATGACCGCCGTCGTCCTGCTGAGCGGTCCGGGCCTGCCGAAGCCTTGCTGCGGACGGCAGTGGTGGTGGGTTTCGTGGCGGTGGCGGTCATGAGGACTTCCTGTTCGTCAGTGCGAGGAAGGCGAAGGAAAGGGCAAAAGCGGCCACGGCGATGATGACCGACTGGGCTGCTGCGACGTTGTAGTCGTTATAGGCAAAGGCCGTTGTGTAGGCACTGAGGTTCGGCGTGTATTGGCTGTCGATTGCCGGAGCCACCGTCTTGAGGACTTGCGCCTCAGCGAAGAGCTGCAGGGTTCCGATGATGGAAAACACGGTGGTGAGCATAAGGGCCGGACGAATCAGGGGGAGCTGGATGCTCCGGGCAACGCGCCACGTGGAGGCACCATCCACCTTTGCGGCCTCGTAAAGTTCCACCGGAATGGCTTTCAGCTGCGCCACGATGATCAGCATGTTGTAGCCCGTGTAGCTCCACGTGACGATATTCGCGATGGACCACAGCACGCTGTTCGCGCCGAGGAAATCCGGGGTCAGGCCAACAATCTTGGCCACGTCAAACAACGGGCTGAGCCCGGGCACGTACAGGAAGGACCAGAGGATGGTGGCGATCACGCCCGGCACGCCGTAGGGGAGGAAGTAGGCGGCACGGAAGAAGCCCGGCCATTTTGCCGAGGCCGATTCCAGCATGAGGGCCAACGCCGTGCACAAGACGATCATGACGGGCACCTGGACTACGCCGAACAGCAGCATTCGACCGATGGACGCGACGAAGCTGCCGTCGGCAAGGGCTTGAGCGTAGTTGCTGAAGCCGGCGAACTCGCTGGTCACGCCTGCCTCGCCGAAGAGTCCGCTGCGGGTCACTTTGGTGAAGCTGGAAATGATGGCCACAACAATGGGCAGCAGGAAGGTGAGGACGAAGAGTCCCAGGAACGGTGCCAGCAGGAGCCAGGGCGCGCGGGCGGCAGCGCCGGCCCGATTGCCGGCCCGCTTGCCGGAACGGCTTGGTGCTGCGGGGCGCTGGGCGGTGGGTGCGGTGCGGGTGGTGGTCATGCCGTTTCCTTCCGGATGCTGAGGCCCTTGTTCTTGAAAACGGTCATGATCTGCTGCTCCGAGGCGGCAATGGAATCTACCAATGAGGTGCCGAAGGCTTTCTTGCGGAAACCGTCGCTGAGGATGTTGAAGGACTGCTGGGTTACCGGCCACCATGACCAGTCAGGGTTCTGCTGTTGGGTGGCGGGGACGAAGACTTCCTCGTTGTAGCGCTGGCCGCCGAAGAACGCTGACGGTTGTTGCCGATCCGTGCCGATGAAGTCGGGGTTGGGTGACCAGCCGATTCCGCTGTTCTTGATTTGGGCGTCGATTCCCTCGGTGGACGTAGTCATCCACACCGCGAACTCGAGTGCTTCCCTGGGGTGCTTACTATTGGCCAGGACTGCTGCCGTGGAACCGCCGAGGTAGCTTGAGCCGAAGCCTGTATCGCCCCATGTGGGCATCGGTGCTGCGCGCCACTTTCCTTCGGAACCGCTGACACCCTGAACCAAAGCATCACCCCAGCTGCCGGTTATGGTCGAGGCAATCCCGCCCTTGGCGGCAGCCGCAAACCAGCCCGGGGAGAAGGCTCCATACGCGGTGGTGACGAGGTCGTCGTCGATCGCTGTGTCGAAGAAACGCGCGGTGTTGAGCGTGGCGTCGTCGGTCATGTTAATGACCCAGCCATCCTCCTCCGGGCGCAGCCACTGCGCGCCGGCCTGCCCCGCGAAAGAGGCAAAAGGAGAGGCATCACTGATGGGGAAACAGTCCAGGTAGCTGTCCACGGAGCGAAGTTCGGCGGCGAGCGCGGCCCATTCGTCCCAGGTCGTCGGAGTGCTGCCGCCTACTTTGTCCAGGATGGCCGGCTGGTAGAACATGCCCATGGGGCCCGCGTCCTGGGGGATGCCATAGACGCCCCCGGTGTAGCTGACTTGCTTCCATAGGGTGGGGTCGTACAAGTGGGCGTGATCGTTGGCGCCGTAGCGGGACACATCAACCAGGCCATTTACCAGCATGAACTCCGGGATGGAGCGGAACTCGACCTGGGCCAGGTCCGGTCCGCCTCCTGCTGCCAAGGCCGAGTAAAGCTTCTGATATCCGCCGTTGTTGCCGCCTGGGATCCACACCACGTCCACTTGGATGTTCGGGTTGGCTGCATTCCAGACGTCGGCCACTTTCTGGAAATCCTTGAGCCAGGCCCAATAGGTCAGTCGCACGGGCTCACCGGCGGCAGGGATGGTTGGGGCAGCATTGACGGACTGCGTTCCTGGTGTAGCGCACCCGGTCAGTAGGCCCATGGCTGCTGTTCCCAGGCCTGCGCCCAAGAGTTGTCTTCGCGTGAATCGGGTCATTAGCCTTCACCTCTTCGTGTCAGGTTGACGATGACGCGGGCTTGGATTCGTGGGTCCCGCCGCGGCAAGTGTGACCACGGTAACAGAAAATTCGAGTGGGTACTCGAATTTCATAGTGAAGCCGTAACACGCATGTACACTGGCTAGCCATGACCACAAAGGACGTGGGTCGCGCAGCGCGGCGGGGCCCCTACGCGAAATCCGAAGAACGGCGCCGGACCATCCTGGATGCTGCCCATGAGGTGTTTGCTGCCCACGGCTATCGTGGCGGATCCCTCCAGGATGTTGCCGACAAGGTGGGGCTAAGCCAAACCAGCCTGCTGCACTATTTCCCGTCCAAACGCGATCTCCTGATGGCAGTCCTGGAGCGCCGCGACGAAATCACCGGCGATGCCTTCCCGGACGACATGGAAGATGGCTTGGTTGACTCAGTGATCCGGACGGCGCTGTTCAACGAGAACATTCCAGGCGTGGTTGAGCTGTACAGCGTTCTGTGCGCGGAGTCGGTCACCGATTCGCACCCGGGGCGGGTCTACTTCACCGAACGGTTCGAACGCCTCCGCAAGAGCTATGCCCGGCGGTTCGCCGAGCTGGCTGCCCAGGGCAGGCTCCGACCCGGCGTGGATCCTGAATTGGCTGCCATGTCCCTGGTTGCCTTGTGGGACGGGCTGCAGACGCAATGGTTGCTGGCCCCCGAGGAGGTGGACGTGGTGAAGGGCCTGCGTGGCTACTTCAATCTGGTGGTCCTCCCCGAACCCTCACCCAACTAGGTAACAGCAAACGTCCCACTGAGCGGTCTAACCGACATGTGCTGTTACCTAGTTGGGGGCTAGCCGCGGAAGGCCCCGATGCCCGTGATGTGCTGGCCCAGGATCAGCGTGTGAACCTCATCTGTGCCCTCGTAAGTCCGCACGGATTCCAGATTGTTGGCGTGGCGCAGCGGTGAGTAGTCCAGTGTGACTCCGTTACCGCCCAGGATGGTGCGCGCCTCGCGGGCAATTTTGATGGCCTCGCGGACGTTGTTTAGCTTGCCCAAGGAAATCTGCTGGGGCTGGAGGTGGCCGGCGTCCTTCAACCGGCCCAGGTGAAGGGCCAGCAGGGTGCCCTTCTGGATCTCCACCAACATGTTCACCAGTTTCTCCTGCGTCAACTGGTATCCGGCCAGCGGGCGGCCGAACTGGAGTCGGCTTCCGGCGTACTCCAAAGCAGCTTCGTACGAGTCCCGGGCAGCGCCCATGGCGCCCCACGCGATACCGTAGCGCGCCTCGTTCAGGCAGGAGAACGGTCCTCGAAGTCCAAGCGCACCCGGGAGGATGGCCTCGGCGCCCAGCCTCACGCCGTCGAACTTCATATCGCATTGAATGGACGCGCGCATGGAGAGTTTCGGCTCAATGGGCGTCGCGGTTACACCCGGCGTTCCGGCGGGAACAAGGAACCCGCGGAGTCCGTCCTCAGTGTTTGCCCACACCACCATGACGTCCGCGATCGAGGCGAGGCCGATCCACCGCTTGGCACCGTCCAGGACCCAGCCATCGGCGGTTTCGCGGGCAAACGTTGTCATGGACGCCGGTCCGACCCCGCCGTCGGCTCCGTCAGGGCGAAGCAGCCGATCAGCTCGCCGGCAGCCATCCGCGGCAGCCACTGCTCTTTCTGCGCCTCCGAACCCCACTTGTGGATCGCCGTCATGGCAAGGGAGCCCTGCACCGAGACGAACGTGCGGATCCCCGAATCGCCGGCCTCCAGTTCCATTGCCGCAAGGCCATACTCGACGGCGGTCCTCCCGGGACAGCCGTAGCCTTCCAAGTGCATGCCCAGGACACCGAGCTCGCCCAACTCCGGGGCGAGCTCGCGTGGGAAATGAGCGTCCTCGTACCAGCGTGCGATGTTCGGACGGATCCGTTGCGCTGTGTAGTCGCGGACCCGGTCGCGGAGGGCCAGCTCGTCCACAGCCAGCAGGGAATCGAGGGCAAGGACGTCGGAGGTGTTCGTCGTTGAATCGCTCATTCCAGCATCCTAGGCGGCTAACCCGCCGCCCGGCAGCACAGCCTACTCGCCGCGGACCGCCCCGACGTCTGCGCGTTCGCCCGTGAAGTAGCCCTTGGTGGAGGGCGCGAAGCGGCACACGATGGCCAAAACGACGCCCAGAGCGAGCAGCAGCACGCCGCTCACGAACGCCCCGCCAATGCCAAAGATCTGCGTATCACCATAGGCCGGGTCCCACATCTGGACTGCGGAGATGAAGAACGCCACGGTAAGGGACAGCGCACCGAGGAACGGCAGGATGCCCCGGAACCACAGGTTCCGTGCCGAGTCCCGGAGCGTAGAGCGGAAGAACCATACGCAGGAGAAGCCGGTCAGTGCGTAGTAGAACGCGATGAACAGGCTGATGGCGCTGATGGAGTCCGAGAGCAGGTTTTCGCTCAGGAAGCTCATGGCCACGTAGTACACCACGGCCACCGCACCCATCACCTGAGTGGAGAAGCCCGGCGTCATGAAGCGCTCGTGTACCTTGCCGAAACGGGGAGGAAGCGCGCCGTGGACACCCATGGACAGGGTTCCGCGGGCAGTCGGAAGGATGGTGGTCTGCGTGGAGGACAGTACGGACGCCAGCACGGCCACGATGATCAGCCAGCCCCAAGGACCCAATACGACGTCCTTCATGGCCAGGAAGACGTCGTCCTGGTTGGCTTCGTTGCCCAGCCCGATACCGTCGGTACCGATCGTGGCGTACATCATCACCAGGAGGGCCACGGAAACGTAGATCGCCACCAGGACAGAGGCCGAGATCACGGCGCCGCGGCCGGGGGTCTTGGCCGGGTTTTCGGTCTCCTCGTTGAGCGCCAGGCACGTGTCCCAGCCCCAGTAGATGAACAGGGCGAGCAGGACACCGTGGACCACGGCACCGGGATCGGCAAAGGCGCCGGCCGGGTTGAACCACTCGAAGTCGAAGGCCTGCCCTTCAGGCGCTCCACCGGCGATCCGGAAGACGATGGCCACCGCGAAGATGCCCAACGAGATGTACTGGATATAGGTCAGGGTGCGCTGGACATGCTCGCCCAGCCGGATTCCGCGATGGTTCACGTACGTCATGAACACGATGAACAGCACGCCGGTGGCGGTCACGAGCCACGTGTTATCGGCCAGGGAACCGTCGCCGATCAACAGCCACAGATACTTGCCCGCGATCTGCGCCAGGTTGGCCAGCACCACCACGCCCGCAAGTGCCACGCCCCAGCCGCCCAGCCAACCGGCCCACGGCCCGAAGGCCTTCCGGGCCCAGAAGAACGTAGTGCCGCAGTCGGGCATGGCGCTGTTGAGCTCACGGAACGCGTAGGCGATGAACAGCACCGGGATGAAGCCGAGGATCAGGATCAGGGGAGTGTAGTTGCCGTTGACGGCAACAATGAGGCCCAGCGTTGCCGCCAGTGAGTAGACGGGCGCGGTGGATGCAAGGCCCAGCATGACGGAGTCGCCAAGGTCCAGGATCCCGGCGTGGAGGCCTTTGGAAGGTACGACGGCGGTACGGTCGCCGCCCGCTGAGCCGCCACCCGGCGTCGAGGTTTCAGTGCTCATAGTGCAGCTCCGTAGGAAGTAGCAGGGGGCGCGATGGGCGCCGGGGAGTCGATGGTGTTGGGTACAAAGCGGCAGAAATAGTCCGTGATGGGTCCGTCGGATTCCCGGATGCCACACCCCACGGATTCGCCATCCACTACCCAGAGACCCAGTACCGGGTGGTTCCCGTCGAAGTCGGGGAGGGAATGGTACTGCTGGAAGCACCAGCCTTCGCGCCCGTAACCACCGGGCTGCTGGATCTCGATGCCCGGGGCGTGGATGCGGATGTTGTCGCCCTCCCGTCCGTGCAGCGGCTTGGCTACCCATTCTTTGAGGGGACCAGGATCGCCCAGGTAGGCGGGAAGCAGATTCTCGTGGTTGGGGTACAGATGCCACAGCGCAGCCAGCAAGGCTTTGTTGGACAGCAGCATCTTCCACGCCGGTTCAACCCAGCGGGGGTTGTGGGCACGCTGGAAGAGACGCTGTCCGAAGGGCTCCTTCATCATCAGTTCCCACGGGTACAGCTTGAACATGGTGCTGATCATGAAGTTGTCCAGGTCCACGAACCGGTTCAGGTTGGGGTCCCAGCCAATATCGGACATGTTGATGCCAATGGTGGTCCACCCGCCTTGGCTTGCGACATCGCGCATGTAGGCCGCAGTCATCCAGTCCTCGCCGGATTCCTCCGCCTCCGAGTGGGCAACGTGCAGGGTGCTCATGCCGGTGCGGAACTGAAGCTTCTTCCACTGGCGGATCAGGGCCTCATGGATTCCGTTCCACTGGTCCTTCTCCGGGAAGACATCCTGCAGCCAGAACCACTGGGCCACGGACGCTTCGATCAGGCCGGTGGGGGTATCGGCGTTGTACTCCAGCATCTTTGCCGGGCCGCCCTTGCCGTCATAGATGAAGTCGAAGCGACCGTAAATGTCCATGTCGGCGGCCAGCAGTGATTCGCCGGCGAGTTCCAACGCCTGCTGCCCGATGCCGATATCGCCCATGGCCCCGGTGGCGAGGTACTTTGCGGCCTCCAAGCACATGATGTGCATGTCCTCGGCCGTTTTCTCCAGGGTTTCCACCTCGTCCATGGTGAATTCGTAGTAAGCCGATTCGTTCCAGTATTCGATTTTCCGGCCATCGGGCATGGTGGTTGTGGAAAATACCAAGCCCTGTTCCTCGATCTTTTGCTTCCAGTCCGGCCTGGGCTCGGAGAGCAGTCGACGCACGCCTAGCCTCCCGAGCTTCCGCCGCTTTTGGAGCTGCTGCCGAAGCCGCCGCGGCTCACCGTGCCGCCCTTGGTGCTGTAACCCTTGGAAGTCTTGGCGTCCGTAGGCACGTTCTTTGTATAGCTCGGGTAGGAACTGCGGTTCTGGCCCACGGCGGGCACACTGGCTCCGCGTGAGTAGAAGTACCAGGCGTAGACGCCTGAGCTGCGGCCCGCCGAGCTGCTGTTGTCGCACTGGTTGTCGTCGACGCGCTCGCCGGTTTCCTCATTGAAACAGACCTGCGCGTAGTCAGCTTCCTTCTCGTTGCTGGCCACGATCGCGGTGATGGTTCCCGCCAGGAGGGCAGTTACACCCAGACCCACGACGACGGTGCGGCGCTGCGAGCGCTTTTTCTTCTTTGCTGCCTCGGCTTCACCGCGTTCGCGTTCTTTGGCGAAAGGGTCGACCACGGGGAGGGGCTGGCCGGGCTGGGGCGTCCCGGCCGGGAATGCCCCGCCCTGCGGTGCCCCGGCGGGAGTTTTCTTCCTCTTACCGGTGCCCCCGTTGCCGGGGCCGCCTTGCGCCGGGTCGTTTTTCACGGGCGTGAACAGCTCAGGATGCAGCTCGGGTTTGGGTACCTGCCATGGAGGAGGCTTGGGCTGGTTGTTGCCCGCTCCGAAGTCGCCGTTGTTGTCCCTGCCGCTGCCGTTGTTGCCGGCTGCGTCAGGGCTGTCTTTCGGGCCCATGTGTATCCCCCTGGATAGACCGTTGAAGTGTCCGGCGCCACGCCGGACCAGAATGCTCAGAGCAAGCCTAGTCCTTGTGCGCGGTGCAGGCACGGGTGACAGCCGTAAATGGGAAGAAGTCCCCATCTACGGAACCATGTAAGGATGTAGCCATGCCGGGACCAGAAGCACACAGCAACGTCGACGACGGCGTGCTGCTGCGGCTTCCGCCGGTCCGCGGCATTGGCTCCGCCCGGGTCATCACTGGCCTGGTGTTGGCCGTCCTGTTACCGCCCGGCATTGAACTCATGGTCACTGTCCTCGGGTTCCGCAACTTCGCCATGATCATGCTGTTGCAACTGGCAGTAGCTGTTGCGGTGGCGGCCATCGGTGGTTTGTGGCCGGCAGTGGTCGCCGCGGTGCTGGGCAGCTTCCTCCTTAACTACTTCTCCGCCGACCCCGTTGGTTCCCTGTCCATCGCCGATCCCACCACGTTGTTCACGCTGGTGGTTTTCCTTGCGGTGGCCTGTGGGGTGGCGCTCGCCGTGGGCCTCGCAAGCCGCCGTGCCCAGGAGGCGGCTCGCTCCGGAGCCGAGGCCACGGCGCTCAGTGGGCTCGCCCTGCAAATCCTTAGCTCGGATGGAAGCTTGGAAGCGTTTCTTGAAAAAGTGCGCAGCAACCTGGGCATGGAGGCAGTAACGCTCCTGGGTTCGTGGGGCCAAGGTTCATCAGGTCAGACGCCCGGAGCCTCGGGTACGGCGTCAGCCGGTACCCAACCCGAGTTGCGTGTCCTGGCGAGTGCCGGCCCGAATCCGCCGTTGACCCATGCCGCCGCCGACCACACCGCCGTCGTCGATCCCCATTACACCCTGCTGTTGCGCGGCGGACCGTTATCAGCGCAACGCCAACGGATGTTGGCTGCGTTCGGGGCTTTCGTGGTGGCTGTCCGGGAGAGGCAGCAGCTGGTGAAGAGCCGGCGGGATAACGTGCGGTTGGCCGAGGGCAACAAGATGCGGACGTCCATCCTGCGCGCTGTGTCGCATGACCTTCGGACTCCCTTGGCCGGGATCAAGCTCGCTGTCAGCAGCTTGCGCCAGGAGGATGTGCATTTTCCGCCGGATGTTGAGCGCGAGTTGCTGGAGACCATCGAGGATTATGCGGACCGACTGGACCATTTGGTGGACAACCTCTTGGACATGTCGCGGATCACGGCGGACGCGGTGAATCCGCTCTTGAGCGGGATTGTGTGGGCGGAGGTGCTGCCGCAGGCGCTAAGGGGGATTCCCCGGGAGCGGCTGCGCAACGAGCTCCCGCCCAACCTTCCTCCGGTGCAGGCCGACGCCGGAATGCTTGAGAGGGTGGTGGCCAACATCGTGGAGAATGCCGTGAAGTACGCGCCCGACTCCGACGTCGTCCTCACCGCCCGTGCGGGTGCGGGCATCACGTTGGGGGACCGGCCCGCCAGCGAACTGAGAATCATCGATCACGGCAGCGGAGTAGGGCAGAAGGAAGTGGTGGATATTTTCCAACCTTTCCAGCGCTTTGGTGATTCGCCGTCGCCTGCGATCGGAGGCGGAACCAGCGCCGGCGGCGGGATTGGACTGGGACTGGCCGTCGCGAAGGGTTTCAGCGAGGCCATGGGTGGCAGGCTCGCAGCGGAGCCGACGCCGGGTGGCGGGCTGACCATGGTGGTCACCTTGCCGCTGTGGACCGGGGGCCCGCAATGACGCTGGTGCTGATCGTCGAGGACGAAGCCCGCATCGCCAGGGCCATGCAGATCACCCTTCAAGCCCATGGCTACCAGGCACTGACGGTGGGAAATGGCGCCGACGCCCTGCAAGCCGCTGCCAAGCAGCCCGTGGAGATCGTGGTGCTGGACCTTGGCCTGCCGGACATGGACGGGGTGGAGATCATCAGACGCATCCGCGGCTGGAGCAGTATGCCCATCATTGTGCTGTCCGCCCGGCATGCCTCGGAGGACAAGGTTGAAGCGCTCGACGCCGGTGCGGACGACTACGTGACCAAGCCTTTCGGTTTGGATGAGCTGCTTGCGCGGCTTAGGGTCGCTTCGCGCCGGGTTGTGACCGAACATGAGGAACCAACGCTGGCCACCACGGACTTCATGGTTGACCTGGCGGGCAAGAAGATTCTCAAGGATGGCTCGGAAGTGCGCCTGACGCCCACGGAATGGAACATCCTGGAGTTGCTGGTCCGTAATAAGGGCAAGCTCGTGAGCCAGCAGCAGATCCTCACTCAGGTATGGGGACAGGCGTACGCGAAGGAAACACAGTACCTGCGCGTATATATAGCCCAGCTACGGCGAAAGCTGGAGCGGGATCCTGCCGAGCCCCGGCATCTGCACACGGAAGCCGGTATGGGCTACCGATTCGATCCTTAATCTTGGAGCTGCCCGTCCGTACACTGGTGATCATGAACACCGCATCCCTCCTTGCCGTCTGCCGTGTCCACCAGTTGCTGCCCGATCCCGAGGGGAGTGTGGGAGTCACGGGCATGGACAAGCGTCCGGTGGAAGGGCAAGTCAAGGTTCACAAACTTGGGCTTCACGGGGACGTGCAGGCGAACCGGGTGGACCACGGCGGTGAAGACCAAGCCCTGTACGCATACTCGCAGGCGGATGCGGACTATTGGGCGGGCGAGTTGCAGCGGGAGTTGCCTGCCGGCGTCTTCGGAGAGAACCTTCGCGTGGCTGGAATCGAAACCACCGGCGCGGTCATCGGCGAACGTTGGAAGATTGGCCTGGATGTGGAGCTGGAAGTCACGTCCCCGCGCGTACCGTGCGCCACTTTCCAGCGGGTGATCGGCGAAGCCCAATGGGTGAAGCGCTTCACGCAGGCCGGCCGGGTTGGGACGTACCTCCGGGTGATCAAGACAGGCACGATTTCCGCGGGGGACCACATTCACCGCACCTTCATCCCCCAACACGGCATCACGGTGGGTCAGTGGTTCAGTGAGCCCACTCCTGAACTGGTACAGATCCTGCTGGATGCGGACGCCGATGGGGAGATCCGTTTGCAGGAGGATTACCACCCGGTCTTCGAAAAGGTGCTCCGGAGAAACGGGCTCTAGAACCTTGGCGGGGGAGCCTTCCAAGCCGGTGTGAACAAGCTCACCCGGCCTTCGAGGACTCTCAACTCGCGGTGATGGGCCTCTGTGCCCTACACTTGAAATATCCCCCACTCCGGAAATCCCTTTATCCTGCCCAATTCTTGAGGCAGGACTGGTAAGTGTTGGGGCCCGCAAATGTGTGCGGGCATTTTCATAGGGAGAGCCGGCTAAAGAAAACGCTGTACAGACTGCTGGGATAGCAGCCAAGAGATGCAGCGGGAAGTCCTGCCATGGGATTGCGATAGCGCCGGACTTCTTGCGAAAGCAGGGCACCTTTTCCTGTTTCTCGCGACGAGTAATGCGGCCAGCCCAACCGGGCCGCGCCGACTGCCCTATGGATGAGGAATTTCCCCCTATGACCGAAAATCTCAACGAAAACTTCGACGCCAACACTGCTGAGTCCGCTGATGTAGCAGAGACCTCCGCACCCGCCGAAGCTGAAGCACCGGCTGCTGCCGCTGCCCCCGTCGAGACCGCTGCAGCCGAGACTGCAGCCCCCACCTTCACTGAAGCTCCTGCCCCCAAGGCAGAAGAAGAGGAAGAAGAAGGCGTCCGCTTCGTCGATCTTGGCATCGACGGTCGCGTTCTGGCCGCCCTGCAGGACGTCGGCTACGAGAAGCCGTCTCCCATCCAGGCCGCCACCATCCCGCTGCTCCTCGAAGGCCGCGACGTAGTTGGCCTCGCTCAGACCGGTACCGGCAAGACCGCAGCTTTCGCTGTTCCTGCCCTGTCCCGCCTGGCCGAACTTCATGACCTCAACGGCCCGTCCCGCAAGACCCAGGCCCTGGTCCTGGCTCCGACGCGTGAACTGGCTCTCCAGGTTGCCGAGGCTTTCACCTCCTACGCCAAGCACATTGATGATTTCACCGTGCTTCCGGTTTACGGTGGCTCGGCTTACGGTCCCCAGCTCGCAGGCCTGCGCCGAGGCGCACAGGTTGTTGTCGGTACCCCCGGCCGCGTGATCGACCACATCGCCAAGGGTTCCCTGGACCTTTCGGAACTCCAGTACCTGGTACTGGACGAAGCTGACGAAATGCTGCGCATGGGCTTTGCCGATGACGTAGAGCAGATCTTCCAGCAGACTCCGGAAACCCGCCAGGTTGCGCTGTTCTCTGCCACCATGCCGGGCCAGATCCGCCGCATGTCCAAGCAGTACCTGAACAACCCGGCCGAGATCTCGGTGAAGTCCAAGACCACCACCGGCGCCAACACCAAGCAGCGCTACCTTCAGGTCATGGGCCCGCACAAGCTGGACGCCCTGACCCGCATCCTCGAGGTTGAAGAATTCGACGGCGTTATCGCCTTCGTGCGCACCAAGATGGCTACCGAGGACCTGGCTGACAAGCTCAAGGCCCGCGGTTTCCAGGCTGCCGCCATCAACGGCGACATCCCGCAGCAGCAGCGCGAACGCACTGTGGACGCGCTGAAGGAAGGCCGCATCGACATCCTGGTTGCTACCGACGTCGCGGCCCGTGGCCTTGACGTTGAGCGCATCAGCCACGTGATCAACTACGACATCCCCCACGACACCGAGTCCTACGTGCACCGCATTGGCCGTACGGGCCGTGCAGGCCGTTCCGGCGATGCCATCCTGTTCATGACGCCGCGTGAAAAGTACCTGCTGCGTTCCATCGAAAAGGCCACGCGTCAGCCGGTGGAGCAGATGCACCTGCCTACCGCCGAGACCGTCAACACTCTTCGCCTGGGCAAGTTCGCCGAGCGCATCACCGAGACCCTCGAGTCCGAGGATGTTGCAGCGTTCCGCGACCTCATCTCCTCCTACGAAGAAGAGCACAACGTTCCGGCATCGGAAATCGCTGCAGCCCTGGCCGTCATGGCCCAGGGTGGACAGCCGCTGCTGGTCAAGGAACTGCCTGCCGCTCCTGAGTACCAGAAGCGCGAGCGCTCCAAGGACGGCTTCGGCTCACGTGGCCCGACCCGTGCACTGACCGAGGGCAACGCCACCTACCGGATCTCCGTGGGACGCCGCCAGCGCGTCATGCCGGGTTCGATCGTTGGCGCCATTGCCAACGAAGGCGGCATCTCCTCCGCACAGATCGGCGGCATCGACATCCGCTCGGACCACTCCCTGGTGGAGCTCCCGGCAGACTTGAGCGCCGATCAGTTGCGCGCACTGTCCCGCACCCGTATCGGCGGCGAGCTGATCAACCTTGAGCTGGATAACGGCCGCAAGCCCAGTGGCGACCGCGGCAGTTACTCCGGTGGTGGCCGTGGTGGCTATGGCGACCGCGAGAACCGTGGCGGCGGAAACTTCAAGGGCGCCGGTGGATTCAAGAAGGACTTCCGCAAGTCCGACGGCGAGCGTACCTCCGCTGACCGTGGCGGCCGCTCCTACAGCGACCGTTCCGAGCGCACCGCAGGCAGCTACGGCGACCGCGATCGCGGCCAGGCCAGCGGTTCACGCTTCGGCGGTCACGGTGACGGCGCCCGCAAGCCCCGCACCGGTGGAGAAGGCGCAAACCGCGACTTCAACCGCAAGGGCAAGTGGTAAACACTCTCTGGGTGATCATCACTGAGTAGTTCCCGTGAGGGGGTCGGCTTTCGAGCCGGCCCCCTCACGCGTTTAACGCTTCACTCCGGTTCTTGTTCGCTGTGCACGCCCTTGTGCGGCTCGGATTTCGAACAGGACCGGGTTCCATGGGGCCGGGCTCGGCCGTACGATCGAGGCACGGCTGAACGCAAGCAGAAATCAGGAGGGTGCTCCATGGGATTGCTGGACAACGTGAAGAAGAACCTGGGCTTCGGCGGCAAGGACGCTGGTGAAAGCGAGGCAGCTCCAGTAGGCCAGGGTGCGGCGAACCCGGTGCCGGTAGACCAGAGTGCGGCGAGCCAGGCAGCAGAGGATGCTGCCGCCGTCGAGGTTTCCGCTGCGGACAAGGCCGCTGCGGAGGCTGCAGCCGTGCAGGCAACCCAGCAGCAGGCGGCTGCGGACGCCGCAGCAGCGCAGGAGGCCGAGCAGGAGGGCTTGGAGCCCGAGGCCCCGGAAGTCCAGCTGCGGGCGCAGGAGGCCGCCTCAGAGGCCGCCGCAGGGACCGGTCTGCCGGGTCCGGTGGCGCCGCGGGTCACGGAGGTCGTGGTGGAGCAGGGGGACACCATGGACGGAATCGCTGCGCAGTACGGCGTGGACCTTGGAGCCCTCATCGCCACCAACGCAGATACGGTGCCCAATCCGGACAGGATCTACCCTGGCCAGGTGCTTCGGCTGCCCTGATTCGATCCGCCAAAAACGCCGACGGCGGTTGCCTGCGTCGCGAAAAATGGATCAGGAAATCTGCATCTTCGCAAATTGTGTCGGCGCCGCT
Organism: Paenarthrobacter sp. TE3676; assembly: GCF_056279165.1. NCBI lineage: Bacteria > Bacillati > Actinomycetota > Actinomycetes > Micrococcales > Micrococcaceae > Paenarthrobacter > Paenarthrobacter sp. TE3676. The sequence continues at coordinate 438,016 of NZ_JBWBQU010000003.1, forward strand.
TTTCCGCGTTTTTTCGCCGATTTGTAGCTTCCGAAAACGTCCGGTAGAGTATTTACTCGTTGCCCCCCTAGCTCAGTGGTAGAGCGCGTTCTTGGTAAGAACGAGGTCACCGGATCGATTCCGGTGGGGGGCTCTGGATGAGGGCCTGTGTCAAGGCGGTTTTGACCGGCTTGACACAGGTTTTTCTCATTCGTGGCGGTGTAGCTCAGTTGGTTAGAGCGCACGACTCATAATCGTGAGGTCGGGAGATCGAGCCTCCCCACCGCTACAGAGCAAGACCCCGCAGCATTCGCCTGCGGGGTCTTTTTTCATTCTGTGGGACAGAATGGGTCCATGAGCCGAATCGCAATCATTGGCGGCCACGGGAAAGTGGCCCTGCATCTGTCCCGCATTCTGAGTGGCGAAGGTCACGACGTCACGTCTTTCATCCGAAATCCCGATCATGTGGCAGATGTCACGGAGACCGGCGCAACCGCTGAGGTGCTGGACGTGGAAAATTCGACGACGGCGGAACTCGCCCAGGCGTTCAAGGGCCACGACGCCGTGGTCTGGTCGGCCGGGGCCGGCGGAGGCAATCCTGCCAGGACCTACGCCGTTGATCGTGACGCAGCCATCCGCTCCATGGACGCGGCGGCCGAAGCCGGCGTCAAGCGATATGTGATGGTGTCCTACATCGGAGCCTCCACGGATCATGGCGTCCCGGAAGACCACCCGTTCTTTGCCTATGCCGAGGCCAAAGCGGCGGCAGACGACTACCTGCGCAGCACTGCCCTCGACTGGACTGTTTTGGGCCCGGGAACTTTGACGGACGAACCTGCCACCGGTCTGATCGAAACGGATCCAGCCAACCCCGGCAATGGCACGGAGACTTCCAGGGCCAATGTTGCCTTGGTGGCAGCGGCCGTCCTGGAACTCCCGGGGACCATCCGCCGGACCATCGCGTTCAAGGATGGTACCGACGATGTTGTAGACGCCCTCACGGAGGACTGACTCAGCGCTGCCTGTTCCGCCGGGATATGTTGGTAGGGAACTTTTTCGGCTTGGCCTGGGGAAGTGCCGCACAACCTCTGGGGAAGCAGGAAAATGGATCAGTTGGCGCTCATTGTCGGGTTGCTGCTTGCAACGGTGGTGGCAGTGGGCCTGGGGGATAGGCTCCGGCTTCCCTACCCTGTCCTGATGCTGCTTCTGGCTGTTGCCCTCACCTTCATTCCGGGTTTTCCCGAGTTTGAGATCTCGCCTGAACTGATCCTGCCCATCTTCCTTCCGCCCTTGCTTTTCGCAACAGCGCAGAAGAGTTCCTGGGCTGTTTTCCGCGTCCGCTGGCGGACACTGCTGCTGATGGCTGTGGCCCTGGTAGTGGTGTCCACGGCAGTGGTGGCTGGCGCTGCGTGGCTCATGATTCCGGGCATCGGTATCCCGGCTGCCATTGCCTTGGGTGCGATGGTGGCCCCGCCGGACCCCGTTGCCGTGGAGTCCGTAGCTGGCCGCGTGCACATGCCCCGCCGGCTCATTACCGTCCTTCAGAGCGAAGGGCTCTTCAACGACGCCGCGGCAATCGTGATCTTCCAGGCAGCGGTGGCAGCGACAATGTCGGGCAAGGACGTGGGCCCGGAAGTCGTTCCACAGTTTGTCATCGGCGCTGCGCTGGCTGTTGTGATTGGCATCGCGATGGGATGGCTGACCAAGTTCATCACCAAGCTGGTCACCTCCATGGTTGCCCGCAGCGCCGTGACTTTGGTGGTTCCTTTTGCCGCCTACATCCTCGCGGAAGAGCTCCACGCCTCAGGTGTGGTGGCCGTCGTCGTTACCGCTTTGGAATTGCAGCGTCATACGCGGCCGCAGGACGCTGCGGAGCGGATTACGCGCACCGCCTTCTGGGACGTGGTGGAGCTCCTGGCCACAGGGCTGGCCTTTGGGCTGGTGGGGCTGGAGATCCGTCACGTCATCCGGGATGAAGGCACCGCCATATTCGGGATGATCGGTATGGCCGTGGTGATCTGCATCCTGGTGTTCGTGGTGCGCTTCCTCTGGCTTGGCCTCCTCGCCCTCACCGCACGTAAACGCAGAAACCTGTTGCAACCAACGTCGCCCAAGGAAGTGCTGATCCTGACTTGGTGCGGCATGCGCGGCCTGGCCACACTGGCCCTTGCTTTGGCCCTCCCCATGACCTTGCCGGATGGCAGCGACTTCCCGGCCCGTCACGAGATCCTGGTGATTGCCTGCGCGGTGCTCCTGGCCACCTTGGTCCTCCCCGGCCTGACTCTGCCGTGGCTCATGCGCGTCCTGGATGCGACGGAGGACGGATCACATGAGCAGGACGCAGCAAAGGTCCTTGCCAAGCGGGCCCAGTCGGCGGCGGTGGCTGCTTTGAAAGACCATGACCTCATGAAGGAACTTCCCGCCGAGAAGGTGACCCTGGTCAAGGAAAAGATGCGCCGCCTCCACGCCGAGCTGTTGGATGGCACGCTGCAGAACGAATCCGTGGCTGAGAAGCGCAAGCGTGGACGGGAACTGTCCATCGCAGTGCAGACCATCGCCCTGGATGCCGCCCGCCAGGAAGTGGTGGCAGCCCGCAACGAGCCAGGCACCGACCCGGAAGTGGCTGACAGGGTCCTCCGGCAACTTGACCTGCGGACGATGTCAATGCCGGACTAGGTCGAGCCGGATCAGCCCGCGGCAACCTGCTTTGACAGTGAAGCCGGGTAGAGATCCAGTGCATTCTCTTCTACGTAGTCCAACGCGTGGCGGATCGCGCCGAGGGACACAATGCCATCTCCCAAAGTTGATGTTGCCAGGCGTGGGGGAGTGAAGGTGAAGTCGGGCACCTGCTTTTCCATGGCTGGGATCAGGGTCTGGGCAGAGGCTGCGACGGCTCCGGCGATAACCACCAGCTCGGGATTGACCAGCGTACTGATGGAGCCAATCACCCGGGCCATGCGGTGCGCCATACGGTCCATGACCTTGCGCGCTGCGTGGTCGCCTTCCTTTGCCGCCCTGAAAACCATCTCTGCCGTCAGGGCTTCGGGATCACCACCGCACAGTGCCCGCAGGTTGGTTTCCGCGCCGGAATCGAGGGCTTCCCGGCCCCATAGGGTTGCGTAGTGGGCGATGCCGTAGGTGTCGCCCACACCATCCACGTTGTCCAGGTATCCCAGCTCGCCAAAACCACCAACCTGCCCGTGGAGCAAACGGCCGGATTCGAGGATTCCGGACCCCAAACGGTCGCCGGCGAGCATGACTACCAGGTTGTCGACCCCCTGTGCGCTGCCCTGCCAGCGTTCTGCGAGGGCTGCGAGGTTGGCGTCGTTTTCCAAGAGTACGTGCCAACCGTGGCGCTCGGATACGATCTTGCGGACATCGAACGATTTCCAGAATTCCTGCGCCCGGAGGACCTCGCCCGCGCGGCTGACCGGCGCAGCCACGCCAACAGACACGGCTAGGACAGAGTCGGCAAATACGCACGCCTTCTCCAAGGCCTCTGCCGCTATGCTGTCCAGCACGTCTGCGCGTTCATTGGCCGGAACGTTATAGGCACGGAAAGGCATCGTGACTTGGGACAAGGGCGTACCGGCCATGTCCGCCACAATCGCTGTGATCTTGTTGGCACCTATGTCAATGCCGATCACGCTGGCCGCACTGTCATCAAATGCGAAGCGCCGCGCAGGCCTGCCCTTGACGTAGTCACCGGCTCCTCGCTGGTTCTCCAATTCCTGAAGCCAGCCGAGCCGGACCAGTTCGTCGCAGATCGAAATGACGGTGGCCCGTGAGAGCCCCGTGGCGGCCATCAGCTCGGTGCCGGTGACGATGCCGGCGCCGCGCATGGCTTTGAGCATGGCGCTGGCGTTGACCCTGCGTACCAGTTGCGTTGACGGTGCGGTCCCGGCCTGCATTCGGAGCTCCCACTTCTCAGCCGCCCTATCGGAGTGATAGAGCGGTCTCTCTAAATTTAGTACATAAATTTAGATGACGACGCATTTCGGCAAGCTCTTGACCCTGTGGCGGGCATCACTCACCATGGTTAGCGATAGGGCGTAAATTTAGCTCCTATCTAAACTTCGGGTGGCGATGCGCATGGTCCGCCGCACGATGATGATGCGGCCACTGAGGTCCGCACGACGAAAGGGCTACGGTGTCTGTGAAATCGACACGCAGGAAACGCTTTGCAGCAATGGGCCTGGGCTTGGCACTGCTCGCCGGCCTACTCTCCGGCTGCACCGGGGACCCAGGTGATAGCGGGAACTCGGACAAGGAGACAATCCGCTTCACGTTCAGCAAACGGGAAGCCATCGGCTTCATGACCAAACTTGTTGCCGACTACAACGCGTCCCAGGACGAAACCGAGGTGGTACTCGACACTTCCGGCGTCGACGTCGTGTCTGCGAGTTTCGTTCGCGGCAATCCGCCGGACATCGCCCTTGCCAACTACAACATGGAGACGTCCCGGTTCGTCCAGCGCGGAGCGTTGAGCGACTTGTCAGGGACGGAGGCGGCATCCCGCATCCGCGAGGACCTCCGGCCGCTCATGGAACAGTACGGTTCGTATCCCGGACGGACCAGTGCCCTGCCGTATTCGGTCATGGCGTCCTCCGTGATCTACAACAAGGAAATCTTCGCTGCCAACAACCTTGCCGTGCCCACCACCTGGAGCGAATTGATCGCGGCGTGCGAAACGCTGAAAGCTGCTGGAGTAACGCCGTTTTATGCCACCTGGAAGGATGACTGGACTATCGCCCAGGGGTGGTTTGACTACTCGGTAGGCGGGCAGGTGGACACCCTTGACTTCTTCAAGAAGCTTGAAGCTGAAGGCGTGGACGTCGGGCCGGAGTCTTCGGTGTCATTCCAAAAGGATTTTGACCAGCCCGTCCAGAAGATGTTGACGCTGGCAAAGAGCTACGTAAACAAGGACGCTGCGAGTCGGGCGTACGGCGACGGCAACCTGGCGTTCTCGCAGGGCAAGGCTGCTATGTATTTGCAAGGCCCGTGGGCCTTCAGCGAGATCGCCAAGACCGCCCCCGGCCTGAAGCTCGGAACCTTTCCGCTGCCGATGACTGAGGACCCCAAGGACTTGCGCGTCCGCGTCAATGTGGACCTCGCGGCCTGGATTCCGGAGGCGTCCAAGCACAAGGACGCTGCCCGAGGCTTCCTCGAGTATTTGTACCGGCCCGAGGTGATTGATGCCTACAACAAATCGCAGCTGGGTTTCACGCCCACCAAGGAGACCGCAAACGTCCCGGACCCTCGGATTGAGGGAATGGTGGAGTACTACGACAACGGCAAGGTCTATCAGGGTCCCTCGGTGCTCGTTCCCCGCACCATCCCCATCATGAACTACACGCAGGCAATCGTGTTCGGCGCACCCCCTGCATCCACCCTCCGCACCCTCGACGCAGATTGGGCGCGCCTGGCGTTCCGCCAGTAGTGCAGACCATAGGGAGTCAGCTACATGTCCACCATCACCACCCCAACCACGTCCAAGCAAGGTCTTCAAAAAAACGGTCACCCGGCCCCACGCAGCAGGCGGCGCGTTGAACCGATCTTCTACCTTTTCCTGGTCCCCAGCCTCATCCTGTTCACGCTGGCCATCACGATTCCCGGCATCATGGGCATCTTCTTCAGTTTCACGAACTCCATTGGAATCGGTGACTGGGAGTTCATCGGCCTCACCAACTACATCGCGATCTTCAGCGACCCGGCGATCCTGCAGAGTTACCTCTTCACTTTCGGGTTCTCCATCGTCACCGTGATCGCGGTCAACGTGGTGGCTTTCCTCCTCGCCGTCGGGCTCACGTCGCGCATCCGGATGAAGTCGGCGCTCCGGACCATCTTTGTCATCCCCATGGTGGTTTCCGGCATCATCATCGCCTACGTCTTCAACTTCCTGTTTTCGAACTCCCTGCCGTCGCTTGGAGCCGCGACAGGGATTCCTTGGCTGGAAAGCAGTCTGCTCGCCAACCCGGACCTGGCATGGATTGCGATCGTGATGGTTACGGCCTGGCAGGCCGTTCCCGGCGCACTGCTCATCTATATTGCAGGCCTTGTGGCCGTCCCAGGAGATGTCTATGAGGCCGCCGACATCGACGGCGCGAGCAAATTCCAGCAGCTTCTGAAGATCACGCTTCCGCTGGTGGCGGGGTACGTGGTCATCAACATCATTCTCGGGTTCAAGGGCTTCCTCAATGCCTACGACATCATCGTCGGGCTGACGAACGGAGGCCCGGGAACCTCCACCAGGAGCATCGCGATGACTGTCATTTCCGGCTTCAACGGCGGCGATTACGCCTATCAGATGGCCAACGCAACGATCTTCTTCGTGGTCGCCATCCTCATCTCTCTCGTACAGCTCTCGCTGACTCGCGGACGGAATGCACTGTAATGACCAACCAACTGATGACCAAAAAATCCAGCTCCAAAGTTGAACGCGTCAACTGGCCGGCAACCACCGTCCTCGTTCTTTGTGCAGTGACTGTGCTTCTTCCCCTGTATGTCACGCTCTCCATGGCTTTCAAGACCCAGGGGCAGGCGGTGGATGGCAATGCCTTCTCCTTCCCCGCACCCTTTAGCCTCGAGGGCTTCGTCCAGGCCTGGACCCTGACGAACTTCCCGGTGGGAGCCGCGATGTCGCTGCTGGTGACGGCGGGGACCGTCTTTGCCACGATCATCCTGGCCGCCTTCGCCTCCTACGCGATCGTGCGCAACTGGGAGCGGCGGCTTTTCAGGTACTCGTTCTTCTATCTTCTGGGCGCAATGTTCATTCCCTTCCCCGTGGTTGCGCTGCCGCAGATCCAGCTCACGGGCCGGCTCGGCCTGGACAACCCGTTCGGCGTGATCCTGCTGGCCACCATGTTCCAACTGAGCTTCAGCGTCCTGCTCTTCACCGCGTTCCTCCGTTCGATCCCGATGGAACTGGAAGAGAGCGCCAGGATTGATGGCGCAACCACGTGGCAGACCTTCTGGAAACTGATTTTCCCGTTGCTGGCGCCAATGAGTGCCACCGTTGGGATCTTCGCGTTCCTCTATGCATGGAACGACTTCATGATGCCGTCGCTGATTATTTCCGATCCGGCAATGCAGACGCTGCCCGTGCGGCAGAACCTTTTCCAAACGCAGTTCAGCAACAACTATCACGTGTCCTTCGCGTCCTACCTGATGGCGATGGCGCCGGCCATTGTTGCCTACCTCTTTACGCAGCGCTGGGTCATGGCCGGCGTGACACAAGGTGCCGTAAAGGGCTAGCCGTTGTTGACCTTCCCGGACCGGGCATTCCATACTGGTCCGGAAGATAAATTTAGATTCTAAATCAAAGGAGTTTCGTGAGCACTTCCGCCACTCAGGCACACCGTACCGACGTCCACCGCATGTCTGATCCGATCTGGTGGCGCCAAGCGGCCGTCTACCAGATCTACCCGCGCAGCTTCTACGATGCCAACGGTGACGGCCTCGGAGACATCAAGGGCATCACGGCCAAAGTTCCGTACCTGAAGGAGCTGGGGATCGACGCCGTCTGGCTGAGCCCGTTCTACCCGTCGGCGCTCGCGGACGGCGGCTATGACGTGGACGACTACCGCAACGTGGACCCGAAGTTGGGAACCCTTGAGGACTTCGACGAAATGGCAGCAGCCCTGCACGCCGCAGGCATCAAGATCGTGGTGGACATCGTTCCCAACCACTCCTCCGACCGCCACGAGTGGTTCAAGGAAGCGCTGGCATCACCCAAGGGTTCTGCGGCTCGCGACCGCTATATCTTCCGCGACGGCAGGGGCGAAAACGGCGAGTTGCCGCCGTCGGACTGGGACTCCGTCTTCGGCGGACCTATCTGGGACCGCATCACCGAACCCGACGGCACGCCGGGACAGTGGTACCTGCACATCTTTGCCAAGGAGCAGCCGGACTTCAACTGGGAGAACCCGGAGATCCGGGAGGACTTCCTCAAGACACTGCGTTTCTGGTCCGACCGTGGCGTGGACGGCTTCCGCATCGACGTGGCCCACGGCATGGCCAAGGATCTTTCCGAGCCGCTGCCCATGAAGGCCGATTTGGAAGCCAAAGCCCACGGCACCGATGGTTTCACAGATGGTTCGCACCCCTTCTGGGACCGCGACGAAGTCCACGAGGTCTACGCCGAGTGGCGGAAGCTCTTCAACGAGTACAACCCGCCCCGCACCGCCGTTGCCGAGGCTTGGGTGCACGAGTCACGCCGTGCCCGCTACGCCAGCCCCGAAGGACTGGGCCAGGCGTTCAACTTCGACCTCCTGCAGTCCGATTTCGACGCCGGGTCGTTCAAGAAGATCATCACGGACAACCTGGTAGCGGCCAAGGAATCGGGAGCATCCTCCACGTGGGTCTTCTCCAACCACGACGTCGTCCGCCACGCCACCCGTTACGGCCTGCCCAAGGGCGGTTCCGTAGCGCAGGGAACCAACGCGGCGCAGGACATTACCGGCGGCAAGCCCAAGGGCCAGGACGGCAAGGGGTGGCTGCTGGCCGGCGCGCCGGCGGAAGAGCTCGACGTCGAACTTGGCTTGCGTCGTGCACGCGCCGCGACGCTCTTGCTGCTTGCGCTCCCTGGTTCTGCCTACCTCTACCAGGGTGAAGAGCTTGGGCTGCGTGAAGTCTCGGAAATTCCTGACTCTGAACGCCAGGACCCGTCCTTCTTCCGGAACCCCGGCGTCGAGATTGGCCGTGACGGTTGCCGTGTGCCGCTGCCGTGGACCGCAGAAGGTGCTTCCTTCGGTTTCGGTGCGGGCAAAGCACACCTCCCGCAGCCGGAGTGGTTCAAGGACTACGCAGTCTCCAGGCAGGAGGGCGTGGAAGGTTCCACCCTTGAGCTCTACCGCAAGGCACTGGGCTTGCGCAGCGAACTCCAAACCGACGAGGAACTCGAGTGGGTGGAAACCGGCAACCAGGATGTGCTGCACTTCAGCCGCCCCGGAGGCTGGCACACAGTGACCAACTTCGGCAGCGAGCCTGTGGAGCTTCCGGAAGGTGACATCGTGGTGACAAGCGGTCCGTTGGAGGACGGTAAACTGCCGTCCGACACCACTGCTTGGGTTGTCCGCAAAGCCTAAGGGCCGCGGTGATACTGAAAGCATGACTGTTGCGAACGGGCGGGGACGCCTCATTTACGGCTGCATGGGACTCGGCGGCCCTTGGGACGGCACGTCCTACGGGGCTTCGGAGATCGATCAGGCAGCCGCGGTGATTGAAGCTGCGCAAGGGATTGGCATTGAGCTTTTCGACCATGCGGATATCTATCGCAGCGGAAAGTCCGAGGCCGTCTTTGGTGAAGTCCTCGCCCGTTCGCAGGGTCTGCGCGACAAGGTCCAGCTTCAGACCAAATGCGGGATCAGGCTGGGGGAGCGCGGACTGGAGACGCATTACGACCTCAGCCGTGACGCCATCCTTGAACGGGTCCATGAAAGCCTGAAGCGGCTCCAAACGGACTACGTGGACGTACTGCTCCTGCACCGGCCCGATCCGTTGATGGACCCGCGCGAGGTGGCGGACGCCGTCGGACAGCTCATGGCGGAAGGCAAAGTGCGGCAGTTGGGTGTGTCCAACATGTCCGGCGCTCAGATCGCCTTCCTGCAGGACAGGTTGGAGGTGCCCATCGTGGCGAACCAGCTGGAAATGAGCCTGCTTCGCCGTGGCTGGCTGGAGAGTACCGTGTTGGTCAACCATGCGGAGAGTCTGGAATACAGCTTTCCGCACGGGGCTCTTGAGCACTGCATGGCCAAGGGAATTGAACTGCAGGCATACGGGTCGTTGGCCCAGGGGCGCTATACAGGTGCGCCGTCCGCGGAGCATTCGCCGGCCGAGTCGGCTACCGCGGATATGCTCGAAAAATTGGCGGGGGAGAAAAGCACCACGCCGGAGTCAGTACTGCTGGGTTGGCTCATGAAGCACCCGGCCAGGATCTCGCCGGTAGTGGGAACCACCAACCCTGCCCGGATCGCTGCCTGCGCCGATGCCGCCTCCGTGGCTGCCGGCATGACCCGTGCCGAGTGGTACGGACTGTGGGTGGCAGCGCGGGGAAACAACATCCCCTAACCCCGGTTTTAACCCAACTGAGTCGCAGTTGTGCGCGTTATAACGACTCAAAACGCGCTTAACTGCGACTCAGTTGGGTCACAACAGCAACACATACTACGAGGCGCCGCTGATCGGAGCGACCACGGAGTAGGTGCTCGAGTCACCCTGGATGGCCTGGCTGGGTTTGCCATCGATGCTGACGGGAATGTCGCCCGCTATGGTCACGCGGTTGAGCTTGCGGGGCTGGCCGTCGTAGTTGTCCGGTGCATAGTGCTGGGTGATGCGGTTATCGAACAGGACCACCTGGTTGGGCTCCCAGTTCACCCGGACCACGTTCTCCGGACGCGTCACGTAGGCCTGCAGCAGGCGGATGATGTCCTTGGATTCGGTGTTGGACAGGCCCACGATCCTGAGCCGCTGCGCGAAGCCCCCAATAAACAATCCGCGCTCGCCGGTCAAAGGGTGGACCCGCACCACAGGGTGGGCGGTTTCGAACTTCAGCCGGGTGAATTCCTTGCGTCGTTCTTCCGCGTTGGAGTGCTCAAGGTTCTTGGGCACCGAGTAGTCGTAGTCGTTGGTGTGGATGGCCCACAGGGTGTCCGCGAAGTTCCGCAACTCTTCCGGGAGGTCCTGGTAAGCCCCGGCCGAAGACGCGATGAGCGTCTCGCCACCGTAGGCGGGGAGATCGATGCTGCGCAGTGTGGAGGCCTGCGGCGGGTTGACCACGAAAGTGACGTCCGTGTGCCAATTGTTGGCCGAGCCATTCTCGCTGTCCACGGGCAGGACATTCTCTTCGCCGTCCACCGAAGCGACCGTCGGGTGCGCCTTGGTGAGCGGGCCGAAGTGGCTGGCGAACTTCACCTGGGCTTCGTCCGTGAGAATGTTGGCCTCGCGGAAAACGAGTGCCTTGTGCTCGTTCAGGGCTGCCCGGATCTGCGCAACAGTTTCTTCACCCAGGTCGCCGCTGATGTCCAGGCCACGGATTTCGGCGCCGATACGGGAGCCGAGTTTGGCGAACTCGAGTTTGGTTTCGGTAATGACGGTCATGACGTGTTCCTTACTTGTTGAGATGGATCATGTTGAGATGGATCTTGTTGTGATGGTTGCGGCAGGTGCCGCGGGGTGGGTCAGGAAGCGGCAGAGCCAACAGCGGTCCGCCAGCGGGAGAAGTGCTTTTCAAGGGCAACCAGCAGGAAGTTCACGCCGAGCCCCAGCAAGGACACTGTGAGGATGCCCGCGTACATGTCCGGGATGAGGAAGCTGCTCTGCGCATTCACGATCAGGTAACCCAGCCCAGCCTTGGCTCCCACCATTTCAGCGGCGATCAGCACCAGGATGGAGGCGGTGCCGGCCATGCGAATGCCCGTGAAGATCGTTGGTACAGCCGACGGGAGAATAACCTTCTGGAAGAGCCTGAAGCTGTTGAGCCCCAAGGAGCGGGCGGCCCTGATCAGGAGCGGGTCCACGGTCTTCACACCGGCAATGGTGTTGAGGAGAACAGGGAAGAAGGCCGCGTACGCCACGATGCTGATCTTGGATTCTTCTCCAATGCCCAGCAGCAGCGTGAACACGGGTAGAAGAGCCAGCGCCGCTGTGTTGCGGAAAAGCTCCAACAGCGGGTTCAGCACCGAGTTCAGGCGGCCGTACCAAGCGATGAGCAAGCCCAGCGAGACACCCGCCACCAACGCCGCGCCGAAGCCGGCCACGGACCGGGTGAGGCTGGCCGCGATATGGCCTTGGATGGTGCCTGCTTCGAAGAGCTTGCCCCAGGCCAGCAGCACTTCGTGCAGCGGCGGGAGGAACACCCGGGTGGACGGGCTCGCCAAATAGGTAGGTCCAAGCTCCCACAGTGCCAGGAAAGCCAGGACCGCTGCGGACTTCCACAGACCCGACCCCACGGCTCCGGCGACGCGTCGCGCTATGCCGGGTGCCGGCGTCGTACGCTCTGCAGTTGCCACCTGAGTAACGGAACGTTCGACGGCGGCACTTGGGTCAGTCGCGGTACTCGCCTTGGGCGCTGTGGCGGCAGTTTCGGCTTGAGTGAGTGTGGTGGTCATCAGGCGGCGCTCCTTTCGGTGATGGTTGCCGGTTCGTCCGGTGCGCTGCCGTCCGGCAGGATCTTGCGGTGGCCGGCGTCCTGGGCACGGCGGACTTCGTCGTGCAGAAGAGTCCACACCTGGTGGCGGTGCTCCACGAAGGCGTGGTTGGAACGGATGTCCTCGTCGCCGTCGCGGTCCGGGATGTTGATGTCCACGATTTCCTTGAGCCGGCCGGGGCGGGCGCTCAGCACAGCAACGCGCTCGCCGAGGTACACAGCTTCATCGATGCCGTGCGTGATGAAGACGATGGTCTTGCCGGTGGCCTTCCAGATCCTGAGGAGCTCATCCTGAAGCTGCTCGCGGGTCTGGGCGTCCAAGGCTGCGAACGGCTCGTCCATCAGCAGCACATCCGGCTCGTAGGCCAGGCTTCGGGCGATGGCAACACGCTGCTTCATACCGCCGGAGAGTTCGTGAGGGTAGCGGTCCTCGAAGCCCGCGAGCCCCACCAGAGCCAGGTATTCGCTGGCTTTCGCGGCGCGTTCGCGGCGATTCAGCTTCTTGCCATCCGGACCCACACCTTCGAGCCCGATCGAGACGTTGGCCGACGCCGTCCGCCACGGGAACAACGCATACTGCTGGAACACCACGGCGCGGTCCTTGCCCGGCCCTGTGACGGCTTTGCCATCCACCAGGACTTCACCGGAAGTCGGGGTGGAGAGCCCGGCCAGGAGGTCCAGGAGCGTCGTTTTGCCCGAGCCGCTGGGCCCTACCAAGGTGAGGAACTCGCCGTCGCGGACGTCCAGGCTCAAAGAATCTATGGCGGTGAGGCGGGTGGCGCTTGTGGTTTTGGTGGCCCGGACCGTGAATTCCTTGGTGACGTTCCGGAGGCTGATTTTGGCGGTCATGGCTATCCCTTCGCTGCAGCGAGCTCGTTGAACTCGTTCGTGTAGTACTTGGACGGCGTGAGCTTGTCCTTGACGATTCCCGACGAGTTCAGCCAGGCCTCCCAGCGGGTGAAGTCCTCATCCTTGACCACACCGTTTTCCGGAACGCCGGGGCTCTTCCAGAACTTCAGGTTGGCTGTGCTCTCATTGCGGCCACGGCTCTCGATGATCTTGGTGTAGCGGGCAATGACCTCATCGCGGGGCGTTTCAGTGGCCCACTTGAGTGCTTTCGCTATTGCCGTGGTGAAGGTCCGGGTAGTGGTGGGGTTCTTCTCGATGAAGTCGTTGCGGAGCACAATCTGGCCGCCGGCGAACGTGCCAAACAGCTCGTAGTCGTTGAACAGGGACCTCAACCCACCGGCCTCGATGGCCCGGTCCTGCAGGACGCCGCCCAAGGTTCCCACGTCCACTTGTCCGCGGCGGATGGCTTCTTCGGTGTCATTCGGCGCGAGGGGTACCAGTTGGACTTGCTTGATCTCGTCCTGGCTGAGCCCGTTCTTGGTCAGGTACGTGTTGATGACGGCCTCATGGTGGGCTCCGAGTGTGTTGACGGCGATCTTCTTGCCGATCAGGTCCCGCGGTTCCTTGATGGCGCTGTCCGCTTTCACGTAGTAGCCGCTGAAGTTCTTCTCGTCGGCGCCGTAGTAGTTGATGACGCCTTTCACGGGCGCCCCGGCTTCGATGAGTTTGGTGACGGCGCCGGTGAACGCGCCACCAAAATCGGTCTGGTTTGTGGCCGCTGACTGGATGTCCTGGGGGCCGCTGGTGGTGTTTCCCACCCACTTCAGCTTGACGTCACCCAGGTATCCAAGGTCTTCCGCCAATTCCGGGAAGGTGACCTGGTTGGCCCAGCCCTGGTACCGGAGTTCCGTGATTTCGTTGCCGGCTTGAGCGCCTTGCCCGGCTTCGGCTGCACCGCCGCAGCCGGACACCGTCAGCGCTAGTACGACGGCGGCCGCGACGCTCAGCAGGGGCAGATGCAGTTTCATGGGAGCTACTTTCGATGGTTTGTGATCTGTTGGGTGGCCGGCTTAGGCAAGTGCTTGGGAGCCTTGCAACGGCTTGGGAACGATGTAAACCCATCCCGACGCCGACTGGGAAGTGCGGCGGTAACTCCCGGAAACCCTGCGAAACAGCCCGAAATGGAACGAAATCCGGGGCCATTCCCGGCAACCCTGGGACACAAAGACGCCGTGTTGAGCCCTGTGAACAACAGCGACAGGTGGGCCGGATATGACTGGCGCGTCACGCCGTCGGGCGTTCATACTGCGGGACCCCACAGTCATATGGGCTTTAGTTCGTATTGATCCTCACAACCGGGCGGAATTCTTCGCTGTGCGGGGTGCCGGACGGATACGGTAGATACATGACGTCTAGCATCGCCGCCGAATCAGTTCGGCCTACCCGCAATATTCCCGCCGACATTGCCCGTTCATGGCTCCTTGTGAATGCCATGAAGACGGAGCTTTTTGACGAATCCGCGGGTTCACGGGCAGACGCCATCATCCTTGACATCGAAGACGCCGTTGACCCTTCCCAGAAGGACATTGCCCGCGAGAACGTGGTCAACTGGCTGACCTCCGGCGGCAAGGCGTGGGTCCGCATCAATGACGCCACCAGCCCGTTCTGGGCCGACGACCTTGCTGGATTGCGTGGCACCCCGGGCCTGCTCGGCGTCATGCTCGCCAAGACCGAGTCCGCTGACCAGGTCACAGAGTCCTACCACCGCATGGACGGCAAGACACCCGTAGTCGCATTGGTTGAGTCCGCCCTCGGCATCGAGGAAGCAAACCACATCGCCCGTGCACAGGGTGCTTTCCGGCTTGCCTTCGGTTCCGGCGACTTCCGCCGCGACACCGGCATGGCGGCCACCCCGGAGGCCATGGCCTACCCGCGCGCAAAGCTCGTCGTCGCCAGCCGCGTTGGTAACCTGCCGGGCCCCATCGACGGCCCCACCGTCGGCACCAATCACCCCATCCTGCGTGAGCAGACGGGCATCACCGTGACCATGGGAATGACCGGCAAGCTCTGCCTGGCCATCGACCAGACCACCGTGATCAACGAGGTCATCAGCCCCACGCCTTCGGACGTCGCCTGGGCCACGGACTTCATGAACGACTTCGAGGCCAACGGCCGCGTCATCCGCGATGGTTCCGACCTCCCGCGCCTGGGCCGTGCTGAGAAGATCATGAAGCTCGCAGTGGCCTTCGGAGTCCAGCCTTCCCTGTAAGCATGCTTGTCCACGGGGTCGCTTGGGACACTTCCTCCCCTTCGCTGCGAATGTTCACGCCGGACGCGGAGTTCAGTGACGTTGCGTTGGTCCAGGGTTCAGCCCTGGGCCTTCGCGTACTCCCCGGATTGTGGTGCCTTGGCCACACCAAAGTCCACGGCCCCGGGGATCGGACGCATGTCCCGTGCCGCAGCGGTTCTCCAGCCGAGCGTGGGAAGCAATGCGGAGCCTGCTTCGCGCGGGACGACTCCCGGCTGATGCACGACTTCCACCGCGGCACGTCCGTTCCCACCGGCCTCCGTGCCTACCTGATTGCAACCGCACTGGCTTTATGTGGCTACGTTCGCCAACGGTGCCAGCAAAGTGGGTACGGCCTCTGCTCCGCGCAAGTGGAACCGGCTCGCCGAACAGGGCGCTGTCCACGCTTCCTATGTGGCGCACACCGATGACGGCCGCGTTGTTCGTGTTCTCGAGGATATGGTGACGCGCGAGCTTGGCCTCGTCCAGCAAGTCCGCTCCGCTTCCAAGGCTGCGGGCCTCGTGGAGCCGCGTGCCGGCGTCGAGCTTTTGACGCTGAACCGTCAGCACGCTGGCCGGGGTGCGCGAGCTTCTAGGTGGTTTGGCGATGACCGGCTATTCCGTTGTGGAGGAAGAGTGGGAGCGGCCCGCCTTTGCGGAGCGGCTCTGTGTTCCTGCTGCCGAAGGGGTCCGTCGCCACGCCTACCCGGCAACGTTCGACGGCGGCGGGCACGGTTTGCGGATCCGCTCCCTATCGGGGGCGATCGCCTTGGCGGGCCTCCCGGATGCTTCGGGTAACGAGGTAGAGGGCAGTTTTGTGGCGGACCTGGGTGCTTTGAAGGGCCGCAAGATCGAGTTCGGCCCGCACACCACGGAAATCCCGGCGCTGCAGGACTCCTTGTTCTAATGCGTTGTGGGCCCCGCAACGCACCCCCTGTTTCGTTGTGAGGCCCGCTTTGCGGGGTATTTCGGGGTTTTGGGGTGCAGAGTAGGCCCCGCAACGCACCCCTTTGCGTTGTGAGGCCCGCTTTGCGGGGTATTTCGGGGTTTTAGGGTGCAGAGTAGGCCTCGCAACGCACCCCGTAGACTTGGACGGTGCTGGAACAATTTTGGGCTACGGCCTCTACGTCTTACAAAGTGCTGGTTTTCAGCGCCATGGGGCTGATCGCCGTCGGGCTCATCCTGTCCATCGTGGGGAATACCTCCGGCAACCAAGGTCTGGCCATTGCTTCGTTGCCCGTCATTGGCGTTGGCCTGGTGCTCCACGTCGCCGGACTGGTGGTTCGGGGCCAGAAGATCCGCAAGAACTACAAGAAGTAGCCTCTTCACCCAAGCAACGCGCTGCGTCCGGGCTCCCGGGGCCGATAGGGTTGGAGCATGAGTATCAATCCGGACTTGCAGGGCCGAAGCTACCCTGCCGCAGAGGTATACGACGTCGGCCGTGAAAAGATCCGCGAGTTCGCAAAGGCTGTAAAAGCCAGCAACCCGGCGCATTTTGATGTTGAGGCAGCCAAGGCCCTGGGCCACAGCGACCTCGTAGCCCCGCCGACTTTCGCCATCATCGTCGCCCAGCGTGCTGACGCCCAGTTGGTCCAGGACCCGGAGTCGGGCATCGACTTTTCCCGTGTGGTCCACGCCGACCAGCGTTTCACGCACCACCGAGCCATCGTTGCCGGCGACCGCCTTGTTGCCGAATTGCATGTTGACGGCGTCCGGGCCATGGGCGGGGGAGCGATGATCACCACCCGCTCCGAGATTTCCACCGAAGCCGGCGAAAAGGTCGCCACCACAACCTCGTCCATCCTGGTCCGCGGAGAGGGACAGTAACCATGAGCCCAACATTCGAAGAACTGACGGTCGGCCAGGAAATCGGCACCCGCAGCATTGACGTCACCCGTCAGGACCTGGTCAAGTACGCCGGAGCATCGGGCGACTTCAACCCCATCCACTGGAACGAATCGTTCGCAACCTCCGTGGAACTGCCGGGTGTCATCGCGCACGGCATGTTCACCATGGGTGCCGCAGTGCAGCTGGTGAGCGACTGGGCAGTCGACCCCGCCGCCGTCGTCGATTACCAGACCCGCTTCACCAAGCCCGTCCTCGTCACCGACACCACCGGGACCGATGAGGCCGGTGCTGTCATCGACGTCACCGGCGTGGTGGGAGCGCTCGACGCCGATGCCCGCACCGCGCGCATTGATCTCACCGTCGTTGCGGGCGGACAGAAGGTCCTCATGAAGTCGCAGGCGGTTGTGAAGGTCTCTTGAACCAACCGAACACCACTCAACGGCGCGCTACTTCGACTGACATGTCGCGGTGGCGCGCCGCTGTTCTTGCTTCATACGGGGCCAGCGGTATCGCGTTCGCCACCTGGGTTTCCCGCCTCCCTGCCATCCGCGACGGGCTGAATCTCACGCCTGGTGGCATCGGCCTCTTGCTCATGTGCATGACGGTGGCCTCGTTCATTTCGATCTCCGCCTCGGGGCTTATTGTGCTGCGGCTCGGTCCCAAACTGACCACGAGGATCGGCAGCTGCATGGTGGGCGCGGGCCTTGTCATCGTGGGTGTGGGCACCTCTATTGCAGCCAATCCACTGGTGGTGGCCGCAGGCTTGGTAGTCCTGGGTCTGGGTACGGCCAGTTGGAACACTGCGTCCAATGTGGAAGGGGCCTCGCTTGAACGCGAATTGCAACGGCACATCATGCCGCACTTGCACGGCGCTTTCAGCCTCGGAACCGTCGCCGCTGCGGGGTTCGGTGCCTGGGCCGCTGCCATCCATATGCCGGTGTTCTGGCATTTCCTGATCTCGGGTGTGGTTGTAGCGTCATCCGTGGTTACCGCAACCTTCTGGTTCCGTGCGGAAAAGACCGCTGCAGCCACGCACACGTACCGCGCCGAAGAAACCGACACTTTCCAGGATCCGTCCACGGGCCCGCTGCCCATCATCTCCGGAGACGCGGCCGGCCCTCAGACGGACGACGGCAAAGCCGACGCTCCACTGGATAACAAGCGGCTCGTGGCCCTTGCCTGGCGTGACCGAAGGACTTTGCTGATCGGCGTCCTGGTCCTCGGCTTGGCGTTAGCCGAAGGAGCCGCGGGGGACTGGGTTGCACTGGCACTCGCTGACGGTTACGGGCAGTCCGATGCCGCTGGGGCTGTCGGTTATGGGCTCTTCGTCACCTTCATGACCATCGGGCGTTTCACTGGCACTGTCATCCTGGATCGATTTGGACGTGTAGTGGTGATGCGCTGGTGCTCGGCCACCGCCGTCGTGGGCCTTGCGCTGTTTGTTTTTGCTCCGGTTCCATGGCTCGCGTTTGTAGCCTTGGCGGTGTGGGGCCTTGGTGCCTCACTCGGATTCCCCGTGGGGATGTCTGCCGCTGCCGACGATCCTGTGCACGCGGCGGCCCGCGTGTCAGTGGTGTCCACCATTGGCTACGGCGCTTTCTTGTGCGGACCTCCGCTCCTGGGGCTGTTGGCCGAACATTTCGGCATCCTGCATTCGCTGCTGACACCCCTGGTACTGCTGGTGGTCAGCTTCTTCCTGGCACCATTGGCCGGTCAACAGAAGGCGAAGTCAGCGCACGCCAACGAAGCCCGTTAGGCTTGATTGGTGACCCAAACGCTGCTTTCCGAACTGACCACTGCTGCCGTTGGCGGCCCCGCGGGCAACTATGTTGAGGCCCGCACCGAGGCAGAAATTATCGACGCCGTCCGGTCGGCCGACGCTGCCGGTGAAAAACTCCTGATCATCGGCGGTGGCTCCAACCTCCTGATTTCCGACGAAGGCTACCCCGGTACCGTTCTCAGAATCGCCTCCGAAGGATTCACCGTGAACTCCGAAGACAGCTGTGGAGGCGTGTCCGTCGTAGTGCAGGCAGGCCACAACTGGGACGCCCTGGTGGAACACACGGTGCTTCACGCATGGTCAGGCCTGGAAGCATTGTCCGGTATTCCGGGAGCGACCGGAGCCACCCCCGTGCAGAACGTGGGAGCCTACGGCGCCGATGTTTCACAGACCATTGCAGCTGTCCGCACCTGGGACCGCGAACGCAACGCAGTGCAGACATTCACCAACTCCGAGCTCAAGTTCGGATACCGCGATTCCATCCTGAAGCAGACCACAGTTGAGGGCTCGCCCCGCTACGTGGTGCTGACCGTGGAGTTCCAGTTGCCGCTGGGACGGATGAGTGCCCCCATCAAGTACGCCGAGTTGGCCCGTGTGTTGGGCGTCGAGGCAGGTAAGCGCGCCTACTCCAATGACGTGCGCAGGGAAGTCCTCCGGCTCCGCGCGTCCAAGGGCATGGTCCTGGACTCAGCAGACCGCGACACCTATTCCACGGGCTCATTCTTCACCAACCCGATCGTGCCGGCGGAGCGTGCCTCAGCTCTGCCGGAGAACGCGCCAAGGTATCCCGCTGGGGACGACGGACTCGTGAAGCTCTCCGCTGCGTGGCTCATCGATCAGGCCGGATTTGGTAAAGGCTTCGGTCTCGAGGAATCCAGCGTCTCCGGTGGGCGGGCTTCCCTGTCCACCAAGCACACACTTGCCATTACCAACAGGGGTTCAGCAACGGCTACGGACATGGTGGCCATCGCGCGTGAGGTGCGTTCCGGCGTCGTCGAGCGTTTTGGCATTGAACTGCACCCGGAACCATTGCTGATCGGCGTTAGCCTCTAGCGAGTGCGGCGTTCGGCTATCGGCAGGACCTTGTTGAGCAGCAGGAATGTGAGGCCGCAGCTGACCGCTCCCAACAGGAAGATCTGGCTGAACGCGATACTTTGCGGCGACGGGCCGCTGGGCATGAACAGTCCGGCTGTGGCGAAGCCGACTAAACCCAAGAGCAGGACGATCGCTCCGAGCAGGAAGCTCCGGACCTGGGCTGCGGCTGCCGGGTAGAACCAGGGTTCGGGGGCGTCGTCGTCGCGGTCGGCTACGGGCTGGGTGGCGGCAGCGGTTCCGATGAGTAGCGCGGCTGCCGCAGTTGCCACCAGGCTGACCGTCTGAATGGCCTGCATTGAAGGGGAGAGGCTCACGCCGGTACCCACCGCCACGATCAGCCCGGCGCCGAGCCCGGCGAGCGTGCAGAACCAGCCGGCGGTAGCCAACCACCGGCTCATCGGCCGCACGAACGGAGCAAGATCACCAAAAAGCATGAACCCATCCTAGGATCTACTGCTGGGTGACGGCTGGGAGGCGCGGCAAGGTTCCCTGTGCTGGCCGGTCCTTTTAGGATGAAGCATGCCTGCAGAGAGAACCACTCCCACTCCGCGCGTCATGGGTCGGTTGCGGCTCGCCAGCCAAGGCCTGTTGGGCAGCGGCTTCACTACAGTTTCGGACGCGGTCCGGTGGATGACGGCCATGCAGGCGCAGGACCTCGGCTCAGCTTTGTGGGCAGTAGGCCAGCGTGTTCCGGGCACGGTTGCGTCGGATATCCGGGCCGCCCTCGACGCCGGGACAGTGGTCCGTTCGTGGCCCATGCGCGGGACACTGCACCTGGTTGCCCCCGAGGACCTCCGCTGGATTCTGGGCATCACCAGTGACCGACTGATGAATTCATTGGCAGCTCGCCACCGTGAACTCGGCATCACGCCCGATGACATCAGCCATTGCCGGGACATCGCGTTCAAAACCACTGAGGTCCTTAAAGCAGGGGGTGCGCCAGGAGCCACACGGGAGCAGTTGTTCCAAGCGTTCGAGGAAGCCGGCCAGCTCACCAAGGCGCAACGTGGCATTCACTTGCTGGGGAGCCTCTGCCAGCGTGCGTGGCTGGTCCAAGGGCCAATGGCAGGGACCAACGGCAAAGTGGGCGTGCAGCAGCTGTTCGTGCCGTTCGACGAGTGGATTCCGGAGTCCAGGGAGCTGGGACGCGAGGACGGAATTGCCGAGCTGCTGTTCCGCTACTTCCAGAGTCACGGCCCCGCAACCGTCAAGGATTTTTCGTGGTGGAGCCAAGTGCCCCTGACGGAAGCACGCAAAGCCCTGAACGAGGTACATGGCCGCCTGTTTGAGCTGCAGTTCGGTGGCACTAGTTACTGGCTCTCGCCGGAGACAGCAGAAATGCTCGACGACGGCGTCCCCGGCTCGCGCTCGTTCCTGGCGCTCCCGGGGTTCGATGAATTCCTGCTCGGGTATCAGGACCGGGACCTCGTGCTGGCTCCCGAGCATGCGGAATTGGTGGTGCCTGGCAAGAATGGAGTCTTCAAAAGAATCATGGTGTCCGGCGGGGAAGTGGTGGGAACGTGGGCAAGGACCGTGAGCGGGAAGACCATAGGTGTGGTGCCTGAACCATTCACGGGGCATCTGGGTCCGGCCGCTGAGCGTTCGTTCCAAGCCCAGGGCCGTGCCTACCTGAAGTTCATGGCCGGCTGAACCCGCCGGAAGAGTGCCAGGCAGAACCCCTAAGACGTCGAAAACCCGCTGTTCCGTTGCTGGGCAGCAACGGAACAGCGGGTTAGCGACGTGCTAAGCCGGGCAGGGTTAGAGCTTGCCAGTCACAATGTTGAGCATGCGGCGGAGCGGCTCGGCTGCACCCCACAGGAGCTGGTCTCCCACGGTGAAGGCGCTGATGTATTCCGGGCCCATTTCGAGCTTGCGGATACGGCCAACAGGGATGTCCAGAGTGCCGGAAGCGGCCACGGGCGTCAGGTCAGCCATGGAGGCTTCCTTGGTGTTGGGAACAACCTTGGCCCATTCGTTGTCCTTGGCCAGGAGATTTTCGATTTCGGTCACGGACAGGTCTTCGCGCAGCTTGAGCGTAAGGGCCTGGGAGTGGGAACGCATGGCGCCGATGCGGACGCACAGGCCGTCCATGGCGATGTGGTCCTTGCCCGCGGTGCCATTGCCGGTGCCGAGGATCTTGTTGGTCTCCACCCCGGCCTTCCACTCTTCCTTGGACTGGCCGTTGCCGAGATCGGCGTCGATCCACGGAATGAGGGAGCCCGCCAGCGGCACGCCGAACTGGGTGGCGTCAACGCCGGTGCGCTGGGCAGCGAGGACCTTGTGGTCGATTTCGAGGATGGCCGATGCAGGATCGTCCAGTTCGCTGCTGACCTCGTTGTTGAGGGTGCCGAACTGGTTGAGGAGTTCACGCATGTGCCGGGCGCCGCCACCTGAAGCTGCCTGGTACGTCATGGAGGTGCCCCACTCGACCAGGTTGTTCTTGAAGAGACCGCCGAGGCCCATCAGCATGCAGGAAACCGTGCAGTTGCCGCCGATGAAGTCCTTCACCCCACCAGACAGGCCGGCGTCGATGACATCGCGGTTGATGGGGTCCAACACGATGATCGAGTCGTCGTTCATGCGCAGGGTGGAAGCAGCATCGATCCACAGGCCATCCCAGCCGCGGTTGCGGAGTTCGCCGTGGACCTGCTTGGTGTAGTCGCCACCCTGGGCTGTGACAATAATCGGCAGCTTGGCCAGCGTCTCAATATCGAACGCATCCTCGAGCTTGCCGGCCCCCTCAACAAAGGACGGGGCGGCACCTCCTGCGTTCGAGGTGGAGAAAAATACCGGGTTGATGTTGGCGAAGTCGTTCTCTTCCTGCATGCGCTGCATCAGGACGGAACCGACCATGCCACGCCAACCGACCAGTCCAACGGACGGATTAGCTGCTGTAGTCATTCACCAAGTCTAAACTTTCGGAGCGAACTGCCGCTGTTGGTTACGTCACGCACACACTGCACGACGACGGCACTCGTTGTGGCGGCACCAGGCGGCTGACGCGCGTGGCTAGAGGCTGCCGGCGTCGGGTTCCTGGAGAAGGAGGGCTTTGCGCTTGCGCAGGGCAAAGAAAGCACCAAACGTAAAGACCTGGGTGACAACGATCAGCACGATAATCCCGGCAATCCTGTTGCCGCCCAAGATCATGGTGAGGCCCACAACGGCAGATATCAGGGCGAAGAGCGGCAGCAGCATATAGCCCAGCACGAACAAGGTTTCAGGTTTTTTCAGCATGCTTAGTCTTCCTGGGTTTCCTGGCTGGCGTTCCGGCGCCATGTGGTGAACCGGTAGTTGGTGCCGTTTTTAGCAGTGAGCCAGCCTTCGGACGGGGCTACCGCGTCGAAGGTCCAATCCTCACCGAGCTCCGGTGCGAAGGTGTCGCCTTCCAGCTCGGCATCAATAATGGTGACTACGGCCAAGTCAGCGATGCCCATGGACTGTTCAAAGATTTCACCGCCGCCGATAATCCACACTTTCTGGCCACCGGGCGCGAACTGCGATTCCAGCAGTGCCGCATCAAGGGATGAAACCACGACGGCGCCCTGGGCCTCGGGCGTGGACGCCCAGTCAGCGTTGCGGGTCACCACAATGTTGGTGCGGCCGGGAAGTGGACGATACTTTTCGGGGAAGGACAGCCAGGTCTTGCGGCCCATGATGACGGGGTGCCCCGTGGTGAGCTGACTGAAGTGCTTCAAGTCCTCGGGGAGGTGCCACGGCATGGCTCCGTCCTTGCCGATTACGCCGGACTTGGTTTGGGCCCAGACCAGTCCGATGCCCGTCATGCGGGCCGCGGTGTCCTGGGTGAAGATGATGCCGGGAAGCTGGGATGGAGTCTCAGGGGTAGGCATGCTCATACCGCGATCGGCGCCTTGATGGTGGGGTGGTGGCGGTAATCCACAACCTCGAAGTCATCCAGCGTGTAATCGAAGATGGAGTCCGGCTTGCGGAGGATCTTCAACTGCGGGTACTCGTACGGCTCCCGGCTGAGCTGCTCGGCAACCTGGTCAACGTGATTGTCGTAGACGTGGACATCGCCGCCGGTCCAGACGAATTCGCCGGGCTCGAGTCCAAGCTGCTGCGCCACCATGCACGTCAGCAGGGCGTAGGAGGCAATGTTGAAGGGGACGCCCAGGAACGTGTCCGCGGAGCGCTGGTACAGCTGGCAGGACAACTTGCCGTCCGCCACATAGAACTGGAAGAACGCATGGCATGGCGGCAACGCCATGTCCTTGAGTTCGGACACGTTCCAAGCCGACACAATGTGGCGCCGGGAATCGGGGTTGGCCGCCAGATTGGTCATCAGCTCAGAGATCTGGTCGATGTGCCCGCCGTCGGGAGTTGGCCAACTGCGCCACTGCACACCGTACACAGGGCCTAATTCGCCGTCGGCATCCGCCCATTCGTCCCAGATGGAGACGCCCTGATCCTGCATCCACTTCACGTTCGAGTCACCGCGCAGGAACCACAGGAGTTCTACTGCCACGGATTTGAAGTGAACCCGCTTGGTGGTGATGAGCGGGAAGCTTTCGGCGAGATCGAACCTCAACTGGCGGCCGAAAACGCTGCGCGTTCCGGTTCCGGTGCGGTCCGACTTGTGCGTGCCGTTGGCCATGACGTCACGCAGGAGGTCTTCATAAGGGGTGGGGATGCTCACGAGTCCAGCTTACTGGGTTCGGCGAGGCGCCCGCGGAGCAGGTCCACGAGCGCCTTAGTCGTCAAACGGCTTGACCTGCTCCACTGACACAACTTTCCGTTCAGATCCCCTCGCTACCTGGCAAACAATGACCTCACCCGGCGACAGGTAGGGGTCAGAGGAAGGCAGCAGGTTCCGCAGGGCCTGTGACATGTGCTGGCCAAGCTGCTTCAGCGCCGTGGGCAGGGCGGGGCGATGCGTACACACAGCGATCGGCACTTGCTTGTCGAACAGGGCCTCAACAGCGGCTGCGGTTTTCTTGGGGGAGCGTTGGTGGGTGTGCTCGGTGAGTGCTTCCACCAGTTTCACCTTTGCTCCGCTGGCCTTGGCATAGGGGGCGATAGTGGCGACACAACGCGCCCAAGGGCTGGTCACAACACGTTGCGGTTTCCACACCTCCAAAAGGCGCTGGACAGCCACTGCCTGCCGTTGGCCCGTTGCTGCCAAGGGGCGGTCGCCCTCGGCTTTTGTCCATGAGGAGCGCGGCTTCGCTTTGGCATGGCGGATCAGTACCAACGGCCACGTGTCCAGTTCCCCGCGGACGTGGGCCTTTTGGAGGTATTCGAGCGGCTCCACGTCCGTAGGGTTACTCAGGAAGCTGGCCGCCCGGTCCGGGCTGCACCACATGACGCTGTCCACTTCTTTGCCGTCGGGCCGGAGCTGCGCTCCATTGACCTTGACCGCCCAGTACCGGACCACCTTTAGGCCGGCAGCTACATGGTAGTGAATAGCTGGAAGAGGTATGCCCAGTGGTGCCTGTAGGCCTATCTCTTCCCACACTTCGCGGGCGGCGCATTCGGGAACTGTTTCGCCGGCGTCGAGCTTTCCTTTGGGCCATGACCAATCGTCGTAACGGGGCCGGTGGATCAGGAGAACCTCAAGGGCACCTTTGGTGACGCGCCATGGAATCGCGCCGGCGGCTACAACGGCCACCGGCTCGCCGGGGTGATCTGTTTGATCTGCCACGGGGGTATCGCTGTTCAACTGGGTCCTTACCGCCGGGCCGCAGCGCGCTGGCGTGAACGGGAAGCCAGGAGCCAGGACTGCATGTCCAGCAACGGCTTGCCGTCTTCGTCCAAGTGGTGCCTGGTCCAATGTCCGTGATCGTCCAGGTGCCAGCTGGCGGTCCCGTCGTCAACATAGCGGCGCAGCAGGTCCATGACAGTCGCTGTGTCTTCCTTGCTGGCGAGCTGCACCAGTGCCTCTACGCGGCGGTCCAGGTTGCGGTGCATCATGTCGGCGGAGCCGATGTACACCAACGGATCGCCACCGTTGCCAAAGGCAAAGACGCGTGAGTGTTCAAGGAAGCGACCCAGGACGGAACGGACCCTGATGTTTTCGCTGAGTCCCGGCACGCCGGGGCGCAGGGAGCAGATGCCGCGCACCACGACGTCAACCTTCACGCCGGCCTGCGAGGCCCGGTAGAGGGCATCGATGATGGCTTCGTCCACCATGGAGTTGACCTTGATCTGTACCAATCCGGGAGCCCCGGCCTGGGCATGGCGGATTTCGGCTTCAATCCTGTCCATCAAGCCGGCCCGCACCGATCGCGGCGCAACGAGCAACCTCTTGAACGTGGACTTTGGGGCGTAGCCGGAGAGCTGGTTGAACAGCTTGGAGAGGTCTTCTCCCACTTGTTCGTTGGCGGTCAGCAAGCCAAGGTCTTCGTAATAGCGGGCTGTGCGCGGGTGGTAGTTGCCTGTGCCGATGTGGCAGTAGCGCCGCAGTCCGTCCACTTCCTGGCGGACCACCAAGGACAACTTGCAGTGGGTCTTCAGGCCGACGATGCCGTACACCACGTGAACGCCCGCTTGTTCGAGCTTTCGCGCCCAGGAAATGTTGGCTTGCTCGTCGAAGCGGGCCTTGATCTCCACGAGGGCCAGGACCTGTTTGCCTGCCTCAGCGGCATCGATGAGGGCGTCAACGATGGGGGAGTCACCTGATGTCCGGTACAGGGTCTGCTTGATGGCCTGCACCTTGGGATCCGCTGCAGCCTGCTCCAGGAAGGCTTGAACGGAGGTGGAGAACGAGTCATACGGGTGGTGGAGCAGGATGTCCCTGCGGCGCATCGCTGCAAAGACGTTGGCGGCCTTCGAAGTCTCGGACTCGTTGAGGTAGCGGGACGTGTGCGGGACATGCTTGGGGTAGTGCAGGTCAGCGCGGTCAATGGCGCTGATAGCTGACAGTCCCCGGAGGTCCAACGGCGCGGGAACCGAGTAGACCTCGGACTCTTCAACCCCGAGCTCACGGATCAGCAACGCCTTGATGTTCGGGTTGATATCGGTGGTGACCTCGAGGCGGACCGGCGGGCCAAACCGGCGACGCAGCAGTTCCTTCTCCAAGGCCTGCAGGAGGTTCTCGGCGTCGTCCTCTTCTACTTCCAGGTCCTCATTACGGGTGACGCGGAAGGTGTGGTGTTCCAGGACTTCCATGCCGGGGAAAAGCTTGTCCAGGTGGACAGCGATGACTTCTTCCAAGGCGATGAAACGGGCTACGCGGCCCGGGATGGCACCGGCGCGCGGTCCGTCCACGGAAATGAGGCGGGGGAGCTGGTCCGGAACCTTGACGCGGGCGAAGAGCTCCTTGTCGCTGATCGGGTTGCTGACGATCACGGCGAGGTTGAGGGAGAGGCCGGAGATGTAGGGGAAGGGATGTGCGGGGTCCACAGCCAGCGGCGTCAGGATGGGGAAGACCTTCTCCTGGAACATGATGCTGATCCGGTGGCGGGCATCCTCATCCAGTTCATTCCAGTGCATGATGTGGATGTGCTCGTAGGCCAGCGCCGGGCGGATCTGCTCAGCGAAGACCCTGGCGTGACGTTCCTGAAGCCTGTGGGCCTCTTCGCTGATCTGTTCCAGCACCTCAATGGGGCTCAGCCCGGCCGGGGAAGGCACAGCCAGGCCTGTGGCTATGCGCCGCTTGAGGCCGGCAACACGGACCATGAAGAACTCGTCGAGGTTGGAGGCAAAAATCGACAGGAAACCGACACGTTCCAACAGGAAAAGGTCAGGATCTTCGGCGAGCTCCAGCACACGGGAGTTGAAGGCCAGCCAGCTCAGCTCGCGGTCCAGGAAGCGGTCCGGGGAGATGTCGCCTTCGGGCTCCAGGCTCGGTGCGAATTCCGGAATATCGATGCGGTCCTGGGTGGCTCGCGAGGCCGGCACTTCCGATGATCCGAAGCGTGGGGGCAGGGTTGCGCCCTTCGAGGTGGATCCGGCGGTGCCGACGGGGTCCGGCTGCATGGGTTCTCCTAAGCTCAGGACGGGGTTTCCTCCCACATTACAAGCAATTGCGGTGCTCGAATCCAAGATGTCACCGGCTTTCCGGCAACTGATCCCCTCAGGTTAATTTTTGGTTAAAGGCCCATACATCACGTCGGTGTCCCAGCGAACAAAGCCAAGCTTCTGATATAGAGCTACTGCTGCCTCATTGTCAGCATCAACGTAGAGCATGACGGCGTGCAGGTCCTGATCCTGGAGGTGCTTGATGCCCGCAACCGTGAGCGCCTTGCCAAGCCCCAAACCCTGCGCCGCTGGAGTCACGCCCACCACATAGACCTCGCCGATGGCCGGGTGGGGACCTTGCCGGGGATGGACCTTGGTCCAGTGGAAACCCAGCAGCTCGCCTTCAGCGTTCACAGCCAACAGGAAGCCTTCGGGATCGAACCAATCCTCAGCCTTGCGTGCCTCGAGGTCCGCCAGTGTCATGGACCCCTGTTCGGGGTGGTGGGAGAACGCAGCCCTATTGGCTGCCAGCCACGCCTGCTCATCCTGGCCCGGCACGAAGGCGCGGAGCGAAACACCGTCCGGAAGTCCGGCGTCGGGCAGTGCCGCGGTTGAAGACATCAACCGCATCTTCCACAGTTCACGCATCGGACCGTAACCGAACTGCATGGCCAGCTCGGCGGCGGCCTCATGGTTGCCGTGGGACCATGCGCTTAATCCGTCGAGGCCCCGCTTGCCCTGCAGCGCGCCCAGCAGTCTTCCAGCAACGCCCTGGTTGCGGTAGCTGGGGTGGACGGCCAACTCCAGGACACCGCTGCCGTCTTCACTTTCAACGACGACGGCGACACCCGCCAGATCCTCTCCGGTGGCCGGATCAGAATCTTCGTCCGGTGCATACAGGACGAAGGACAGGACTGAATGCTCGCCCGAGTCCGCACCGCGCAGCATGACAAACGTCTGTTCGGAGAAGGGCGGATTCCCGTCGGACTCCCCGGCGGCTGCGGCGAGGGTCTTGACGTCCCTGAGGAGTTCAGTGTCCAAAGCTCCGGCAATGATCAGTACGGGCCAGTTTTCCGGGTGCGCGTGACTCATGATGCAAGGCTATACGTCCGGTGCAACCCTGATGATTTGATGTCGCTGGAAATGGGAGGTAGTCTCAATATCTCGTTCGGCTTTGCGGTTTGTCCGCGAGTCAGCACAGGGGGGATCCACCAGTGGGGTGGCCTCGATACGTTCGACCCGTATGTCCTCCACCAGGAAATGAAAAAGAGGCCAGGATCCGTGTGGATCCTGGCCTCTTTTTTGGTCTGCTTCATCTGTCCGGTTGCCGCTCAGGCTTCGGACAACTCATCGTCCGGGAGGCGGACAAGGGTGAGCCGGTAGCCCACGTTGCGGACTGTACTGATCAGGTTCTCGTGATCCACGCCGAGCTTGGCCCGAAGCCGCCGGATGTGGACGTCCACTGTCCTGGTGCCTCCGTAGTAGTCGTAGCCCCACACTTCGGTCAGCAATTGCTGGCGGGTGAATACGCGGCCCGGGTGCTGGGCCAGGTACTTCAGGAGTTCGAACTCCTTGAATGTCAGGTTGAGTGGCTGGCCGCTGACACGGGCGGTATAGCTTGCCTCGTCAATCACGACGCCGGCGGCCCGGATTTCGGTCTGGGTTTCCTCTTCGCCGGGGACGGCACGCGCCATGGCAAGCCTGATGCGGGCCTCTACCTCCGCAGGCCCGGCGGAGTCCAGCACAATGTCATCCACTGCCCAGGCCGAGGAGACAGCAGCCATGCCGCCCTCCGTGAGGATCAACATGAGCGGCGCACTGAGGCCGGTGGCTTTCAGCAACTGGGTCAGTGAGCGGGCACCCACCAGATCCTTCCGGGCATCCAGGAAGACGATATCCGTGGGGTCGGTTTCCAGTAGTGCTGTGGGTTCTGCCGGGAGGATGTGCACGCGGTGGTTCAGCAACTCCAAGGCAGGCAAAATGTCCACCGAAGAGCCGATGCTGTTCGTTAGGAGCAGGATGTGCGACATAGTTCCTCCAATGGGCTGTACGCGCATCATCGGGCGTCGAAACCGGAGTCTCACCGGTCGGTCACAACGCATTGGCAGCCTCTCCCGTTGTAACGGGATCGCGGCCAACACAGTGCGCTGTTGAAGTCTGAGTATACCCATCAGTGCCTTGCGACACATGGATTCGTGACGGGCAAGCGCTGGAATTACGACATATTGGGTCAGCTTAAGGCAGGATTGTCGAGAGGTCGTAAGGCGCATCGGATTGAGGTCGGCACACAGTGAAGTCTTGGAGCATCGGGGTATTCGGACTCGTGGCGCTCGCAGCCATCGTGGCCAGCACCTTCGTTTCCCGGGAAGCCATGGTGGGCGCAGGCATTGCGGCGTCAGCGGCTGTCGGGATCGGGTGGCCGCACTTTCTGGCTGTCCCGGCCAAGAAAACGCTGGCCGCCGTCATTGGTCTCGCCGGCGCGGGATCTGCTGTCACCGCTGCCTATATGCCGGCGCCCGGATTCCTGGACGGTACACCCGCGTTCGTGGCTCTGGGCGTGATGGCAGTGTTCGTCGTCCAACTGGTCAGGGGCACCGGGCAGGCCCAACGCTTGGAATCCACCCTCGGCTGCTCTGCCGGTGTGCTGCTGAACTGCCTTGGCGCGGGATGGATCGCCAGTGCACGGTTCAACGGCGTCAAGGAGATGGTCCTTGTGGCCGGACTCAGTGCCGCGGTGGCCCTGCTGGTGGGAATCATCCGTTGGCCGGACCGGATCGTGGCTCCGCTCGGCGTTGTGATGGCTGGCCTGATGGGACCGCTGGCGGGCCTTGTTTTCTCCGATATCGCCGTGCTCCCGGCCGCTTTGGTTGGCGTGGTGGTGGGTTCCGTCCTCGTTTGCTTCCGGCGGATGACCACCCTCCGCCGGGGGCGCCTCAACATCCCGGCAGCAATAGGAATGGGCGTAGCACCCGTTTGGGCTGTGGGGGCCTTGGCTTACTTCATAGACAAACTACTCATCTACTAACGGTTAGGATTGCATCATGTCTGTACTCGCATTTGAAATCTTCTTCCTCGTTCTCCTTGGTCTGGCCAGCGTCGCCATGGCATGGTTTGCAGGATTTGTCGTTTACCGCCTTTTCAAGGGCCAGAAGTAACCTTCTGATCCTGCAGCTCGACAGAGGTAATCGTTGTGCCTATTGAGATCCCAACAGATCTGACGCCCGAACTCGTCCCTCTTTCCTGGCTCATTGGTGAGTGGGAAGGCCGCGGCCGGCTCGGCAGCGGAGACGAGGATTCCGAGCATTTCGTCCAGCACGTGTCCTTCACCCACAACGGGCTTCCGTACTTGCAGTACCGGGCCGAGACCTGGCTCAGTGACGACGCCGGCGAGAAGTTGCGCCCGTTGACCGTTGAGACAGGGTTCTGGGCGTTGGAGCGGAAGCTTGAAGAGGGCGACGGCGGCCCCGGCCTGATCCCGGCCGACATCGTCCCCGTCCTCAAGACAGCTGACGAAGTCGAGGAGCGTCGAAACAAGGAGGGCGGCTTCGACATCTCAGTGTCGATCGCCCACCCCGGCGGAATCACCGAGCTTTACTACGGCCAGATCAAGGGACCCCAGATCCAGCTGAGCACCGACATGGTGATGCGTGGAAGCCACTCCAAGGAGTACACGGCGGCCACCCGCATCTTCGGTTTGGTTGATGGCAACCTCCTTTGGCGCTGGGATGTCGCTGCAAGCGGCAAGGCTCTCGAAGCGCACGCCTCGGCATTCCTCCACAAGGTGTCCTGACCCGAGGCCTCACTGTACGTTCCACGGCAACCAGCAGAAGGAGCAGATAGTGAACAACCTCAAACCGGAGGGCTACAGCGGGCTTAAGGCTGTCTTTTTCAATGGCACGCTGAAGCCCTCGCCGCAGCTCAGCAACACCGACGGCCTGATCAAAATCAGCCGGGACATCATGGAGAAGCAGGGCGTCAGTACCCGTCTCATCCGGACCGTGGACCACGACATCGCCAGTGGTGTCTACCCGGACATGCGCGAGCACGGCTGGAAGACCGACGAGTGGCCTGAGATCTACCCGCATGTCCGCGACGCCGACATCGTTGTGGTTGCAGGGCCCATCTGGTTGGGCGACAACTCATCCATGACCAAGAAACTCATCGAGCGCTTGTATGCCCACTCCGGCGAACTGAACAGCAAGGGCCAATGGGCTTTCTACCCCAAGGTGGGTGGCTGCCTCATCACCGGCAATGAAGACGGCATCAAACACTGTTCCATGAACGTGCTGTACAGCCTTCAGCACATCGGCTTCACCATTCCGCCCCAGGCCGACGCCGGATGGATCGGCCCGGTGGGACCCGGACCCAGCTATCTTGATGAAGGATCGGGCGGGCCGGAGAGTGATTTTACTAACAGGAACGCCACCTTCATGACGTGGAACCTGCTCCACATGGCCAAGCTCCTGCGGGATGCCGGGGGAATTCCCGCCTACGGCAACTTGCCGGAGGAATGGAAAGCGGGCACCCGATTCGATTTCGAAAACCCGGAATACCGCTGACCCGCAAGGACTTCTACTACATATGACTTACAAGAGCCCCCTGTTGTCGCGCCCTGGCGCCGTTGAAGATACCGGCCTCGATGCCGGCGTCGCGGCCCACTACGGTGAACCACTGCGTGAGCAGCGCGCCCTGGCAACCGGTACCGCCGTCGTCGATCTTTCGCACCGTGGCGTGGTGACCGTGAGCGGCCCGGACCGGCTCAGCTGGCTGAACACCCTCTCCTCCCAGCAGCTCACGAATCTCCAGCCGGGCGTCGCCAGCGAACTGCTGCTGCTCAGCGTCCAAGGCCGCATCGAGTTCGATGCCCGCGTTATTGACGACGGCAGCGCCACGTGGCTGATCGTAGAGACCGCCGAGGCCGCGCCGCTTGCTGAGTGGTTGAACAGGATGAAGTTCATGCTCCGCGTCGAGATCGACGACGTCTCGGAGCAGTGGGCCGTGCTGGGCGCCACCAAGCCGGTGGAGCAGCTGTCCGGCCGCCTCGTGTGGGAGGATCCGTGGCCGCACGTGAGCCCTGGGGGTTACGCGTACAGCATCGTCCCGGAAGAATCGCATCCCGGACTTGAACGCCCTTGGTTCGAGTACCTTGTACCGGCCAGCGAGTTGGATGAAGTCGTGGAAGGCCTCCCCTTGGCAGGTGCCATGGCGGCAGATGCCTTGAGGATTGCAGCGTGGCGGCCCCGCCTTGGCGCTGAGACTGATGAAAAGACAATTCCCCACGAGCTGGATCTCTTGAGGACCTCGGTGCACCTGAACAAGGGCTGCTACAAGGGCCAGGAGACCATAGCGCGTGTCCACAACCTTGGCCACCCGCCCCGGCGCCTCGTGTTCCTCCAGCTTGATGGGTCACAGCACACGTTGCCGGCCGTTGGCAGCGTCGTATTTGTCGGGGAGCGCAAGGTAGGTACTCTGACATCGGTGGCGCAGCACTTTGAAATGGGACCCGTTGCTCTGGCCGTGATCAAACGGTCCGTTTCGGCGGAAGAAACCCTGACGGTGATGGACGGCGAGGAGCCTTACATTGCAGCCCAGGAAGTGATCGTCGCCCCCGACGCCGGCCAGGTTGTCGGGCGCCAGACCGGATTCCTGAAGGGACCCCACCGATGACCCAAGCTACAGGCCCCGACGACGAAACGCTGGCCTTGGCCCATGCCTTGTTCGATGCTGCCCGCGAAGGTGACACAGAACTGCTGCGCGGCTACTTGAACGCCGGCGCTCCTGCCACGTTGACGAATGCCGCTGGTGACTCCCTGCTGATGCTGGCGGCCTACCACGGGCATGCGGAAGCCGTGCAGCTGATCCTCCATCACGGTGCTGACGTAAACGCCGCGAATGATCGAGGACAGACCCCACTCGCCGGAGCTGTCTTCAAGGGATACACGGATGTGGCGCGGGTCCTGCTGGACGCGGGAGCAGATCCCGACGCCGGAACTCCCACCGCACGCGAGGCCGCCTCGATGTTCGCCCGATCGGAGATTCAAGCCCTCCTGGGCTAAAGCAGGTATCACCAGGGGAGCCCGGTCGCTGTGCGGCCGGGCTTTCCTGCGTCCGGGCTTTCTTGCGTGCCGGATACTCCACGTGGAATAGTTGTTGTGGAATATTTGATGGGAAGAAGGTCATCGTGCCGAAAATCGCGGAACTGACGCCGCTCGGTGTCGCTTCATTGGCGCTCCTGGCAGAGCAACCCATGCATCCCTACGAGATGTACCAATTGTTGATGGCACGCCATGAGGACCGCCTCGTCAAAGTCCGCCCCGGCACGCTTTATCACGCAGTGGGTCGGCTGGCGGAAAGCGGGCTTGTGGAGGCCGCAGGAACGGAACGCGAAGGCAACCGTCCCGAACGGACCACCTACAGGATTACCGCCGCCGGACATGAGGCCCTCGATGCGCGGATCCAAGACATGCTCTCCACGCCCGTCAACGAATACCCCGTGTTTCCCCACGCAATCGCCGAAGCCCACAACCTTCCCGCGGCTGTGGTGATGGAACTGCTGGCGGAACGGCTGGTAGCACTCGGAACCGATCTCGACTTCCTCGTTCATGCCGAGGCAACCGTGACGGCCAAGGGGCTGGATCGCAAGTACTGGATCGACATCACGTATCAACAAGCAATGCGCCGAACGGAGATCGCGTGGATCCGCGAACTCCTCGAGGAGTTGCGCAATGGGCGCCTGCCCTGGGATGAACCCCGGCCAACTCCAACCGAACTTTCATACAAGCCAAAGGAATCCCTTGGAAAACGTAGCTAAGCCGTGGCCCGCCCTGTGGTCACTGGTGGTGGGCTTCTTCATGATCCTCATCGACACCACTATCGTGTCGGTGGCCAACCCTCGGATCATGGAGGGCCTCAACACGGACATCAATGCCGTCATTTGGGTTACCAGCGCCTACTTGCTGGCCTATGCCGTGCCGTTGCTGATCACTGGCAGGCTGGGTGACCGCTTCGGGCCCAAGAACCTGTACCTGATCGGCTTGGTTGTCTTTACGCTCGCTTCGCTGTGGTGCGGACTCTCCGGCGACGTCACCATGTTGATCGCGGCCCGGGCAGTCCAAGGCTTGGGTGCGGCCATGATGACTCCCCAAACCATGGCCGTAATTACGCGCATTTTCCCTCCGGACCGCCGTGGTGCAGCCATGGGGTTGTGGGGAGCAACAGCCGGCATGGCTGTGCTGATCGGACCGATCCTCGGTGGCTTGCTCGTGGACAGCCTCGGCTGGGAGTGGATCTTCTTCGTCAATGTCCCCATCGGGATCGTGGCCTTCATCCTGGTAATGCGTTTCGTGCCGAAACTGACCACGCACAGCCATACGTTCGACGTCGTGGGCGTGGTGCTTTCCGCCGTCGCCATGTTCCTGCTGGTCTTCGGCATCCAGGAGGGTCAAACGTACAAGTGGGGAACAGTCACAGGCTTCGTTTCCGTGTGGGGACTGATCATTACAGGACTTGTGGTCCTGGTGCTGTTTGTCGCCTGGCAATGGCTCCTTGAACGCCGCGGCGGGGAACCCCTGCTGCCGCTTGGCCTGTTCAAGGACCGCAACTTCTCCCTGGGCAACACCGCCATTATGGCGGTTGGCTTCACGGTGACCGCCTTCCCGCTGCCCACCATCTTCTACTACCAAACCGTCCGGGGCCTGACGCCGACGCAGTCTGCGTTGCTGATGATTCCCATGGCCGTTATTTCAGGTGCGCTGGCCCCGTTCGTGGGCAAGCTCATAGACCGTGCCAACCCGCGCTGGTTCGCATCCTTCGGCCTCGTCTGCCTGGCCGGGGCTCTGTTCTGGACGGCGTCCCTGCTGGGGCCGGATACTCCCATCTGGATGTTCCTGCTGCCCAGCGCACTGCAAGGTGTTGCCAATGCCTTCATCTGGGGGCCGGTGTCCAACGCGACCACCCGCAACCTGGAACCACGCCAGGCAGGGGCCGGTTCCGGCGTCTTCAACACCACCCGCCAAATCGGTGCTGTCCTCGGTTCGGCTGCCATCGCCGCCCTTATCCAGTCGCGGCTCGCAGCGGAGTTGCCCGCAGCTCCCGCCGGGGCTCCTGTTGGCGAAGCCTCCCTGGGCGGAGTGTTGCCGGAAGCGCTCCACGCGGGATTCTCGACGGCGATGAGCCAGTCCATCTTCTTGCCCGCCTGCGCGATTCTGCTGGGTGCCGTGGTGGCGTTGTTCTTTGGCAAGCCAAAGGCGGTCAGCGGTTGGGGCGGGGAAGCGGCTGGAGAGCCGGCCGTACAGGAAACTGTCCGGAAGTAGCATTTGTTCGATGTCGGGACCAGCCCGCTTTTGGGCTGGTCCTGCCCTTTTTAAGCGCTGTTCCAGCCCTTTATTTGCCCAAAGCAGAGCCGATTCGGCGCTTTGTCAGCCGAGGAGCACGCTCGCGTGGAGCCCGCCGGTGGCAAAGCCAAGGCTGCGGGCCATCGCGAGCGCTCCGGTGTTGCTGACATCGGCCTTCCATTGGAGGGTCAGCCCGGATGCCAGGGCCTCGTGCGCAGCGATGGACGCGGCCAGGGTGCCCACGCCGCGTCGTCGCCAGGGAGGCGCAACCAGGACGCCCATGTTGGCCAGGATGCCTTCCCACTCGGCATAGGCTCCGCAGGCCACGGGCGTAGGCTGGTCCTCTTCGGGGTGCATGATAGTGAAGCGATGCTCGAGCCCTTGCAACCCGACTTCATTGACGTCATCCGGCGGGCATAATCCCTCCAGGCTGATTGCTTCGGGGTTGCCCTGCGAAACCGTGAGTTCGTCGGACGGCTGCTTGAGCGGTAGATCGTCCGCAAAGAACAAGGCGGATGACCCGAGGCCGTGTCCGCCGTGTGACCGGGTGATGGTCAGCAGCGTCACGTGCTGAGCGAGCTCGGTGTCCGGAATTGGCGCCGCCGCATCCAGCGCCCACTGCGGCCCCACGAGCGCCGAGACGCCAAAGAGGCGCAGGAAAACCAAGGCCCGCGCGGAATCATCCACACGGGTAATGCGGTTGCCGGGTTCCCCTGGGTCTACCGCAGAAGCGGTGAGCCGGGCAGCCGCGCTGGCGAAAGCGTCGTCGTCGAGCCCCAAACGGCGAGCCCACGCCAGCTGGATAATGGCAGCAGACGTGGGCTCTAGAGTCATGGATTCAGCCTAGCCGACTAGCCGAACAGCACAGACGCTTCGTCGTAGCGGTGTTGCGGCACGGTCTTGAGCTTGCCCAGAGCTTCCTCGAAGCCCACGTGGGAGATGTCCGTCCCCTTCAGGGCCACCATGGTGCCCCAGCGACCTTCCACCACGGAGTCGATGGCTGCCATGCCCAGGCGCGTGGCCAGGACGCGGTCGTAGGCCGTGGGGACGCCACCACGTTGGATGTGGCCGAGGATGGTGGCCCGGGTTTCGATGCCCGTGCGCGCTTCGATTTCGGGGGCGAGCTGATCAGCGATGCCGCCAAGGCGGGGACGGCCGAACGTATCCAGGCCACGCTCGGAGTGCGGGGACTCCATGTGGTCCGGAACGAAGCCTTCGGCAACCACTACCAGCGGCGCACGGCCACGGTCGTGGGCTTCCTGGACCCATTCGGTGATCTGTTCGATGCTTGCCTTCTGCTCCGGAATCAGGATGGCGTGGGCCCCGGCTGCCATGCCGGCGTGCAAGGCGATCCAACCGACGTGGCGGCCCATGACTTCGGCAATCATGCAGCGGTGATGGGATTCGCCGGTGGTACGCAGCCGGTCGATGGCCTCAGTGGCGATCTGGACAGCGGTATCGAAACCGAAGGTGTAATCAGTGGCGTCAAGGTCATTGTCCACGGTCTTGGGGACGCCAACAATCTTCAGGCCCGCGTCGGTGAGGCGCTTGGCAGCTGCCAGTGTTCCCTCGCCCCCGATAGCGATGATGGCGTCGATGCCAAGGCGTTCCATGTGTGCCTTGATGACGTCCGGGCCACCGCCGTTTTCAAACGGGTTGGTGCGGGAGGTGCCCAGAATGGTGCCACCCTGCTTGGCGATACCGCGGACCATGGTGCGGGGGATGTCGATGACATCACCTTCAACTACACCGCGCCAGCCGTCGCGGAAGCCCACAAACTCCTGGCCGTGGATGGCAATGCCCTTAAGGACTGATCCCCGGATCACTGCGTTGAGGCCGGGGCAGTCGCCACCGCTGGTAAGAATGCCAATTTTCATGTTTGCTCACTCATGGCTTGGAGGAATACGTGCAGAGCGCCACGCTGAGCTCCCAATGATTGTAGACGCGCATGTGGGGTGGGACACAAACGGTTACTTTTGACCCTGGCCGTGCGGTATTGGAAACCTGGCTGAAAACAACGAAACGCCCCGCCAATTGGCGGGGCGTTTCATTGTTTCGGCTGGCCGTAACCGGCAACTACCGGGAACGCTGGCTGATGAAGGATTCGAGCGCGATCTTGTTGTTCTGGTCCGGCAAGATGAGCCAGCCCAGGATGTAGGCCACGAATGCGGGGCCGGGCAGCAGGCAGAAGAGCAGGAATGCGACCCGGACGTACGCTACGTCGACCCTGAGCTTTGCTGCGATTCCGCCGCAGACTCCGCCGATCCAGCGTTGCGGACCACGCTTCAGGCCGAAGCCCCTGACGATGCTGAAGAACTTGTCCATGGCTACACCCTTCCCTGTTGCGGTTGCTTTGTCACGTTGCTGCTTCGAGTCACTTCGCCGGGCTCTTCGTGGTGCCGGAACCCTTACGGGCCGAGAGGAGACCACCCACGACCAAGGCGGCACCGGCGCCAATCATCAGGCCGATCAGGACATACGTACCGTTCAGCGTGACCCAACCGAGTGTCGAGATGACGATTAAGGCCGCCAGGGCGATCACAATCAATCCCCACACCACTGTGCCGATCCGTGCCTGGCGGGGTTCGTCGTCGTCCGCGTGCTCCACCTTGAAGCTGGGCTCCAACGGTGGCGTGAGCGGGATCTGCTGAAGGCTCGGCTTTGGAAGGGCCTCCGTGGGGCGGGTTTCCTTGGGCAGTGGCTCGGTTGCTTGGGCTTCGCGTGCCTTGCCTGGCTCGTTGGTGCTCATATCAGTTTCCTTCCTGGATGGTCACGTTGCTGAACGTGCCGTCAATTTCCACCACGAGGTTGGCTCCGGGCTTTTCTGTGTTGTAGAGGGTCCTCTCGTCCTGCAGCCGGCCGCCCCGGTCCGTGCCGCGTTCGTTGAGGTTGCCGAATGTCATGTCTGCCCGGACCTCAACGGGGACGTCATCGGGAATGACCACGGTGACGTTGCTGGCTGTGGCATCAACCGGAATCAGGACCTCGGAAACCAGCGGGGGCGTCATGGTGATTTCGCTCAGGTCCACCACACCTTGTGCCCCGGTTACATCGATGCCTTGCCGTGCCTGCTCCAGACTGGTGGGAGCCCAGTTCACGTCATGGAAGGTGAAGCGGTCACCGTCCCTGGGGACCACATTGAAGATTCCGCCGATGATCAGGGCGGCCACGGCGAGGAAGCCAAGGAAGCCTGACGTCCGCCCACGAAGTCCCGCGATGAGGATGCCCAACCCGAGTACGGCGGCACCGGCAGCCCACACCACGGCGTTGCCCGAGTTGCCCAAATCGATGACGTTTCCGGCGTCGAGCGCTTTCAACGTGCCGCCGGCAAGAAGTGCCGCACCGGCTGAGACCGAAACGATCGCAGCCCCGGGACCCCTGCGCTTGGGAACGGCGGGCTTGGGCTGCCAACCTTGCGGGGGAGTGGAACCGTAAGGAGGACGCGGGCCCGAAGGCGTGGACGGTCCTGAGGGGCCGAACGGCCCTGACGGGGGAACCGGCCCGGAACCGTAGCCGCCTGCCGGGCCGTAGGCACCGCCTGCGGAAGGAGCTCCGTAGGTTTTGCTGCCGGGTTGGCCACTGCCGTAGACAGGCACACCGGTGTTAGTGCCGGTGGTCGTGGTGGACGCGAAGGACGTGGGCGTACCGTAGGCAGCTGTGCTGCCGGAAGAGTACGGCGTCGCGGAATAATTCTGATGGCCCACGGGTGGAGTTCCCTTCGAAGCTTTGTTGCGTTGAACCAGGAAGTAGATGAGGTAGAAGACGCCGCCCATCCAGAAGAGCGTCCAGAACAGTCCGGGCAGTCCATCCCAACCCCAGCCCCAGAAACCGCGGCCCAGGCTGGGCAGGCCGATAATGGTGGTGATCAACGCACCGGTCATGCCCCCTGACCATCGGCCCGCGGCTGCTTCCTGCACGTGGATGCGGCCGTCAGGCTCCGGGAGGAGCGCCCAGGCTACGCCGTACAGCAGCACGCCGACGCCCGCGAACAGTGCCAGGACAATGAAGATGCCCCTCACAATCAGGGGGTCGATGCCGAACCGGTGGGCCACTCCGCTGGAGACGCCGCCGATCCAACGGTCCGGTCCCCGGCGGATGCCTTGGTCACGGATCCAGTCGAAGAAGTTCTGCTGGGAGGTTGCAGGAGCGCTGCCGGCTTGCGGATAACCGCCGCTGGCGGCACCGGTTCCCGAGGGCACGCCGGCTTCATCGGGTGCCGCGGAAGGTGCCCCCGAAGGTGCCCCGGACGTAGCGCCAGGGGCGCCGGTGGAAGCGCCGGTGTTGGCGCTGGAGCCGGATTCGCCGGCGGTGCCTGGCGTTCCGGGTTCCTCTGGGTTCATGCTGTTCGCGTTCATACTTCGATCCTGCCGCCCGGGCCATCCTTCCCTCTACTGGGGGATACCCTGATTGATCCCTGAGGGACCCCCGAACAACGCCGGTTTCCGGTCCGGGGCACCCTGATCCGTGTTTGGATTGGTACATGACAACCGTTGTGCAACGCCCCACGCTGGTCCGCAGCAGCGACCGCATGATCGCGGGCGTTTGCAGCGGTTTGGCCGATCATTTGGGCTGGCCGGTCAAGTTCGTCCGGCTGGGGATGATTCTGGCCTGCTTCGCCGGTGGAGCAGGCGTGGCCTTCTACGCGTGGCTGTGGACCATGGTTCCCACCGCGGACGAGAACGCCAAGCGCAACGCCCGCCGCCCGGCGTCGCCCATTGCTCCTGCGGTGAGCCTCCCGCCCACCTCTGTGGCCCCCGGCCCTTCCGCGGCGCCAACGTACGACGCAGGCCCCTCGCCGACCGTGGCCGGCGCGCCTCCGGTATCCGGTTCAGTCACAGGGAGCAGCCGTGTTTCAGGCAACGGTTCTGTCCTCGGGCATGCAGGCGCCGGGCCTGTCGCCGAACCTGCGGCCTTTGGCAGTGCCGCGTCATCGTGGGATTGGGCGGGATCCAGGGGCGAAGCAGGCAACGGCAGTGGAAGTACTTTGTCGTCCTGGTTCACGTTCCGCAAGATCCAGTACGGCAAGGAAATCCTGCTC
The DNA here is from genome assembly GCF_056279165.1 of Paenarthrobacter sp. TE3676. Taxonomy (NCBI): domain Bacteria; kingdom Bacillati; phylum Actinomycetota; class Actinomycetes; order Micrococcales; family Micrococcaceae; genus Paenarthrobacter; species Paenarthrobacter sp. TE3676. The sequence continues at coordinate 479,287 of NZ_JBWBQU010000003.1, forward strand.
GGCGCAGCTTTGCTCTTGGTTGCTGCGATCCTGATCGCCCGCCAGTTCGGCGTCGACGTCCCTTTGGGCACACTCATTCCGGCGGCCGCCATCCTCGGTGGCGCAGCTATTGCCTGGATGCAGCTCGATGAGACCCGCAGGGCCGGCCTGGTGGACAAGACGAAGGCCGACCAGGCAGGTGGATGGACGCGCCTGGCAGCGGGTTTGGCGCTAGTGGTGGCCGGCGTCCTGGTGATGGTGTCCGGTTCGGGGTCGTGGGAGCAGACGTGGCTGGCGCTCCTTGCCTCTGTCGCTGTCCTGGGCGGTGTTGCCTTGGTATTGCTGCCGTGGGGGCTGAAGTTCTGGAAGGACCTTGAAACGGAACGGGCCGGCAGGGTCCGCGAAACTGAACGCGCAGAGATCGCTGCCCACTTGCACGACTCCGTCCTTCAGACCCTGGCACTCATCCAGCGCCGGGCGGGATCCGAGCAGGACGTCATCCGGCTCGCAAGGGCCCAGGAACGCGAACTCCGCTCCTGGCTGTTCAGTGATCCCGCCAAGGAATCGGGCCTCCTGGCTGACAGGATCAAGGCCGTGGCGGCAGAAGTGGAGGACTCTCATGGACATGCCGTGGAGGTAGTCACTGTAGGGGACACCGACATGACGGACCGGCACGAGGCCTTGGTCCAGGCGGCCAGGGAAGCCATGCTCAATGCCGCCCGCCATGGTGGCGGGACAGTGTCCGTTTACTTGGAGAGCACTGCCGGTAGTACGGAAATCTTCATCAAGGACCGCGGCCCGGGCTTCGACCCTGATGCTGTCCCGGATGACAGGCTGGGCGTTAAGGAGTCGATCATCGGCCGGATGAAGCGGCACGGCGGCACGGCGGTCATCAACAGCAGCAGCGATGGAACGGAAGTCCGATTGGCCCTTCCATCAATAAGTCCGGACGCCAGCGAGCAGCGGAATGGTGAGCAGCGGAATGGCGACCTCCGGAATGCCGAACATCGGAATGGAGAAACAAAGCAATGAACAACAGCCCTGAAAGTGGTGTCGGACGCAGGGTGCGCGTGGTCATCGTGGACGACCACACCATCTTCCGTTCCGGTTTGAAAGCGGACCTCGACGAACGCATGGATGTGGTGGGCGAGGCCGGCACCGTGGAACAGGCCATTGCCGTCATAGCCGGGACCCGCCCTGAAGTCGTGCTCCTGGACGTGCACCTCCCGGGCGGATTGGGCGGTGGCGGACGTGAAGTCATTGCCGGCTCCGGCGCTTTGCTCGGTACCACCAGCTTCCTGGCCTTGAGCGTGTCCGACGCCGCCGAGGACGTGGTGTCGGTGATCCGGGCCGGAGCACGTGGTTACGTCACCAAAACCATCTCGGGCAAGGAGATTTCCGACGCCGTCATCCGCGTGGCCGATGGCGATGCCGTCTTCTCTCCCCGTTTGGCAGGCTTTGTGCTGGACGCTTTCGGGACCGCTCCCGCTGACATCGCAGACGACGAATTGGACAAGCTTTCTGCCCGCGAACTCGAAGTCATGCGGCTCATTGCCCGGGGTTACAGCTACAAGGAGGTGGCCAAGGAGCTGTTCATCTCCATCAAGACGGTGGAAACACATGTGTCGGCAGTACTGAGGAAGCTACAGCTATCCAGCCGCCACGAACTTACCAAGTGGGCGGCCGAGCGTCGACTCCTCTAACGCTCTCTCACGTCCCGTCGGGTTTTCCCGATCGCTCTCTCACTTCCCGCGCCTTAAACGGAAACGCTCTTCCACCTGTCACAGGTGGAAGAGCGTTTGCGTTGGCTGGTTGCTACTTTGCCTTGCCCAGGAACTCCTGGATGCGGCGGACACCCTCTGCGAGGTCGTCATCGCCGAGTGCGTAGGACAACCGCACGTAGCCGGAAGGACCGAAGGCTTCGCCCGGAACGACGGCAACTTCAACTTCGTCGAGGATGAGGGTGGCGAGTTCCGCAGAGGTGGCCGGGCGGACGGGACCATTGGAGGTCTCAAATTCCTTACCCAACAGGCCGCGCACGTCCGCGTAGACGTAGAAGGCGCCGGTCGGCGTCGGGCATTCAACACCTTCGATCGCGTTCAGGCCGGCGACAATCGCCTTGCGGCGTCGGTCGAACGCAACTTTCATTTCGTCGACGGCGGTCAGGGGACCCGTGAGGGCTGCTGCGGCTGCGATCTGCATGATGTTGGAGACGTTGGACGTCGCATGGGACTGCAGGTTGGTGGCGGCCTTGATGACGTCGGCAGGGCCGATCATCCATCCCACGCGCCAACCGGTCATCGCGTAGGTCTTGGCAACACCGTTGAGGATGACAACCTTGTCGCCCAGTTCCGGCGCAGCAGTGGCGATGGACGTGAACTCGACGTCGTCGTAGGTCAGGTGCTCGTAGATCTCGTCAGTGACAACCCAGAGGCCCTTGGACGCGGCCCACTTGCCGATCTCCGCAACCTGCTCCGGGCTGTAAACAGCGCCGGTGGGGTTGGACGGGGAAACGAACAACAGGATCTTGGTCCTGTCCGTGACAGCGGCTTCGAGCTGCTCGACAGTTACCAGGTAGCCCTGTTCCGGGCCGGCGAAGACCTCAACGGGCACGCCGCCGGCGAGCCGGATGGCTTCCGGGTACGTGGTCCAGAAGGGAGTGGGGATGATGACTTCGTCGCCCGGGTCCACGAGGGTCGCGAACGTGTTGTAGACGGCCTGCTTACCCCCGTTGGTCACCAGGACCTGGGAAGGATCAACCTGGTAACCGGAGTCCCGCAGGGTCTTCTCGGCGATAGCCTTCTTCAGTTCGGGGAGGCCACCGGCGGGGGAGTAGCGGTGGTACTTCGGCTGGCCTGCCGCCTCAATGGCGGCCTGGACGATGTAGTCCGGGGTTGGAAAATCAGGTTCGCCGGCACCGAAACCGATCACGGGACGTCCCGCGGCCTTCAGTGCCTTGGCCTTGGCGTCAACGGCAAGGGTGGCGGATTCTGCAATGGCGGAGATTCGCTGTGAAATGCGGGCGGTAGTTGTTCCGGCAGACATCTATGTACCGTTCTACGCAGGCAGCTCGAGGGCTGGATGATGGGATTCGACGTAAACTACCTTATGCTGTTCTGCGGAGCTCCCGGGTGCCTACAGAACTTTGTGACTGATAATGCTGGTCACAGGCTTTTACGGCTGGGAGGTCCGGAATCGGGCCGGTTCGACTAACGCGAAATTCTTGCGTAGACTGGTTCACCGGTGTTGAAAAGCACCACAGGCTGAAGTGCGGCCTGAAACATGGATTCGATCCATAGGGTAGTGGCGCAATTGGTAGCGCAGCGGTCTCCAAAACCGCAGGTTGCAGGTTCGAGTCCTGTCTGCCCTGCGCAAGCTGTTCCGGCGGAAACGCCGGGGCACGCGCAGCAACCATGGCTCTGATCAGAGTCGGGTCAACGACTTTGCAAGGTGAGTGAGGACCAGGTGACCGAAACAGCTGCCAGCAGCTCGAAGGGCCGTCCCGCCAAGAAAGCCGATCGCGGCTTCTTCGCCCGTATTGCACTCTTCGTCCGCCAGGTAATTGGTGAACTGAAGAAGGTCGTTGCGCCCACCCGCAAGGAACTGATCAATTACACGCTCGTGGTGCTGGTGTTCGTGGCCATCATGATGCTCATCGTCAGCCTGCTGGACATCGCCTTCGGGACGGGAGCCAGCTGGGTCTTCGGTGGGACAGGCGTCACGGACCGCTAAGCGGATCTGTCCGCAAACTGTGTGAAATTCCTTGTTAGCTCAGGGATTTTGCGGGGTTTGCGGAATTGAGCCATTTAAATAGGCATGTTAGGCAATGAGGAAGCAGGAGACCAAGTGTCTGAGCAGGAGCTCGAGGTAAACGAGACTGAGCTGGAAGAAACTGAGGGCGCCGCAGCTGAGGCTGTGGAAGAGTCCGAGGTTGATTCCGCTGCGCCCGAATCTGCCGACGCCGACGATTCCGAAGAGGACTTCGAAGCTGACGTGGACGCCGAGTCTGATGACGCGTCGGACGACGCTGCAGGCGACGAGGAAGAGTCCGACGGCGACGACCTGGCAGCCGCTGCTGCTGCAGCGCCGGCCGATCCGGCTGAAGAGTTCAAGGGCAAGCTGCGTCGCCAGGAAGGTGACTGGTACGTCATCCACTCCTACGCCGGTTACGAAAACCGCGTGAAGGCCAACCTTGAGACCCGCATCCAGACCCTGGACATGGAAGATTACATCTTCGAGATCCAGGTGCCCATGGAAGAGGTCGTGGAGATCAAGAACGCGCAGCGCAAGGTCATCAACCGCGTGCGCATTCCCGGCTATGTCCTTGTCCGCATGGACCTGACCGACGCTTCCTGGGGCGCCGTTCGCCACACGCCGGGTGTCACCGGCTTCGTGGGCAACGCCCACAACCCCGTCCCGCTGCGGCTCGATGAGGTCTTCTCCATGCTCGCCCCGGTCTTCGAAGAAGAGCAGGCAGAGCAGGGCAAGCCCGTCAACAAGCAGAACCAGGCTCCCGTGGCCGTCGACTTCGAGGTCGGCGAGTCGGTCATCGTCAAGGAAGGTCCGTTCGAGACCCTCCCGGCAACGATCTCCGAGATCAAGCCCGAGTCCCAGACCCTGGTGGTCCTGGTCTCGATCTTCGAGCGCGAAACCCCGGTGACGCTCGCATTCAACCAGGTCACCAAGATCTAGCTGATTCCAAAATTTCGCTCCAGTCCTGCCTGCTTAGCAGTTCGGGAGCGGCCGGCCGCCTCGCCATGGCGGCCACCAACCTGGGACGCGCTCCTGTGTCCCAGGAAGCTATTGAGAGAAGGACCCTACATTGGCTCCCAAGAAGAAGGTCACCGGCCTCATCAAGCTGCAGATCCAGGCAGGTGCCGCTAACCCGGCTCCGCCGATCGGTCCTGCGCTTGGCCAGCACGGTGTCAACATCATGGAATTCTGCAAGGCGTACAACGCTGCAACGGAATCCCAGCGCGGAAACGTTATCCCGGTTGAAATCACGGTTTACGAGGACCGTTCCTTCACCTTCATCACCAAGACCCCGCCGGCTGCAGAGCTCATCAAGAAGGCTGCAGGCGTCGCCAAGGGTTCGGCTACCCCGCACACCGTCAAGGTTGCAAAGCTGACCCAGGCACAGGTTGAGGAAATTGCTTCCACCAAGATGGAAGACCTCAACGCCAACGACATCAAGGCAGCTGCCCTGATCATCGCAGGCACCGCCCGCTCCATGGGCATCACCGTAGAAGGCTAGTAACCTTCGAAGGCCCTTGTGGCCTTCACCCGCCGGGCAACCGGCATCTGAAACATTGAAATGTCGCAGGATCCTTGCCGGATCCGCGACTTGTGGCAGGGCCCAGCGCGGTCCGCAGACCACAACTGCACAAGGAGAAATAGCAGCATGGCAAAGCGCAGCAAAGCATATGAGGCAGCCGTAGCCAAGATCGAGGCAGACAAGGTCTACGCCCCGATCGAGGCCATCACCCTCGCGAAGGACACCAATCCTTCCAAGTTCGACGCAACCGTTGAGGTCGCTTTCCGTTTGGGCGTTGACCCGCGTAAGGCTGACCAGATGGTTCGTGGCACCGTCAACCTGCCCCACGGCACCGGTAAGACCGCCCGCGTCCTCGTTTTCGCAACCGGCGACAAGGCTGAAGCAGCTATCGCTGCCGGCGCCGACTTCGTTGGTTCCGATGACCTGATCGAAAAGATCGCAGCCGGCTGGACCGACTTCGACGCCGCAGTGGCAACCCCTGACCTCATGGGCAAGGTTGGCCGCCTCGGTAAGGTCCTCGGCCCGCGTAACCTGATGCCGAACCCGAAGACCGGTACGGTTACCCCGGACGTCACCAAGGCTGTCAACGACATCAAGGGTGGCAAGATCGACTTCCGCGTCGACAAGCACTCCAACCTGCACTTCATCATCGGCAAGGTGTCCTTCGACATCAACAAGCTGGCTGAGAACTACGCAGCTGCTCTGGAAGAGGTGCTTCGCTTGAAGCCGTCCGCTTCCAAGGGCCGCTACATCCAGAAGGCTACCGTTGCCACCACGTTCGGTCCGGGCATCACCGTTGACCCGAACGTCACCAAGGTCCTCGTCGACGCGTAAGCTTCGCGGGCACTTGCTCTGATAAAAGGACCGTCCGGCTTTGCCGGGCGGTCCTTTTTCTTGCCCTTTTCCCTGTTCACCACGGGGGGAGAGCCGTAGGCTGTGGTGCGTGCCGACGTCGAACTCTTCCGCCATCGCCGGGTTGTCCGTGCAGCGGATCCCGGTCCCGAAAAGCCCCGACGCGAAGGGGGAGCCCGATTTCCGCGCCTTCCATGACCTGGACGTTGCCCACCACATGGATCTCTGGGGAAACCTGGACCGTTGCTCCACGCTGGCCGAAGCTGTCCTCTTCTGGCAGGGCAATGAATACGAAGAACGGCACGTTTTCCTGGCACGCCTCGACGGAGCCGTAGTGGGCAGCGGCACACTGACTCTGCCCCTTAGCGAAAACACGACGACGGCGGGCGTGGACGTCCTGGTGGACGCTGCCTTTCGTCGGCACGGCATTGGGACGAGGGTCCTCGGGGTGCTGGAGCAAGTGGCGCGTGAGCGGGACCGCACGTCCTTTGACGCGTTTTGCGCCGAGCCAATCCGGTTCCTTATCCCGGGCGTTGAGTTGCTGGAGGCAAAGTCAGGAACGGGTGGCGTCCCACTGGATTCCGCCTCTACCCGCTTTGCCCTCCATCACGGATATTCCCTGGAGCAGGTCGAAACCAACAGCACGCTGCCCCTCCCGGTCGAAGAAGCGCTGCTGCAGAACCTTGAAGAGCAGGCAACAAGCCGGGCAGCGGGCTACAGCCTCATCGGGTGGCAGGACCGCTGCCCTGATGAGCTTGTGGATGTGTTCGCGAAGCTCAAAAGCCTCATGAGCACCGAGGTGCCCATCGCAGGCCTGGGCTGGGAGGGCGAGGACTGGGATGCCAACCGCGTCCGTCTCGAGGAATCCACGTGGCTGGCAGGCGGCGTTGCTTCCATGGCGGCTGTTGCCCGGCACGACGCCACGGGGGAGTTGGCGGCCTACACCATACTCACCCACCGCGAGGCTACCCCGGGCATGGTCTACCAAGAGGACACGTTGGTTGCCCCAGGGCACCGCGGACACCGTCTTGGCATGCTGGTCAAGATTGCCAATCTTCGCCGTATTCACGAGCTATGGCCCAGCGCCACGTCCGTTATGACATGGAACGCCGATGAAAACCGGCATATGCTGGCCATAAATATCGCACTAGGATTCAAGCCCTCCGGCTTTGACGGCGAATGGCAGAAACGGCTGGAATGACTGTAGACGAGGCGAAGACCGTTCAAGTCGAGCAGCTGTGGGTGCCTGACACCCTGGACAGCCCCGACGCCGCTGATTTCCTGGACGCCGTTGAAGTTGGGCGCCGGGTACGTATGGAGACATGGGGGAGTGACGACCTCGCCTATACGCCTTTGGAAAAGCTGTTGGAGTTTTCCGATCCCTATGAGCGCCAGATTATTTTGGTGGCAAAAGTAGAGGGCGTCATTGTGGGCACGGTAGATATTGCCTTGCCCTTGGCGGATAACCTGGACCTGGCCGAGTTCACCCTGGACATCCTTCCTGAGTTCCAGGGCCAAGGGGTTGGCCGTCAGTTGCTGGAGGCAGCGGAGCAGCTCGCCCGGGCGGAGGGACGCACCATGGCGTTGGTGGATACCAACCATCCGGCAACGTCGCTCACTGAGATACCCGAGGATCAGTTGATCCCGGGCAGTGGGGCCGGGTTTGTTCCTGAGAGCAGCAGGGAGGTGGACTTCGCCAAGCGTGCCGGGTACACCCTTCAACACATCGAACAGTTCAGTTCATGCGTGCTCCCCCTGGATTCCAAGCTGGTGGGGGATCTGCAGCTTGAAGCCGAAGAAGCCAACGGCGGCCGGTACACCCTGCACCACTGGACTGACCGTTGCCCCGAGCCCTGGCTGGAAGCCGTGGCCGCACTGGAGAACGCCGCTGGCGAGGTGGTCCGTGACGCTGGCGACGAAGACGCTCCTGAAGTGGAAGCGAGCGGAATGGTCTTCGACGCAACGGTACTTCGCGAAACCGAGGATGCGGCCTTGGCGCAGGGCCGGCGCACGGTGGTGACTGCCGTCGAGCATGTGGAGAGTGGGCGGCTGGTGGGTTTGACCACCATCAGCGTCCTGGCGCACCGCCAGGACGTGGTTTTCCAGGACGACACGTTGGTCCTGCAGGAGCACCGGGGCAACAAGCTCGGTCTGCTGATCAAGATTGCCAACATGGAACGGCTGAGTGAGCAGTTTCCGGACGCCCGGGTCATCTATACCTGGAACGCGCCCGAGAACAGGTACCTCCTGACCGTGAACAAGCAGTTGGGATTTACCACCGCGGGCGTCACCGGACTGTGGCAAAAGGAACTTCCGGGCAGGCTCGCAGGGGCTACATCGTCAGACTAGGCATGGCCGATTTGGTTTGCCGAACACTCTCCCGTAACCTTGAAGTACCAAAGACCGTCGGTTGATGGGAATCCACTCTTTCGAGCAAAGCTCAATTCTGTAGCTGTGCCCTTGAGGTAAAAGTGAATTCCTTGACGAAGGACCCTGAACATAGGGCGGCCGGCGCAGGTGAACGAAGCAAGTCTCCACGGATCAAACTGTGTTGAGCCAAGCCCCGTGCATCTGCGCGGGGCGTTTTTAGTTTTAGCTCTCGTGAGCGGGGACCCGGAAGACCGGCTTTATTCCCCGGAAGGAGGGTTATGACAACGCCTAGCAAGATCTCAGCAGTTGCAGAGATCACCAACGATTTCAAGGAATCGAACGCGGCTGTCCTGACCGAATACCGCGGGCTCACTGTTGCACAGCTCAAGGAACTGCGTGTTGCGCTCGGCCAGGACACCAAGTTCTCGGTCGTCAAGAACACCCTGAGTGCCATTGCAGCCAAGGAAGCTGGAGTTGAAGCATTCAACGATCAGCTCGCCGGCCCTACTGCAATCGCCTTCATCAAGGGTGACGCTGTTGCTGCTGCCAAGAGCCTGACGGACTTTGCCAAGGCCAACAAGCAGCTGGTTATCAAGACCGGCGTCTTCGAAGGCAAGGCATTGGACGCAGCAGGAGTTGCCGCACTGGCAGCCCTCGAGTCCCGCGAGCTGCAGCTTGCACGTGTTGCTGGTGTCCTCAAGGCTCCCGCATCCGCTGCTGCACGCATCATCGACGCCCTGCGCCTCAAGCTTGAAGAAGAGGGCGGCGCATCTGCACCGGCCGCTGAAGAAGCCCCGGCCGCTGAAGAGGCTGCTGCTGAAGAGGTTGCGGCTCCGGCCGAAGCCGCTGAAGCTGCAACCGAAGAGAACTAAGTTCTCCCCTCAATCAAACTCTGGTGCATGGACAGGCTTAGCCCGGATCTGCACCAACTAATGGAAGGACGCCACCATGGCGAAGCTCAGCAACGAAGAGCTCATTGAAGCTTTCAAGGAACTGACCATCATCGAGCTCTCCGAGTTCGTCAAGCTCTTCGAAGAGACCTTCGAAGTTACGGCTGCTGCTGTTGCAGTTGCTGGCCCCGCTGCCGGCGGTGCTGCTGAAGCTGCTGAAGAGAAGACCGAATTCGACGTCGTTCTCGAAGCTGCTGGCGACAAGAAGATCGCAGTGATCAAGGAAGTTCGCGCCATCACCTCCCTCGGCCTCAAGGAAGCCAAGGACCTGGTTGACAGCGCACCGAAGGCTGTTCTCGAAGGCGCCACCAAGGAAGCTGCCGAGAAGGCAAAGGCTCAGCTCGAAGAAGCTGGCGCAACGGTTACCCTCAAGTAACTCGTCTTGCTTGTGGAAGCCCCGTCCGGTTCGCCGGGCGGGGCTTCCTGCGTTAAATGCACCAAGGATTCGGGCACCCAAGTAGGTAGCAGTTAAGCGCGTTTTGGGCTCTCAAAACGCGCTCAGCTGCGACTTAGTTGGGTTCGCTGATGTCCGCTACTACCGCGCCCAGTGCTGCGGTGAGTGCGTCCGCGTCCACGAAAGCACTCCGGCCATGCGCCCCGGCACCCATCGAGATGCGTCGCCCGGCTATGGTGGCGTCGGCATACACAGGCCACGGTGTGGTGCTGCCCAGCGGAGTGATGGTTCCACGCTCGTAGCCGGTGGCGGCCAAGGCGACGTCGGCGTGGGGGAGCGAGAGCTTATTGACGCCTACCAAGGCTCGCAGCTTGGGCCAGGAGATCTGGCGGTCCCCGGGAATGAGTGCGAAGAGGAAACTGCCGTCGCGGTGTTTGACCACCAACGACTTCACAATGTCCGCGGGCCTGATGCCCAGGATGTCGGCAGCTTCTTCCAAACTGCGGGCAGCTGGACGCTCGACGACGTCGACGTCCAGACCGCGCGCGGCGGCGTCTGACAGGAATCGTTCGGCACCCTCCATCCCGGGCACAGGCACTGCGTCAGTCATCAGTCGCGGTAAAGGAGGAGGGCTTCACCCTGGCCTCCGCCTCCGCACAAGGAGACAGCCGCTTTTCCGGTCCCCCTGCGCTTGAGCTCGTGTGCGGCATGCAGCGCGAGCCGTGCCCCGGATGCCCCGATGGGATGGCCCAAGGCAATGGCGCCGCCATGGATGTTGCACTTCTCCAAGGGATAGCGGAGGTCCTTGAGGGACTGGACGGCCACGGAACCGAAAGCCTCATTGATTTCGATGAAGTCCAGGTCCTCTGCCGTCCAACCGGCGCGCTTCAATGCCTGGGCTATGGCGTTCGAAGGCTGTGAATGGAGCGAGTTGTCAGGTCCTGCAACCTGCCCGGGCTTGCCCACCACAGCCAGGTAGTCCAGCCCGTTGTCCTTGGCGAAGCGGCGACTGGTCAGTACCAGTGCGGAGGCGCCGTCGGACAGGGGAGAGGAGTTGCCGGCCGTGATGGTGCCGTCGGTGGCGAATGCAGCCTTGAGCGGTGCCAGCGTCTCCACTGTGGTGTTGGGGCGGATGCCTTCATCCGTGGTGAGCACCAGGGGATCGCCCTTGCGCTGCTTGACGCTTACCGGAGCGATTTCGACGTCGAAGGTTCCGGCCGCGATGGCGGCGGCAGCCCGTTGGTGCGAAGCTGCCGCAACTTCATCCTGGGCCTTGCGATCGATGCCGAGCGTGACGTTCTTCGTTTCCGTGGACAAGCCCATGGACTGTCCGTCGAAAGCATCGGTGAGGCCGTCATGGGCGGCGACGTCCAGCGCCTGGATGGCTCCGTACGTCCACCCTTGCCGGGATCCCGGGAGGAGGTGTGGCGCCCGGGTCATGGATTCCTGGCCTCCGGCAACTACCACTGTGGCGTCGCCGCTGCGGATCATGCGTGCTGCATCAATGACGGCTGTGAGGCCCGATAGGCACACCTTGTTGATGGTGACGGCTGGGATGTTCCAGCCGACACCTGCGGCGATTGCGCTCTGCCGGGCCGGATTCTGGCCTGCACCGGCCTGAAGAACCTGGCCCATGATGACAGCGTCCACCTGCTCGGCTTTGACGCCGCTGGCCGCCAGCGCGGCGGTTATGGCATGAGCGCCGAGGTCGACGGCGGTGAAGCCCGCCAATTGCCCGTTGAGCCGACCCTGTGGTGTGCGGGAAGCAGCAAGGATGACAACGTCATTGTCGTCAGCGGAGTTGGTCATGGTCTCTCTTCCGATCCGGGAGTGGTGTAGCAAGGCTATCGCGGAGCGCGCGCCAGCCAATCTCTTCAACAATTGTGCCGTTCCCCCCATTCCTTGTCGGCTTCCCCAAGCACGTGCCCGGGCATTGGTGCCTGCAGCAACCGTGCTTGCAATCACGGCCGATCTGGGGTAGACAGAAAGGCTGCTTTGCCGTATCGTAGATATTTGCGTCTTCCCTGTTAACCTTCAGCCTTCATATAGCGGTGGGCTTTACCTCTCAGCTGCGTCATTGACGTGCCGTTCCGAAACGTGCACTGTCATAAGCGGACTGGGTCCGGGTCATATAGCGGAACCGGAACAAGTATCCTGCGGAGCACTCTGCAGGATGCAAACGGGGGAGATCTGAAAACGCCTGAAGGTCTGTGGAAGGATCCCTCTTGGTCGCCTCGAGCACCTCTAATAACGAAACCGCTAACACGGCAAGCACCGATGGTGCCACCCGCCGCCTCTCATTCGCAAAGATTCACGAACCACTTGATGTTCCGAATCTTCTCGCCCTGCAGACAGACAGCTTTGACTGGCTGGTCGGAAACGAACGCTGGCAGGCGCGGGTAGCGAAGGCTGTCGAGGAGGGCGACCTCAGCGTCGCCACCACCTCCGGACTTGCCGACATCTTCGAAGAGATCTCCCCCATCGAGGACTTCCAGGGCACTATGTCCCTGAGCTTCTCCGAGCCGGAGTTCGCTGACCCGAAGTACACCATGGCCGAATGTAAAGACCGTGACGCCACCTACTCGGCCCCGCTGTACGTCAAGGCCGAGTTCATGAACAACAACACGGGCGAAATCAAGCAGCAGACCGTGTTCATGGGCGACTTCCCCCTCATGACTGAAAAGGGAACGTTCGTCGTCAACGGCACCGAGCGTGTCGTTGTCTCCCAGCTGGTCCGTTCGCCGGGCGCCTACTTTGAGCGCACCGCTGACAAGACCAGTGACAAGGACATCTTCACTGCGAAGATCATCCCGTCGCGTGGCGCATGGTTCGAACTCGAAATCGACAAGCGCGATCAGGTCGGCGTTCGCCTCGACCGCAAGCGCAAGCAGTCGGTCACGGTTCTCCTGAAGGCCCTTGGCTGGACCGAAGGCCAGATCCTGGAAGAGTTCGGCCAGTACGACTCCATGCGTGCAACGCTGGAGAAGGACGCCACCGAGACCCGCGAAGACGCGCTTCTGGACATCTACCGCAAGCTGCGTCCAGGCGAGCCGCCCACAGTTGAGGCTGCCCAGTCCCTGCTGGACAACCTGTACTTCAACGCCAAGCGCTACGATCTTGCCAAGGTTGGCCGTTACAAGATCAACCGCAAGCTCGGCATCGACCGCTCCCTTGGCGACAAGGAAGCATCGGTCCTGCACGTTGAAGACATCGTTGCCATGATCAAGTTCCTCGTTGCGCTTCACGCCGGCGAGAAGACCCTCATGGGCAAGCGCGACGGCGAAGACCACGAGCTTCGCGTCGACGTCGATGACATCGACCACTTCGGCAACCGTCGCATCCGCGCCGTTGGAGAACTGATCGAGAACCAGGTCCGCACCGGCCTCTCCCGCATGGAACGCGTCGTCCGCGAACGCATGACCACGCAGGACGTCGAGGCCATCACGCCGCAGACACTGATCAACATCCGTCCCGTCGTGGCAGCCATCAAGGAGTTCTTCGGAACTTCCCAGCTGTCGCAGTTCATGGACCAGAACAACCCGCTCTCGGGTCTGACCCACAAGCGCCGCTTGTCCGCGCTTGGCCCGGGTGGTCTGTCCCGTGACCGTGCAGGCATGGAAGTTCGAGACGTTCACCCGTCCCACTACGGACGTATGTGCCCCATCGAAACTCCTGAAGGCCCGAACATTGGTCTGATTGGTTCGTTGGCATCCTACGGACGCATCAACCCGTTCGGCTTCATCGAGACGCCGTACCGCCTGGTTTCCGATGGCGTCGTGTCCGACGAAGTCCAGTACCTGACGGCCGACGACGAAGCCGAGGTCCTGATCGCACAGGCCAACGCTCCGCTGGATGCTGACAAGAAGTTCTCGGAAGAGACCGTTCTTGTCCGTGCCCGTGGTGGTGGAGGCGAACCTGTTCTGGTTCCCGCTGCCGACGTTCAGTTCATGGACGTTTCCCCGCGCCAGATGGTGTCCGTGGCAACCGCCCTGATCCCGTTCCTTGAGCATGACGATGCCAACCGTGCACTCATGGGTGCCAACATGCAGCGCCAGGCCGTGCCGCTGGTCCGTTCCGAGGCTCCTTTCGTGGGCACCGGCATGGAGCGCGCAGCAGCCGTCGACGCCGGTGACGTTGTCATCGCGAAGAAGGCAGGTGTGGTCACCGAGGTTTCCGCCGAGCTGGTTGTCATGATCAACGACGACGGTACCGAGACCAACTACCGCATCAACAAGTTCGCCCGTTCCAACCAGGGCAACTGCTACAACCACCGCGTATTGGTCAGCGAAGGCCAGCGCCTGGAAGTTGGCGGCATCATCGCTGATGGTCCCGCAACGGACCAGGGCGAGCTCGCCCTTGGTAAGAACCTGCTCGTGGCATTCATGTCATGGGAAGGCCATAACTTCGAGGACGCCATCATCCTCTCCCAGCGCATTGTTGCTGAGGATGTACTTTCCTCCATCCACATCGAGGAACACGAAATTGACGCCCGCGACACCAAGCTTGGTGCCGAGGAAATCACTCGTGATATCCCCAACGTGTCCGAGGAAGTCCTTGCAGGCCTGGACGAGCGTGGCATCATCCACATCGGTGCAGAGGTTGAAGCCGGCGACATCCTGGTCGGAAAGGTCACCCCTAAGGGTGAAACCGAGCTGACTCCGGAAGAGCGCCTTCTCCGCGCGATCTTCGGTGAGAAGTCCCGCGAAGTCCGCGACACCTCCCTGAAGGTGCCCCACGGCGAGTCCGGTACGGTCATCGGCGTGCGCGTCTTCGACCGCGACAACGACGACGAACTGCCCCCGGGCGTGAACCAGCTGGTCCGCGTCTACGTTGCAGCCAAGCGCAAGATCACCGACGGCGACAAGCTCGCCGGCCGTCACGGCAACAAGGGTGTCATCTCCAAGATCCTTCCGATCGAGGACATGCCCTTCCTTGCAGACGGTACCCCGGTGGACATCGTCCTGAACCCGCTGGGTGTTCCGGGTCGAATGAACGTTGGCCAGGTTTTGGAAACCCACCTCGGTTGGGTTGCCAAGACCGGTTGGAAGATCGAAGGCGAGCCGGAGTGGGTCAAGAACCTCCCGAACCTGCCCCGTGAAACCGGCCAGACCACCGTTGCCACCCCGGTATTCGATGGCGCCCGCGAAGAAGAAATCACGGGCCTGCTTGACTCCACCAACGTGACCCGCGATGGCGACCGCCTGATCGACTCTTCCGGTAAGACCCGTCTGTTCGACGGCCGCTCCGGCGAGCCGTTCCCGGATCCGATCTCCGTCGGTTACATGTACATCCTGAAGCTCCACCACCTGGTGGACGACAAGATCCACGCGCGTTCCACCGGCCCGTACTCCATGATCACGCAGCAGCCGCTGGGTGGTAAGGCTCAGTTCGGTGGCCAGCGTTTCGGTGAAATGGAAGTGTGGGCGCTCGAAGCTTACGGTGCCGCTTACACCCTTCAGGAACTCCTCACGATTAAGTCGGATGACATCCATGGTCGTGTGAAGGTCTACGAAGCCATCGTCAAGGGCGAGAACATCCCTGAGCCTGGCGTTCCCGAGTCCTTCAAGGTCTTGATCAAGGAAATGCAGTCGTTGTGCCTGAACGTGGAAGTTCTTTCCACCGATGGAACCACGATCGAAATGCGTGACTCTGATGACGCAGTCTTCACGGCTGCGGAAGAACTGGGCATCGATCTGTCTCGCGCAGAGCCCAGTTCCGTAGAAGAGGTCTAGCAGCTGTTCCGGCGGGCAGCCTCACAACTGTCCGTCGGAACAACTCCCTCTTCCCGTAACCAAGACTTCAGAATTTAGAGAACAAGAGAGAACAGGGACCATATGTCCAGCGAATCCTCCTTCGGCCTCATGCAGATCGGCCTCGCCACCGCGGAAGACATCCGCGGATGGTCTTACGGTGAGGTCAAGAAGCCGGAAACCATCAACTACCGCACGCTCAAGCCCGAGAAGGACGGCCTCTTCTGCGAGAAGATCTTCGGCCCGTCCCGCGACTGGGAATGCTACTGCGGTAAGTACAAGCGCGTCCGCTTCAAGGGCATCATCTGCGAGCGTTGTGGCGTTGAAGTCACCCGCGCCAAGGTGCGTCGTGAGCGCATGGGCCACATTGAGCTGGCCGCGCCTGTAACCCACATCTGGTACTTCAAGGGCGTTCCCTCGCGCTTGGGCTACCTTTTGGACCTGGCACCGAAGGACCTTGAAAAGGTCATCTACTTCGCTGCCTACATGATCACCAGCGTTGACACCGAAAGCCGTCACGCTGAACTGCCGAACCTCCAGGTCGAGCACGACCTCGAGAAGAAGCAGATGGTGGACAACCGCGACAGCGACATCGCCACGATCGCCCGCGACCTTGAAGACGAGCTTGCCCGTCTTGAAGGCGAAGGCGCCAAGGCTGCCGACAAGAAGAAGGCCCGCGATTCTGCTGACCGCCAGATGGCGAACGTCCGCAAGCGTGCCGACGCCGACATCGAGCGCCTTGAGCAGGTTTGGGACCGCTTCAAGAACCTCAAGGTCGCTGACCTTGAAGGTGACGAAGGCCTCTACCGCGAACTGCGCGACCGTTACGGGCTGTACTTCGAAGGCTCCATGGGTGCCGAGGCCATCAAGAAGCGCCTCGAGACCTTTGACATGCAGGCTGAAGCTGAGTCACTGCGCGACACCATCCAGAACGGCAAGGGCCAGCGCAAGACGCGTGCCCTGAAGCGCCTGAAGGTTGTCAACGCGTTCCTGACCACCAACAACAGCCCGCTCGGCATGGTTCTCGACGCCGTTCCGGTGATCCCGCCGGAATTGCGCCCGATGGTCCAGTTGGACGGTGGCCGCTTCGCGACCTCCGACCTCAACGACCTCTACCGCCGTGTGATCAACCGCAACAACCGACTCAAGCGACTGCTTGACCTCGGTGCTCCGGAGATCATCGTCAACAACGAGAAGCGCATGCTTCAGGAAGCTGTTGACAGCCTGTTCGACAACGGTCGTCGTGGCCGCCCCGTTACGGGTCCGGGCAACCGTCCGCTGAAGTCCCTGAGCGACATGCTCAAGGGCAAGCAGGGTCGTTTCCGCCAGAACCTCCTCGGCAAGCGCGTTGACTACTCCGGCCGTTCGGTGATCGTCGTCGGCCCGCAGCTGAAGCTGCACCAGTGTGGTCTGCCCAAGCAGATGGCCCTGGAGCTCTTCAAGCCGTTCGTGATGAAGCGCCTGGTTGACCTCAACCACGCACAGAACATCAAGTCGGCAAAGCGTATGGTCGAGCGTTACCGTCCGCAGGTTTGGGACGTGCTGGAAGAGATCATCACCGAACACCCGGTGCTGCTCAACCGTGCACCTACCCTGCACCGCCTCGGCATCCAGGCCTTCGAACCGCAGCTTGTGGAAGGCAAGGCAATCCAGCTTCACCCGCTGGTGTGTGGCGCCTTCAACGCTGACTTCGACGGCGACCAGATGGCAGTACACCTGCCGCTGAGCCCGGAAGCCCAGGCCGAAGCCCGCATCCTGATGCTGTCCTCGAACAACATCCTGAAGCCGTCCGATGGCCGTCCGGTGACCCTTCCTTCGCAGGATATGATCATCGGCCTGTACCACCTGACCACCAAGCGCGTCGGCTCCGCCGGCGAAGGCCGCATCTTCTCCTCGGTGTCGGAAGCCATCATGGCGTACGACGCCCGTGACCTGCACCTGAACTCCCAGGTGAAGATCCGTCTGGACGACTTCGTGCCTTACGCAGGATGGGAAGCTCCGGAAGGTTGGGAGCCCGGTCAGCCGGCGCTCGTTGAAACCTCCCTGGGCCAGGTCATCTTCAACCAGACGCTGCCCGAGGATTACCCGTGGGTTGAGGCTGTTGCGGATAAGGGCGAACTGTCCCGGATCGTCAATGACCTCGCCGAGCGCTACCCGAAGGTTGTTACGGCGGCAACGCTGGATAACCTGAAGGATGCCGGTTTCTACTGGGCCACCCGTTCGGGTGTCACGGTTGCCATCTCCGACATCGAGGTGCCTACTTCCAAGCCTGCCATTCTGGCCGGTTACGAGAACATGGCTGCCAAGATCCAGGGCCAGTACGACAAGGGCCTGATCGACGACGACGAGCGTCGCCAGGAACTGATCGAAATCTGGAACAAGGCAACCAACGAAATCGCCCAGGCGATGCGTGACAGCCTGTCCCCGATGAACACCATCAACCGCATGGTGTCCTCCGGTGCACGTGGTAACTGGATGCAGGTCCGCCAGATCGCGGGTATCCGTGGTCTTGTGGCCAACCCGAAGGGTGAGATTATTCCTCGCCCGATCAAGTCCTCCTACCGCGAGGGCCTGTCGGTTCTGGAATACTTCATCGCCACGCACGGTGCCCGTAAGGGTCTGGCCGATACCGCTCTCCGTACCGCCAACTCGGGTTACCTGACCCGTCGTCTGGTGGACGTTTCGCAGGACGTCATCGTCCGCGAAGAGGACTGTGGTACCGAACGAGGTCTGGTCACCCCGATCGCCGTGCCGGATTCCAACGGTGAGCTCGTCCTGGACGAGAACGTCGAGAACAGCGCCTACGCCCGTACGCTGGCCGTCGACGTCGTCGATGCCCAGGGCAACGTCCTGGCTGCCGGGGGCACCGACTGCGGCGACGTCGTCATCGACCAGCTGCTGGCTGCAGGCATCACCGAGGTCAAGGTCCGCTCCGTGCTCACTTGTGAGTCCAAGGTCGGCACCTGTGCACTTTGCTACGGCCGTTCGCTGGCCACTGGCAAGACCGTGGACATCGGCGAGGCCGTGGGCATTATTGCCGCACAGTCCATCGGTGAGCCGGGTACCCAGCTGACGATGCGTACGTTCCACACCGGTGGTGCTGTGTCCGCCGGTGGTGGCGACGACATCACCCAGGGTCTGCCCCGTATCCAGGAGCTCTTCGAAGCCCGTACTCCGAAGGGTGTCGCACCGATTGCTGAAGCAGCCGGCCGCATCACCATCGAAGAGTCCGAGCGCCAGATGCGCTTGGTCATCACTCCGGACGATGGTTCCGAAGAGATTGCCTACCCGGTGCTGCGCCGTTCACGTCTCCTCATCGAGGATGGCGAGCACGTCAGCGTCGGCCAGAAGCTGATCAACGGTCCGGTGGACCCGAAGCAGGTTCTGCGCATCATGGGCCCCCGTGCCGCACAGAAGTTCCTTGTGGATGAGGTTCAGGGCGTTTACCGCAGCCAGGGTATTGGTATCCACGACAAGCACGTCGAGGTTATCGTCCGGCAGATGCTGCGCCGCGTGACCGTCATCGAATCCGGCGACTCCGACCTGCTCCCCGGTGAGCTTGCAGAGCGCGCCCGCTTCGAGGACGAGAACCGCCGCGTCGTGTCCGAGGGCAAGGCCCCGGCTTCGGGACGTCCGGAACTCATGGGTATCACCAAGGCTTCCTTGGCTACCGAGTCCTGGCTGTCGGCAGCTTCCTTCCAGGAAACCACCCGCGTCCTGACGCAGGCGGCCATGGAAGGTAAGAGCGATCCTCTGCTCGGCCTCAAGGAAAACGTCATCATCGGTAAGCTCATCCCGGCTGGTACGGGTCTGCCCCGCTACACAGAGGTCACTGTGGAGCCGACGGAAGAAGCGAAGGCAAGCCTGTTCACGGGCCCCAGCGCTTTCACCGACTTCTCCTATGACGCCCTGGGTGGCGACGGCGCTCCCGAGTTCCACGCCATCCCGCTGGATGACTACGACCTCGGCAACGACTTCCGCTAAACCGGCTCACGCCGTCACCGCAAAGTTGACGCTGTAAGGTCCGGCCCCGTACTCAATGAGTGCGGGGCCGGACCCGTTAACGGCGGCTTTTTGCCCGGCGAGCCGGGGGGAGCGGAGGACGACGGCGGCAGCCGGCCTGCGCCGTCGTCCTCCATACACCCGATTAAGGCGCCAGATCAAGCCGTGCTAGACTTTTGGTAATTGTTCTGTGTGGCAGTGGATGAAGGCCGCCGCAGCATCATTTTGGTTTTGTTCTCATGGTGCTGGGTGGAGCCTGTTTCCGGGTTGCGGGCAACATGCGCAACGAATGCCGCACTTTTGCACGCCTACCGGAGTTTCGGCCGGCTGCACGAGCAACGCCAAAGTTCCCACGTTTACACCGGCTGGCGCCTGTGTGTGGGGGCAGAGATCAAACAACGGAGAACACGAAAGTGCCTACGATTAACCAGCTGGTCCGCAAGGGCCGCACGCCGAAGGTCTCCAAGACCAAGGCTCCCGCGCTGAAGGGCAGCCCGATGCGCCGCGGTGTTTGCACCCGCGTTTACACCACCACCCCCAAGAAGCCGAACTCGGCTCTCCGTAAGGTGGCACGTGTGCGTCTCAACGGCGGCGTAGAAGTTACCGCCTACATCCCCGGTGTTGGCCACAACCTCCAGGAGCACTCCATCGTGCTCGTTCGTGGTGGTCGTGTTAAGGACCTTCCGGGTGTCCGCTACAAGATCGTCCGCGGCGCACTCGACACCCAGGGTGTAAAGAACCGCAAGCAGGCTCGCAGCCGTTACGGCGCAAAGATGGAGAAGAAGTAATATGCCTCGCAAGGGTCCGGCCCCGAAGCGGCCGCTAGTTTCCGATCCCGTTTACGGCTCCCCGTTGGTCACGCAGCTGATCAACAAGGTTCTTGTCGACGGCAAGAAGTCCACCGCAGAGCGCATCGTTTACGGCGCACTCGAAGGTGCACGTGCCAAGTCCGGCGGCGACCCCGTTGCCGCTCTCAAGAAGGCCATGGACAACGTCAAGCCTTCCCTCGAGGTGCGTTCACGCCGTGTTGGTGGCGCTACCTACCAGGTTCCGGTTGAGGTCAAGCCGGGTCGCTCCACCGCCCTCGCTCTGCGTTGGCTCGTGGGCTACTCCAAGGCCCGCCGTGAGAAGACCATGACCGAGCGCCTCCAGAACGAAATCCTGGATGCCTCCAATGGTCTTGGTGCCGCTGTGAAGCGTCGCGAAGACACCCACAAGATGGCCGAGTCCAACAAGGCCTTCGCACACTACCGCTGGTAAAAACTTTCCGGACGCCGCCGGCTCACTGAGCCGGCGGCGAACGTGTAGTCCATCCGAAAGGGAGACCCCGTGGCACAGGACGTGCTTACCGACCTTAATAAGGTCCGCAACATCGGCATCATGGCCCACATCGATGCCGGCAAGACCACCACTACCGAGCGCATCCTGTTCTACACGGGTGTGAACCACAAGATCGGCGAGACGCACGACGGCGCTTCGACGACTGACTGGATGGAACAGGAAAAGGAACGCGGCATCACCATCACGTCTGCCGCCGTGACTTGCTTCTGGGACAAGAACCAGATCAACATCATTGACACCCCGGGCCACGTTGACTTCACGGTTGAGGTTGAGCGCTCCTTGCGCGTCCTCGACGGTGCAGTCGCAGTGTTCGATGGCAAGGAAGGCGTGGAGCCGCAGTCCGAGACTGTTTGGCGCCAGGCTGACAAGTACAACGTTCCGCGTATCTGCTTCGTCAACAAGATGGACAAGCTGGGCGCTGACTTCTACTTCACCGTAGACACCATCATCTCCCGCCTTGGTGCCAAGCCGCTGGTCATGCAGCTGCCCATCGGTGCTGAGAACGACTTCATCGGTGTTGTTGACCTCCTCGAAATGCGCGCCCTGGTTTGGCCTGGCGACGCTAAGGGTGACGTCACCATGGGCGCTTCCTACGAAGTGCAGGAAATCCCGGCGGACCTCCAGGCGAAGGCCGAAGAGTACCGTGCACAGCTCGTTGAGACTGTGGCCGAGGCTTCCGAAGAGCTCATGGAGAAGTACCTCGAAGGTGAAGAACTCACCCTCGAAGAGATCAAAGCCGGCATCCGCAAGATGACCATCAACTCTGAGCTCTACCCGGTCTTCTGTGGTTCTGCCT
This sequence comes from Paenarthrobacter sp. TE3676, assembly GCF_056279165.1. Lineage (NCBI taxonomy): Bacteria > Bacillati > Actinomycetota > Actinomycetes > Micrococcales > Micrococcaceae > Paenarthrobacter > Paenarthrobacter sp. TE3676. The sequence goes on from NZ_JBWBQU010000003.1 coordinate 500,996, forward strand.
TCAAGAACCGCGGTGTCCAGCCGATGCTTGACGCTGTTGTTGACTTCCTGCCGAACCCGCTCGACGTCCCGCCGATGATCGGTCACGATCCCCGCGACGAAGAGAAGGAACTCACCCGCAAGCCGTCTGCAGACGAGCCGTTCTCGGCCCTCGCCTTCAAGATTGCCGCGCACCCGTTCTTCGGTCAGCTGACCTTCGTCCGCGTGTACTCCGGTCACGTCGAGGCAGGCGCCCAGGTGGTCAACTCCACCAAGGGCAAGAAGGAACGCATCGGCAAGCTGTTCCAGATGCACGCCAACAAGGAAATGCCTGTCGAGGGCGCTACCGCCGGCCACATCTACGCAGCCATCGGTCTGAAGGACACCACCACGGGCGACACCCTGTGCGATGCCAACAACCAGATCGTCCTCGAGTCCATGAGCTTCCCGGAGCCCGTGATCTCGGTTGCCATCGAGCCCAACACCAAGGGTGACCAGGAGAAGCTCTCCACGGCCATCCAGAAGCTCTCCGCTGAGGACCCGACCTTCCAGGTCTCCCTCAACGAAGACACGGGCCAGACCATCATCGCCGGCATGGGCGAGCTTCACCTGGATATCCTGGTGGACCGCATGCGCCGCGAATTCAAGGTCGAGGCAAACGTTGGCAAGCCGCAGGTTGCTTACCGCGAAACCATCAAGCGCGCCGTTGAGCGCCTTGACTACACGCACAAGAAGCAGACCGGTGGTTCGGGTCAGTTCGCAAAGATCCAGATTGCGATCGAGCCCATGGACACCGCTTCCGGCGAGCTGTACTCGTTCGAAAACAAGGTCACTGGTGGCCGCGTTCCGCGCGAATACATCCCGTCCGTTGACGCTGGTATCCAGGATGCCCTGAACGACGGCGTCCTGGCCGGTTACCCGGTTGTCGGCATCAAGGCCACGCTGATTGATGGCGCGTCCCACGACGTTGACTCCTCGGAAATGGCGTTCAAGATCGCCGGGCGTATGGCTTTCAAGGAAGCTGCACGCAAGGCGAACCCTGTTCTGCTTGAACCGCTGATGGATGTTGAGGTCCGCACACCTGAGGAATACATGGGTGATGTTATTGGTGACCTGAACGCCCGTCGTGGCCAGATGCAGTCCATGGAAGACGCAGCAGGTGTGAAGGTTATCCGTGCACACGTTCCGCTGTCCGGCATGTTCGGCTACATCGGTGACCTGCGGTCCAAGACCCAGGGTCGCGCTGTGTACTCCATGACGTTCAACAGCTACGCGGAGGTCCCCAAGGCAGTAGCCGACGAGATCATCCAGAAAACCCGCGGCGAGTAATCTCCCGGTAACGGATGCAATTCCGGTATCGGGAAGGCATCTGAGCGCTTGAGGCGGGGCTGCGGCGACAGCCGCGGCCCGGCCCCTGCGCAAACAGGCTCGAGGAACTACCATTGGTTCCTGAATCTGCAATTTCACCAAAACCAAGCCCCCAAGTAGACTTGCTAAAGTTTCTGCCGCGAAAAGCGCGGCCGAGGAGCACTTCACTTGAAATCGTTCTAGGAGGAACCTGTGGCAAAGGCAAAGTTCGAGCGGACTAAGCCGCACGTCAACATCGGCACCATTGGTCACGTTGACCACGGTAAGACGACGCTGACTGCCGCCATTTCCAAGGTGCTGTACGACCAGTACCCGGATCTCAACGAGCAGCGCGACTTCGCGTCGATCGACTCTGCTCCGGAAGAGCGCCAGCGCGGTATTACCATCAACATCTCCCACGTGGAGTACCAGACCGAGAAGCGCCACTACGCACACGTAGACGCCCCGGGTCACGCTGACTACATCAAGAACATGATCACCGGTGCTGCCCAGATGGACGGCGCAATCCTCGTGGTTGCTGCAACCGATGGTCCGATGGCTCAGACCCGTGAGCACGTTCTGCTCGCCCGCCAGGTTGGTGTTCCCTACCTGCTGGTCGCACTGAACAAGTCCGACATGGTTGATGACGAAGAACTCCTCGACCTCGTCGAAATGGAAGTTCGTGAGCTCCTGAGCTCGCAGGGCTTCGATGGCGATGAGGCTCCGGTTGTTCGCGTTTCCGGTCTCAAGGCTCTGGAAGGCGACCCGGTTTGGGTCAAGTCCGTCCAGGACCTGATGGCAGCTGTCGACGAGTCCGTTCCGGACCCCGTACGTGACCGCGACAAGCCGTTCCTGATGCCGATCGAAGACGTCTTCACGATCACCGGTCGTGGCACCGTTGTTACGGGCCGCGCCGAGCGTGGAACCCTCGCCATCAACTCCGAGGTTGAGATCGTCGGCATCCGCCCGATCCAGAAGACCACGGTTACCGGTATCGAGATGTTCCACAAGCAGCTCGACGAAGCATGGGCCGGCGAGAACTGTGGCCTCCTGCTCCGCGGTCTGAAGCGCGACGATGTCGAGCGTGGCCAGGTTGTCGTCAAGCCGGGTTCCATCACCCCGCACACCGACTTCGAGGCTAACGTCTACATCCTTTCCAAGGACGAAGGCGGACGTCACAACCCGTTCTACTCCAACTACCGCCCGCAGTTCTACTTCCGTACCACGGACGTAACCGGCGTTATCACCCTGCCGGAAGGCACGGAAATGGTTATGCCTGGCGACAACACTGAGATGACCGTTGCGCTCATCCAGCCGATCGCTATGGAAGAGGGCCTCGGCTTCGCTATCCGCGAAGGCGGCCGCACCGTTGGTTCGGGACGTGTCACCAGCATCATCAAGTAGTCTCTACTTGTAGATCGGTGACGCTCCGGCCCAGCCGGTAGTTAGCTAAGGGAACCCCACCGCTACGGCGGTGGGGTTCTTTTTGCTATAGTTACTCTATCGAATGGATAAAGGCAGGCCAACTGCTGCGTCCGGCGCAACCTAGGAGCTTCCATGACTGCATTCCTCATACTGCTGCTCATCGTCGTCGTTGGCGGGGTTGGCTTTGCGGTCGGTTTGGCTAAGGGGCGCCGAGGGACTTCGTCCGATGCTTTTTCCACGCCGGACCGAGCCGCCTATCAAGCGGGCTACCTCGCCGGCCACCTGGCTGGGTGGCGGGATGCGGAGGCCAAGGGGAAGGGTAAGGAGGGACCCTCGAGCATGACAGTCACTCCTTCCCCTGCGAGCCAGCCAGTGGCTCCGCTGTACACGCAGTCGTCCACGGGGTTGCCGGCCCAGCCCTCCATGCCAGCACCGGCTGTCCGGCACCCCTTGCCGAACCAAGCGGAGTATTTCCAGCCGCCTAACCCACAGCCCGTAGGCCCGGCAGTCCCGTATGCATCGCGGCAGGCCGTTCCGCAGCAGGCCGTGCCACGGCAACCTGTCCCTCAGTCGCAGGCGGCTTTCCTTGCTCAGCAGCCGCCGGTCGTGCGGGAAACTCCCGAAGCCGCCGCTGCCCGCAAGGCGAAGCGTGACCAGCAAAACATCAACGTCACCCTCTACGTGGCCAGCCTACTGCTGGTAGCTGCAGGGGCCTTGTTCGTGGGCACGAGCCTTCCTGCGCTCTTCCGCTTCGTGGGTATTTGGTTCATCACTGCTTTGTTCTACGTATCGGGCATGGTGATCCATTCCCGGGTTCCCCGCCTGCGACCAGCTGCGGTTGCCTTCGTCGGAACCGGCCTGGCACTCATCCCCGTCACCGGCTTGGCCATGTACAACTTCGTTCTCCACAACGGTCCTGCTGCCTGGCTGGTCACATCGTTGCTGGGCACGGCCGTTTATGCATACACAGCAGTAAAACTGGACAATAAAGTCCTGGCCTTCCTTTCCCTGAGTTTCGTCGTCTCCACGGCGTGGTCCGGTGTCTCCGTTCTTGGGGGCGCCTTGGTCTGGTACTTCACGGCACTCATCGGCGTGGCCATTCTCCTGACTGTTGTTTCCTTGCTGCGTCCCAAGTGGCTTCCTCCGTTGTATGTCCGTCCGCTGATGGTGCTGCACCCCTCCCTGGTTCCCCTCGTGGCCGTTGTGGTGACCTTCACTCCGCAGCTCTTGTCGAAGGGGGAGTACGCCTGGGTGATGTTGATGTGCGGCATCTACTTCGCTGTCATGTTCTTCGTGCCGCGGGCCCGGTACAGGAGGCAGCATCTTTATGCTGCCAGGGCTGCGCTGACGCTGGCTGTCCTCGGGGTGGTGTGGGATATCACCGGTGACGTGAGCTCGGTGATGTTGGCAGCAATAGTCTGCCTCAGCGTTCAGTCCCTGGCAGTTGCCTTCGGCGGCAGGAAGTTGTTGCCGCGCTTCTGGTGGAACGACGCCATTTCCTGTCTGGCCTTGCAATTGATCACCTCGGCCGTACTCACTGTTGTGCTGGAGTTCGGGGCGTTCGACCTTCCCAACTACGTTCCGCTGTCCCTGACAATGCTGACTGCCATGGTGGTTGGTTGGAAACTGGGCCAAGGCATGGAGTTCGCCCCGGCTGTGGTGCTCGGGGTGGGCGGTGCGCTCGGAGGCCTGCTGGGTGCATGGACCGTCGCGGCACTCTTGACTTCAGCGGCACTCTACTGGTTCGTGCGCGCAACGGTTGGGCCGGTTGCTTCGCGCCGGTACTTGATTCTTGCGGGACGGATCGCGCTCACCCTGGCAGTGCCCGCCGGTGTGGCAGGCATGATGACCGGAAATCCGGACAGGACTGCCTACTCCCTGATAGCGCTAGTGGCCGTGGCCGCTGTGCAGCAAGTTGTGAGCGCAGGGCTTGAACGAGGGGGAGTCCGCCTGTTGGCTCCGCAAGCGTCTGTGGCGGGCTTCGGCGGTGCCGCCGCGGCTGGGCTTCTTGTCCTCCCGGTGTTCGATGACGGCGCCGGACGCCCGATAGTGGCTGCAGCTGTTCTGCTCCTCTTGTCGGCGGGCCTGGTCTCGGGCCTCCTGATGTTTCCGGGAACTCATCGGGCGCCGGATGCACCGGTGGCGTGGCGCCCGACGGTGGCTGAGGTAATCGCTCCGGCAACTGCGGTTCTTGCTGGCGGCATGGCAGCATCATTCGTGTCCTGGACGCTGGGAAATGCTGTCCTGCTGGCTTTGCTTGCCTACCTTGTGGTCACGGCCCTTCGAATCCACCCGTCCTTCCACAGGCAGTGCTATTGGTGGCTGGCCCGGGCAACCGGCACGGTGTTGGCGGCGTCGGCCTACGGAGATGCAACGCGCGATGGCTGGAGCATTCGCCTCGTAGGTGAAGTTCCCGCGATTGGGTTTGTACTCGTCATGGCTGCTGCGCTCCAGTTGTTCCTTCCCCTGCATGCCGGCAACCGACGCCGTTACCCCCGTGCTTCCGTGCTCGATGCCGGCGCTGTGGTTGTCGTCATGGCCGCGGCTACCACCTTCCTGACTGTCACCACCGCGTGGGGAGCTTGGAGCGTCAGGGACAGCTGGCAGCCGGGTGTTGCCGCGGTAACAACTGCCGTAGCTGCCGTCCTGGTCAGTTCGGTTCTCCGAAGTCACTCCGCAGCGTGGGTCTTCGCTCCCTTGGCATTTGTGCTCCTCCTGGCTCTCCGGCTGGGGAATATCCGGGACGTCGAAATCTTGCTTGCCATCTTCGCGAGCTACAGCGGTTTCATGATGGGCGTGGTAGGCGACCGGTTGATCCGGGGTGGCTACCTGCTTGGCGTCCGGGTGCTTGCGGGCGCCTTGATCGCTGTAACGGTCGGTGATGTCACGGACTCGCCCGCAGCGGTGTCCATCAGCCTGGCCCTGGTGCTTGCGTTGCAGCATGTGTTCACCTTGGTCCTGCGCAGGCGTGGCGTGGATGTCGCCTTCCAACAGGCAACCGTTCAGCTCACCCTGGGTGCCCAACTCTTGCTGCCGTTCGCCTACGTGCTTGCAGGAGATTACGACGGCGGTGGCCGCTGGGTGCTGTTGCTTCAGTTGGCCTTGGTCCCGGCTTCCGCTGCGGTCGCCTGGCGCGTCCTCGGTGCACGCGGATCCCAATACTTCGGTGTCGCGGCCATAGGAGCGGGAGTCATCGCAGCCGGGCCCGCGCTCACGTTCCCTGTGTCGACGTGGCTGCACCAACCACTGCTGGACAAGTCCCAAGTACCCGTTGTCTTGCTCGCGCTGGCTGTCGCCATGATTGCAGCCAGGGCCGTGTTCCGGCCGGAAAAGACGCCTGCCGGTGCAATCGAGGGTGTTACAGAGCGGTGGTTCTGGCTCATCTCTGCCATCGCGTTCACGGGTGTGGGTGGCCTACTGACCTTCGGTGTGTCCTACTCCCTGACCGGACTTTCCGTCTTGGTCCTGGCTTGTGTTCTGTTCTCAGCCTCACACTTTGAACGAATGCCGGCTCTTTATGCGGCAGCCGCTCCAGCCGTGCTGGTAGGGGCGATTCCCGCCGTCGACGGGCTGCTGCAAGGCCTGCCTGCGGGCGTCTGGAGCGATTACGCTGTTTGGCTCATTGGCGGAGTCGGGACCGCTGTGCTCCTTTATTCGCTAAAGACCTTTGGCGGACCGGCAATGAGGGACGAGGACTGGCGGCGGAACTCCCTGGTTGCGGGCGCGGCCTTGGCTGTTGCATCATCCGCGGCGGTGGGACTGGGAAGCGACGAAACATCCATGGTCGGGTTTATCCTGGTGGTCGCAACCGGGGTGCTGGTGGTGGCTGAGGTTCCGCACGGTAAATGGGTGGCCGCTGAGATTGGGGGACTGGTCTCTGTCGCAGCCCTCCAACGGGCGGTCCTGTTTGTGGACGCATCCAGGCCTGATTGGTTCTGGGCCGCGCAGTGGTACGTGATAGCCGGCGCCGTTATAGCAGGGCTGCGCTACATGAAGGGGCAGCGGGCGGAGGGCCTGCTTCGGCTGTGCATTGCAGCCGGAGCTCTGTCGCTCACGTCCGTGGGGACCATCTTCAGCGGTACTTCATCGCAGCAACTGTACGTACTCGTGGCACATGTCCTGCTACTGGCCGCCGGCCTGCTGCTGGCGGAGCGGGTACTTGTCTGGTGGGGTGCCATTGCCGTTGCGCTGAGCATCATGTGGGCGTTGCGCTCCTATGCCTTTGCGATGCTTGCCCTCGTCGCTTTGGGCCTGATTGTGCTGGCGGTGTGGCGCTTGAACCGGAAGCCGCCAGGCAATACAGGCGGACCGGGAGAGGGCGGAGCTCCGAGTGACGCCCCGCCTGCGCGGACCCGCGACGGAATCCGATAATGTTGCAGTCTACGGAGAGGAGCGCACCATGGAATTTCTGATTTTCCTGGCAGTCATTGCAGCTATCGGCGGCGGCGTGTTGTGGGGTCGAAAGAACTTTAAGACCGAGATCGAACGCGCCAAGAGGATTCGGCGCGCCAACAAAAACAAGTAGGGCAACGTTCCGTAGTGCCGGAGTTAACCCGGGCGGGCTACATGAAGGTAACGTCCGCGGGCTATAAGTGACGGTGACGTGCACGGCCCAGCGCCCGGTACCAGTAGAACGAATCCTTGGGCGTCCTTTCCAAGGTTTCGAAGTCCACATGGATCAGGCCGAATCGCTGCGAGTAGCCCGCCGCCCACTCGAAATTGTCCAACAAGGTCCAGACGTAGTATCCGCGAAGATCCACATCCTCGGCGATGCCTCCGGGCCCGGTTGCCGTCAGTGCGTGTCCTAGGTGTTCAGCCAAGTACGTGATGCGGTTGGTGTCCTGGACGGGTCCTTCAACGTGGGCAGGTTCGGGATAGCTGGCTCCGCCTTCGGTGATGTAAATGGGAGGAAGTGCATCACCGTACCGGTCCTTCATTTCGCGTAGCAGCAGGGCCAGGTACTCAGGCGCAACCGGCCAGCCGAACCCGGTGGTCTCATACTCCTGGTAGGCGGCCAGGTGGAATGGAACCTTGGTCATCTCCGGCGACCTTCCTGTGGGTATCTCCGCCGGACCGGGGCCTGCCGCGGCCTTCACGGGGTAGTAGTAGTTGAGCCCATAGAAGTCCAGCGGTTGGCTGATCAATTCGAGATCGCCGTCGTGAACTGTACCCAGCGAGCGGAACCACGGTTTCATGGGCAGGGGTGGCTTGGGATATTGGCCCAGCAGTATCGCATCGGCATAGATGCGGTTGAGGATCAGGTCCAGGGCCTGCGCCATCAATCGGTCGCCGAGACTGGTGCTGGCGGGTTCGACGGGGCAGTGCATGTTGGACACACCGATCTGACCCTTCACTCCTGCGCCTCGGAGGGCCTGGACCGCCATTCCATGGCCCAGCAATTGATGATGTGCGGCAGGCAGTGAGTCGAACAGCAGTTGCCGGCCTGGTGCGTGCACTCCCAACGAGTATCCCTGCACTGTGACTGACACGGGCTCGTTCATGGTCACCCAGTGCTCAACGCGATCCCCGAAGCGCTCGGCTGCGGCTTGGCAGTAGACAGCGAAGCGTTCGGCTGTGTCCCTGTTCATCCACCCCCCGGCATGTTCCAACTCCAGCGGAGTGTCCCAGTGGTACAAGGTGGCCATGGGGGAGATGCCTGCGGCAAGGAGTTTATCGATCAGGCGATCATAGAAGTCCAACCCCCGCTGGTTGACCGCGCCCTTGCCTCCGGGCTGGATGCGCGGCCACGAGAGTGAGAAACGGTAGGAGTCGACTCCGAGCTCCTGCATCAAGGCGATGTCTTCGTCCGAACGGTTATAGTGATCGCAGGCCACGGTGGGGGAGCCGCCGTCGACTATTGCTCCAGGCTTTTCACAGAACGCATCCCAGCCGGACGGTCCCCGCCCATCAGCGGTCAGCGAACCTTCTATCTGGAAGGCTGCGGCCGCGACACCCAGCGTGAACCCCGGGCGGAGTCGGGCGGCGAGATCTTCCACGGAGCCTGAATCCTGGGCGTTCATGACCCCATCATCCTCACCGGATGGGGGCCGGGCAATGGCTCCTCAGCGTCGATTGGCCTTTACACCATATTTCAGCCATACTGGATGAGTTGTTCAAGCGCTTCTTCGTGTCCCGATCCGGATAATGCCGGGTGTCAGGGTCCAGGCTGAAGCCCAAACATAACCCTGAACCCCATGATTGCGGTCGAGTTTGCGTGGAAATCGCGACACGCCCGACCGCGGGGGTCGGTGCGCCGACAAGGTGAGGAACCCGGATTACTCCGGATTCAGCTTGTGCGGCGTGTGGTGGTAAATCCTCAAACGCTTCGGCGGCCACATCAACAGGTAAGTAAACAGAGCAGCCCTAACTAGAGCAGCACTAGCTGAAAGAGAGTCAGGCGACATGGCGGGACAAAAAATCCGCATCCGGCTGAAGTCATATGACCACGAGGTCATTGATGTTTCAGCGCGGAAGATCGTTGAGACGGTCACGCGCGCAGGCGCAACGGTAGTCGGCCCGGTGCCGCTGCCGACGGAGAAGAACGTTTACTGCGTTATTCGCTCTCCTCACAAGTACAAGGACAGCCGTGAGCACTTCGAAATGCGTACTCACAAGCGTCTGATCGACATCATCGACCCCACGCCGAAGGCAGTTGACTCGCTTATGCGTCTCGACCTGCCCGCCGACGTGAACATCGAAATCAAGCTCTAGGGAGGTGCTGAGAGACTATGACCGCAACCCGTAACGTAAAGGGCCTGCTGGGCACGAAGCTCGGCATGACCCAGGTCTGGGACGAGAACAACAAGCTCATCCCGGTAACTGTTGTCCAGGCTGACTCGAACGTCATCACCCAGCTGCGCAACGCAGAGGTAGATGGCTACGTCGCCGTACAGATCGGCTACGGCCAGATCGACCCCCGCAAGGTCACCAAGCCGCTGGCTGGTCACTTTGAAAAGGCTGGCGTGACTCCTCGTCGCCACGTCGTCGAACTGCGTACCGCAGACGCCGCATCCTACGAGCTGGGCCAGGAGCTCTCTGTTGAGATCTTCGAAGCCGGCCAGAAGATCGACGTCGTCGGCACCTCCAAGGGTAAGGGCTTTGCCGGTGTTATGAAGCGTCACGGCTTCCACGGCGTTGGCGCTTCCCACGGTGCCCACAAGAACCACCGTAAGCCTGGCTCCATCGGTGGCGCATCCACCCCGAGCCGCGTCTTCAAGGGCCTGAAAATGGCCGGCCGCATGGGCGCCGAGCGTCACACCACGCTGAACCTCACGGTTCACGCCATTGACGCTGAGAAGTCGCTGCTCCTTATCAAGGGTGCCGTTCCCGGTGCCCGCGGCCAGGTCGTACTCGTACGCACCGCCGTGAAGGGAGCCTAGTTAAATGACTAGCACTGTCAAGGTAGACCTGCCTGCAGAGATCTTCGACGTCCAGACCAACGTGCCGTTGCTGCACCAGGTCGTCGTCGCACAGCTCGCTGCTGCACGCCAGGGTACCCACAAGACGAAGACCCGCGCCGAGGTTTCCGGTGCAGGTCGCAAGCCGTTCAAGCAGAAGGGTACCGGCCGCGCCCGTCAGGGTTCCATCCGTGCTCCTCACATGACCGGCGGTGGCGTTGTCCACGGTCCGACTCCTCGTGACTACAGCCAGCGCACCCCCAAGAAGATGAAGGCTGCTGCACTCCGCGGCGCCCTGTCTGACCGCGCCCGCAACGGCCGCATCCACGTCATCGCTGAACTGGTAGCCGGCACCAAGCCGTCCGCCAAGGAAGCACTGGCTTCGCTGCGTGCAGTCTCCGAGCGCAAGAACCTGCTCGTCGTAATCGAGCGCGCCAACGATGTTGCTGCACTCTCCGTGCGCAACCTCGAAGGTATTCACGTTCTGTACGCAGACCAGTTGAACACCTACGACGTGCTTGTCTCCGACGACGTGGTCTTCACCAAGGCTGCTTTCGAGGCGTTCGTCGCTGACAAGGCCAAGAACGAGGAGGCCTCCAAGTGAGCGTAACCACCATCAAGGACCCGCGCGACGTCGTGCTTGCACCCGTCGTTTCGGAAAAGAGCTACGGTCTGATCGACGAAGGCAAGTACACCTTCCTGGTGGACCCTCGCTCGAACAAGACCGAGATCAAATTGGCCGTTGAGAAGATCTTCTCGGTCAAGGTTGACTCGATCAACACCATCAACCGTGCCGGTAAGCGCAAGCGCACCAAATTCGGCTGGGGACAGCGCAAGAGCACCAAGCGTGCAATTGTCACCCTCAAAGAAGGCACAATCGACATCTTCGGCGGTCCGCTCGCGTAGCGGAGACCACTTTAACGAGGAAATAAATTATGGGAATCCGTAAATACAAGCCGACTACCCCGGGCCGTCGTGGCTCGAGCGTAGCCGACTTCGCTGAAATCACGCGATCGACTCCGGAAAAGTCGTTGCTGCGTCCGCTGCACAAAACAGGCGGCCGTAACAACTCCGGTAAGATCACCACCCGTCACAAGGGTGGTGGGCACAAGCGCCAGTACCGTCTGATCGACTTCCGTCGTCACGACAAGGACGGCATCAACGCCCGCGTTGCCGAAATCGAGTACGACCCGAACCGCACGGCTCGCATCGCACTCCTGCACTACGTTGATGGCACCAAGCGTTACATCATCGCTCCTAACAAGCTGTCCCAGGGTGACTTCGTCGAGGCTGGTCCTGACGCTGACATCAAGCCGGGCAACAACCTGCCGCTGCGCAACATCCCGGTTGGTACCGTAATCCACGCAGTTGAACTGCGTCCGGGTGGCGGCGCCAAGATGGCACGTTCCGCAGGTGCTTCGGTACAGCTCGTTGCCAAGGAAGGCCGCTTCGCACAGTTGCGTCTGCCCTCCGGCGAAATCCGCAACGTTGACGTGCGCTGCCGCGCAACCGTCGGCGAGGTCGGCAACGCCGAGCAGTCGAACATCAACTGGGGCAAGGCCGGCCGTATGCGCTGGAAGGGCGTTCGCCCGACCGTCCGTGGTGTAGCCATGAACCCGGTTGACCACCCGCACGGTGGTGGTGAAGGTAAGACTTCCGGTGGACGTCACCCGGTTAACCCGAACGGCAAGCCCGAGGGCCGTACCCGCCGTCCGAACAAAGAGAGCGACAAGCTTATTGTTCGTCGCCGCCGTACTGGCAAGAACAAGCGATAGGAGCCTGGACACATGCCACGCAGCCTGAAAAAAGGTCCTTTCGTTGACCAGCACCTCTTTGTGAAGGTCGCACGGGAAAACGATAAGGGCACCAAGAACGTCATCAAGACCTGGTCCCGCCGTTCGATGATCATCCCCGACATGCTCGGGCACACGATCGCCGTACACGACGGACGCAAGCACATCCCGGTGTTTGTCACAGAGTCGATGGTCGGGCACAAGCTCGGCGAATTCGCTCCCACGCGGACATTCCGCGGCCATGTTAAGGACGACCGTAAGGGCAAGCGCCGCTAGGCGCCTGACTTTACGTCTTAGACGAGAGAAGGAAAGCAATGGAAGCCAAGGCTATTGCGCGTCACATCCGCGTAACGCCTATGAAGGCCCGGCGCGTCGTCAACCTTGTTCGTGGTAAGCAAGCGAATGAGGCTCTGGCAATTCTGAAGTTTGCCCCCCAGGCAGCTTCGGAGCCGGTATTCAAGGTACTTCAGTCGGCAATGGCCAACGCACGTGTCCTCGCGGACCGTGACGGCGTTGCATTCGACGACAGCGACCTCTTCATCACCGAAGCATTTGTTGATGAAGGCCCGACCATGAAGCGGTTCCAGCCGCGTGCCCAGGGCCGCGCCTACCGCATTAGGAAGCGGACCAGCCACATCACGCTGGTTGTCGCAACCCCGGAGAAAGAGGAGGCTCGCTAAGTGGGACAGAAAGTAAACCCGCACGGGTTCCGACTCGGCATCACCACCGACCACGTTTCGCACTGGTTCGCTGACAGCACCAAGCCCGGACAGCGCTACAAGGATTTCGTCCGCGAGGACATCAAGATCCGTCAGCTCATGTCCACCGGCATGGAGCGCGCCGGCATCGCCAAGGTCGAGATCGAGCGCACCCGTGACCGTGTCCGCGTGGATATCCACACGGCACGCCCGGGTATCGTTATCGGCCGCCGCGGCGCTGAAGCAGACCGCATCCGTGGCGAGCTCGAAAAGCTCACCGGCAAGCAGGTTCAGCTGAACATCCTCGAGGTCAAGAACCCCGAGATGGAAGCACAGCTTGTTGCCCAGGGCATCGCTGAGCAGCTGACTTCCCGCGTGGCTTTCCGCCGTGCGATGAAGAAGGCCATGCAGTCCGCACAGCGTGCGGGTGCCAAGGGTATCCGTGTTGCTTGCTCGGGTCGTCTGGGTGGCGCAGAAATGTCCCGCTCGGAGTTCTACCGCGAAGGCCGTGTGCCCCTGCACACCCTCCGCGCGAACATCGACTACGGCTTCTACGAAGCCAAGACCACCTTCGGCCGTATCGGTGTGAAGGTTTGGATCTACAAGGGTGACGTAACTGCCAAGGAACTGGCTCAGCAGGCAGCTGCTGCTCCGTCCCGTGGCCGTGCAGGAGACCGTCCGGGCCGCCCGGGTGGCGACCGCCGTCGTCGTAACGACCGTCCGGCAGCTGAGGCAGCACCCGCTGCCGTTGAAGCACCGGCCGCTGAAGCTGCTGCTCCGGCAGCAGAAGGAGGACAGGCTTAAATGCTTATCCCACGTCGAGTCAAGCACCGTAAGCAGCACCACCCGGGTCGTTCCGGCGCTGCAACGGGCGGCACCAAGGTCAGCTTCGGTGAGTACGGTATCCAGGCTCTCAGCCCGGCATACGTAACCAACCGTCAGATCGAGTCCGCTCGTATCGCGATGACCCGCCACATCAAGCGTGGCGGCAAGGTCTGGATCAACATCTACCCGGACCGTCCGCTGACGAAGAAGCCTGCTGAAACCCGTATGGGTTCCGGTAAGGGTTCTCCGGAATGGTGGGTCGCAAACGTCAAGCCGGGCCGGGTTCTCTTCGAACTCTCCGGTGTCAATGAAGAGGTAGCTCGCGAGGCCCTGCGCCTGGCAATCCACAAGCTCCCGTTGAAGGCACGCATTGTGCGTCGCGAAGGTGGTGAATAGAAATGGCAGTAGGGTCGAAGGATCTCGCACCCGCACAGCTGGACGGTTTCGACAACGAGCGTCTCGTTGAAGAACTCCGCAAGTCCAAGGAAGAGCTGTTCAACCTGCGTTTCCAGTCCGCCACCGGACAGCTGGAGAACCACGGTCGCCTGCGTGCGGTAAAGAAGGACATCGCACGCATCTACACCGTTCTCCGTGAGCGCGAGCTGGGCATTCGTGCCGAGGTTGCCGCACCGGTTGTGGAAGCCAAGGAAGAAAAGAAGTCCAAGAAGGCTGCCAAGGCTGAAAAGGCCGAGGTTGAAGCTGGAGAGGACGCCAAGTGAGCGAGAAGGAAACTGTGACGGAAGCAGCAGCCAGCGCTGAACAGCGCGGTTACCGTAAGACGCGTCGCGGCTACGTTGTCTCTGACAAGATGGAAAAGACCATCGTTGTTCAGGTTGAAGACCGCGTGAAGCACGCTCTGTACGGCAAGGTTATTCGCCGCACCTCGAAGATCAAGGCTCACGACGAAGAGAACACCGCCGGCATCGGCGACCTCGTTCTCATCTCTGAGACCCGCCCGCTGTCCGCTACCAAGCGGTGGCGTCTGGTGGAGATCCTCGAAAAGGCCAAGTAAATCCGACGCCGGGCACGCCTGGCAGTGATTCACTGGAAAGGCCCGTATTCCTTTGGGAATGCGGGCCTTTCCGCTTCTCCCGCCGTTTCGGTTTCAGGCTGTAAACGTGCTAGGATATTGAGTTTGTATGGCGCCACTTGTGCGTCGTCCACTACCTCGTAAACAATCGTGCCGCTGCATACTGCCCCGCGCAGAGTTTTCTGCAAGGGAAGCTGATGCTTGTGGCACGGGCGTTTAGGCCTGTACTGGCAAAATCCAGGCAGGTCAAGAGACACCCCGATCAACCGTTCCGCAAGGCTCATTCCGTATGCATGATTTCGGTCTGAGAACCGGCGCGACGCAAGGAGTAAAAATTGATTCAGCAGGAGTCGCGACTCAAGGTCGCCGACAACACGGGTGCTAAGGAAATCCTTACCATTCGCGTTCTCGGTGGATCCGGTCGTCGCTACGCAGGCATCGGCGACGTCATCGTCGCCACCGTCAAGGACGCTATCCCTGGCGGCAACGTAAAGAAGGGTGACGTCGTCAAGGCTGTCATCGTTCGTACCAAGAAGGAACGCCGCCGTGCGGATGGTTCCTACATCAAGTTTGACGAAAACGCAGCTGTGATCCTGAAGAACGACGGTGACCCCCGCGGTACCCGTATCTTCGGCCCGGTTGGTCGTGAACTTCGCGACAAGAAGTTCATGAAGATCGTTTCGCTGGCCCCGGAGGTGCTTTAGTCCATGGCTAAGATCAAGAAGGGTGACCTCGTTCAGGTCATCACTGGCGCCAAGCAGGAACGTGGCGGCGACCGCGGCAAGCAGGGCAAGGTCCTGCGCGTATTCCCCGACACCAACCGCGTGCTGGTAGAGGGAATCAACCGCGTCACCAAGCACTCCAAGGTCGGTCAGTCGCAGCGCGGCACCAAGACCGGTGGCATCGAGGTTGTTGAAGCCCCGATCCACGTTTCCAACGTTGCTTTGGTTGACCCGTCCACCAAGAAGCCGACCCGTGTTGGTTTCCGTCTCGACACCGTTGAGAAGGATGGCGCTACCAAGACCGTCCGTATCCGCGTGTCCAAGGCCACCGGGAAGGACATCTAATGACTGAGACTCTCGAGACTCCGGTAAAGATCGTTCCGCGTCTGAAGACGAAGTACGCAGAGACCATCAAGAAGTCACTGCAGGACGAATTCAGCTACGCGAACGTCAACCAGGTTCCCCGCCTGGTGAAGGTTGTAGTGAACATGGGTGTTGGAGATGCCGCCAAGGACTCCAAGCTGATCGACGGCGCTGTCCGCGACCTCACCCTGATCACCGGCCAGAAGCCGCAGGTAACCAAGGCCCGCAAGTCGATCGCACAGTTCAAGCTGCGCGAAGGCATGCCCATCGGTGCACACGCAACTCTGCGTGGAGACCGCATGTGGGAATTCGTGGACCGTCTGGTTTCGCTGGCACTGCCGCGTATCCGCGACTTCCGCGGCCTCAACGGCAAGCAGTTTGATGGCAACGGCAACTACACCTTCGGTCTGACCGAGCAGGTTATGTTCCACGAAATCGACCAGGACTCCATTGACCGCGTTCGCGGTATGGACATCACGGTCGTCACCACCGCCAAGACCGATGACGAAGGCCGCGCGCTGCTCAAGGCGCTTGGTTTCCCGTTCAAGACCGAAAACTAACTACGTGACAGGTCCGTCCGCGCAGGCTCTTAGGAGCAAGCGCAGCGGAAACCGGTACGAGGAAGGGCTATAGCCCAAATGACTATGACAGATCCTGTCGCAGACATGCTCACGCGTCTGCGCAATGCAAACTCGGCATACCACGACACCGTGTCCATGCCGTACAGCAAACTGAAGGCACGCGTTGCTGACATCCTGAAGGCAGAAGGCTACATTGCCGGCTGGAAGGAAGAAGACGCCGAGGTTGGCAAGAAGCTGACCATCGACCTGAAGTTCGGTCCGAACCGCGAGCGTTCCATCGCTGGCGTCCGCCGCATCTCCAAGCCGGGCCTCCGCGTTTACGCGAAGTCCACCAACCTGCCGCACGTGCTGGGTGGCCTGGGTATCGCAATCCTGTCCACCTCTTCCGGCCTCCTGACTGACAAGCAGGCCGGCAAGAAGGGCGTGGGCGGCGAAGTCCTCGCGTACGTCTGGTAACGGGAAAGGAAGAGAATAATGTCACGTATTGGACGTCTCCCCATCACCGTTCCTGCCGGAGTTGAGGTCAAGCTCGATGGCTCCGTCATCAGCGTCAAAGGTGCCAAAGGCGAGCTGAGCCACACTGTGGCCAGCCCGATCGAGGTTACCCAGGAAGAGAACACTCTCACGGTCACCCGCCCGAACGACGAGCGCAACTCGCGTTCGCTGCACGGCCTGACCCGCACCCTGATCGCCAACATGATCCAGGGCGTTACCGAGGGCTACGAGAAGAAGCTTGAAATCGTTGGTACTGGTTACCGCGTTCAGGCCAAGGGTTCTGACCTGGAGTTCGCTCTGGGCTACAGCCACCCGGTCAACGTCTCTGCACCCGAAGGCATCACCTTCGTAGTAGAGGGTCCGACCAAGCTCTCTGTTGCGGGTATCAACAAGCAGCAGGTCGGCGAGGTTGCTGCCAACATTCGCAAGCTGCGCAAGCCCGACCCCTACAAGGGCAAGGGTGTCCGTTACGCCGGCGAAGTCATCCGCCGCAAGGTCGGAAAGGCTGGTAAGTAAACCATGGCCATCGCAATTAACAAGAAGCGTTCGAACAAGAGCAAGTCTGCTGCACGCAGCCGTCGCCAGCTTCGTATCCGCAAGCGCATCACCGGTACGGCTGTACGTCCTCGTCTGGTCGTCAACCGTTCGGCACGTCACGTATTCGTCCAGGTTGTCGATGACAGCAAGGGTGTAACTGTGGCTTACGCTTCCACCCTGGAAGCTGACCTCCGCGCATTTGACGGAGACAAGACTGCCAAGGCCAAGCGCGTCGGCGAGCTCGTTGCCGAGCGTGCCAAGGCTGCAGGCGTCGAAGCTGTTGTCTTCGACCGTGGCGGTAACAAGTACCACGGCCGCATCGCCGCCGTCGCTGACGGTGCTCGCGAAGGTGGGCTGGCACTGTGACCGTTGAAAATAACGAAAAGGACACCCAGGTGACTGAAGCTGTAGCTGCTGAAGCAACTGAGACCGCACCCGCTACCGATGACCGCCGCGGCGGACGTCGTGGTGAGCGCGGCGACCGTGGCCAGGGCCGCGGCGACCGTGGTGGCCGTGGTGGCCGCGACGGCGGTCGTGAGGCTGAGAAGAGCCAGTTCGTAGAGCGCGTTGTCACCATCAACCGCGTTGCCAAGGTCGTCAAGGGTGGTCGTCGCTTCAGCTTCACCGCTCTCGTCGTCGTCGGTGACGGCAACGGTATGGTCGGCGTCGGCTACGGCAAGGCCAAGGAAGTTCCCGCGGCTATCGCAAAGGGCGTTGAAGAGGCCAAGAAGTCCTTCTTCCGCGTTCCCCGCGTTGGCAGCACCATCCCGCACCGTGTGCAGGGTGAGGCCGCTGCAGGTGTAGTCCTGCTGCGTCCGGCTTCCGCCGGTACCGGTGTTATCGCCGGTGGTCCGGTCCGCGCGGTATTGGAGTGCGTGGGTATCCACGACATCCTCTCCAAGTCGCTCGGTTCCTCAAACGCGATCAACATCGTTCACGCGACTGTTGCCGCTCTGAAGCAGCTCGAAGAGCCCGCTTCCGTGGCTGCCCGCCGTGGCCTGCCGCTGGACGAGGTTGCTCCTGCTGCTCTGGTGCGCGCGCTCCAGAACCAGAAGGCAGGTGTTTAGTCATGGCTAAGAACCTGACTCCCTCCGACGCCAAGTTGGAGATCACCCAGATCAAGGGCGTCATTGGCGCCAAGCAGAACCAGAAGGCCACCCTCCGGTCCCTCGGCCTCAAGCGCATCGGACACACCGTTGTCCGTAACGCTGACGCTGTGACCGTTGGAATGCTGAACACGGTTCCGCACCTCGTGAATGTAGAGGAGGCGAAGTAATGGCAGAGAACAAGACCGCCGAAGAGACTGCTGAGAAGCAGCACGCTCTGAAGGTCCACCACCTGCGCCCCGCCCCGGGTGCCAAGACCGCCAAGACCCGTGTTGGTCGTGGTGAAGGCTCCAAGGGTAAGACCGCTGGTCGCGGTACCAAGGGTACGAAGGCCCGCTACCAGGTAAAGGCTGGCTTTGCCGGCGGCCAGCTGCCGCTGCACATGCGCCTGCCGAAGCTGCGCGGCTTCAAGAACCCGTTCCGGGTTGAGTTCCAGGTTGTTAACCTGGAGAAGCTCAACGAGCTGTTCCCGGAAGGTGGCGTTGTCACCGTCGAGTCCCTGGTTGAGAAGGGTGCCGTTCGCAAGAACCAGCCCGTCAAGGTGCTGGGCACCGGCGACATCACCGTCAAGGTTGACGTCACCGCCCACGCATTCTCTTCCAGCGCTGCGGAAAAGATTGCTGCAGCAGGCGGAAGCACCACTGCTCTCTAAGAGCCAGTGGGGCAAATGCCCGTTGTAAAAGGATCCCGGTATGCGGGGCTTCGGCCCTGTATACCGGGATTTTTTGCGTGATTGTGGACTCTCGATTATTCCGACGGCGTCACAAGCGGTTAGACTCGGTTGTTGGGTTTCATTGATCCCATCCACATCCTTGTACTTTCTACTCAGGAGGACGCTTGCTAAGCGCATTCGGCCGGGCGTTTCGGACGCCTGATTTGCGACGCAAGTTGTTGTTCACGCTGGGAATCATCACAATCTTCCGCTTGGGAGCTTTTATCCCCTCGCCTGGTGTGAACTACCAGAATGTCCAGCAATGCTTGAACACCGGTGACACCTCGCAGGGCATCTACCAGCTGGTGAACTTGTTCAGCGGCGGCGCGTTGCTGCAGGTTTCAGTGTTTGCCTTGGGCATCATGCCCTACATCACGGCGAGCATCATCGTGCAGCTGCTCCGGGTGGTCATTCCCCGGTTCCAGCAGCTCTACGAAGAGGGCTCCTCCGGTCAGTCAAAGTTGACGCAGTACACCCGGTACCTCACCATCGCTCTTGGACTGCTGAACGCCACCACGTTGGTGTCGCTCGCCCGGTCCGGCCAGCTGCTGCCAGGCTGCAACCTGCCCATCATTCCTGATGAGAGCATCATGACCACCATCCTCATCATCATCACGTTGACGGCCGGCACAGGCCTCATCATGTGGATGGGCGAACTGGTCACCGAAAAGGGTGTGGGCAACGGCATGTCGCTGCTCATCTTCACCTCCATCGCTGCAAGCTTCCCCGGCTCGCTGGGCTCCATCTGGGAGTCGAAGGGCCCGGGCACCTTCTTCATGGTCCTGGCCGTCGGCTTGCTGACGGTGGCCTTGGTGGTCTTCGTGGAGCAGTCTCAGCGCCGCGTTCCCGTTCAATACGCCAAGCGTATGATCGGACGCCGCACAGTGGGTGGCACCAGCACCTACATCCCCATCAAGGTGAACATGGCCGGCGTCGTGCCTGTTATCTTCGCCTCCTCCATGCTCTACCTGCCCGGGCTGATTTCACAGTTCAACCAGCCGGCGCCAGGGGAGCAGATGGCCCCGTGGGTTGAGTGGATCAACAACAACCTCACCCGTGGCGACCACCCCATCTACATGGCGCTGTATTTCGCCATGATTGTTTTCTTCACCTACTTCTACGTTGCCATCACCTTCAACCCTGAAGAAGTGTCGGACAACATGAAGAAGTACGGCGGGTTTATTCCGGGCATCCGGGCGGGTAAACCGACCGCGGACTACCTGCAGTACGTGCTTTCCAGGATCACCTTGCCTGGAGCCCTTTACCTGGGCTTCGTGGCGTTGATTCCTTTGGTTGCACTCGTCCTGATCAACGCCAACCAGAACTTCCCGTTCGGTGGCACGTCAATCCTGATCATGGTGGGTGTTGGCCTGGAGACCGTCAAGCAGATTGATGCGCAGCTACAACAACGTCACTACGAAGGGCTTTTGCGATGACGAGAATGCTGATCATTGGACCTCCCGGTTCGGGCAAGGGTACGCAGGCTGAGCGGATTTCCGAGCGCCTCGGCGTAGTCGCCATCTCCACCGGCGACATCTTCCGTGCCAACGTAAAGGGCGAAACCCCTTTGGGCATCGAAGCAAAGAAGTACATGGACGCCGGGGACTTCGTTCCGGACAGCGTCACGAACGACATGGTTCGCGATCGCCTGAGCCAGAGCGACGTCGAAAACGGATTCCTCCTGGATGGCTACCCGCGCACCACCGCGCAGGTGGACTACCTTGACCAGATCCTCGCTGAGGGTGAGCAGGAGCTCGACGTCGTGCTCCAGCTGACCGCCGACGATGAAGAGCTGGTAACCCGCCTCCTTGGCCGCGCCAAGGAAACGGGCCGTTCGGATGACAACGAAACCGTCATCCGGCACCGCCTGGATCTCTACCACGAGCAGACTGAGGCAGTTGTGGCCAAGTACGCCGAGCGTGGCATCCTCACGCAGGTTGATGGCATCGGTGGTATCGACGAAGTTACCGACCGTGTGCTGACGGCGATCGAGTCGGCCAAGGCCGTTTAGCTGGTTCTCCACATAGCCGGTAAAACGGCAGTGGAGCGAGGGGTGTGTCCCGTACGGTGAGTGCGGGACACGCCCCTTTTTCTTTTTCACGCTGCATTCCAATTTCGGCCATGCTCCCGGGTACGGGAAAATGGTTGAAGCACGGGGCCTGGTCGGCCTCGACAGCAAACCTTCCAGAGGAGATCATGGCGTTCGGTCAGCCCCGCATTGAATACAAAACCAACGAGCAGATGCGCACCATGCACCAGGCAGGCCTTGTCCTGAGCCGTGCACTCGACGCTGCCGTTGCGGCGGCCAAGCCGGGCGTCACCACCAAGGACCTGGACGATGTCTTCGCCGCAGTCCTCAACGATGCCGGAGCAAAGTCGAACTTTCTTGGTTATCACGGCTTCCCGGCCACCATCTGCACCTCGGTCAATGAGGAAGTGGTGCATGGCATCCCGGGCGGCAGGGTCCTCAACGACGGCGATATTATCTCCATCGACGGCGGCTGCATCGTTGACGGCTGGCATTCCGACTCTGCCAGGACCGTAATTGTCGGCAACGTTGATCCCGAAGACCAGCGTCTTTCCGATGTCACCGAGGCAGCCATGTGGCGGGGCATCGCAGCCCTTGCCCAAGGCAAGTTTGTGGGGGACATCGGCAACGCGATCGATGACTATGTGTCATCCGTCCCTGGAAAGCCGTTGGGCATCCTGGAGGATTACGTGGGCCACGGCATTGGCTCGGAGATGCACATGGCCCCGGACGTTCTGAACTACCGGACCAGCCACCGCGGCCCCAAGATCCGGCCTGGCCTATGCCTGGCCATTGAACCCATGCTGGTACGTGGTGGCATCGAGACTGCTACCCTCGACGACGACTGGACCGTCGTGACCACGGACGGCAAGCGTTCCTGCCAGTGGGAGCATTCGGTAGCTGTTCACGAAAAGGGCATCTGGGTCCTGTCCGCCCCGGATGGGGGCGCCGAGCAGTTGGCACCGCTCGGCGTCGTGCCTGTTCCCATCCCGTAACACCTGCAAATGAAGAGCTGGGCTACTCAAGTAGCCCAGCTCTTCGCATATCCAGGAAGGCAGTTATGCCTTCAGTTTGGGCTTTACATCCTTGGTGTAAATGCCCTCGAGGGTCTTCTTGAGCTCGGTCATGGTTGTTTGGACGTCACCTTGTTGCGTCAGGATCTTGGCCGCCGATTTGGCCATCTCCTGATCAGCGCCCGGAAGGAACACGCGGGCATTGTCCTGAACCCTGGTGGCGGTGAGTTGATCCATTGCGGTCTTGATCTGTGGCGTTGCCGCAAGAACCGCTGTCATGTCAGCTGAGAGCCTGGTGGGCATGTAGCCGGTGGCGGCCGAGAAGGCGGCAGTATTCTCAGGTTCGGTCATGAACTTGAGGAACGTCGCCGCGGCCAGCTGCTCTTCCTTGCTGATGCCGCTGGGGATGCCGAGGCCCGCGCCGCCCGTAGGGCAAACGCCGCTGGGCGCCTCAGGGCCGCCGGGCAGGAAGCCGACGCCAACGTTGAATTTGGCGGCCTTCAGGACGCCGAGCAAGGAACCTGTGGAAGAGATAGTTGACGAGGTGATCCCGGCGGCGAAGTCGTCTGCTGCCTCTTTGGACGAAACACCGGCCCAACCGTCCTTATAGATGGAGTCCTGGGCCCACTGAAGTGCGGCTACGGACTGCGGCGAATCGCAGGTGATGTCCCAGTCCTTTGACCAGCTTCCGCCCCAACCCCACAGGTTGTTCTGCAGGGTCCACCCTGCGTAGCCGGCCAGGGCAGGGTAGATGTAGGCGTATTGCGCACCCGAGGTGGCCTTGAGTTTCGGCGCCCACTCTGCGAACTCTTGCCAGGTGGCCGGCGCCCTGTCGGGAAGTCCCGCGGCCTTGAAATGGTCCTTGTTGTAGTAGAACAGCGGCGTGGAACGGCCGTAGGGGAGCGCCCACTGCTTGTCCTCGTATTTGTAGTCGTCCACCAGCGACTTTTGGAAGTCGTCGATTTTGATATCCAGCTGCTTCACCAAGCTATCGATGGGAATGATGCTGCCGTTGGAGTAGTAGCGGAACCACCAGACGTCAGAAAGGACTACCAGTCCCGGCAGGCCCGTCTTGGCTGCCTGCGACGTCTGGAACTTCTGGGCGATCTCTTCGTAGTTGGCGCCCGCCGTCACCAGATTGACCTTGATGCCTGGGAATTTGGCGTGGAACTTCTCGATAATCGCCTTCTCCACGTCCTGTGACTTACCCGGGTGGTTGGTCCAGAAGTCGATGGAAGCTGCGGGCTTTACTCCGCTGAAGTCGATCGTGGCGGTGTCGACGGCGTCTGCCGTACCCGCCGTCGACGGTCCGCCGCATGCGGCGAGGGCCGCAGCTCCGGCGCCGAGGCCTGCCAGTCCAAGGAAATGTCGGCGGTCAAAGTTGGTGTGCATGGTGCTTCCTCTCAATAACGTACTTCGATGCGAATGGTGCGGTGGGAGAAAATCAGCCGGTGACACTGCCTTGGGTCAGGCCGGCAACGATGTAGCGCTGGAGCGCTGCGAACACCAGCAGAATGGGAACGATAACCAGTACGGCGCCTGCCATGAGGATTCCCCAACCGGCCCCATTGCCTTCCGAGTTCTGCAGCAGGGTCAGGCCCACCGGGAGCGTCATGGTTTCGGGGCGGTCAGTGATGATGAGCGGCCAGATGTAGTCGTTCCATTCGCTGACCACAGTTACCAGCGCGACCGTTGCGATCGATGGCACCGAGACCGGGACGATGATCTGCCACAGCCGGCGCCAATGACCCGCACCGTCGATTTCAGCTGCTTCGAGGATCGACGGCGGCAGGGTCAGGAAGTGTTGTCGGAGCAGGAAGGTACCGAACGCCGTCCCCAGGCCAGGAAGGATGATGCCCCACAGAGTGTTCTTGCCGCCCATCCCCGCGATCAGGATGTAGTTGGGCAGGATGGAGACCTGCGCAGGGACCATAAGGGCCACGAGGATCAGCACGAAGATCACGTTCTTGAACGGAAAGCGAACAAACACCAGCGCGTAAGCCGTCAGAATCGCCAGGACCACCTTGATGCTCGAACCCACCAGCGTAACAATCATGCTGTTGGCGAAGAACTGTGCGAACGGGACCGTGGTCATGGCCGTGGCATAGTTCTCCAGGTTCAGGGACTCAGGCAGGATCTTCAGATCCATGGTGACGATCTCGCCCGGTTGCTTGAAGGAACTCAACAACATCCAGAGCAACGGCAGGAACACCACAAGCGTGGCAATGATCAAGGGAATGTAGCCGGTAGCCACTGTCTGGAGGAGGTTTGCGCTGGAGAAGGGGCGCGAACGCTCATGCTGTGCAGCTGGCTGTGCGGCCTCTTGCGGGGGATCAACGACGACGGCGGGTGAGGGCGCGCTCATGAGTAGTGGACCTTTCGCTCAACGAACCGCAGTTGAAGAACAGTAATGATCAGTAGGATCGCGAAAAGGATCACCGAAATCGCCGCAGAGTAGCCTGCCCGGTTGTAGGCGCCGAACGCCTGCAAGTACGCCTCGTAAATCAGCGTGCTGGTGCCGTTGCCCAACGGAGTCATGATGCGGATGAGGTCGAAGGCCTGCAATGAACTCAGCATCGTGGTGATCAGCAGGAAGAACGTGGTGGGGGAGAGCAAAGGCATGGAAATGTTGAAAAATCTCCGCGCGCTGTTGGCGCCGTCCAACGCCGCAGCTTCCATCACGTCTCGGGGCAGGGACTGCAGGCCCGCCAGATAGACCACGGCACAGTAGCCCAGGTTCTTCCAGACGTACACGATGATGACCATCACCAACGAGAGCTGGGGATCGTTGATCCATTGCGGGCTCTGTTGTCCAAGGCCGCGCAGGACCCAGGCGAGCACTCCGTAGCCGGGATCGAAGATGAACAACCACACCAAGCCAACACCCACGCCGGACAGCACATAGGGCGCGAACACCGCGGAACGGGCGAACGTGGTGCCGCGGACTTTGGAGTTCAAAGCAATGGCAACCAACAGGCCGAGGACCATCGAACCGCCCACCGTCACCAGGGTGAAGATAGCCGTAGTCCCCAGGACCTTGGACGCATCCTCACTGGTGAAGAACATGACGTAGTTCTGCGGCCCAACAACCGTGGCCGAAGCCGAGCCGAGCGTCCAATCCAACGTTGAATAGTAGATGTTATTGATCAGCGGCCAATAGGTGAACGTGCCGATCAGAACGAGGTTAGGCAGGGCCATGGCCAGGAAGACCAGGAAGTCCTTGCGGCTGCGGCCGGACCAGCGCCGTCTCCCCGGACGGGGCCGGGCGGCGTCGACCGGCGGCGTGGAATCCGGCCTGCCAGCAGGTGCAGCACTGCTGCTGTGAATCTGTCGGGTAGTCATGAGTCACTAACGTTTTCGGGCCAAGGCGGGCGCCAGCTCCCGGACCGGGGCGGCGAAGACAGGCCTAGCTCACCACACCGAAAGTCACCGGCCGGACGAAAAGGGTGCCCCGTACCGATAGTTGGCTGACACTTCCAGAGCCGTTTACGCGGCGTTACTCGCATGTTCGAATTCGAGGCTCGGCTCCCACTTTCCATGGGTCCTTGCCCTGCGGGCGGACTGAGCCCCTCTGCGCGCTCGGTCGTGCCTCCCCAACGGCCCCCTAACCTCGCAAGCTCGGCCAGGGAACCCGGCCGTCGTGGGCCCACCTTAGACGCGCGCTGCCGGGTCGCACCCCGGCTGGCCTTCGAGGCGGGGAGTGTGGCAGGTGGAGAATGGAGGCATGAATTCGATCACCGATGTTGCTGGCATACGGGTTGGGCATGTGCAGAGGGTGGGGGAGGGGTGGTTGTCCGGGGTTACTGTGGTGCTTCCGCCTGTGGGGACGGTGGGGTCCGTGGATGTGCGCGGCGGGGGGCCGGGGACTCACGAGACAGATGCCCTGGATCCGACAACGCTGGTTTCCACCGTGGATGCCGTAGTGCTGACCGGGGGCAGTGCCTTTGGACTGGCCTCCGCCGGTGGGGCGCAGCTGTGGTGTGAGGAACAGGGGAGAGGGTTCGCTGTTCCCGGGACTGTGGTGCCGATTGTGCCGGCGGCCGCCATCTTCGACCTCGGGCGCGGTGGCGACGTCAAAGCGCGACCCGGCGCCGACATGGGCTACCAGGCAGCCGCCGCAGCCTTCGCCTCAGGCGACCATGCCGCCGTCGAGCGTGGAAACGTGGGTGCCGGGACCGGGGCCGTTGTTTCGCGCGGCCAGTTCAAGGGCGGGATCGGTACGTCGTCCATCACTCTTGAAGGCGGGGTGATCGTTGGAGCCATTACGGTGGTGAACGCGATGGGCGCGCCGGTCTTCTGGGCGGCGGGGCCGCAACCCTCTGCGCGCTCGGTCGTTCCTCCCTTAGACGCGCGCGGCCGGGTTCCGGCCCCGCCGCAGGGGCTCAACACCACGTTGGTGGTGATTGCGACCAATGCCGTACTCGATGTGGCTGAGTGTAAGCGGACTGCTTCTGCCGGGCATGCGGGCTTGGCCCGGGCTTTGGATCCGTCCCATACTTTGGCGGACGGTGACACCGTGTTCGCGTTGGCGACCGGCGCCGTCGGGCTTGACCGCAGCACTGAACAGGCGCGGCAGGTGTCGCTGATAACGCTCCAGAGCGCCGCTGCGGAAGCTGTTCGGCTGGCGATTCTCGACGGCGTCCTGGCAGCCGAAAGCGTTTCGACGGCGGCGGGTGTCTTCCCCCGGTATCGGCAAGCGGGGGAGTGACGGCTGGAGGCAGGTGCGCTACCATTGACGGATTTAACTTTCCGGCCTCATTGGCGTAGAGTTATTTGTTGGTTGTCTGTGCAGCCACGCCCTTTTTAGTGTCGTGGTTCCAAGAGGGCCAAGCAAACAAAAAACGTCCGCTGGATCTTCGGTGCCTAACTGGAGGACAGCGGCAAACAACAGTTAGCGGAGGATATGGCCAAGAAGGACGGGGTCATTGAGATCGAGGGCGTTGTGACTGAGGCGCTGCCCAATGCGATGTTTCGTGTTGAGCTCACCAATAAGCACGTCGTTCTCGCACACATCTCTGGGAAGATGCGACAGCACTACATTCGAATCCTCCCCGAGGACCGGGTAGTGGTGGAGCTGAGCCCATACGACCTCACACGTGGTCGTATCGTCTACCGCTACAAGTAAATTGCTGGGCGGCAAGGCAATAGTGCCTAAGCCGCTCCAGCAGATCAACTGCAAAACACGCAAAGGAACGCCATGAAGGTCAAGCCGAGCGTCAAGCAGATCTGCGACAAGTGCAAAGTGATCCGCCGTAACGGCCGGGTCATGGTGATCTGCGAGAACCCGCGCCACAAGCAGCGCCAGGGCTAATTCCCCTTTCGGGAATCAGCGTCCGCGAGGACAAACCTGGGCTGCTAGCCCACGCAAGTAAATAAAGGCAGCACAAGCTGTGCCAGGACTGCATTACAGAGCCTGGTCAGCGAACCCCCGGTCGGAGGCTGGGGCCACACTGAACGTGTGGGTGTACTGCCTACGACCTCCGGTTTATTCAAGGAGTACTGCCACTATGGCTCGTCTCGCTGGCGTAGACATTCCCCGCGAAAAGCGGTTGGAAATTGCGCTTACTTACATCTACGGCGTGGGCAAGACCCGTGCACACGAAACCCTGGCTGCCACCGGCATCAGCGCTGACGTTCGCGTCAAGGACCTGACTGACGCCGAGCTGGTCCAGCTGCGTGACTACATTGAAGGCAACTACAAGGTTGAGGGTGACCTTCGCCGCGAGGTAGCCGCTGACATCCGCCGCAAGGTAGAGATCGGCAGCTACGAAGGCCTGCGCCACCGCAAGGGCCTGCCCGTACGCGGACAGCGTACGAAGACCAACGCTCGTACCCGTAAGGGCCCGAAGCGCACCGTCGCCGGCAAGAAGAAGGCCGGACGTTAATCCCTCGGGATTGATCCGGTTTTCCCCCGATAACTTTCTGTAGGAGAAACAATGCCCCCGAAGACTCGTGGAGCGGTTCGTAAGCCGCGTCGCAAGGATAAGAAGAATATTGCGCTTGGCCAGGCGCACATCAAGAGCACCTTTAACAACACCATCGTGTCCATCACGGACCCGAACGGTGCTGTAATCTCATGGGCTTCCGCCGGTGAGGTTGGCTTCAAGGGCTCCCGTAAGTCCACCCCGTTCGCTGCCCAGATGGCTGCCGAAGCTGCTGCAAAGCGCGCTCAGGAGCACGGTCTGCGCAAGGTTGACGTATTCGTCAAGGGCCCGGGATCCGGACGCGAAACCGCAATCCGTTCGCTTCAGGCCGCTGGCCTCGAGGTTGGCTCCATCCAGGACGTCACCCCCAGCGCCCACAACGGTTGCCGCCCGCCGAAGCGCCGCCGCGTCTAATTAGGTCTTCCCCGCCTGACCGGCCGGGCCTGCTATGGATGGCTTTGATCATCCATCAGCATGGCCCGGCTGGTCAGGCTGGAAACCGAAGCCGATTTCCACCACCTGTGTTGCGTCATATAGCGGATGCTCGCCGAAAGGAAACCTAAGTGCTCATTGCACAGCGCCCCACCCTGTCTGAAGAAGTTGTATCCGAGAACCGCTCCCGTTTCATCATTGAACCGCTGGAGCCGGGCTTCGGCTACACCCTCGGAAACTCCCTCCGCCGTACCCTGCTCTCCTCCATCCCCGGTGCCGCTGTAACCAGCATCCGGATCGATGGCGTGCTGCACGAGTTCACCACGGTTCCGGGTGTCAAGGAAGATGTCACCGAGATCATCCTGAACATCAAGAACCTTTCGGTTTCCTCCGAGCACGATGAGCCGGTTGTTGCTTACCTGCGCAAGCAGGGCCCCGGAGTCGTCACCGCCGCGGACATCGCTCCGCCGGCCGGCGTCGAATTCCACAACCCGGATCTGCACATTGCCACTCTGAACTCGAAGGGCAAGTTCGAACTCGAACTGACCATCGAGCGCGGCCGTGGCTACGTTTCGGCAGCTCAGAACAAGTCCGGCGACTCCGAGATCGGCCGTATTCCGGTTGACTCGATCTACTCGCCGGTCATGAAGGTAACTTTCCGCGTGGAAGCTACCCGTGTTGAGCAGCGCACCGACTTCGACAAGCTCATTGTCGACGTCGAGACCAAGCAGGCCATCGCCCCGCGCGATGCTGTCGCTTCCGCAGGCACCACCTTGGTGGAACTGTTCGGTCTGGCTCGTGAGCTGAACACCGCAGCTGAAGGTATCGAGATCGGCCCGTCGCCGACGGACGCTGCCCTGGCAGCGGACATGGCTCTGCCGATCGAGGATCTGGACCTCACCGTCCGTTCCTACAACTGCCTCAAGCGTGAGGGCATCCACACCGTGGGTGAACTCGTTGCCCGCTCCGAGGCTGACCTGATGGACATTCGTAACTTCGGTGCGAAGTCCATTGACGAGGTCAAGGCAAAGCTCGTGGAACTGGGTCTGTCCCTCAAGGACTCCCCTCCCGGTTTCGATCTCGCAGCCCGCGCCGCAGCCATCGAAGAGGACGACGCCGCGTTCAGCGACGACGAGCTCTAAACAGCAGATCTTGGCCGCCGGGTCCAGCGATGGACCTGACCGGCTTACATAACAGGAGAAATAACTATGCCTACCCCCACTAAGGGTCCGCGCCTCGGAGGCGGCCCGGCTCACGAGCGCCTGATGCTCGCGAACCTGGCAGCTGCTCTTTTTGAGCACAAGCGCATCACCACCACGGTCACCAAGGCCAAGCGCCTCAAGCCGTACGCAGAGCGTCTGGTCACCTTCGCCAAGCGTGGCGACCTCGCTTCCCGCCGCCGCGTTCTCGGCCTGATCAGCGACAAGGGCGTTGTCCACGAGCTGTTCACCGACATCGCCGGCGCCGTTGCTAACCGCGATGGTGGCTACACCCGCATCACCAAGATCGGCAACCGCAAGGGCGACAACGCTCCCATGGCTGTCATCGAGCTCGTTCTCGAGCCGGTTTCCCCGAAGCAGGCCGTTGTTGCTGAAGCAACCGCTGCCGCTGCCAAGGCTGCTCCGGCTGCCGAGGAAGAGGTCGTTGAGACCGAAGAGGCTCCTGCCGTTGAGGCAGAGGCTGCTGAAACCGAAGAGGCTCCGGCCGCTGAGGCAGAAGCTGCTGAAGCTGAAGCTGCTGAGACCGAAGAGGCTCCGGCCGCTGAGGACAAGAAGTAATTCACTGAATTCTTCACAGTAGACTTAAGTCTATGAACGAACGAAAACCCGCTGCCCCCGTCATGGGGGGCGGCGGGTTTTTGCGTGTCCGGCTTGATCTTTCCTACGACGGCGGCCCTTTCAGCGGGTGGGCTCTGCAGCCAGGTCTCCGGACCGTGCAAGGATCCCTTGAGGAAGCTTTGGCGCTTCTCCTGCAGCGCCCGATTCGCGTGACGGTTGCCGGCAGGACCGACGCCGGAGTCCACGCCCGGGGCCAAGTGGTTCACCTGGACCTGAGCGAAGCCGAGTGGCTGTCGCTGCCGCGGGGGCACGAACTTGATCCCGGCGCTGCGCTCTTGCGCCGCCTCCGTGGCGCCTTGAGCCGAATTCTCGGTGACCTGACGGGTGCTATTGAAGTGCACGACGCCGGTCTGGCGCCCGAGGGTTTCGACGCCCGCTTCTCAGCGTTGTGGCGGAGATACAGCTACCGCATAGCCGACGGTCCTGAACGCTGGGACCCGGTTCTGCGCGGGATTACTTTGTGGCATAAGGCGCCGTTGGACGTTGCGCTCATGAACGAAGGGGCCTGTTCGTTGCTGGGCCTCCAGGATTTCCGTTCCTATTGCAAACCCCGAGAGGGAGCGACGACCATCCGCGAGCTGCAGCAGTTCTCGTTCGCTCGTGGAAGCGACGACGTTATTGTTGCCACCGTGCAGGCCGATGCGTTCTGCCACAACATGGTGCGGTCTCTGGTAGGTTCGGCCTTGCGAGTTGGAGAGGGCCTGGAAACTCCGGCGTGGCTGCACTCGCGGCTCCTGGAACGGAAGCGCGATGCCAAGTCCGTTCTCGCTGCGCCGCATCCCTTGGTGCTGGAGGAAGTTGCCTACCCGTCCGATAGCGAGTTGCTGGCTCGCGCGGAGCTGACGCGGGCGCGCCGGGAGTAGTCGCGCGGACGTGGGAGGACCCCCTCCCGGCTCTGGGTACCGGAAGGGGGCCGTTGTGGCCGCCCGTGGTCTGGGATCCGCGAACGGCCGGTTTTTAGGGCAGTAACACCAGAACCCTAAAAAGTGCCGGCCAGATTAGTCATCACATTGAGGACGGCCGGACCCATGATGACGATGAAGAGCACTGGCAGGATGCAGAACATCAAAGGGAACAGGACCTTCACAGGCAGCTTCATTGCCTGCTCCTCCGCCCTTTGGCGGCGTTTGATACGCATTTGCTTGGCTTGGGTCCGCAGGACGTTGGCTATGGCGATCCCATAGGTATCGGCCTGCACTATGGCCCCGACGAATGCCCTGAGGTCGTGGACATCCACACGTTCGGCCAAAGCCACGTATGCTTCCTTGCGGCTGCGTCCCGCCTGCATGTCCTGCAGTGTTCGGAGCATTTCCATGGCCAGCGGTCCCGAACCATTCTGCCCGGCCCGGGCCATGGCCCCTTCAAAACCTAGGCCGGCTTCAACGGAGATGAGCATCTGGTCCAGAGTGTTGGGTAGCTCAGTTTGGATTGCCTTTTGCCGTTCGGCAGCGCGGCCGTGGATGATCAGGTCCGGGATGAAGTACACCAGCAACACTGCGGCCAGGTACAGCAGGAAACCCTGGCCCGAAGGGGCTCTCAGGAAGAACAACAGACCCACGAGACCTGCTGCCAAGGCCAACGCTGGTTTGAGGATCAGGAGGCGTCCCAGGGGCATTCCCGCTGGTCGGCCCAATTTGGCCAGCAACTTGTCCAGCCAGATGGTGTAGCCCTTTGGGGTGAGCTTTGCACCCAGACGATGCAGGTTGAATGCTGACGGCTGTGCCCCCAAGTCAGTGGCCATTCCTGCGCTTCGACTCAAGTTGGTACGGACGGTTGCGAGGCCAGTACGGTCTACTGAAATGAACGCCCATGCCATAAAGGCGATGGGAACCA
The DNA here is from genome assembly GCF_056279165.1 of Paenarthrobacter sp. TE3676. Lineage (NCBI taxonomy): Bacteria > Bacillati > Actinomycetota > Actinomycetes > Micrococcales > Micrococcaceae > Paenarthrobacter > Paenarthrobacter sp. TE3676. The sequence goes on from NZ_JBWBQU010000003.1 coordinate 533,074, forward strand.
CGATCAAGGCGACGGACGCCCATGCAATAACGTTCATGGTCACTCCCTAGAACTTGATCTTGACGACGCGGCTGAGCCAGAAGGAGCCCAACGCAAGAAGGACGACGGCTACCACGAGCATGATCCAACCCACGGGGTGCGTGAAGAGAGGCTGGATGTACGTCCCGTTGGCGAGGCTGAGGTACAGAAACATGCCGGTCGGCAGTGCTATGAGCACATACGCTGACAGTCGACCTTCAGCGCTGAGGGCCCGCACTTGGCCTTTGATTTGTGACCGCTCGCGGATCGTTTCAGCCACGTGGTCCAGTACTTCAGCCAAGTCGCCGCCCACTTCACGGTGAATTTCGATGGCCTGGGTGGCCCAGAGGAAATCCTCGCTGTGTAGACGGTTTGCTGCGTCCAGGAGTGCATCGCGGAGGTCACGTCCCAGACGGACTTCTCCTACGATCCTGGCGAATTCTTCCTTGGTAGGTGACTGTGCCTCCAGAGCCACAGCATCGACTGCCCGCAGCAAGCTATGACCGGCCCGCATGCTGCCGGACAGCATTTGCAGCGTGTCGCCCAGTTGAGCTTCGAACTGCGCCCGGCGTCGGGACGTCATGACGCTCAGAACCATGCGTGCGCCGATGGGCACTACGATTCCGAAGAGTATTGCCACCAAGAGACCGCCGAGGATGAAGCCTACGACGGCGCCAGTGAAGGTGGCGCAGATGACCAAGAGTACGTAGTCCGCCGGCCGCATCCTGGAGCCGGCCTGCTCAAGGAGAAGCCTGGTTCCGGAAGCCCTGCTGGCCGAAACTGACCCATCTACCAATGCGACAGCAGAATTTGTCATCCGGGTCAGCACTGAGTCCTGGGTGCCGGCGTTTGGACGCCGCCGGGACAATGCGATTGCCGAGTTTCTCGACCGAGGGATGAGAAAGAGACCGATTGCCAGGGCCGCGATTCCGAGGATTACCCCGCCGATGAGCAGCAGGGGACTGGTTGCGGTCATCATCGCTTTCCACCGCCAGCTGCCATCGTTCCAAAGACCGCTGGTGAAATATGGATGCCCAAGTCCGCAAAGTGGTCTACGAACCGTGGCCGCACACCGGTCGGAACCGGTTTCCCTAGGAATCGCCCGTTTGCGTCCATCCCTGCTGAGTAATCGAAGGTGAAGGCATCCTGCAGGGTGACAACATCACCTTCCATGCCTTGGACTTCCGTCACATGCGTGATGCGGCGGGTGCCGTCGCGCAACCGCGAAATTTGGACAACCAGGTTCACAGCGGACGAAATCTGCTCTCGAATTGCGCGGAGAGGTAAGTCCATGCCGGCCATCAGTACCAACGTTTCAAGGCGTGCGATGGCGTCGCGCGGAGAATTCGCGTGGACAGTGGAAATGGAACCATCGTGGCCGGTGTTCATTGCCTGAAGCATGTCCAGTGCCTCACCGCCACGAACTTCGCCCACTACGATCCGGTCGGGGCGCATGCGCAGGGAATTTCGCACGAGATCCCGGATGGCGATCTCACCCTTTCCTTCGATGTTGCTTGGTCGGCTTTCCAACCGGACAACGTGCGATTGCTGGAGCTGCAGTTCCACGGCGTCTTCGATGGTGACGATGCGTTCATCTGAAGGAAGAAACGATGACAGGACGTTCAAGAGCGTTGTCTTACCTGTTCCTGTACCGCCCGAGACGATGATGTTCAGCCGGGCCTGTACGCACGCGTGAAGCAGTTCGGTGATCTCGGGGCTCATGGTTCCCAATTGGATGAGATTCTGGGCCGTTAGCGGCACGCGGCCAAACTTTCGAATCGTGAGCGACGATCCATTGACAGCGAGCGGAGGAATAATCGCATTGACTCGGGATCCGTCCGAAAGCCTTGCGTCCACCAGTGGAGAGGACTCGTCAATGCGGCGGCCAACCTTGGAGACAATCCGCTCAATGATTCGGCGAAGATGCTCTTCGGAGCTGAAATGAACATTGGTTAAGTGAAGTCTTCCGGCAATCTCCACGTAGACCTTGTCGGCACCGTTCACCATGATCTCTGTGACGTCCTTGTCGTCAAGGAACCGTTGAAGCGGCCCAAGACCAAGAACGTCGTCAGCGATCTCCTGGACCAGTCGTTGTCTCTCCTGGGATGTCAGCGGAATGTCGTCTTCGTCAATAACGGCACGGAGTTCCTCTTTGACGTAGCGGTGGAGTTCCGCCTCATCCAGTGTGGTGTCTGAAATTCGGGAACCCATACGATCAAACAACGCCGAACTGGTGCGTTCTTTGACTGCTGACAACGCTTGGCTTGAGTCCTCGGTAGTTCCTCCTGCTCCCGTTGAATCGGCGATGTAGTCAGGGGTGTGGGTTGCTGGCCCGGCCCATGGATCTCCCAATGTTGACGTGCCCGGGGTCTCAACTTCCAGCCCCCGAGCGGTCTGAAGGCGCTTTGCGAGGTTCACTTGACTACCGCCCTTCGGTGCAGCTGCTTGTGCGGCCGTTCTTCCCAGCCCGGCTTGAAGCGATCAACGAGCTGACGGAGACCGCGGAGCGTGACATCCTTCGTCCCGTCTTGAAGTACGGGGATGCCCCTATTGGTTGAGTAGGGGAGTGCACGGGACCGCGGCAAAGTGACATCCACCGGGCACCCTATGGTTGCTTCCACATCAATCAAGGTCAGCCCGCTGCGCTTGTCCGCGAAGTTCAGGACAACGTGGCGCTGTTCGGGGACCAGCCCGATCTCGTCAAGTATTTCGAGACCGTTCCGAAGTCCTCTGATGCTCGGGATATCCATTCCACATACCCACACGACGTCGGAGGCACGTTCTAGGGTCGCCAGGACGTGCTCACCAAGACCCGGTGCGGTATCCACAATCACGTAGTCGAATTCCCTGGCCAGTTGTTCAAGGAGATGCCCCACCTGTTCCGCGGAAATCTGCTCGATTTGGGAGGGGTTACGGGGCGCACAGAGGGCATAAATACCGGCGGGATGAACTGAGAGATATGACTTCAGCACCATGCTGTCCTGGACTGCCGCACCGGTAACCGCATCCGCGATTGTCCTATCCGGGTCTATGAGGAGCCCGGATGCGACGTCGCCGAACTGGAGATCCAAATCGGCGATGACAACCCTCATGGGAGAGATTCGCCCCAGCCCAATAGCGAGGTTGGTTGAGATAGTCGTCTTGCCCACGCCGCCCTTGGGCGACATGACGGCGATAATCCGCCCTCCCTGTGGCCCTGCGTCTACTTGTGCACCCAAGCCCCTGCGACGCCCGGCAGCCGCGAGGCTGGCACGCTCCAACAGCGCCCGAATGGTGCCCGGATCCGCGGAAGGCTCCAACAAGTCACGGATGCCTGCGCGCATTGCCGGGAGTGCGACTTCCGCTGCATCCGTCGAAGCGAGCACTACGCTGATCTCCGGATACTGAAGATCGAACAGGCTTGCCAAGCGGATTGCGTCGTCAGCCTGTAGCCCGGGCCCCAGGACAAGGACTTCCAGCAGTTGTCCGGACAGCACCCGGAGGACGTCGTCCGGGCCCTGCGGCAAGTAGTCGGCAATGATGGACTGCACATCGCCATGCATGCCGGCCGCGGCTTGGCGGACGCGCTTTTCGAAATCTACATCAGCCGTGATGACTAGAAAGCGGCTCATTGGAGTACCTCTGCCTTCTTGATGGTGACGCGTGCGCTTTCCTGGGCCTCGGCGGGTTCTTTCGTCAGCCAGATATCCCCGTACTTTGCTCCGTAAACGATCTTGGTGGCGTCCACATCGCTGCGGGCGAGTGTCACGATGAATGAACCCTCCGGCAGCTGTGTGTTGGCCTGCTCCGAGCTTGCTTGCGCGGTGTTCGAGTTCCTGGCTGTGGCCCGCTGAACGCTGGTAACGAGCACTTTATGGAAGACGAGCTGGGCTGAAGCGTCAGTGTCGGATTGCCCGTTCTCGCCCACCAGCACCACGACGCCTACGGTGTCGCCGGCGGCCAGTCGCCCGCCTACAACGCGCTGCGCATCAAGTTGTACTGAAACTTCTTGAAGTCCGTCGGGGACAGGGACTGACCCGGGGGCCGCCAGGCTGTTGGGATCCACCAGGCGGTTTCCCAGCAGGGCTTCACCAGGCATGAGTTCTGCCCCCGCGACTTTGCCCTCCATTCCGGAGAGGCTCTTGAGGGCACCATTGGGTACCGAAGCCGCGGGTAGCGAAGCAAGCTTTACAGCAGACTTGATCTGCTGAAGATCGGCTCCCTCGGGAACCTGACTTTGGATAACAAGGACATCAACGGGCTGGAGGTCCTTTTGTGCCCGCGCGTCTGCTGCTTGAACGTATGTGACCAGTAGCAGCGTGCCGACTATTGCCAGCACGACTGCGACTATGCCTCCCAGTAGGCGAGTTTTCACTTTGATTCTCCTTAGTGCAATGGAGTTTTCTCCCAGATTGGTTACTACTCGGTGAGTTGGACGCCCAAGGCGCCGTACGTGGTTGGGCCGCCCAGAGTTGCGGCCTCCGTCAGACTTACTTTCTTGATGAAGGTGCCGTACAAACCTGTGTCGCTGTTCTTGAGACCCAGGGACTTCTGAAGCGCAGAGGCATCGGAGGTCATGTAGCTGGATCCGCCGCCCGTGAGATGCCACCCCCGGAGAGAGATCTGCGCGAAGGCCTCGATCTTGAAGGACTTCTTGTAGGGTGAGGAAGCGCAGGGGTTGGTTCCCGTACCCTTCTTGACTGGGCAGGCTGTTTCGAAAATCGGAATGAGAAGTTCCACAGGCTTGCCGGCTTTGAGCTTGGTCTCCCAGGATGCGAAGGCGGCAGCGCACGTCGAATCGAAATCATTGCCCTCGTTGGCCTCCAACCAGGGATCGTCAATGTCTATGTGCACCGTGCAGGTGGAGCCTGGGTGTTTGAGCCAGCCGAATCCACCGGGAAGCTCGAATCCCGATGAAGACTGGTGCTGGCATGCGTAGTCCGGGTCGTCGGAAAGCGTGGTGCCGTGAACCGGGAAGAACTGCAGGCCCTTGGTGAAGCTCGGGTCCGCCTCGCATTGGGAGAACGTCAGCGGGATGGCATCGGTAGCTGAGAATCCGCCGAATTTAGCTTGGGCCGAGGCCTGGATGTTGGCTGTCTCGACGCCCAAGGCTCGCGCGAACACCAGAGTGAAGTGATTATCGCCGGAGGTGTTGCGGGATTGGGTCGTGACATCAACGGTCCCGGTGCCCAGATTTACCGAGGCTTGTGGCGCATTGCTGACACCGTCGAGTGCATTCAGGCCCGCCAAGGAGGTTGCTGCTGATGTGGGTGCAGCACAGTCGGCTGAAGCTGCGTTCTGTGCACAAGCCTGGGCGATGCCTATTGCTGATGAGTCGGCACCGTTCTGCAACTGAGCGTGCTCGGAGTACATCATGGCAACATCTACGGCGAAAGCAGTCATGCCTAGTAGGGCCACCATCAGCATGGCGGTCATGGGAGCAACAGCGCCGCGCTCGCGATCATCGTGTTTCAGCCGCCGCATCGCATGACTCCTGTCCCGGAGATATCCAGTTCGGCCGGCATCCCAGGCACCAGTCCTGGAAATCCAGTCATCCACGGCGTGCTGTAGGAGATATTGACCTCCACGTTGCACGGGCTTGTGCCCGACGACGTGACGGTGATGTCGCCCGGAGCCAAGTCCACGGTGGGCGCGGCGGCCACACCAGCCGCCTGCGCGTCGCCGACGCTGTAGGTGGAATCTGATTGATGAATAGCTGCGTAGCGGGCTGCTTCGCGAGCGGCCTCAGACAAGGAAATCTGGATGTTGAATGCCCGGCCGAACTCAAAAATCCCCAGTACCAAGACGAGGAATATCGGCAGTACAAGTGCGAATTCAACTGCTACCGCACCAGACTGGCTTTTGGCGGTAGAGGGCTTTCTGTTAAAGAGCGTTTTACTCTTCCTACCTTTGGATCTCATAGCAACTCCCAGAAAACGATTCCGGGCCGGCTGCAGCCGATGAGTGTATCGGAGCAGCCGGCCCGGGTTTCGATATGAAGCCGGCCAGTTCCGAGCTACGGAAGTGTGGTGACGACCGTGGTGAAGCCCTTGAGCACCTCAGTGCCCAGTGTGAGCACGGTGCCCACGATGACAGCCGCGATCAGTGCAACGAGCAGGCCATATTCAACAGCCGTCGCACCCTTCTCCTCGGAGGTGAAGCGGTCCTTGACGCCGGCGATGAACGAAATGACGGAAACCATGAGAGATGACATTGGAAAATCCTTCCCAGAATAAAATTGGCAAATGATGAATGACGAACTCCGAATTGAAATTCGTCCGAGTTTCGAACTGCCCCCATGTAGCCTTTAGCGGTTCGGAATTCGATGAGATAAGAATTCACCAGGGCAGGCAGAAGCCACAATGCGTAGTCGTACTCGATTTCATGGGCCACTCATTACTTGGTGGCGCACTGCGGAGGCAGTGAGTACTCAGTTTCGACGCCATAACAGGCGGAAACTACTTGATTTGCGAAGCAGCCTTATTAATTGCGGTGCACAGTGGGGCCTGAGTAAGGGCGTACTTGCCTTTGGTTAGTTCATGAGCAGGGCAACGCCCAGGGCAGCGACTACCATTGCAGGGCCGTGAGCCGTCTCCACGGGTTTTTCGGCTGATCGCAGGCGCAACATCAGGACCGTGAGCACCCCGCCCACCACGAATCCCAGAAGCCCCCCGAAGAGTACTTGGCCCCAACCCAAGTACCCCAAGTACAGCCCTAGGGGTGCTGCGAGCTTCACATCGCCCATTCCGAGGCTTCCCGGCGAAATAAGTCCCAGAATTAAGTAGCCGGCGAACAGGATCGCTCCTCCGGCGAGAGCTCGAATCAAGTCCGACCATCCTGGCGTGAGGGCAGCGGAGGCAAGGAGCAGGACCAATCCGCCCCCAAACAAGAGCAAAACCAGTGCGTTCGGCAGCAAGTGGACGGTGAAATCAATCCGCGAAAGTTGAACGCCAAGCAATGCCAATAGAAGAAATGCCGGCAACTCCGGAGAAAACCCAAAACGCCACGCGAGTAAGCCAAAAAGCAGCGCGGTGACCGCCGCCGTCGTGATCCGGACCTTGAGGGCAGGCACGCCGCCGAGTCGCGGCAGCGTGCGGGCGATCACTAGCTCGGCAGTAGGGCTGAGCAGCAACCCGAGGAGCGCAATGAGGAGGGGGACGCCGGGGCCATCGGTCATGTTTCTCCCTTAGTAAAGGTGCGCTACCCCTAGGGGCGGTTACCCCATTTTGACCCGGACGCCCTAGTGACGGTATTGTTTAGAGTCGTTGTGCGTGTCCTATCTCGATGACACATGCCTTCCGGGGGATCCAGTTGCAGGATCGCTAACTCCTGAGGCATTTCGAGATCTTGGGATAACTGGTACATAGAGCCCTCACCTCTGCTCCGGTAGCGCATACATAGATAGGTGCACGCCTTATGCGTGCCGCCTAAAACATGAACGCCAGAACAAGAACGAGGCAAAACCGTGCGTACGTACACCCCGAAGCCCGGCGATATCAACCGCCAGTGGCACGTCATTGACGCCACCGACGTTGTCCTTGGTCGTCTTGCCAGCCAGACCGCAACACTGCTGCGCGGAAAGCACAAGCCGACCTTTGCGTCCCACATGGACATGGGCGACTTCGTCATCATCATCAACGCTGAAAAGGTTGCCCTCACCGGCGCCAAGCTGGAGCAGAAGCGCGCATACCGCCACTCCGGTTACCCGGGCGGCCTGACCTCCGTCAACTACGCCGAGCTGTTGGAATCCAACCCGGTTCGCGCTGTTGAGAAGGCCATCAAGGGCATGCTCCCCAAGAACTCCCTCGCTGCACAGCAGTTGGGCAAGCTCAAGGTCTACCGTGGCGCTGAGCACCCCCACGCTGCACAGCAGCCGAAGACTTTCGAAATCACCCAGGTCGCCCAGTAGTCCTGGCCACCAACCAACTTTTCATTACAAGGAGAACCGTGGCTCAGAACGAAGAACTGACCGCCGAAGCCGTCGAGGCTGAGGAAACCCTCACCAGCTACACCTCTGAAAGCACATCTGGTGAAGATGCGCCCAAGAAGGAGCGCCCGGCACTGACCGTTGCCGGTGCAGCTGTTGGCCGCCGCAAGGAAGCCGTTGCACGCGTTCGCGTTGTTCCGGGTTCCGGCAAGTGGACCATTAACGGCCGCACGCTGGACAACTACTTCCCGAACAAGCTGCACCAGCAGGACGTCAACGAGCCCTTCAAGATCCTTGATCTCGAAGGTGCCTACGACGTCATCGCCCGTATCCACGGCGGTGGCATCTCCGGCCAGGCCGGTGCGCTGCGTCTCGGTGTTGCTCGCTCGCTGAACGAGATCGACGTCGACAACAACCGCGCCACCCTCAAGAAGGCCGGTTACTTGAGCCGTGACGCCCGCGTCATCGAGCGCAAGAAGGCTGGTCTCAAGAAGGCACGTAAGGCTCAGCAGTACTCCAAGCGTTAATCCGCTTCACCCCGTTCGGGGTATCGAAAGCCCGTTCCGCCGTTTCGGCGGGGCGGGCTTTCGTCGTTTCAGAACCCGGACAGGGGAGTCAAGAGGGGCGCCACTTGTGACCCTCCGGCGGCCCCTTGAACAAGTGCTGTCCCGGCGTCGTCTAAACTTGACCCGATGTCTAGATTATTTGGAACAGATGGCGTCCGCGGTCTCGCGAACGGATTGCTCACCGCCGAACTGGCTATGCAGCTCGCGCAGGCAGCCGCCGTCGTGCTCGGCCATGACCGCACAAGCGATGGGAGACGGCCGCGCGCCGTCGTCGCCAGGGACCCCCGGGCCAGCGGCGAATTCCTTGCCGCTGCCGTTGAAGCCGGGCTTTCAAGCTCTGGCATCGACGTGTACGACGCCGGTGTGCTCCCCACTCCCGCAGCGGCTTACTTGGTGGCAGATCTCGACGCCGACTTCGGCGTCATGCTCTCGGCCTCCCACAACCCGGCTCCGGACAACGGTATTAAGTTCTTCGCCCGGGGCGGTCAAAAGCTTCCGGACGATGTTGAGGACGCCATCGAGGCGCAGCTGGGTAAAGAGCCCCAGCGGCCGGTAGGCGCCGACGTCGGACGCATCCAGCGGTTCTCAGACGCCGAGGACAGGTACATCGTGCACCTGCTGGGCACGCTCCCCAAGCGTTTGGAAGGCCTGAAGGTGGTCCTGGACTGCGCCCACGGCGCAGCAAGTGGCTGTTCGCCCCAGGTGTTCAAGGACGCCGGGGCTGACGTCGTGGTGATCGGAGCAGAGCCGGACGGCCTGAACATCAACGACGGCGTAGGTTCCACGCACCTGGGCCCCCTGAAGGAAGCGGTGGTCAAGCACGGCGCGGACCTTGGCGTAGCGCACGACGGCGACGCCGACCGCTGCCTGGCCGTTGACCATGAAGGCAATGAAGTGGACGGCGACCAGATCATGGCGATCCTGGCGCTGGCACTCAAGGAAGCCGGAAAGCTCAAGGACAACATCCTTGTTGCCACGGTCATGAGCAACCTTGGGCTCAAGATCGCCCTTCGCGATGCCGGCATCACCATCCGCGAGACCGGTGTTGGTGACCGTTACGTTCTGGAGGAAATGCGCGACGGCGGGTACAACCTTGGTGGCGAACAGTCCGGCCATGTGATCTTCTCGGACTTCGCCACCACGGGTGATGGTGTTCTGACTGGTCTCCAGCTTGCCGCGCAGGTTGCCCTGACGGGCCGTAGCCTCAAGGAACTGTCCAGCGCCATGACCAAGCTTCCGCAGCTCATGATCAACGTCAAGGACGTGGATAAGGCCCGTGCCGCCACGGACGAGGGCGTTGCCCAGGCCGTTGCAGCAGCTGAGCTTGAACTGGGTGAAACCGGCCGTGTGCTGCTCCGCCCCTCAGGCACCGAGGCGTTGGTCCGGGTCATGGTGGAAGCCGCTGACATGGAAACAGCAGAGCGCATCTGCAAGGGTCTTGCTGCCGTGGTCAAGGACCGTTTGGGCGCCCCCAGCGAAATGGCAGTCTAGGAAAGCACACTTTTGGCCCGCTCCCTTGCTTGAGTTGAAGCAGGGGAGCGGGCCGCAGTGTTTAAGGACTAGATGTAGTCCGGCGCTGCTTCGAGCCCAAAGTACTCTTCCACGGTCGCAATGCCGCGCGTGACCATGTCGGTGGCTGCTTCCACGCCGATGTAGCGCAGGTGCCAGGACTCGTAAAAGTACCCGGTGGTGTCGTGGAACATCCACGGATAGCGGACCACAAAGCCGAACTTGTGGGCATTGGCTTTTGCCCACACAGCGGCGGGTTGTTCGGCAAAGCAAGGTTGGAAGCTGCAGGCTCCAGCGCCGTCACCAATGTCGAAGGACCAGCCTGTTTGATGCTCTGAGTGCCCTGGGCGGGCGGACGCGCGGTCCGCTGCAGCCTGACCGGTACTGGCTACATATCCGTTGTAGGTAGTCACCTGAGTGGAATAAGAACGGTAACCGGAAGCCAACGTCATGATGACGCCCTCCGCGGCGGCTGCGCCGAACATCTTTTCTGCGGCAGACGCCGTCGTGCTGTTAAGCAGAGCCGCTTCGCCACTGACGGCGAGCCGTACGCCCGGCTGCACCAAATCTGCCGGAACGAAATCCTGGGGAGCCAATGGCCGGTGCTTGTTGACGACAACCCAGGGGCTCGCCGGATCCGTCAGCGAGTGCTGAGGGGCTACGGAATGCGAAGGAGCGGTGCTGGCAGGTATGTCAGTGGAGGGTGCAGGCTCAACGGGTGCAGGCTCGGTGGTAGCGGCGCTGGGCGTGGCCACGGAGGACGCTGCAGAGGCAGAGGGGACGTCGCTGGCGGCGTTGGCTGCGACAGGGGAGGGAGTGGTGTTGTCCGGCGTGCAGGCGGCCAGGGCTGCCATTCCGGCACCAGCGGTCAGGAGGCTCGCGAAAACCCGTCGGCTGGGCAGTGGTTGAGGATTGTTCTGCAAGCTAGACCTTCCTCAGCAGCATGCGGCGGATGGAGTGGTCTGCGTCCTTGGTAAGGACCAGCTGTGCACGTCCGCGGGTCGGCAGGACGTTCTCCTCAAGGTTTGGCTCGTTGATGCGTTTCCAAATGCCGCGTGCGGTGGATTCGGCGTCGTCGTCGGACAACGTGGCGTAGCGGTGGAAGTAGGACTCGGGCTGGGCGAAGGCTGTGGTCCGCAGCTTCCGGAAGCGGTCTACGTACCACTCCTCAATATAGGAAGTTTTGGCGTCGACGTAGATGGAGAAATCGAAGAAGTCGCTGACGGCCAGTCCTTGTTTGCCGTCCATGCGCGGACGGGCGGGGGCCAGGACGTTGAGGCCTTCAACGATCAGGACGTCGGGTCGCCGCACCACGACTTCCTTGCCCGGCACGATGTCGTAAGTGACGTGGGAGTACCAAGGGGCGCGGACTTCCTCGGCGCCGCCTTTTACTTCCGAGACGAAGCGAAGAAGGCCACGGCGGTCGTAGGACTCCGGAAAACCCTTGCGCTCCAGCAGATGCCGGCGCTTCAGCTCGGCCAAGGGGTAGAGAAAGCCGTCTGTGGTGATGAGTTCCACGTTGGGAGTTCCGGGCCAGCGCCTGAGCATTTCCCGGAGCACGCGGGCGATGGTGGACTTACCAACAGCAACTGAACCGGCCACGCCGATCACGAACGGCGTCCGCTGGGTTTGCTCGCCCAGGAAGGTGGTGGTGGCTGCGTGCAGCTGGTGGGACGCCTCGACGTACAGGTGCAGGAGGCGTGACAGCGGGAGGTAAACCTCCCGGACTTCCTTCATATCCAAGGGATCGCCGAGGCCGCGGAGACGGAAAATGTCCTCTTCGTTGAGGGGCTGCTCCATCTGCGCTGCAAGCCTGGACCACGTTTGACGGTCCAGCTCTACAAACGGGGAAGCGCCGTCGCCATTAGCTTCGGTGCGTTGCAAAGTCACGCTCATGATTCTGCCCTCCGCGGGGCGGATCAGGAAATGCGCGACGACGGGCAGGTGAATTGTGAGTGGTCGATCTCGCGCGGAAAGGGGGTGGAGGGAGGATGTCCCACATCAGTTGTTTGCCCTAGCCGCTAGGCTTGTACCCATGTGTGGAATCGTAGGCTATGTTGGCAATTCGTCTCGCAAGGCAGCTGGATACAGCGCTCTTGACGTTGTGGTGGAAGGGCTGCGCCGTCTGGAATACCGCGGCTATGACTCCGCCGGCGTCGCAGTAGTCGCTGATGGGACCATTTCGTCCCGTAAAAAATCCGGCAAGCTGAGCAACCTGATCGCGGAACTGGAAGCAAATCCGGTTCCCGAGTCCCTGACCGGCATCGGCCATACCCGTTGGGCTACGCACGGCGGGCCCACCGACCGTAACGCACACCCGCATCTTTCCGACGGCGGCAAGCTGGCAGTCATTCACAACGGCATCATTGAGAACTTCGCTGAGCTTAAGCAGGAACTGCTGGGTAAGGGCGTCACCTTCGAGTCGGAAACCGACACCGAAGTTGCAGCCGCCCTTATCGGTGACATCTTCCGCACCCGGCTCAATGGCGGCGGCGGCAACCTCACCGAGGCGATGCGCCTGGCTTGCCAGCGACTCGAAGGCGCTTTCACCCTTCTCGCAGTCCACGCGGACCAGCCCGACGTCGTCGTGGCCGCCCGTCGCAACTCCCCGTTGGTAGTGGGCCTGGGCGATGGCGAGAACTTCCTCGGCTCCGACGTTTCCGGCTTCATCGACTACACCCGCCGCGCCGTGGAACTGGGACAGGACCAAATTGTCACCATCACCGCGGACACCGTAGAGATCACCGATTTCTTCGGCGCTCCCGCCGAGGGCAAGGAATACCACGTTGACTGGGACCCGGCTTCGGCTGAAAAGGGTGGATTCAGCTCCTTCATGGAGAAGGAAATCAACGACCAGCCGGACGCCGTAGCGCAGACCCTCCTGGGCCGCTCGGACCTCAACGGCAAGCTCACCCTTGACGAAGTCCGCATCGATCCTGAGCTCCTCAAGCAGGTGGACAAGATCATCGTGCTCGCTTGCGGTACCGCAGCGTACGCCGGTCTCGTAGCCAAGTACGCAATCGAAAACTGGTGCCGGATTCCCACCGAGGTGGAGCTCGCACACGAGTTCCGCTACCGTGACCCCATCGTTGACTCCAACACGCTGGTGGTCTCCATCAGCCAATCGGGCGAGACCATGGACACGCTGATGGCTGTCCGCTACGCCCGCGAGCAGGGCGCCAAGACGATCTCCATCTGCAACACCAACGGTTCAACCATCCCGCGTGAATCCGACGCCGTGCTCTACACGCACGCAGGTCCTGAAATTGCCGTTGCATCCACCAAGGCATTCCTGGCGCAGATCACAGCGGCGTACCTGCTGGGCCTGTACCTGGCCCAGCTGCGGGGCAACATCTTCTCCGGCCAGATCAAGGATGTCCTCGCGGACCTCAACAAGATCCCGGCCAAGATCCAGAAAATCCTGGACAACGCAGGGCCCCTGCGCGAGCTCGCCCGCAGCATGAAGGACGAGAAGTCCGTCCTGTTCCTGGGCCGCCACGTGGGCTACCCGGTAGCCCTGGAAGGTGCCTTGAAGCTCAAGGAAATCGCCTACATCCATGCTGAAGGCTTCGCCGCCGGCGAGCTCAAGCACGGTCCGATCGCCCTGATCGACGACGGCCAGCCGGTCTTCGTTGTTGTCCCGTCCCCGCGTGGCCGCGATTCCCTGCACGCCAAGGTAGTCAGCAACATCCAGGAAGTCCGCGCACGTGGTGCCCGTACCCTGGTGATCGCTGAAGAGGGCGACGAATCGGTCAAGGATTACGCAGAGCACGTCTTCTACGTACCGGAGACCCCCACTCTGCTGATGCCGCTGCTCACCACCGTTCCGCTGCAGATCTTCGCTGCTGAACTCGCGGGTGCCAAGGGCTACGACGTCGATCAGCCGCGTAACCTGGCCAAGAGCGTGACCGTAGAATAACGCCATGATTGTTGGCATTGGCGTAGACGTCGTAGACATCGAGCGGTTCGGCCGGCAGTTGGAACGGACACCGGGACTGCGGGACCGCTTGTTCGTTCCTGCCGAGCGGGAACTCAACACCCGGTCTCTGGCTGCACGTTTTGCTGCCAAGGAGGCCGTGGCCAAGGTGCTGGGCGCTCCGGCGGGCATGAACTGGCAGGATTGCTGGATTGGCCTCGACGAGAACGGACCCACCGTCCAAGTCAAGGGGACAGTGCTTGCTGTGGCTGAGGCCAAAGGCGTCAAGCGCTGGCACTTGTCCATGAGCCACGACGGCGGCATTGCTACGGCGACTGTCCTCGCCGAGGGCTAAGCGAACTTCATAAAAACAATGATCAGCGCCTTCACCGGACAACAGATCAGGGATGCGGAACAACCGCTCCTGAACTCCGGTGAGGGCGCTGTTCTGATGCAACGGGCAGCTTATGGCTTGGCGCAAGCCGTGGCTCGCGAGGTCAAAAGCAGGCGAAAGCTTGCAGGCGCCAGTGTCACGGTGCTGGCCGGCAAGGGCAACAACGGCGGCGACGGCCTTTTCGCTGCGGCAATGTTGGCCCGTCGCGGAGTGCGCACGACGGCGGTACTCGCCGCACCTGAGGTGCACCAGGAGGCCTTGGCTGCTTTCGTCGCAGCAGGCGGGCGCGTTGTCCAGCTGAAGGCCGGGAACGCAGAGGAGCTTGCGGTCCTGAGCGCGGGCGGTGACTGCATTATCGACGCGCTGCTCGGGACCGGTGCCCGCGGGGGATTGAGGGAAGCCCCGGCGGAATTGGTGGCTTCACTTCAAGAACTGCGTCCCCGGCTGGTGGTGGCATGCGACCTCCCCAGCGGACTGGACGCCAACAGCGGGGAAGTGCATTGGCCCGTCCTGGATGCGGATATCACCGTGACGTTTGGCGGCATCAAAGCCGGACTCATGGCCGACCCGGGTGAGGGCTGCGCCGGGCGCATGGAGCTGGTGGCGATTGGGATTGAGCGATCCTTGGAAAGTATGAGCCCTGAGCTTCGCCGCCTCACTGACTCGGGCCTTGGCACTTTGCTGCCCAAGCCAGGCCGACGTGCGCATAAATACTCGCGGGGTGTCCTTGGAGTAGTAGCAGGTTCGGCGCGTTTCGCGGGAGCTGCTGCTCTGAGCGTTCACGCGGCGGCTCTCGCCGGAGTGGGCATGGTGCGCTATCTCGGGCCTCAACCCGCGGCCCAACTGGTGCTTGCCCGAACTCCGGAAGCCTTGTGGGAGACGGATCATTCCGGCCGGGTCCAAGCGTGGTTGCTGGGGTCCGGGGTTGACGGCGAGGAACAACTGCAGCGGGCGAAGGAAGCCGGCGCGTTGGCCCTTGCTGACGATTTGCCGGTGGTCGTCGACGCCGGAGCCTTGAGCCTCCTGCCGGAACGCTGCCCCGCTCATTGGATACTGACACCCCATGCCGGCGAGCTGGCTACCTTGCTGAACTCGCTCCCTTCCACGGGGGAAGTGAAGGTGACCCGCGACGACGTCGAATCCCGACCCCTCCACTTCGTGCGGCAGGCCGCCGAGCAGACCGGTGCCACAGTGCTCCTGAAGGGTGCCACCACGCTGGTGTCGTCGCCGTCGGGCGTGGTGTTCAGCCAATCCGAAGGCACCGCGTGGATGGCCACCGCAGGTAGCGGCGATGTCCTGGCCGGCGTTCTGGGCGCCCTTCTGGCGCAGGCTGCGGAATCCATCCGGCACGACGACGGCGCATATGCCGCCTTGTGCGTGGACCCCGCCGACCGCTGGGCTGCCCTGGCCGCGGTTGCTGCAAGCGTGCACGGCCGGGCTGGTGCTCTGGCATCGGCAGATTTCGACGGAGGACCCCTTACAGCCTCGGCGATCGCGGAGGCTGTACCCCGCGTTATTGGTTCGCTCAGCGCGGAATACGACCCAACAAGACCGTAAGGTTGCTGTCGGTGTCTGGGGGCTTGAGTAGGCTTGCAACAGTTGTTCGCATCATCAAGAGGAGAACGCATGGAAGTCTGGCCTGGATCGGCTTATCCGCTGGGTGCCACCTTTGACGGCACCGGCACCAACTTCGCGCTTTTTAGCGAGAAGGCCGAAAAAGTGGAATTGTGTCTCTTCGACGACGACGGCGGGGAAGTCCGCGTAGAAGTTACCGAAGTGGATGGTTACGTATGGCACTGTTATCTGCCGCAGGTCCAACCGGGACAGAAGTACGGCTACAGGGTGCACGGCCCCTACAACCCTGACGAGGGCCAACGCTTTAATCCCAACAAGCTGCTGCTGGATCCTTACGCCAAGGCCGTCCACCGTCAGATCGACTGGGACCCGGCCCTGTTCTCATACAACATGGGTGACCCGGATTCGCGCAACGACGAGGACTCTGCACCGCACATGATGCTGGGCGTGGTCATCAACCCGTTCTTCGACTGGGACGGTGACAAGCTCCTGCGGATTCCGTATCACAAGTCCGTAATCTATGAGGCGCACGTCAAGGGCCTCACCCAGATGCATCCGGAAGTGCCCGAGGAGCAGCGCGGCACATATGCCGGCGTCGCCCACCCGGCGGTTATTTCCCACCTGCAGAAGCTGGGGATCACGGCGATCGAACTCATGCCGGTGCACCAGTTCGTCAATGACGGCATCCTGCAGGACAAGGGCCTGAACAACTACTGGGGCTACAACACCATCGGTTTCTTTGCGCCCCACAACAGCTACAGCTCCAAGGGTGATACCGGACAGCAGGTCCAGGACTTCAAGGCCATGGTGCGGGCGCTGCACACAGCTGGTATCGAGGTCATCCTCGACGTCGTGTACAACCACACGGCCGAGGGAAACCACCTCGGACCCACGCTGTCCTTCAAGGGCATTGATAACTCCGCGTACTACCGCCTGGTGGAAGACGACCAGAAGTACTACATGGACTACACCGGCACGGGCAACTCGCTCAATGTCCGCAGCCCGCACTCCCTCCAGCTGCTCATGGATTCCCTGCGCTACTGGGTGACCGAGATGCACGTAGACGGATTCCGCTTTGACCTCGCCTCCACGTTGGCCCGTGAGTTCTACGATGTGGACAAGCTGTCCACCTTCTTCGAACTCATCCAACAGGACCCGGTGGTCTCCCAGGTGAAGCTCATTGCCGAGCCTTGGGACGTTGGGCCCGGCGGCTACCAAGTGGGCAACTTCCCTCCCCAGTGGACAGAGTGGAACGGCCAATACCGCGACACCGTCCGCGACTTCTGGCGCGGCGAACCTTCCACCTTGGGCGAGTTCGCATCCCGGTTGACAGGGTCGGCGGACCTTTACGAGCACTCCGGGCGTCGCCCGGTGGCCTCGATCAACTTCGTCACCGCCCACGATGGCTTCACGCTGGCTGACCTTGTGTCCTACAACGAGAAGCACAACGAAGCCAACGGCGAGGGCAACAACGACGGCGAATCCCACAACCGTTCCTGGAATTGCGGTGCGGAAGGGCCCACGGATGATCCCACCGTCCTTGGTCTGCGGGCACGCCAGCAGCGCAACTTCATTGCCTCGCTGTTCCTGTCCCAGGGTGTTCCCATGCTTCTGCACGGCGACGAACTCGGCAGGACGCAGAACGGCAACAACAACGGCTACTGCCAGGACTCCGAGCTCACGTGGATCAACTGGGACAACGTGGACCAGCCCCTGATCGAGTTCACGGCGGCGGTCAGCGCACTCCGTGCCAAACATCCGAGCCTGCGTCGCAGTCGATTCTTCGATGGTCGTCCGGTATTGCGTGGTGAAGGCGAGCGGCTCCCGGACATCGTATGGCTGGATGCCGACGCGAGCACCATGACGCCGTCCGATTGGGACGAAGCCCTGGGACGCTCCGTGGGCGTGTTCCTTAATGGCGACGGCATCCATGGCCGGGATACACAGGGCCGACGTATCACTGACGTCAACTTCCTGTTGTACTTCAATGCCGACCAGGACGAAGTAGGCTTCCGGATTCCTTCCGACGAGTATGCGCCCGCTTGGGATGTCATGATCGACACCGCTGGAGAAGGCGCTGAAGCAGGTGTTATCAAGCCCGACCAGATCCTGATGGTCGGCGGTAAGTCACTGGTGGTACTCCGTGCCCACAGCACCCCGGAAATTGAACCGGATCACTCTGTTGCAGCTTCCCTTGCCGCGCTGACTCATACGAGCACTCCGGAAACGGCATCCATCACCGCCCCTGCGGTGACGTCGTTGCCGTTCGATTACAAGGGCGCTGCGCCCGAGGGCGATGACGATGAAGGTGAAACGAAGGAGCCGAACGCATGAGGACCCCTGTCTCCACATATCGGCTCCAAATTCGCCCGAGCTTCACTCTTCAGGATGCAGCTGAGCTCACGGGATACCTGCAGTCCCTAGGTATCGACTGGGTCTATGTGTCACCGATCCTGACTGCAGAAAAGGGCTCGGACCACGGTTATGACGTGACCGATCCCTCCACTGTGGATCCCTCCAGGGGAGGCCCGGAAGGGCTCTCCGCCCTGTCCAAGGCAGCGAAGGACAAGGGCCTGGGCATCCTGGCCGACATCGTGCCGAACCACATGGGCGTTGCTTCGCCCAAGCAGAATGCATGGTGGTGGCAGCTGCTGAGGGAAGGCCGCGGCTCAAAGTATGCCGAGGCCTTCGACGTTGACTGGGAGTTCGGCGGGGGGAAGATCCGCATCCCCGTCTTGGGAAGTGACGACGACCTTGACGAGCTGAAGGTCGTGGACGACGAACTTCGCTACTACGACCACAGTTTCCCGTTGGCCGAGGGGACGTACACGTCCGGGGACAACCCGCGTGAGGTCCATGCCCGGCAGCACTATGAGTTGGTTGGCTGGCGCCGGGCTGACGCAGACCTGAACTACCGGCGGTTCTTCGCAGTGAACACCTTGGCCGGAGTGCGCGTCGAGGTTCCCTGGGTCTTTGACGAGTCCCATGAAGAGATTGTCCGCTGGTTCCGCGAAGGTCTGGTGGACGGCCTGAGGATCGACCACCCGGATGGGCTCGCCGACCCCGAGGGTTACCTCGCCAGGCTGCGCGAGGTGACGGGGGGCGCTTACCTGTTGGTGGAGAAGATCCTGGAACCGGGGGAGCGGCTGCCCGAGACCTTCGACTGCGAAGGGACCACAGGATACGACGCTTTGGCTGACGTTGACCGCCTTTTTGTGGACCCGGCTGCGGAGGAGTACCTGAACTCCCTCGATGCCCGTCTGCGGAATGCGGACGCTCCGGCGGATTACCACGCCATGATTCATGCCACCAAGCGCCGCATCGCCGATGGCATTTTGCGCTCGGAAATCCTGCGGCTGGCCCGCCTGGTGCCCGAAACCTTGGAGCTGCCGTTCGCCAAGGTAGCCGACGCACTGGCTGAAGTAATTTGTTGCTTCCCCATCTACAGGACATATCTGCCCTACGGCGGGAAGACGCTCGTAGAGTCCGTGGAAAATGCCGCCAAGGAGCGACCTGACCTGGCAACCGTCCTCGGCCAGCTTCAGCCGCTCTTGCTGGATGAGACCAGTTTGCTGGCCCGGCGTTTCCAGCAGACGTCCGGCATGGTGATGGCCAAGGGTGTGGAGGACACTGCGTTCTTCCGCTATACGCGGCTAGGATCACTGACGGAAGTGGGCGCGGATCCCACGGAATTCTCGATCCCCAGTGGAGTCTTCCATGAGCGAATGGCCCGCAGGCAGCAGCTCTTGCCGCTCTCCATGACAACGCTGAGTACCCACGACACCAAGCGGAGCGAGGACGCAAGGGCCAGGATCTCGGTCATCTCCGAGGCAGTACCTGAATGGGAGCTTTTCCTCGGCACCGTCCAGGAACTCGCGCCCATCCCCGATGGACCCCTCTCGGCACTGATCTGGCAATCGATCGTGGGCGCATGGCCCGCGGATCGCCAGCGTTTACAGTCCTATGCCTTGA
The DNA here is from genome assembly GCF_056279165.1 of Paenarthrobacter sp. TE3676. Lineage (NCBI taxonomy): Bacteria > Bacillati > Actinomycetota > Actinomycetes > Micrococcales > Micrococcaceae > Paenarthrobacter > Paenarthrobacter sp. TE3676. The sequence goes on from NZ_JBWBQU010000003.1 coordinate 552,930, forward strand.
AGGCAGCCCGCGAGGCCGGTAATTCCACTAACTGGACCGACCCCAACCAGGAGTTCGAGCGCAAGTTGGCTGCCGCCGTCGACGCCGTATTCGACGTCCCGGAGGTAACCGCAGCCCTGACGAACTTCGTGGACGAGCTCGAACCTTATGGAACGTCCAACTCGCTGTCCGCCAAACTGATCCAGCTGACCATGCCCGGCGTCCCCGACGTCTACCAGGGGACGGAATTCAGGGACGGCTCGCTGACTGACCCTGACAACCGGCGGCCAGTGGACTTCCAAGCCCGCATCGCTGCCTTGGCGGAGCTGGATGATGGTTCCAAGCCCGCATTCACGGAGGAAGCTGCCAAACTGCTGGTGATTTCCCGTGCGCTGCGGTTGCGTCGCGACAGGCCCGGGTTGTTCGCCGGCTACCTCCCCGTCGCGGCCCAAGGCGCTGCCGCCGCACACGTGGTGGCTTTCGATCGAGGGGCTGACCGTCGGGGAGCTCTCACCGTTGCCACGCGCTTGCCCAAGCGCCTGGCCAGGGAAGGCGGCTGGCGGGACACGTCAATCGAACTGACAGTGGAATGCCGGGATGAACTCACTGGCGCTACGTACGGGGCCGGTGCTGTGCCTGTGGCCACATTGCTGGCGCAATACCCGGTGGCCCTACTGGTACCCACGGACTGATTGTTGGGCGGTCCTGATGAGCTGACCGTCAACATCGTCACTGCAAGCACGCTTGAACATGTACAGGGGAACTTGATGCTGGAAAACGCTGCTGGAAAAAACCGTTACGACGTCTGGGCACCGAACGCCGATTCTGTTCGGTTGCTGGTCGGAGACCGGGAGTACGGCATGGAACACCACCACGACGGCGGCGCCCGCGGTTGGTGGCGCGCGCCGGCTGATGTGGCGGCGCAGCAAGCCGACGGGGTGCGGTACGGCTACATCGTTGACGGGGAGGGGCCGTTTCCCGACCCCCGCTCGCGGAGGCAGCCGGACGGGGTCCACGGTTTATCTGCGACCTTCGATCCCTCCACCCATGAGTGGAAGGATAGCGGATGGAAGGGCCGGAATCTCAAAGGTTCCGTGATCTACGAGATGCATCTGGGCACCTTCACCCCCGAAGGAACGTTGGATGCCGCCGCCGGGAAGCTGGACTACTTGGTGGAGCTTGGTGTCGACTTCATCGAGCTGCTGCCGGTCAACGGCTTCAACGGTGTCCACAACTGGGGCTACGACGGCGTCCTTTGGTATGCAGTCCACGAACCCTATGGCGGACCTGAGGCATACCAGCGCTTTGTGGATGCTGCTCATGCTGCCGGTTTGGGTGTCATTCAGGACGTTGTTTACAACCACCTCGGGCCGAGCGGAAACTATCTGCCCAAGTACGGTCCCTACCTTAAATCGGGAGACGGCAACACCTGGGGTGATTCGGTCAACCTGGACGGACCCGGCTCGGATGACGTTCGCCGCTACATCCTGGAAAATGCGGCGATGTGGCTCCGGGACTACCATGTGGACGGACTTCGTCTCGATGCCGTGCATGCCTTGCGTGACGAGCGCGCCGTGCACATCCTTGAGGAGTTCGGCGCGTTGGGAGATGAGATTGAGGCGGAGACGGGAATTCCCCGGACCATGATTGCTGAGTCTGACCTGAACAACCCGCGGCTCATCTATCCGCGCAAGGACAATGGCTACGGGTTGGAAGGCCAGTGGAGCGACGACTTCCATCACGCAGTGCACGTCAACCTCAGCGGGGAGACTACCGGCTACTACGCTGACTTCGACTCCCTGGCAGTCCTGGCGAAGGTCTTGCAACATGGCTTCCTTCACGATGGCAGCTACTCCAGCTTCCGGGAACGGCATCACGGCCGGCCCATCAGGCACGATTTGGCGCAGCCGTCTGCGCTGGTGGTCTGCTTGCAGAACCACGACCAAATCGGCAACCGGGCAACTGGCGACCGGCTCACAGCTTCGTTGTCGTATGGAAAGCTGGCCATAGGGGCTGTGCTGACCATGACGTCCCCGTTCACGCCCATGTTGTTCATGGGCGAGGAATTTGGGGCCTCAACGCCGTGGCAGTTCTTCACCTCCCACCCGGAACCTGAGCTTGGGAAGGCCACAGCGGAGGGGCGGATCAAGGAGTTCGAACGTATGGGTTGGGACCCTGCCGTGGTCCCTGATCCGCAGGACCCGGAAACGTTCCAGCGTTCCAAGCTCAAGTGGGACGAAGCAGGAGAAGGCGACCACGCACGCTTGCTGCAGCTGTACAAGGATCTAGCACAGCTGCGCCGGAACACTCCGGAGCTGGCGGACGGTGGATTCGGTGAGACCTCCGTTGAGTTCGACGACGACGAACACTGGCTGCAGTTCTCCCGCGGCTCAGTCCGGGTGGTTTGCAACTTCGGGAACGAAGCACTGGGGACGCCGCTGACCGGATCCGTGCTGCTGGCCACTGACAGCGAAGCAGCACTGGAAGAAGGGACGCTGACGCTTCCCGGCGGTAGCGCCGCCGTCGTGCGCGTCCACTAAGCCCTGCCGATCGAGGGTGACGGCGCCCACATTGCGGACAGCGCCGTCACCCCGGTTTGTGCAGTGGCAGGATGGTACGTATGACTTATTCGGCCGCGGAAAACCGCTACGAAACCATGCCCTACCGCCGCGTCGGACGCAGCGGACTCAAGCTCCCCGCCATCTCGCTGGGACTCTGGCACAACTTCGGCGACGACAAACGCTTCGACGAACAGCGCGCCATCCTGCGCCGGGCATTCGACCTCGGCGTGAACCATTTCGACCTCGCCAACAACTACGGACCGCCGGACGGATCGGCTGAGACCAACTTCGGACGTCACTTGAAGGAAGACTTCAAGCCGTACCGCGATGAACTGGTCATCTCCACCAAAGCCGGCTACTACATGTGGCCCGGGCCGTACGGGGAATGGGGATCCCGTAAGTACCTGATTTCCAGCCTCGACCAGTCGCTGGAGCGCATGGGCCTGGACTATGTGGACATTTTCTACAGCCACCGTCCCGACCCCGAAACGCCGCTGGAAGAGACCATGGGTGCGCTGGACTACGCGGTCCGGTCGGGCAAGGCACTCTACGCGGGCATCTCCTCCTATACCCCGGAGCAGACCCTCGAAGCTGCCCGGATTCTGAAGGAGCTCGGAACCCCGCTGCTCATCCACCAGCCCAGCTACTCCATGCTGAACAGGTGGACGGAAAACGGGTCGCCCAACCTATATGAAGCGCTGGATCAAGTGGGCGCCGGTTCAATTGCCTTCTCACCGCTCGCCCAGGGCATGCTCACCAACCGGTACCTCAACGGTGTGCCGGCCGACTCCCGAGCAGCCAAGGAACGCTTCCTGTCCGAGTCCGCATTGACTGAAGACAAGCTGGAACGCGTGCGCGGATTGAACGCCATTGCCGAGGGGCGTGGGCAGACCCTCGCACAGATGGCCATTGCGTGGATCCTTCGCGATCAGCCCAAGGGTTCGCCGGTGACATCGGCACTTATTGGTGCCTCCAGCGTGGACCAGCTTGAGGACACTCTCAGCGCAATCAACAACCTGAAGTTCACTACAGACGAGCTCACTGCGATTGACGAGTTCGCCGTCGAGTCGGACATCAATCTATGGGCGCAGAAGTAACATTCAAGAACTGACATAAACAGCGGAAGCCGGTAGGGAACAAAACCGGCTTCCGCTGTGTTGGTTACAATGCAAGTGTGCGCCGAATGGCGCCGTGCCAATCAGCCGTGCCCTGGACTCAGTCAGGGATGCGCCTGGCACCTGAGGTTATTTCTCAAAAGGAGTTCCGTGTCTTCACATCCGATTCGTGTTGCCATTGTCGGCGTAGGTAACTGCGCCGCATCGCTGGTCCAAGGTGTTCAGTACTATCGCGACGCTGACCCCAAGGCCACGATCCCGGGTCTGATGCACGTCGAGTTCGGTAAGTACCACGTCAACGACGTCCAGTTCGTTGCTGCTTTCGACGTCGATAGCAAAAAGGTGGGACTTGACCTCGCAGACGCCATCGGTGCCAGCGAAAACAACACCATCAAGATCGCCGACGTTCCGGCCACTGGTGTGACCGTGCAGCGCGGCCACACCCTGGACGGCCTCGGCAAGTACTACCGCGAGACCATCGTCGAGGCCTCGGAAGAAGCCGTTGACATTGTTGCCGCGCTCCGCGAGGCCAAGGCCGACGTCATGGTCTGCTACCTGCCCGTCGGTTCGGACCAGGCCGCCAAGTTCTACGCCCAGTGCGCTATCGATGCCGGTGTTGCTTTCGTCAATGCGCTGCCCGTCTTCATCGCAGGCACCAAGGAATGGGCGGACAAATTCACTGAAGCCGGTGTCCCGATTGTTGGTGACGACATCAAGAGCCAGATCGGTGCCACTATCACGCACCGCGTCATGGCCAAGCTGTTCGAGGATCGCGGTGTCACTTTGGACCGCACGTACCAGCTGAACGTCGGCGGCAACATGGACTTCAAGAACATGCTGGAACGCGACCGCCTGGAGTCCAAGAAGATCTCCAAGACCCAGGCCGTTACCTCCAACGTCGAAGCTGAGCTGCACGCCGACGATGTCCACATTGGACCGTCCGACTACGTTGCATGGCTCGACGACCGCAAGTGGGCCTTCGTCCGCCTTGAGGGCCGCAACTTCGGTGACGCGCCCGTTTCCCTTGAGTACAAGCTCGAAGTGTGGGACTCGCCGAACTCTGCCGGCGTGATCATCGACGCCATCCGCGCTGCGAAGATCGGCCTGGACCGTGGCATCGGCGGCCCGCTGCTTTCAGCTTCCAGCTACTTCATGAAGTCGCCGCCGGAGCAGTTCAACGACGACCTCGCCCGCGACAAGGTTGAAGCCTTCATCCGCGGCGACATCGAACGCTAAACACTCCGTTACACCGAGCGCCCCCGTATTCCGATACGGGGGCGTTTGTCGTATCCCGGACGCTCTAACAGATCCCTCAGGCTTGGGCCGGACGCTCTATCAGATCCCTCAGGCTTGGGCCGGACGCTCTATCACTTTCCTCGAAGAGTGAGAGATGGTCGGGTTGGAGGGGGTGGGATGTGAGAGATGGTTAGAAAAGGCCCGTGGGGTTACCGTCCGAGTCGACGTCCATGCGCATCGCGGCGGGTTCCTTGGGGAGGCCAGGCATGGTCATCACCGCGCCGGTCAACGCAACAATGAACCCGGCACCCGTCTTGGGAATCAGTTCGCGGACGTGCACCCGGAATCCCTTGGGCGCACCAAGCCTGGAGGCGTCGTCAGTGAAGGAATACTGGGTCTTGGCCATGCACACAGGGAGCCCTGACCAGCCATTCTTCTCGATCTCGGCGAGGCGCCTGAGTGCCGGAACTGAGAACTCCACGCCATCGGCCCCGTAAATCTCCTGCACAATCGTTTGGATCTTGTCCTCGACACTCAGTTCCAGCGGGTACAGGTGACGGAAGTTGGACGGCGCATCCAAAGCCGCCGCAACTTTGGCTGCGAGCTCGTCACCGCCGTCGCCTCCGCCTCCGCGGCCCCAAACATCAGCTACGGCGGCTTCCACGCCTTCTGCTGCACACCAGGCGAGGAGCCACTCAAGTTCCTCGGGAGTGTCGGTTCCAAACTTGTTGATGGATACAACGGGCGAAATGCCGAACTTCGCAACGTTGACCACGTGCCTTTTCAAATTCTCGACGCCGGCCGCCATGGCCTCGACGTTTGGCTCGCTGAGTTTCTCCTTGGGAACCCCGCCCTGCATTTTGAGGGCGCGGATTGTTGCAACCACCACGACGGCGGATGGCGCCACGTCGGCGATGCGCGCCTTGATGTCCATGTACTTCTCAGCGCCGAGGTCTGCGCCGAAGCCGGCTTCGGTGACCACGATGTCCGCAAGCTGCATGGCGGTGCCGGTAGCGATCAGGGAATTGCAGCCGTGGGCAATGTTCGCGAAGGGTCCGCCGTGCACCAACGCAGGGGTGCCCGCGATGGTTTGGACGAGGTTCGGCTTGATGGCGTCTTTCAGGAGCATTGTCAGTGCACCCTCCACGCCGAGGTCTGACACGGTGACAGGGGTGCGATCGTAGGTGTACCCGAAGGTGATGCGCCCCAGCCGGGCCCGAAGGTCGTCGAGGTCCGTTGCGAGGCAGAAGACCGCCATGATTTCCGAGGCGACGGTGATGTCGAAGCCGTCCTGCCGAGGTACTCCTTGTATGGGGCCGCCGAGACCAATGACAACTTCCCGTAGCGAGCGGTCGTTCATGTCCAGGACGCGTTTGAACGTCATGCGCCGGGGATCGATTCCGAGTTGGTTGCCTTGGAATATGTGGTTGTCCACGAGTGCCATGAGGGCGTTGTTCGCAGACGTGATGGCGTGGAAGTCCCCGGTGAAGTGCAGGTTGATGTCATCCATGGGCAACACTTGGGAGTACCCGCCGCCGGTTGCCCCTCCCTTCATGCCCAGGATGGGTCCCAGGGAGGGTTCACGCAGGGCGATCATCACTTTGTGTCCTGCACGGGCCAAGGAGTCTGCGAGTCCCACTGTGGTGGTGGATTTGCCTTCGCCTGCCGGGGTGGGAGACATGGCAGAGACCAGCACCACCTTGCCGGGGGCCTTTTCCTGGGGGAGTACCAGCTTGGCCCGGTTGATCTTGGCCTTGTAGGGTCCGTACAGCTCGAGGGCGTCCACATTGATGCCTGCGCGTTCGGCGATGTCTTCAATGGGAAGCATGGTTGCGTGGTGGGCAATTTCAAGATCACTCAGGACCTTGTTTTCAGACATCCTTGTCCTTCGGCTCTGCCCGCAGCGGGGATGCGGCTGCTGGGGTTCTTTCGCTGTGCGCGACAATCTATCAGCCCGGGAGCGGATACGAGCGGAGACTCAGCGCCGGGGAAGCAGCAGGCCGCCGACGGCCTCCCGATAGCTTTCCAAGGTGATCGCTGCAGTGCGCTGCCATCCAAAGGACTCGGCGTGGGTGGCAGCGAGCCGGCCCATGTCCTCCCGGGTTTGCACGTCGTCGTAAAGATCCTCAAGGGCGTCGGCCCAGTCGGAGGGGTGGTGCCCGTCCACCAGCAGGCCGGTTCTTCCGTCCGAAATGGCGCGGGAGAGGCCACCAACGTTGGTTGCCACCACGGGTGTACCGCACGCCTGTGCTTCCAACGCCACCAAGCCGAAGGATTCGCTGAAGGACGGCATCACCACCACGTCAGCGGACCGGAACCAACTGGCCAGCTCCGGTGCCACGACAGGCGGCCGGTGAGTGACGACGTCGGCCAGTCCGGCGTCTTCGATGAAGTGCTGGAGGTTGAAGTCCTTGGCGCCGCTAAGGGAACCCAGAATAGTCATTTCCAGATCGATATCAGGCCTGCGTTGGCGCAGGATCCCGGCCGCCTTGACGAAAACCTGCGGGCCCTTGAGCCGCTGGATCCTTCCGGCGAAGAGTATATGGAAGCTGTCGGGCCTGACTCCCCGCAAGGAACGGGACTTCCTCCGGAATGACGGGGTGAACACCTTCAGGTCCACCCCGGGTGGCGCGACGTCGATCCGGTCAAGGTCTGCTCCGTAATGGGAAACCAGTTCGTCCGCCTCGGCAGGAGTGTTTGCAACCAGCCGCGAAGCACCATCTACGATCCGTTGTTCGCCTTCTTCGCGGCGCCGTGGCTCAGGCCGTTCGCCGGACTCCAGGACGAGATTCTTGACCTTTGCCATGGTGTGCATGGTGTGGACCAGCGGGACACCCCAGAGTTCTGACAACTCAAGCCCTGCCACCCCGGAAACCCAGTAGTGGGAATGGATCGCGTCGTAACGCCCATGGAGCTGTCGGTGGCGGATCTTGTCGATTTCTTCCACCATGTGGTGCAGGAGCGCCGGTAGTTCTTCCTTGGGCAGCTTGCGGCGCGGTCCAGCCATGACGTTATGGACGCAGACGCCCGGCCCGGGATGTTCGACGGCGGGCTGTCCGGTTTTCGTGGAACGGGTGAAGATCTCCACCTCCACACCGGACTCGGCCAGTGCCATGGCCAGGGCGCGGACGTAGACGTTCATTCCGCCGGCATCTCCCGCGCCGGGCTGCTCCATGGGGGAGGTATGCAACGACAGGAACGCCACACGACGGATCAACGGCACCCGGTCCTCCTCACGATCACGGCAATAATCAGCTTTGCCCTGCAGAAAACACTACTCCTGCGCTCGAGTCCCGGGCCGAGCAAGCCCCGCTATGTGGACAAGGCTGCTAGCGTGGCGGCTGTGAGCCAAGAACAAAACTTCCAGATCCGCAAAGCAACGCCTGAAGACTGGCCCGGAATGTGGTCCATCCTGGAGCCTGTGATCCGCAGCGGCGAGACCTTCACCTGGGACCGTGACACCACGGAGGAAGCAGCCAGGACCAAGTGGATCAAGGAAGCTCCCGGTCAAACGTTCGTGGCGGCGCGCCAGGACACAGGCGAGATATTGGGAACGGGGGAGTTCCACGCCAACCAAGCCGGCGGCGGCAGCCATGTTGCCAACGCAGGGTACATGGTGGGGGCCAACAACTCGGGCCAGGGCATCGCCCGGGCGCTCTGTGCCTACTCCCTGACCGAAGCCAAGGCAGCCGGGTTCCTGTCCATGCAGTACAACGCCGTGGTGGAGAGCAACGTTAGGGCTGTGTGGTTGTGGCAATCCATGGGGTTCAAGATTTTGGCCACGGTTCCTGAAGCCTTCAACCACCCGGAGATCGGCTACCTGGGCCTCCACGTCATGTACAGAAAGCTCTAGGCCCACAACTGGCTTAGCCCGGGAAAAGCTGCCTCGTACCCTTCCAGCAGCTGCCGGCCCAGGGGGGCCGAACCTACCAACGGGTGAGCGGCAAAGGCTTGGACGGCGGCCTCGCGCTCGCCGGCGACTACGGCCCGGATGGTCAGCCGCTCAACCTCTTTCACATGCTGCATCAGGGTGAGGAACTGCCCGTCCGGCCGGTCCTGCGGAAGTGGCAACGCGCCGTCGGGCGTTACCTCGCAAGGAACCTCGACGACGGCGTCTGCCGGCAACCCCGGAACGGCCACCTCTGCGGTAGACGCGGCGTGCAACACCGGCGAGTTGGGCACGTTGAGGATCAGCTGGGCGGTCCCGCCCCCGGACAGTGCGCGCATAACGGACAGGGCAACACGTTCGTAGCCGCCCCCTGCCAGATCAGACTCGTCGCGCTGCTCCCCATGCGTCCGCGCTTCGGCCAAGTAGCCTTCCTCGCGGGAGCGCCGGGCAGCATCCCAGACCTTATAAGGATGTGGGGCCTGAAGAAGCGAGGGGTAGAGCGACTGTTGCTGGTCGTGGATGGACGCCCCGCGCGTTTCGCGTTGCTGTCCAATGGCTTCAGTGGCCTGTGACGTTTGGTAGTAGTAGTACAGGTATTCGTTGGGCAGGCAGCCAAGTTGCAGCAGGGTGTGCTGGCCGAACAACCGCCCCTCCTCCATGGTTTCGAGGGCAGCGTGATCGGACAGCAGGGCAGGTAGCAGATCCGTTCCACGAGGAGCCAGCCGGTATAGCCAGCCGAGGTGGTTCAGCCCGTAGTAGCCCACGCCGTCGAGCGTTCCTTCTTTGAGGGGCGCCCCGGCAGCCCGGGCGGCACGCTGGACCAAACCACCGGCGGAGTCGCAGATGCCGATCACCTTGCGTCCCAGGACGGGAACCAGCGCTTCGGTGACCATGCCGGCAGGATTGGTGAAGTTGATGAGCCACGCGTCGGGGCAATGGCGACGCATCGCCTCAGCGAGCTGCAGCATGTGGGGGATCGAGCGGAGCGCATAGGAGATGCCGCCGGCGCCGGTGGTCTCCTGTCCAAGCAACCCCAGCCTCAAGGGAATCTGCTCGTCCGCGATCCTCCCCGCAGTACCGCCTGGGCGGATTGCGGCGAACACCATGTCTGTTCCCGTGAGTGCCTGCTCAAGGTCTGTGGAAACCACGACGGCGGGTGCGGAACCTCTGTCCGCGGGCATGTCGCGGAGTACCGCCTCAATGGCCGCCAGCCGCGAGCCGTCCACGTCAAAAAGGACGAGTTCATCCACCAGTCCGGCGAACGGACCCGCGCACAAAGCCCGGAATACAAGGGGAACCCGGAATCCGCCGCCACCGGCAATCATGAGCCGCATGGTCCGAGTCTATGCAGGCCCGCAAGTCTATGCAGCCCAGTACGTGCAGCGTAGTCTGCCGTGCATGGACGCTAAACCCCAGCGACGCTTCGACCCCCTGGCTGCGCTGCGGTCGGATGGGGACCACCAGTGCGACCTCCTCCTCACTGGAACTGTTTTCCAGGACATCATCTTCACCGGGCTCCCGCACGCCCCGGAACCCGGCACGGAGGTCTGGAGTGAGGGCATGGGCAGCTGCCCCGGTGGTGTCGCCAACCAGGCCATTGCCGCCGCGCGCCTCGGCTTGCGGACCAATCTCGCGGCAACCTTCGGGGACGACGGCTACGGTGACTACAACTGGCAGATCCTGGAAAGCCAGGAACACGTCGACCTCTCGCTCTCGCAGAAGGTTCCCGGCTGGCACTCACCGGTCACGGTATCCATGTGCGTGAACCAGGACCGATCAATGGTGACCCACGGCCACCCCGCCCCGATTAGTTCCTCCGAGCTGATCGGGAAGCCACCCAAGGCGCTCGCCGCCGTCGCTGACCTGGGGGAGGAACTGGAACCGTGGATGCTGGCAGCGAAGGAGGCCGGAACCAAACTCTTCGGGGTGGTGGGCTGGGACCCGACAGGGGAGTGGTCGGAGCGCCGGCTGAACCAGCTGGGGCACTTCTACGCCTTCCTGCCCAATGCCCCGGAAGCGATGGCGTTTACCGGGAAGGCCGACCCCTGGGCGGCCCTGTACTCCTTGGCTGACCGGGTTCCCGTGGCAGTGGTGACCCTTGGCCCCCAAGGCGCGGTGGCAGTGGATTCGGAAACGGGGGAAGAGGAGTGGGTGCCGTCCCTGCCCGTATCAGCTTCCGATCCCACGGGCGCCGGGGACTGTTTCGGGGCGGCCTTCATCGTGGGATGCCTGGCAGGGTGGAGGTTGGGGGACCGGCTCCGGTTCGCGAACCTTTGCGCCTCCTTGGCGGTCCAGGAAGTGGGCGGCTCACTGGCAGCACCGGGTTGGGGTGACATCGCCGACTGGTGGCAACGGGCGAATGCGCGGAAGGAGCGTCAGTCAAGTCAGTGGTTGAGGCGCTTCGCCTTCCTGGAACCGATCGTCAAGGACATCCCGGCGGAAGCACAGCGTCGGGCCCGGGCGACCATCGCGCATTTGTCGGACGCGCAGTAGCCGTGAGAGCCCCACAGCTAACCGCGCAGTTAACCCGAGTTCACTGACAGCACTAGAATCTCTAGGGTGACTTACGAAGCAGCTGCAGATATCGGTATCGGGTCGAAGGCCTCCATAGCAAAGTCAGCGGTGCTGGAACGCTCCGCCGTGATCGACCTCGACGCCGTGCGGCACAACGTTCGTCAGTTCGTCGGCATCGCCTCCCCGGCCGCTGTGATGGCCGTGGTGAAGGCAGACGCTTATGGCCACGGTGCCGTGCAGGTTGCCCGGGCAGCCCTCGACGCCGGAGCGGCCTGGCTGGGTGTCGCCCACATCTCCGAGGCGCTCGCCCTGCGTGCCGCCGGGGTTGATGCCCCGCTACTCGCCTGGCTGCACACCCGCGAAAGCAACTTCCAAGCGGCAGTGGCCGCCGGCATCGACGTCGGAATTTCCGGTTGGGAACTCGAAGCCGTGGTGGCTGCCGCCCGGGAGCAGGAGCGGCCGGCGCGTGTGCACCTCAAGGTAGACACAGGACTGGGCCGGAACGGCTGCACCATCGCTGACTGGGACCAGTTGTTGGGCCAGGCCATGGAATACCAGGATCAAGGCCTCTTGCGGGTGGTGGGCATCTTCTCCCACCTCGCCGTTGCTGACGAACCCCAACGCCCTGAAACCGATGATCAACTGGCTGTCTTCCGGGAAGCCATCGCCATGGCCGAGGACGCAGGCGTGGATACCGAGGTCCGGCACATTGCCAACACGCCTGCGGCGTTGTCCCGCCCGGACTCACACTTCGACCTCGTCCGAGTGGGCCTGGGCATCTACGGATTGTCGCCCTTCGACGGGGCTACGTCTGCGGAACTTGGCCTGCATCCCGCCATGACGGTCCGGACCCTCCTGTCCAACTGCAAGAAGGTGCCCGAAGGCCAGGGCGTTTCCTACGGACTCAATTACCGGACCAGCCAGGAAAGCACGCTGGGCCTGGTGCCGCTGGGCTATGCAGACGGTGTCCCGCGGATCGCCACGGGAGGTCCTGTGCGGGTGGACGGCATCAACTACCCGGTGGTTGGCAGGATTGCCATGGACCAAATGGTCATTGACCTGGGGCCGCTGTCCCCTGAAGCGGCGGCAAATCTCAAGGGCGCCGAGGCTGTTATGTTCGGCAACGGTGCCGACGGCGGGCCCACCGCCGATGATTGGGCGGCCGCCGCGGGAACCAACAACTACGAAATCGTGACGCGCATCAGCCCCAGGGTTCCGCGCAGTTACGTCAATGAGCTGCCCGCCCGGGTCGAAGTCAACAACGCAGCAGATACGGCCGCGCTGTGAGCGAAGCCCAGTGGGAGCGCACGCTGACGGTCACGACGGCGGAGCAGACCCATGCGCTCGCGGCAGAATTGGGTGGGGTGCTTGAGGCCGGGGATCTTCTGGTCCTGACCGGCGAACTGGGTGCGGGCAAGACGACGTTCACCCAAGGACTTGGCGAGGGCCTGGGAGTCCGTGCCGGCATCATTTCGCCGACGTTTGTCCTGGTACGGATCCACCCCAATCTCGCTGACGGACCCAGGCCCGGGGGCCCGGACCTGGTCCACGTTGACGCTTACCGGCTGGACTCGGCAGCGGAGATTGACGATATCGATCTGGAGAACACCATGGATACAGCGGTCACCGTGGTGGAATGGGGCCGGGACCGGGTGGAGCATCTCTCGGACAGCCGCTTGGAGGTTGACCTTCTCAGGTCTGTTGGCGGGGATAACACGGCAGCCACAACGGACGGCGACGTCATGGACTTCGATACCGATGAAGACGACGAACCCCGCACCATCGTTTTCCGTGGATTTGGTCCCCGCTGGGCCGAGGCACCGAAGCTCTTGGAGACCAGCGAAAACGGAGGCTACTGATGCTGATACTGGCCATTGATACCTCAGCGGTTGCCAGTGCGGCCCTGATCTCGGATGATGCCATGGAAAGTGTGGTGGACTCTTTCGCTACGGAGGATACCCGAAGCCACGCGGAAGTGCTGGCTCCCGGGATTGAAAAACTCCTGGCTGGTGCCGGGGTCACCGGCGCGGACATCGATGCGATTGTCACCGGTGTGGGACCTGGCCCGTTCACCGGGCTCCGCTCCGGTATCGCCACCGCCCGCACTCTCGCCTTCGTGTGGGACAAGCCGCTGTATGGGCTCATGAGCCTGGATGCCATCGCCTTGGAAGTGGCGGAGTCCACCGCGGCGACCCCCGAGTTCCTGGTGGCTACGGATGCCCGACGCAAGGAGGTCTACTGGGCCCGATACAGCCTGGCCGACGGCCAGCTTCCGGAGCTCGTGGACGGCCCCCACGTTGGTTTCGCTTCGGAGCTTCCGGACTTGCCGGTGTTCGGCGCAGGGGCAGGCCTCTACGCCGATGTCCTCAAGGCGGATGAAGATTTCGCCACCACCCAGCCGGATGCAGCCTCGCTGGGCCAATTCGCCTTGGCCAAGCTCACTGCCGGGCAGGCTTTGCTTGACTCAACACCCTTGTATTTGCGGGAATCGGACGCCCAGGTGCCTGGCCCCAGGAAGCGTGCACTGTGATGGGAGGGACACTATGAAAATGTCACCCAAGCTGGAACTCGCAGGAGTTTCCCTGCGCGACATGACCGAGGCCGACGTCCCGGCCGTGGAGACGCTGGAGCGCCGGCTGTTCCCCGTGGACGCGTGGCCCTTGCAGATGTTCTTCGACGAGTTGGCCCAGCCTGAGACCCGGCGCTACGTGGTGGCAGAGGTTGCAGGGGAGATCGTGGCTTACGCCGGATTGATGTGCATCGAGCCGATCGCGGACGTCCAGACGATCGCCGTCGTGCCTGAATTCGAGGGCAAGGGCATTGGCTCTGCTGTCCTGACAGAACTGATTGACGAAGCGCGGCGCCGCCGTGCCGAGGACGTCCTGCTGGAAGTGCGGGCGGACAATCCCCGCGCCCAGCAACTGTACTTGCGGTTCGGTTTCGAGCAGATCCACGTCCGTCCCCGCTACTACCGGGACGGCACGGACGCCCTGATTATGCGCCTTGAACTGAACAAACCCCAAGAAGGAGCCACAGCGTGAGCGGGCCGAATCCGGAACAGCCAAAGCAGCCGCTGGTGCTTGGCATTGAGTCATCCTGCGACGAGACCGGTGTTGGAATCGTGCGGGGGACCACCCTGCTGACCAACACGGTGTCATCGTCCATGGATGAGCATGTTCGCTTTGGCGGCGTTATCCCGGAGATCGCATCACGCGCACACTTGGACGCCTTTGTGCCCACCTTGCAGGAGTCGCTCCACGAGGCCGGCGTCACCTTGGATGACATCGATGCCATTGCCGTCACGTCCGGTCCGGGCCTTGCAGGGGCGCTGATGGTGGGTGTTTGCGCTGCCAAAGCCCTTGCCGTTGCCACCGGCAAGCCGCTCTACGCCATCAATCACTTGGTGGCGCACGTTGGCGTGGGGTTGCTGGATAGTGGGGCACCTTCGGAAAGAGCGTCCGACGCCGTTGCTGCCGCCGGCCTGGGTGCCGGAAAGCTTCCGGAGAACCTCGGAGCATTGCTGGTATCGGGTGGGCATACGGAAATCCTGCGCATCCGGAGCATCACGGACGACGTGGAGCTACTGGGTTCAACCATCGACGATGCCGCCGGCGAAGCGTACGACAAAGTGGCCCGCATCCTTGGCCTCGGGTACCCGGGTGGGCCTGCCATCGACAGACTGGCACGCCAGGGCAACCCCAAGTCCATCCGTTTCCCCCGTGGACTCACGCAGCCCAAATACATGGGCACCGCGGAGGAGAAGGGACCGCACCGTTACGACTGGTCCTTCAGCGGCCTGAAAACAGCCGTGGCCCGGTGCGTTGAGCAGTTCGAAGCCCGGGGCGAGGAAGTTCCCGTGGCAGATATCGCGGCAGCGTTCCAGGAGGCCGTGGTGGACGTCATCAGTTCAAAGGCAGTCCTGGCCTGCAAAGAGCATGGCATCACTGACGTCCTGCTGGGTGGGGGCGTTGCAGCGAACTCGAGGCTGCGGGAACTGACTGGGCAACGCTGTACCTCCGCAGGTATTAGACTGCATGTTCCGCCGCTGGATCTTTGCACGGATAACGGAGCCATGGTTGCCGCGCTCGGAGCGCAGCTGATCATGGCCGGCATTGCTCCCAGCGGCCTTTCCTTCGCACCGGATTCTTCCATGCCGGTGACTACGGTCTCAGTGCCCGCCTAGCGCTCCGCGGGCTAGTACAGCTAGGCGTCCGGACCCTTGCGCATCTGCTGGACGAGGTCCATGACCACTGCCTGCAGGTCGCCGTTGTGTTCAGCGGCCACCCGACGCTGTCGTTGGTAGCTTGCCCCGCGCTCGATGATCTTCAGGACGTCCGAGAGTTCTTCGGAGCAACCGAGCTTGGCCGCTACAGGTTCCAGCCGGGCGACGGTTTCAGCGAGGTGCTCTGTGACCAACTGCTCGTTGCCCTCGGCGTCGAGAATGATGATGGCTTCCATGCCGTACCGTGCGGCGCGCCATTTGTTCTCCTGTACATGCCACGGCGGCATGGTGGGGATGCTGCCGCCGGCATCAAGGATGGAGGAGAACTCGTCCACAAGACATTGGGTCAGCGCAGCAATGGCGCCTACTTCTTCAAGTGTGGCCAAGCCGTCGCAGATGCGCATCTCGATGGTGCCCAGGTTCGACACGGGGCGGATGTCCCAGCGGATTTCGGAGGTCGCGTCAATGACACCTGTGGTGAACATGTCCTGGACGTAGGACTCGTAGGCCTCCCATGTTTCGAACTGGAAGGGCAGCCCGGCGGTGGGAAGCTGCTGGAACATGAGCGCACGTTGGGAAGCGTAGCCGGTTTCTTCGCCTGCCCAGTACGGGCTGGAGGCGGACAACGCCTGGAAGTGCGGGAAGTAGTTGACCAGGCCGTCCAGGATGGGGAGGACCTTGTCCCGGCGGTCGATGCCCACATGGACGTGAACGCCGTAGATCACCATCTGGCGTCCCCACCATTGGGTCCGCTCGATCAGCTTGGCGTAGCGTTCCTTGTCCGTGACGGGCTGGAGCAGGGGAGGGCTGAACGGGTGGCTGCCTGCGCAGAACACCTCCACGCCCATGGGGTCGGTGACTTCACGGACGGCGGCCAGGGATCGGCTGAGGTCTTCCTTGGCATCCTTGACGGTCTCGCAAATGCCGGTGACCAGTTCCACAGTGTTGAGGAGCAGTTCGCGCTTGATATGGGGGTGTTCGTCATCCTCATTGAGGTCGGGGTGGTTCGCGGCGACGCCCTTCAGGACATCGTTGGCCACTGATACCAATTCCCCGGTGCGTGCATTGACGAGCGCCAACTCCCATTCCACACCCAGTGTCGATTGCCTGGATGGCGCAAAATCAATCTGCACGTAGTCCCCTCATAGTCTGTCTCAGCCGGACACGGTTCCCCGCTGTGGGGCCGCCAGCGGTCGGATCAAGTCTAATGCAGCCGGAACACAGGTGGCTGCTGGGGACTAACGGGAGACAAAGACGGTCATTTGCTAATGAGAATGATTCGCAATAGAATCAACGCATGCATCTTACAGTCCTCAGTTCCCTGGACAGCCAATGCCGGGAGTCAGCCGCCGCCAGGCTCGGCCAGACCCACGCCAATTCCGCAGTGGTCCTTCACGATCTTCTGGATGGTTCACTGGTCTTGCGGCGCGTCTATCGGAACGGCCAGTTGTTCGAACGCGAAACCACGGTATTGGAGCATGGTTGCCTTAGCTGCACCGTCAGGTTGGATGTTGTCCCGACGGCGGAACGCCTCGGCTCATGCGGCTTCGACCACGTTGTCCTGGGCCTCCCACCCGGCGTCGCAGCAGGGATGGCTGTTGCCGGGCTTCGGCGTGGATTGAGCCGCCCGGCGGTGATCGACAACGCTGTCCTGGCCTTGGACCCTGTAGACCTGGACGACCATATCTGGGATCGTCACACGTTGTTTGAATCAGGATTCACGTCCATGCCCACTGATGATCGCACCAGTGGAGAATTTCTGATCGGCGAGTTCGGGCAGGTGGACACCGTGATGGTGCACCCCGGACTGGGGGCCGTGCTGACCGGCGAGCCCCGCGAGGGCTCCGCCCAGTGGCTGCTGGGTGTCGAATTACTCGGCCAGTTGGCGTCCCATGCCGGAGTTGTTGGCGCGGCTGACGACTACCGGCCGGGATGCTTCGACGACGCCGAAGCAGCGGCCCGTAACCGGCCCGGCGTCGTGCGTGTGCCCGTCAGCGAAGCCAGAGGTTCCTTCCGGACGGTGCTCCGGAAAGCGGGTCGACCACTGCATCCTGGGCGCTTCCGTGATGCGCTGCCACAGCTGGCGGCCGGCACGCACTGGCTGCGTGGCCGCCTCTGGATCGCGTCGGCGCCTAAAACGCGGATCGCCGTCCAGGGAATCGGGCCGCGTGTGTGGCTGGAAAGCACCGGAAAGTGGCTGGCTGACACTGTTGAATCAGCGCCTGGCCTCGCGCGCCCGGGGAAGGCAGGTGCCGACGTCGACTCCCTCCTTGACTGGCACCCCAGCCATGGCGACCGCGGAACTGTGTTGGCCATCACCGGAAGGTCGGAGGACATTGATCCCCAGGAAATCAGCGGTCTGCTGGACGGCTGCCAACTAACGGAGGCGGAGATGGAGCAGGATTTCGGCGTCTGGGACGACCCCCTGGAACTCAGCGACGCCCTCTAAACCGAACACCCACACAAAGGAGAAACACCATGAAAGTCAGGAATTCGCTGCGTGCCCTCAAGAAGATCCCCGGCGCCCAGATCGTGCGCAGGCGGGGGCGCACCTTCGTCATCAACAAGAACAACCCGCGGATGAAGGCGCGGCAGGGCTAACAGCACGGCGTTGTTTAATGGGGGAATGCCAATCCTGAACAAAGACATGTCCCTGTGCATTTCGCTTGCGGCCCGGCCCAGCAATATCGGGACCAGGTTCCACAACTATCTGTACGATCTGCTCGGCCTGAACTTTGTCTACAAGGCATTCGCCCCCGCGGACATCACCCTTGCGGTGGCGGGCATCCGCGGCCTCCCGATCCGGGGCGCCGCGGTGTCCATGCCGTACAAGGAAGCCGTCATCCCGCTGGTTGACGTCATGGATCCGTCGGCCAAAGCCATTGATTCGGTGAATACCATCGTCAATAACCACGGTGTCCTCACTGCCTACAACACGGACTACATCGCGATCGCCCGGCTCCTGAAGGACCACCAGGTTCCCAGCAGCCACACGGTGCTGCTCCGCGGTGCCGGCGGCATGGCCAAGGCCGTAGCCGCAGCCCTTCGGGACGCCGGGTTCACCGCTGTAACCATCGTGGCACGCAATGAGGGCACCGGCCGTGCGCTCGCAGACCTCTACGGCTTCGGATGGCAGGACGACGTCAACGGATCAACCGCGGACCTCATCATCAACGTCACTCCGTTGGGAATGGCAGGTGCGGATGAAACCGCCCAGTCCTTCGATGACGCCACTATTTCCGCTGCCCAGGTGGTGTTCGACGTCGTGGCATTGCCGTCGGAGACGCCGCTCATCACCGCTGCCCGGCGAGCTGACAAGAAGGTGATCACGGGCGCCGAGGTCATCGCTATCCAAGCTGAGGAGCAGTTTGTCCTGTACACGGGCGTGCGTCCGAGCGCCGAGCAGGTGCGTGAAGCTTCGGAGTTCTCCCGCCGTTAGCTCTTGTGACACATCAGGCCGTCACTGGCTCCACGACAACAGCCACTCTTTCCTCGCCGATCCGGGTGAGGACCAAGGTGGCTGTTTTCGCATCCTTGCCCTTGAGGGGTTTGGCGGGAAGCAGTTGCTTCCGCAACTCTTCCGGGGTCACTGCCGTGCCGCGCTTCTTGATATCCAGCACCGTGACGCCGTTGTTCTTCACCCATGCCTTGAGCGCCTTGACGTTGTAGGGCATCACTTCAAGCACTTTGTAGGCACGGGCGAACGGGGTGTCATGCAGCTCGGGGGCGCAGATGTAGGCGATGTGCTCGTCCACCAGATGCCCACCGAGGCGTTCTGCGACGTCGGCCACCAGCCCTGCCCGGATCACCGCCCCATCGGGTTCATAGAGGAAGCCCTCGACAGGCCCGACGGCGGCTACCGGGCCGCCGTCGAAATCCGCACCGCTGGTGATTTCAGCGGCGCCTTGGCTGCCGATAACCAGCGCTGCGCGACGCACGCCGGGGCGGGCCACTGCGTTGAACCATAAGGTCACTTCGGTAACATCGCCGCCCACTGAGACCCATTGGGCCTCGCAGCCTGACGGCACCGAATCATGGGGGATTCCGGGACCCATTTTGACGCCGATTGCGCGGCCGGTGGCTGCCAGGCGTTCAACGAAGGACAACGGGGGAGAGAACGCTTCAGGGTCCCAGATCCGCTTGGTTCCGGAAGTGGACGTGGTTCGCCGGGCAGGATCCAGCCATACACCGTCGATCCCGTCCAGTTCCACGGACGTGGCATCCGAGTGCACCACAGTGGCGTGCGGGAATGGCATGAGGTTGATCGTGGCGCAGGCGGCAGTGGTTTCATCCATCTCAACGGCGGTCACCGAAATGTCCATGGAAGCCATCGCCATGGAATCGGCACCAAGGCCGCAGCCGAGGTCAGCAACGTGCGGGATGCCCGCCTTCGCGAAACGTTCGGCGTGCCGGGCCGCGACGTTCAAGCGCGTTGCCTGCTCCAGTCCCGCTTGAGTGAAAAGCATTTGCCGGGCGAACTCGCCGAACTTGGCCTCGGCACGTGTCCGCAGGCGGGATTGCGTGAGGACCGCGGCCACGAGTTCGGGGGAGTGGCCCGCTTTCCGGAGCTCGGCATTGACGCTGAACGAGTCGGCTTCGCGGTAGGGCCCCAAGGAGGCAAGAAGTTCCCATCCTTCAGTTGTCAGCAAGGGCGCGATCTGTTCCTGCGGTGCGTGAGGCATGGGATCAAGCCTAACGGCGCGGTGCTTGACAACGTGACCGGCGAATCAGCCCGATAGGGTTGTTTTCATGGAAGACAACGCAGCCCCGCATCACTCCACCATGACAAAGTTCGCTCGTCCGGCCCTGATAGCGGGGGCAGTGATCGCGGTAATTTGCGTCGGCCTGCTAATCATTATCTTCGCGTTGGATTCCTTCAATGCCGCCACCTACTCCGTCGCCGGCAAGAGCGTTAACGACGCCACCGAAGAAGCGCGGGGCATCCGCGAACTCTACAGCGGTGCCAGAACCGGTGGAATCATCACCCTGGTGATCTCCGGCGTCGTAGCTATTGCCGCTGCCGTAGTGCTGTATCTGAACCGCGGCAACGCTCCGTTGGACGAGGACGATGACGGCGAAGACTACGACCTGGACGACCTCACCGGCCGGTGACGGAGGTTCACTCATGACGAAATTCTGGCACTCGCCTTGACCGAGTGCTAACGCTTACATAGAGTCTTGTTAGCACTCTCCCCCGGAGGGTGCTAATCACGCCAAGCGTCTTCCGGCACCGCGACGACGGTTGTACGCTCCGGCACCCTAGTTCTTAGTCCATGAATCAGCTCATGAAAAGGAGAGTCCGAGTGTCGGTCTCGATTAAGCCTCTTGAGGATCGTATTGTTGTTCGCCCGCTCGAAGCAGAGCAGACCACGGCTTCCGGCCTGGTAATTCCGGACTCCGCACAGGAGAAGCCGCAGGAAGGCGAAGTTGTTGCAATCGGCCCCGGCCGCTTCGATGACAACGGCAACCGCGTACCGGTTGACGTAGCTGTTGGCGACGTCGTCATCTACTCCAAGTACGGTGGAACCGAAGTCAAGACCGGCGGCAACGAGTACCTCGTTCTGTCCGCCCGCGACGTCCTTGCGATCGTCGTAAAGTAACTTCCTGGAGCCCCGCACCGCCGCCGCGTTGGAATCATTCCGACCGTCAGCGGTGCGGGTTTTCTGTCTTGAAAGGACACAACCATGGCAAAGCAGCTTGCTTTTAACGATGCTGCCCGCCGGTCTCTTGAGGCCGGTATCGACAAGCTCGCCAATACTGTCAAGGTGACGCTTGGCCCGCGCGGCCGCAACGTCGTGCTGGACAAGAAGTGGGGCGCTCCCACGATCACCAACGACGGTGTGACCATCGCCCGCGAAGTTGAGCTTGACGACCCCTACGAGAACCTTGGCGCACAGCTGGCCAAGGAAGTAGCAACCAAGACCAACGATGTCGCCGGCGACGGCACCACCACGGCCACCGTGCTGGCACAGGCCCTGGTCAAGGAGGGCCTCCGCAACGTTGCTGCCGGCGCCGCTCCTGGCGAGATCAAGCGCGGCATCGAGGTTTCCGTCGAAGCCATCGCAGCCCGCCTCCTGGAGAACGCCCGCGAAGTCGAAGGCACCCAGGTTGCCAGCGTTGCAGCCATCTCCGCGCAGAGCGACGAGGTTGGCGAACTGCTGGCTGAAGCGTTCGGCAAGGTTGGCAAGGATGGTGTCATCACCATTGAAGAATCCTCCACCACCCAGACCGAACTGGTGCTCACCGAGGGCATGCAGTTCGACAAGGGCTACCTTTCCCCGTACTTCGTCACTGACGCAGAGCGCCAGGAAGCAGTTCTTGAAGACGCCCTCATCCTGATCAACCAGGGCAAGATCTCCTCGCTGCAGGACTTCCTGCCGCTGCTGGAAAAGGCCCTGCAGGCCAACAAGCCGCTCTTCATCATTGCTGAAGACATCGAAGGCGAAGCCCTCTCCACGCTGATCGTCAACCGTATCCGCGGCACGCTCAACGTTGTTGCCGTCAAGGCTCCGGGCTTCGGCGACCGCCGCAAGGCCATGCTCCAGGACATCGCGACGCTCACGGGCGCCCAGGTTGTTTCCCCGGACCTCGGCCTGACCCTGGACAGCGTTGGCCTCGAGGTCCTTGGTACCGCTCGCCGTATCACGGTGACCAAGGACAACACCACCATCGTTGACGGTGCCGGCACGGCTCAGGACGTTGCCGACCGCGTGGCGCAGCTGCGTGCTGAGCTCACCCGGACGGACTCCGACTGGGACAAGGAAAAGCTGCAGGAACGCTTGGCCAAGTTGGCCGGCGGCATCGGCGTGATCAAGGTTGGCGCAGCCACCGAGGTTGAGCTGAAGGAAAAGAAGCACCGCATCGAGGACGCTGTTTCCTCCACGCGTGCAGCCCTCGAAGAAGGCATTGTTTCCGGTGGCGGTTCCGCTCTCATCCACGCCCTCAAGGCGCTGGACGAGTCCCCGGCCGTCAAGGCCCTGGAGGGTGACGCGGCAGCTGCTGTGGGCATCGTCCGCCGCGCCTTGGTTCAGCCTTTGCGCTGGATCGCCCAGAACGCCGGCTTCGATGGCTTCGTGGTTGTTGCCAAGGTTTCCGAGCTGGAAGCCAACCACGGCTTCAACGCCAAGTCGGGCGAGTACGAGGACCTGATCGCCGCTGGCGTGATCGACCCCGTCAAGGTCACCCGTTCGGCTCTCCGCAACGCCGCTTCCATCGCTGCCCTGGTTCTCACCACCGAGACCCTGGTTGCCGAGAAGCCGGCTGAGGAAGAAGACGCACACGCAGGCCACCAGCACTAAGAGCCTGTTATACAGAAGCCCCGGTCACCGTGACCGGGGCTTCTGTTGTCTTCGGGGTGGTGTCGTGGCCTGTGTCGCTCAGCTATTGTGAGCGCACGACGGCGGCGGTAACCTGACGCTAATACGGCGGCTTGGGTGCGTCAACGGGGCGCATCGACGCCGACGGGTGAGCCATGACGATGCCTGCCACAGCTTTGGACCTGGGACGCTCGGCATTCTCCGAGCACCGCTGGAGCGATGCCTTCGAATGCCTCGCCCGCGCCGACACCGCAGGGGGACTGCCTCCTCAAGACATCGAGCTGGTGGCCTCTGTAGCGATGCTGTTGGGCAAAGACGCCGAGGGCGTGGCCTACTTGACCCGGGCGCACGACGAATTCATCACGCTGGGCGACACGGATAGTGCCGCGCGCTGCGCAGCATGGCTGGTGCTGTACTTGATGGATCTCGGTGAGCCCGCCCGCAGCAGCGGCTGGATGTCCCGGGCCAAGCATCTGGTGGAAGGGCTGGATAGCCCTACCGCAGCGGAGGGCTACCTGTTGGTTCCGGAGGCACTTGGTGCCCTGTACGGAGGAGCTCCGGAGGCGAGCTTTGCGATTTTCAGCCGGGCGTTGGAGATCGGCCGGCACTTCCAGGACAAGGACCTCATGGCGCTGGGCCAGCTCGGCGTCGGAACCGCCAGGCTCACCCTCGGATTCCCGGATGAGGGCCTTCAACTTCTTGACGAAGTGATGGTCTCGGTCATCGCGGGCGAAGTTTCGCCCATCCCGTCCGGGATCATCTACTGTGCGGTGATCGGCAACTGCCGGTTGGTGTTGGATGTCCGCCGGGCCCAAGAGTGGACGGCCGCGTTGGAGAAATGGTGCGGGGACAGGCCGGACATGGTCATGTTCAGCGGGCAGTGCCAGTCCCACCGGGCGGAGTTGTTTCTCCTCCATGGCGCATGGGATGACGCCCTTGCCGCGGCGCGGATTGCCCAAGACCGTGCGCGGCGGGGCGACCCGGAAGCCACTTACGGCGCTTGGTACCAGCAAGGGGAAATTCTCCGTCTCAGGGGAAGCCTGGCCGAAGCTGAAGCTGCCTTTGCAAGGGCAGGCGAGACGGGTTTCGAGCCCCTTCCCGGTATGGCCCTGGTGCGATTGGCCCAGCAGAACGGCCCCCAGGCCCAGTCCATGATGCGTCGGGCAGTGGCAGCGTCGGATCCTGCCAACCGGCGAAGACTTCTTCCGGCTTTGGTTGAGGTGGAACTCGCCTCCGGTGAGCTGGCAGCGGCAAGGTTCGCTGCCGACGAATTTGCGTCCCTGGTTGACCCGGGAAAGCGCCCTCTGGAAGCTGCCCTCGCTGCCCACGCGGAGGCAAGCGTGCTCTTGGCTGAAGGCAGCGCGGAAGCTGCGCTGATGGCGGCCCGGACCGCATGGAGGCTGTGGTTCTCCCTTGAAGCACCATATGAGGCTGCCCGTTGCCGCGTGCTGGCGGGCAGGGCCTGCGCGGCGCTGGGCGACCCTGATTCCGCGACCATGGAATTCGAAGCAGCCCGGGCGGAATTCGTGGAGCTGGGCGCCGCTCCCGCGGCCTCTGAAGTAGTGGGCATCAGTGGAGAACGCGATCAAGGCACTGGCTCGCCGCTTACTGTCCGCGAACTGGAGGTCCTGCGTCTGGTGGCGGAGGGCAACGCGAACAAAACCATCGCCCGATCCCTTTACCTCAGCGAAAAGACCGTTGCGCGGCACGTGAGCAACATCCTCACCAAACTCGCTGTGCCATCGCGCGTGGCAGCGACCCGGTATGCGTTCGATCACCATCTGTTGAGCTAACGCCATCTGTTGAGGTCTGGCTCGTTCGCCTGTGCGCATAAATACCCATGCAGCGTGGGTGGGAATGGGCCATTCTGCCGACGCGGTGGATGGGGCTGGACTCATAGCTTGGCTGTATGAACATTCCACTGCTTGCCGGCACCGTATCCACCGTGCTTTTCGCCGCCAGCATGCTCCCCATGCTTCTGAAGGCCGTGCGCACCAAGGACCTTGAGTCATACAGCGTCGGCAACATCGCCACCACCAACGTGGCCAACGCAGTGCATTCGTTCTATGTCTTTGATCTTCCGGCAGGCCCCGTATGGCTGCTGCACTCCTTCTACATTGTGGCGTCTGCCCTCATGCTCTTGTGGTGCCTGCGCTACCGGAAGGTTCCTGAAGACACACACAAAGAACCCATCGGAGAACCAGTAATTGAAGGGAAAAAACCATGAACGGGAGCCAGAACCCAGCAGTAGACACGCTCATAGTAGGAGGTGGACAGGCAGGCTTGGCGATTGGATATTGGCTGGCACAAGAAGGCAGCAGCTTCCTGATAGTGGATGAAAATGCCAGGACGGGAGACTCTTGGCGGCAGCGATGGGATTCCCTGCGGCTGTTCACTCCCGGCAAGTACGACGGCCTTCCCGGGGCGCCGTTCCCTGGCGACAGGTTGAGTTTTCCCACCAAAGATGAGCTGGCTGACTACCTTGAGGACTACAAGCGCCGCTTCGACCTGCCGATCGTACACAATGTGCGTGTCGACGGCCTTGTGAGCGACGGGGATGGATTCCAAGTCACCTCGGGGCAGCGATCATGGCATGCCAGGAACGTGGTTATTGCCACGGGGGGATACCGTGTGCCCAAGACCCCGGCCTTCGCCGGGGAACTGTCGCCGGACATACTCCAACTCCATTCCCAGGACTACAAGAATCCTTCCCAGCTCCAGCCCGGCCCTGTCCTGGTGGTGGGACTGGGGAACTCAGGGGCGGAGATTGCCCTGGAGGTCAGCGGGAGCCATCCGACCGCTGTGGCGGGAGCCCCCGGTGGCGAGCTCCCCGTGCGCCACGGACGTGCAGCAGCGCGCTTCGTGCTTCCGGTCATTCGTTTCGCGGGCCTGCACGTGCTCACACTCGACACCCCTGTCGGCCGCAAGGTTGCTCCAAAGTTCATGCAGAAGGCTGCGCCGCTGATCCGGACCAGGACCAAGGAACTGCACGCTGCAGGTGTTGAATTGCTGCCCAGGGTCACCGGTGTCCGGGACGGCTATCCGGAAGTTGGCGGAGACATCCAAACGGTCAAACCTGCCAACGTTATCTGGTGCACGGGTTACCGGGACGACTACTCGTGGGTCCGGGTGCCCGTGGTGGACGGGGCAGGCAGGCTGCTGCAAAAGCGGGGAGTGGTGGCCGACGTTCCAGGTGTGTTCTTCATCGGCCAGGAATTCCTGTTCGCTGCGGCTTCGGCGACCCTTCCGGGTGTCGGACGGGACGCGCGCTACCTTGCCCGTCGGGTGGCAGCAACGCGTTCCAGCGGACTAGTGAACGTGTAATGGGTCACGTTAGTGAGGGGCGTGGCCGGCTGCAGTGTTAACGAGAGCAGGGAGTATCAGCACAGGTCACGCACAGGTTCGGGTGGCACAATGTATGGCTGGACCTGTGCTGATGGGGCTTCGGATGGCGGCCAGGGACACCCTTCAACATCGGTTGCGCGACTGAAACCGCGTAATATTGATGCTTTGTGCCAGAGCTTTGAGGAACTGCCTAACGTGACGACGCCAACGATTCCAGCCCCTGCCCACCACGGTAAGCGGGCTGCCGGACCCGTTGCAAAGTCTAAGTTCCGCCCCGAAATCCAGGGCCTTAGGTCCCTCGCAGTCCTGATGGTGGTCAGCTACCACATCTGGATCGGCAGGGTCTCCGGAGGCGTTGATGTCTTCCTCCTCATTTCAGCGTTCCTCATGACCCTCCAGTTCACGGGACGTTACAAACAGGGCCGCCCCATGGACCTTGTGCGCCACTGGCTGCACCTGTTCAGGCGGCTGCTGCCCGCCGTCGTCGTTGTTCTGGTGGGCACTCTCGCAGCAACCTTCGTTTTCCTGCCAGCCACGCGTTGGGTTGAAATTGTCCAGCAAACCTGGGCTTCGCTGTTTTACTTTGAGAACCGGCTGCTGCAGGAGCTGGCGGTTGACTACTATGCCACCGACCACAGCATGGCGAGCCCCGTTCAGCACTTCTGGTCCTTGTCCATCCAAGGCCAGGTATTCATTTTGTGGCCCATCATCTTTGCGACGGTTGCGCTGGTGTGCCGCCGCTTTGCCCTCCGCTACCGCGCCACTCTGGTGTATGTTTTCGCCATCATTTTCCTGGTCTCGTTCATCTACTCCATCATCTTCACAGCCAGCAACCAGGCCGTGGCATACTTCGATACCTTTGCCCGTTTGTGGGAGTTCGCCTTGGGCACGCTGGTGGCGTTGGTGCTACCGGGCCTGGACTTCTCCAAACCCGTCCGTGTGGTCCTGGGATGGGTGGGGGTGGCAGCGATGCTCACTTGCGGAATCCTGTTGCAGGTACAAACTGCGTTCCCGGGATTCGTAGCCTTGTGGCCTACGCTGGCCGCGGTCGCGGTGATCGCAGCCGGTCAGACCGGGAGCCGTTTCGGGGTGGACCGGATCCTGAGTTCCAAATTCCTGGTCCGGCTCGGTGACAACTCCTACGCCCTATACCTCTGGCACTGGCCCATCCTGGTGATTGCCCTGGCCTGGAGCGGCAAGGGTCAGGCCGGTTGGCTTTCCGGCACGGCCATCATTGCGCTGTCACTCGTTTTGGCTTTCCTGACCACCAAGTTCGTGGAGAAGCCGTTCCGGGAATGGAAATGGCCCGAGATGAAGCGCCGCCGCTCGGTCATCGCAATCGCGACGTGCCTGGCAGTCGTTTCCGCACCCCTGCTCGCTTTCCAGTACAAGCTGGACTTGGACCAGCAAGCTGCAGAGGCGCGAATGGTCTTCGACAATCCCGGGGCAAAGGCACTCCTGCCCACTTACGTGAATGAAGCGGCTCCAAATGCGCTCACTCAGCCCACCGCGGAAAGGATCGGGCGTGACTGGGCCCAACTGCCCGAGGGGTGCTCCGGAGACACGAAACCCGAGTCGCAGTTGCTGCAGGACAACTGCCGGCAGAACGGTGTGGGTTCCGACGCCACCAAGACAGTCCTGGTGGTAGGCAACTCGCACTCCCAGCAGTGGCTTGCCGCCATGGAAGTATTGGCGGAGCAGCATCATTGGCGCCTCTACTCGCTGCTGTACGGGGCGTGTCCCTTCATGACTGAAGACCCCGAGTCGGAGCCTGGCTGTAACGAGTTCAACAGTGAAGTGCGCAGCCACATCCGGGACCATACGCCGGATGCCATCTTCATGGTGGGCACAGCGGCCGTGTCGTCCTTGCCTGACGAAAGACTCACCCACGGCTTTGAGGACCTCGTTCCCGAGGTCACGGCACTGGGCATCCAAATGGTGGCAGTGCGGGATAACCCAAGGTTCACTTACAGCCTGACGGACTGCGCCCTCGCCAAAGGGGTGGACAGCCCTGATTGCCGTCCGCTGAAGTCGGACGTCCTGGCCGAACCCAGTCCTTTTGAAGCCGTGGCGGGTAAGCACCAGGACCTGATCCTGCTGGATATGACCGACCTAGTGTGCCTGGGCATCTACTGCCCGCCCATCATTGGTAACACCTTCGTTTACCTGGACGACAACCACCTGACCAAAACGTACGTCAAGAGCATGTCGGGCATGCTCGATGAAAGGTGGTTTGCCGCGACAGGGTGGCAACGATGATGGACACACGCGCAAGAACGGCTGCCCCGCCAAGCAAGGAATCCACGACGTCGAAACCCGGCTTCCGCCCGGAAGTCCAAGGCCTGCGAGCCCTGGCAGTGCTCATGGTCGCGGCTTACCATATCTGGCTCGGCAAGGTCTCGGGCGGCGTGGACGTTTTCCTGCTGATCTCGGCTTTCCTGCTGACGCTGTCCTTCACGCGCAAGCTCGAAAGTCATAAGCCACTTCGACTCCTGCGGCATTGGCTGCACGTGTTCAAGCGGCTGCTGCCCGCCGTCGTCGTTGTCTTGCTGGCCGCCTTGGCAGGCACCTGGGCACTCATACCGCAGAGCCGGTGGCCCGATATCCTCACTGAGGCTTGGGCATCCCTCATGTACCGGCAAAACTGGCAGTTGGCCGCTTTCGCAGTGGACTACTACGCCCAGCAGCACGTTCACGCCAGCCCCCTGCAACACTTTTGGTCGCTATCCGTGCAAGGCCAGGTGTTTATTCTGTGGCCGTTGATCTTCGCCGGAGTCGCACTTCTGCAGCCGCGGCTGGCTAAGCTGTTTCCGCAGCGGAAGGCCTTAACCCACAGGCAGCTGCTCTTCATCGCCTTCGGCGCGGTCTTCCTGGCATCACTCGTGTTCTCCATCGAGCAGACCGCCAACAACCAGGCCCATGCGTACTTTGACACCCGTGCCCGCCTATGGGAATTCGCTTTGGGTTCCCTTCTCGCCCTGGCGATCCCATACCTGAAACCAGGACGCCGGTTCCGTGTTTTCCTGGGATGGGCAGGGATTGCAGCGATGCTCGCCTGCGGGCTGATGCTCACGGTGGACCGCTCCTTCCCGGGTTTCGTAGCCCTTTGGCCCACCCTTGCGGCTGCAGCCGTCATCATCGCGGGTCAGAGCGGTAGCCCCTTCGGTGCCGACCGTCTCCTGGGCTCACGCCCACTGGTCATGGTGGGTGACAACTCGTACGCCCTGTACCTGTGGCACTGGCCGGTTTTGGTGTTCTTCCTCCTGGCCACCGGCACTACCGCGCCCAGCCTCCTCCAAGGCCTGGGAATCATGACGGTTTCCATGCTGTTGGCGGTAGCCACCACAAGGTATGTGGAAGTTCCCCTGCGCCGCTGGAAGTGGCCGGACGTGCGGTCCTGGCGGGCCGCCGTCGTGATTGCCACGTGCGGTGCGCTGTTGGCGTTGCCGGTCACGGTGTGGCAAAGCGCCATCACCGCTGAAGCTGCAGCGATTGCGGATCAGCCCCACGAACTGACGCCGGGTGCTGCCGCGTTGTCCCCGGAGTACGCCGGTGAGCCGAGCGAAGAAGCCCTCATCATCCCCGCGCCCGCAGCCATGAAGGACGAGTGGGCAAACGTCGACGGCAAGTGCACCGGCGACAACGTACCCAGCGATCCGTTGCTGCAGGACTGCCTGCAAAATGAGGAACCGGCGGTGGTCACCAAGAGGATCGTGGTGCTCGGTGATTCCCATTCCCAGCAGTACACGGCTGCTCTTGGCCCGATTGCCAAAAAGCACGGCTGGGAAGTGGTGACGCTGCTTAAAGGTGGCTGCCGGTTCGGTGCCCAGTCGCCGGAGCGCCCCGATTTCTGCAACGAGTTCAACAAGGCAAGTTCCGCCTACGTGATGGAGCACAAGCCCGACGCAGTTTTCACCGTGGCATCCAAGACGCACGTCGATGCTCCCTTTGAAACCGAAGTGCCCGGATACCTCGAAGGCATCAAGCCGTTCACGGACCTGGGAATCGATGTGGTGGGTGTCCGGGACAACCCGCGGTTCAGCTTCAATATGCCCGAGTGCGTGCAGAAGAAGGGCAAGGATTCGCCCGACTGCAATGTGCCCCTTGAAGAGTCCTTGGCGGCGTCATCACCTTTGGACGACTATGTAGGCAAGGTGGAGCGGCTCTACCTGATGGATATGAGCGACTTCATCTGCGAGCAAGGGACCTGTCCCGCGGTGGTTGGTAACGTCTACGTGTATAAGGATGACAACCACCTCACCAAGACCTATGTTCAAACCATGATCCCCATGTTTGAACAGCGGCTGCTGGCCGCTACCGGTTGGTCCGCAAGCTAGGTTCCGCGCTCGCCGGCTGTTTCAAACGTACGACGACGGCCTGCCGCCAGTGCTGTTGCTCACAGTCAGGCGTCGCGGAATATGGCGATCGGCGCGGAGGTTCTAGTATTTATCCAATACCTTCTGCACAGGTAACTTTTGCACAGGTACTCTCTGCACAGGCCAGTCCCGTAATGACGGGCTGGTCATCAGTTGCAACCCCTACCAGTTAAGCCCCCGGAACCCAGGTAAGAGGCGCACACTCATGACCCAGCCCGAACACGATCCCTTTGGCTTTGTAGGCCTGACCTACGACGACGTCCTGTTGCTGCCCGGCCACACGGACGTCATCCCGTCCGACGCTGACACGTCCTCCCGCATTTCCAAGCGCATCTCCGTCCAGACTCCTTTGCTTTCAGCAGCAATGGACACCGTGACCGAATCCCGCATGGCCATCGCCATGGCCCGGCAGGGTGGTTTGGGCGTGGTTCACCGCAACCTGTCCATCGATGACCAGGCCGAGCACGTAGACCGCGTCAAGCGCAGCGAATCCGGCATGATCACCAACCCGCTGACCATCGGCCCGCAGGCCACGCTGCAGGAGCTGGACGAGCTGTGTTCCCGCTACCGCGTTTCCGGGCTTCCCGTCGTGGACACGGACGGACGCCTGCTGGGTATCGTCACCAACCGCGATACCCGCTTCATTCCCGAATCTGAATTTCCGCTGCGCAGCGTCAGCGATGCCATGACCAAGATGCCGCTCATCACCGGTCATGTGGGTATCAGCCGTGAGGAAGCCTCCCACAAGCTGGCCACCAACAAGATCGAGAAGCTCCCGCTCGTTGATGAGCAAGGCCGCCTGATGGGCCTCATCACCACCAAGGACTTCACCAAGGCTGAGCAGTACCCGTTGGCCACCAAGGACGACGAAGGCCGCCTCCGCGTAGGTGCCGCCATCGGATTCTTCGGTGACGGCTGGGAACGCGCCATGAAGCTCGTCGACGCCGGCGTGGACGCACTGTTCGTTGATACCGCCAACGGCCACTCCCAAGGTGTGCTGGACATGATCCGGCGCCTGAAGTCGGATCCCATTGCGGCGCATGTGGACATCATCGGCGGCCAGGCAGCCACTCGTGAAGGTGCCCAGGCACTGATCGACGCCGGTGCTGATGGCATCAAGGTGGGCGTGGGTCCGGGATCCATCTGCACCACCCGCGTCGTCGCCGGCGTGGGCGTGCCGCAGATCACCGCCATCTACGAATCCGCCAAGGCAGCAATCCCCGCCGGTGTTCCCCTGATTGCCGACGGCGGACTCCAATACTCGGGCGATATTGGCAAGGCACTGGTTGCCGGAGCCGACACCGTGATGCTGGGCTCCCTCCTCGCCGGCTGTGAAGAGTCCCCGGGCGAGCTCATCTTCGTCAACGGCAAGCAGTTCAAGAGCTACCGTGGCATGGGCTCCCTTGGCGCCATGCAGTCGCGCGGCAAGAACACTTCCTACTCCAAGGACCGCTACTTCCAGGCCGACGTCTCGGGCGACGACAAGCTCATCCCCGAAGGCATCGAAGGCCGCGTTGCCTTCCGCGGCCCGCTGGCCTCCGTGGCTTACCAGTTGGTGGGTGGCCTCCGCCAGACCATGTTCTACACGGGCGCCCCCACCATCCCGGAGCTGAAGGCACGCGGCAAGTTCGTCCGCATCACGCCCGCAGGCCTGAAGGAATCGCACCCGCATGACATTCAGATGACCGTCGAAGCGCCGAACTACGGTTCCCGCTGATCACCCATCTGCCCACCAGCTGTTCCCCGTGGAAGTTTCCACGGGGAACAGCTGTTTAACAGGACGCGACATAAATGTCGGTCCCGAAGAATAGGCTGGGCACATGTCAGAAAAGCCCGCACAATCGCGGCACCCGGAGTCGGTCCGGCTGAACTCGGTCCCACCGGGGGCGCCGCCCCGCAAGCTCGCCTTGCGGCCATACGCGCGCGCCGTCGGGCAGGTCCTCAAGGTGAGCTTCAAAGCTTCACCCGGCGCAGTCATCATGAAGGTGGCAGGGTCCCTGATTTCGGCCACTCTGCCGCTGGTCACCACGTATTTCGCTGCACTGACCACCACAGCACTGGCGGCCGGTTACGCGGGAGACCCCGACGCCGG
Organism: Paenarthrobacter sp. TE3676; assembly: GCF_056279165.1. Lineage (NCBI taxonomy): Bacteria > Bacillati > Actinomycetota > Actinomycetes > Micrococcales > Micrococcaceae > Paenarthrobacter > Paenarthrobacter sp. TE3676. The sequence goes on from NZ_JBWBQU010000003.1 coordinate 585,575, forward strand.
TCCCCGGGCCATTCTGTACGTCATCATCACCGCAGCGCTGGGATTGTTCTGGGGCGCCTTCAGCAGCGTTGACCGCTACATCCAGCAGTTGATGAGCTTCAAAGTGGGCGCCATCGTGGGCGACATGATGTACCAGCGCTTCCTCGCGCTGGAATTCTGGCGCTATGACGACAAAGAAACGGTGGATCTTTACGACCGCGCCAAGCGGTTCTCCGATTCGTATGCCCGCGTCCTGGACCGGATAGCCGCCATCTTTACACAGTTCGTTTCCGTGGTCCTGGCTATCGGTGCTTTGCTCCTGGTCAGCTGGTGGATCGCAGTCATCGTCCTGGTGGCCATCGTGCCCAGCGTCTACCTGCAGTTCAAACTGTCCCGCGAACAGATCGCGCACTGGAATACGCAGGTGGATTCGAGGCGGCAACGCCGGATGATCGAACAAAACCTGCTCCGGCCCCAACACATTGCCGAGATGCGGCTGTACGGGATCGTCGGATACCTCATGGATCTGCGATCGAGGCTGCGGGATGCTGACGAACGCAGGCGCCTGGACTTCCAAAAGCGGTACATTCCCAAGCAGCTTGCCGCCGATTCCCTGCAGTACGGGGCCGAGGTTGTGTCCCTGATCTGGGTTGTTGGCCAGATCATCGCCAGGGCGCAGCCAGTTGGACAGTTCCTGTACGTGCAGCAGATTGTGAGCCGCGCGCTGTCTACCGCCAACAGCCTTGTCTCTTCGCTGAGCTCCATTGACGAGGACCTCGCCAACCTCAAGGACTATGAGCTTTTCATGGCCCTCCCTATCCCAAGCGGGAAAGAAAAGCCGCTGTCGTCGTCGCCCGCAACCGTGGAGCTGCGGGACATCCGGTTCAGCTACACGGGGAGCGACATCGAGGTCATCAAGGGCATCTCCATGACCATCAGGGCAGGTCAGCACATCGCCATTGTGGGGGAGAACGGTGCAGGCAAATCAACGCTGATCCGAATCCTGGCTGGACTGTACCGCCCCGACTCCGGCCAAGTGCTGCTTGACGGCGTGGACCTTGCCGGGATCGACGTCACCAGTTGGCACCGGCACCTTGCAGTGCTGAGCCAGGAGTTCCTGAAATACGAGTTCGCCACCGCGGCGGAGAACATCTATCTCGGCGACGTGGACCAGCCCCGGGACGACGACCGGATCCGGCGGGCGGCCTCGGACGCCGAAGCCATGGAGTTCATCAACAAGTTGCCCAACGGCCTGGAGAACCACGTCAGCAACTGGATGGAGGACCCCCGGGGACGCAAGGGAAGCGGGCTGTCGGGTGGCCAATGGCAGCGCCTGGCCATGGCACGCAACTTCTACCGCGATGCCTCGTTCATGGTCATGGACGAGCCCACGTCAGCCATCGACGCTTTGGCGGAACATCGCATTTTCACCCGGCTTTTCGCAGACCGGAGCAGCACCATCATTGCCATCAGTCATCGCCTCGCCACCATCGAGAAGGCAGATATCGTGTACATGCTGGAGGACGGCCGCATTGCCGAGCAGGGAACCCACAAGGAACTGGTGGCATTGAGGGGACGCTACTTCCGGATGTTCGAATCCCAGCTCTCGGTGGATGAAACCAGCCGGAACACCTAGGGGAAAACGGGGCCTTCGTTTTGGTGGGATAAACTCGAGCAGTGACTTATGAGATTGAGATTGGCCGTGGCAAGCGTGGGCGTCGTGCCTACTCCCTGGATGACATCGCGATCGTCCCGAACCGCCGGACGCGTGACCCGAAGGACGTCTCTGTCTCCTGGCAGATCGACGCATACAAGTTCGACACCCCCGTTATTGCGGCTCCTATGGACTCCGTGATGTCCCCGGATACTGCCATCGCTTTTGGTCGCCTCGGCGGCTTGGGCGTCCTTGACCTCGAAGGCCTCTGGACGCGCTACGAGGATCCCCAGAAGGTGCTTGACGAGATCGCGGACTTGGCCGACGAGACCAACAGCCCCGCCGTCACGCGTCGCATGCAGGACCTTTACCAGGCACCCATCCAGCCTGAACTCATCAGCTCCCGCTTGGCGGAGATCCGCGCCGCCGGGGTGACTGTTGCTGGGTCCCTGACCCCCCAGCGCACCCAGGAGCACTACAAGACCGTGGTGGCTGCCGGCGTCGACATCTTTGTCATCCGCGGAACCACGGTTTCGGCTGAGCACGTCTCCAAGAATCACGAGCCCCTGAACCTCAAGCAGTTCATCTATGAACTGGATGTTCCGGTGATTGTTGGCGGAGCAGCCGGCTACACGCCTGCCCTGCACCTCATGCGCACCGGCGCTGCCGGCGTCCTGGTCGGTTTCGGCGGCGGAGCCACCACCACCACGCGTCGCGCCCTCGGTATCCACTCACCCATGGCTTCAGCCATTTCCGATGTCGCTGCCGCCCGCCGCGATTACATGGATGAGTCCGGTGGACGTTACGTCCACGTCATTGCCGACGGCGGCATGGGCAGCTCCGGAGACATCGTCAAGGCCATCGCCATGGGTGCCGACGCCGTCATGCTTGGCAGTGCACTCGCTCGCGCCGAAGAGGCACCGGGCCGGGGCTGGCACTGGGGTCCTGAAGCACACCACCTCGAATCTCCCCGCGGCGATCGCGTCAACGTCGGAACGGTTGGTCCGTTGGAAGAGGTCCTCTTCGGACCCGGCCACCACACCAACGGGACGTCGAACCTTATCGGCGCCCTGCGCCGCTCCATGGCGACCACCGGCTATTCGGACCTCAAGGAGTTCCAGCGCGTCGACGTCGTGGTTTCTCCTTACGCAGGCAACTGAAACTAGTCGCTGAAGGCCCGTGTTGGCTCCGATCACCATCGGAGCCAACACGGGCCTTCTTCGTTGGGGCGGTTCTTCCCATCGCGGCTGCACCCCGTGCCCTGCCCAAGGAGGCGAGCAACAAGTAGGGTAGGGGACTACCAGCTGTTGCGTTTGAGGAGGGGTCCGATGAGCAATGTCGCAGGCGGTCCGCAGGTGAATTCCCCGGGAGCACTGAGCCCGGAATCCCGTGCCGCATCGATCGAAGTCCTGAAAGCCACTGCCCAGCCGGGCAAAGAGCTCGACATCCTGATTGTTGGCGGCGGAGTAGTAGGAGCCGGTGCAGCGCTGGACGCAGTGACTCGTGGCCTCACGGTAGGCATCGTCGAGGCACGGGATTGGGCGTCCGGAACCTCCTCCCGATCGTCCAAGCTCATCCATGGCGGCCTGCGGTACTTGGAGATGCTGGATTTTGGCCTCGTCCAGGAAGCCCTTCAGGAACGGGGGCTGCTGATCCAGCAGATCGCGCCGCACCTGGTGCGCCCCGTCCCCTTCCTCTACCCGCTGACGCGCCGCATCTGGGAGCGCCCTTACGTCGGTGCGGGCATTATGCTCTATGACACCTTGGGTCTGACCTCCGGCCACAGCCGGGGCGTCCCCATGCACAAGCACCTCTTCCGGCGCGGAACCCTGCGCGCAGCTCCTAGCCTCAAAGAAGATGCCTTCGTCGGATCCATCCGCTACTACGACGCCCAGGTGGATGATGCCCGTCTGGTGGTCAACCTTGTAAGGACTGCGGCGCACTATGGCGCCCACGCAGCGAACCGCGTCCGCGTGGTTGATTTCCTGCGCGAGGGGGAACGCGTGGTCGGTGCCAAGGTGGAAAACCAGGAGGATGGCACAGTCTTCGAGGTCCGGGCCAAGCAGGTGGTCAACGCTACAGGCGTATGGACCGATGAAACCCAGGCAATGGTGACGGACCGTGGGCAACTCAAGGTGCGGGCCTCCAAGGGAATCCACCTTGTGGTGCCGCGCGACCGCTTCCAATCCACGGTCGGGTTGATCCTCCGCACCGAAAAATCTGTGCTCTTTGTGATCCCTTGGGGCAGGCACTGGATCATCGGTACAACAGATACCGATTGGACGTTGGACAAGGCACACCCGGCAGCTTCCAGCAAGGACATTGATTATGTGCTGGAACATGTCAACAAGGTTCTCAAGCGTCCCCTGACCCGCGAGGACGTGGAAGGCGTCTACGCAGGGCTCCGCCCCCTGCTCGCTGGTGACAATGACTCCACTGCCAAACTGTCCAGGGAGCATGTGGTGGCGCACCCCGTGCCCGGACTCGTGGTGGTAGCCGGCGGGAAGTACACAACGTACCGCGTCATGGCCAAAGACGCCGTGGACGAGGCAACCAGGGCCATGGACGAACGTGTTCCCTCCAGCTGCACTGAAACAATTCCGCTCCTGGGCGCCGAGGGATTCAAAGCAGCGTGGAACCGTCGGGGCAGGTCCGCCGAGCAGGCGGGTGTGCATGTGGCACGCGTGGAGCACCTGCTCAACCGTTTCGGATCCATGACCCCCGAAGTGCTGGACATTATCGCTGGACGGCCGGAACTGGGAGAGCCCCTTCCTGGAGCGGATGACTACTTGGCTGCCGAAGTTGTCTATGCAACAACCCACGAGGGCGCACGCCACGTTGACGACGTTCTGACCCGCCGCACCAGGATCTCCATCGAAGCTTGGGACCGGGGTGTGTCTGCCGCGCCCGTTGTAGCTAAGCTGATGGGAGAAATCCTTGGCTGGAGCGAGACCCAGCGCGAGAGCGAAATCAAGCACTACCTGGCGCGCGTGGAAGCTGAACGACTTAGTCAGCAGCAACCCGATGACGAATCGGCCGATGCCGCGCGCATGGGAGTGGATGACATCGTTCCCCTTCGCTGACCAGCTCAAGGAATTGAGGCCGGGAGGCCACATGGAGGGAACATAACTTGGCTGAACCACTTGACCGTTACGACGCGGAACTGACCACCCCGGATACGGTCATCCTTGAACTTGTTGCCAAAGACAAGATCGATGCCGCAGCGCAACTGGCTCACAGGCTCCACGCAGCAGGCAGGATCTCCAATCTTGAGGGCTTCCTGGAGCAAGTGCATTCGCGTGAGCACCAGCTTGCCACCGGGCTTCCGGGCGGCATTGGACTGCCGCATGCCCGAAGCGAATTCGTGGACAGGATCTCCATTGCGGTAGGCGTGACCAAGTTTGGCCATGCCTTGGACTTCGGCGCCACTGACGGTCCGGCAACCCTGGTCCTCCTTATCGCCACCCCGGCCAGTTCCTTCTCCGACCACCTGGAGGTTCTTGCCACGCTCGCGCGTTCCCTCTCCAAGGAGTCATTCCGGGAGTCCCTGCGCCGGGCACACGATACCGAGGTCATCTCCGAACTCATCAACTCCAGCCTGGTGTTCTTCGACCACTAGAACCAGAAACCTCGTTTCGTTGTTCTACAGCCGGACGAAGTACGGTTAAGGGGTGTTGAAAACCGCGTTGAAACCCCGCTGGATCGCAGGACTGGTCTTTGCGCTTCTGTTGTCCGGGGTGTTTGTGCTGCTCAGCCAATGGCAGCTCAGCCGGTCCGCCCAGCACGAGCCCCCCGCTCCGTCCAGCATCGAAGAAGTGAAACCGCTGGTGGACGTCCTCCAGCCGGGCCAGTTCTTCCCCGGCTCTGTCTCGGACCAGATGGTCACCGCTACGGGATCGTACGATCCCGGCAAGCAGGTCCTCGTTGAAGGCCGCCTTTACAACAACCAAAAAGGCTTCTGGATCGTCTCAGCCTTTGCCGTCAACAACGCTCCCACAATCAAGGGCGCAGGCGCCTCGCCCCAGACCTGGATTCCGGTGGCCCGCGGCTGGGTGGCGGACCCCGCCCAAGCCGGCCCGCCGCCGTCGGGAACCATCACGTTGACGGGTCGCCTCATCCCATCCGAAGCGCCGCTTCCAAACGTCGACGCCGGTCCAGACCGGGCGTCTGCAGTCTCAACGGCGGAGCTCATCAACAAGTGGGAAGTCTCCAGCTATCAGGGTTTCGTCGCCGCGACATCCGAGGCCTCAGGCGGAGTGACCATTCCCCTTGACGGTGACGTCAAAGCACTTAATATCCCGCCGCAGCCCCCTGCAGAACAAGTCAACTGGCTAAACCTCTTCTATGCGGTGGAATGGGTTGTCTTTGCCGGGTTCTCGATCTTCATTTGGTGGCGTCTGGTGAAGGACGACTACCGGCGCGACCTCGAAGAAGACGAAGACGAGGATGATGACTTCGACGAAACGGGCCATCCCGAAGCAGCCACAGAACCCACAAGCCCAGAGCCAGAACATAAGGTGCAGCAATGATTGAGCCAAAACCGGCTATCCAGCCCGAACATTCCGGACCCAAGCCCAAGAAGCGACGCTTCGGCGGCACGGAAGCGCAGATCCGTTCGGCGTTGAAGTTCTACAAAGTCATGGCATACCTGACAGGTGCCATGCTGCTCCTGCTATGCGCCGAGTTGATTGCCCGCTACGGCTTTGGTGTCTCGCTCTTCGCGGGCGGCACGAATGCGGTTACGGGTCAACCCTTTGGCTTTGGCTTTGCTGAATCCGAACCCAAGGGCGTCATCGGTGGCTTCAACATCTCCACCTCCGTGCTGATCGTGCACGGTTGGATGTACGTGGTGTATCTGGTTTCAAACTTCCGCCTGTGGTCGCTCATGCGCTGGCCTTTCTCCAAAATGGTCCTTCTGGCGCTGGGCGGAGTCATCCCGCTGCTGTCCTTCATCGTGGAGAAGAAATTCCACGCGCAGGTGGAAGCGGAACTCGCAGCCAACCCGCAGGCGTCCAAGCGCTACTAGGACTTCACGGCGTCCCGGTGTGAGATGCCTAACGGCAGGCCCTGTTTTGGGCCTTGGCCGCCCTTGTCAACGTGCACCGGGGCGGCCCGGCAAAGTAGTCTTGTCTGGTGACTACTCCCACCGCACCCCAAACTTCCCAGAAGCCGGTGCTGGTTGTTGACTACGGTGCCCAGTACGCGCAGCTGATTGCCCGCCGCGTCCGCGAAGCGAATGTGTATTCGGAAATCGTTCCGCATACCTTCACCACCGAGCAGCTTCTGGCCAAGAACCCGGCAGCCATCATTCTCTCCGGAGGGCCTTCCAGCGTCTACGCCGAGGGCGCCCCGTTCGTGGGTGCTGACCTCTTCGAGGCCGGCGTTCCCGTTTTCGGTATCTGCTACGGCTTCCAAGCCATGGCCAATGCCCTGGGTGGCAAGGTGGCCCAGACCGGTTTGCGCGAGTACGGTGCCACCGAAGCACTCCTGGTGGGTGACGCACGCTCCATCCTCGACGGAGTCCCGGCGTCCCAGAACACGTGGATGAGCCACGGCGATTCCGTTCACGAAGCCCCCGAAGGCTTCGAGGTGCTGGCAACTACGGCCGGAGCCCCAGTGGCTGCCTTCGCCAACGATGAGAAGCGCCTTTACGGTGTGCAGTGGCACCCGGAAGTGAAGCACTCCGTCCTTGGACAGCACGTCCTGGAGAACTTCCTGTTCAAGGGCGCGGGCCTGAGCCCCAACTGGACCACGGGCAACATCCTCGAAGAGCAGGTGGACCGTATCCGCCAGCAGATCGGCGACTCGAAGGTCATCTGTGGCCTCTCCGGTGGTGTCGACTCTGCAGTGGCTGCCGCTCTCGTCCAGCGCGCTGTCGGCGACCAGTTGACCTGTGTGTTCGTTGACCACGGCCTGCTGCGTGAAGGCGAAGCAGAGCAGGTTGAACGCGACTTCGTGGCAGCAACGGGTGTCAACCTGTACGTTGCCAACGAGCAGGAGCGCTTCCAGTCGGCATTGGCCGGTGTCAGTGATCCCGAGACCAAGCGCAAGATCATTGGCCGGGAGTTCATTCGGGCCTTCGAGGAAGCGGAACGGGCCATCATTGCCCAGGCCGCTGCCGAGGGTGAAAAGATCAAGTTCCTCGTCCAAGGCACGCTGTACCCGGACGTCGTCGAATCCGGCGGTGGCGAGGGTGCTGCCAACATCAAGAGCCACCACAACGTTGGTGGGCTTCCGGAGGACCTGCAGTTTGAGCTGGTCGAGCCACTGCGGGCCCTGTTCAAGGACGAAGTCCGTGCCGTTGGCGCACAGCTCGGCCTCCCGCAGGAAATCGTCGGCCGCCAGCCGTTCCCCGGTCCCGGCCTGGGAATCCGCATTGTGGGCGAAGTGACCAAGGAACGCCTGGACCTTCTGCGCAAGGCTGATGCCATCGCCCGCGCCGAGCTGACAGCTGCCGGCCTTGACAATGACGTATGGCAGATGCCGGTGGTCCTCCTGGCTGATGTCCGCAGCGTTGGAGTTCAGGGTGACGGCCGGACTTATGGCCACCCGATCGTGCTGCGTCCGGTGTCTTCCGAAGACGCCATGACGGCAGACTGGTCGCGCTTGCCGTATGACCTGCTCGCACGTATCTCCAACAGGATCACCAACGAGGTGGACGGCGTTAACCGCGTGGTACTGGATGTCACCAGCAAGCCACCGGGAACCATCGAGTGGGAATAGCATTCTGAGTGGCCGGCTTCCTTTGGGAGGCCGGCCACTGTGCTTGAACCGGGCAACGTCATCCGGGGTACGTCTTTGCCCCAGGAAATGCTTCCAACTGTGAAATGACGGCGAATTTCACGTTGGAACAGCGTTGCGGAGCGGGCTGACCGAGGATTCCCGCTACCCTCGAACGTATGCCGGTATGGTCCAAGGCGTCTAAAGCTAGTACAGAAAAGAAGGCAGAAGTCGTGTCAGTAGGTCAAGGCCAGGAAGAGGGCTCCGAAGAGCTCCGCAAATGGCTGTCTGGTCTCAAACCCGTCACCGGGGCAGATACGATGCTGCGCTTCGTCAAGACACCCGAAGGCGCGATCGATCTCAGCAATGCCCACCCTTCCGGGCTGGCTCAGTTGCTCGCCGGTCGCAGAACACGGCTGTCCACTCTCATCAGGGACCGCCAACAGTACTTGGTGGCGGCCAGGGCGGCCCGCAACATCCGGTCCAAGATCTTCGAGCTCAGCAACGACCGCGGCATCGAGGCCGGGTACTTGTCTGCCGGGACCGTGGTGTGGACCTCGGCCGTTGGTGGTAAGCCGCAGCGCGTCTCCGCGCCAGTGATGCTCACGTCCATCGTCCTTACAGTCAGGCCGGGCGAAGACGACTTCGAACTTCAGCTCACCGAACAAGCACGCATGAACCCCGCGCTGGTGCGTCACCTGAAGACAGTCCATGGCATCGTTTTCGACGTCAACGCTGTAGCCCGCATGGCTTACAACACGGCCCGGCTGGATCCCCAGCCGGTTCTGGACCGGTTGTCCACGCTCATTAAGCCTATCCATGGTGCAGAGGTGGAGTTCAACCTGCTGGTCACTACCCTGGCTGACCTTTCGGGCAACCTGGATGATCCCTGGATCAACATGAACAACCCCACGGTTGCGGCCCTCTCGACCGCAGCCAATGGCGGCGACATTGAGCCGGAGCCCATTAAAGCGGGCAGGTTCCCCAGCTTGGATCTTCGGGACCCGGCCGACGAACTTCTCTTGCTCGACGCCGATACGGACCAGCAGTACGTGGTGGACGCCGTTCGCGCGGGAGACTCCCTGGTTGTCTCCACTCCTCCTGGAAGTGGGCAGACGCAGACGGCAATCAACGCCATCGGTGCCTTGGTCAGCGAAGGCAAGTCCGTGTTGGTGGTAGGAGACAGGCAAGCCAGCCTCGCGGGTCTTTCCGCCCACCTTGAATCGCTGGGCCTCGAATCGGTGCTCTTCAGGCCTGGTAACGGGACCACGCCGCAGCAACTCAAGGGTCAGTTGGTCAGGGCCATCATGCGCAATGAGAAAGCGCTTGAACCACAGCTTGGCAACCTTCACCAGACACTGACAGGCCACCGTCATGCCCTGATGGATCATGTTGCCTCGCTGCACAACGTCCGTGAGCGCTGGGGGTGCTCGCCCTATCAAGCGATGCAATCACTCGCCGAGCTGACGTCCATCCATCCGGCACCCTCCACTACTGTGCGCTTGAAGCGCAGCGTCCTGGACAATATCAAGGACCGTGAAGAGCTCGCGGGGCGCCTTCGTCGCGCTGCCGAACTTGGTAGCTTCAGCCGGGCCTCCACTTCCAGCCCTTGGTATGGCGCCCGTTTGGTCACCCGTAAGGAGACCGAGGAAGCCCAGCAGCTCGCACGCTTGGCCGAGGAGAAGCTCCCCGTCCTGCGGGATCGCATGAAGCAGGTTTCCGATCACGCTGAGATTCGCCTGGGCGAAACCTTTACCGAGTGGGGTGCGCAGCTTGAACTGCTGATCGCTGTCCGCGAGAGCTTGGATAAGTTCACTCCGGACATCTTCGACCGGCCGGTGCATGACCTCATCTCAGCCACTGCCAGTTCCGCCTGGCGCCGTGAGCGCAATCTTGAGATGCCTTCCATGCAGCGTTCACGCCTGCGCCGGGTCGCCAAGGAGTACGTACGCCCCGGTGTCCACATCGCGGACCTCCACAGCTCCCTGGTCCTTGTCCAGGAGCAGCGTGCCCTGTGGGCAGGCTATGCCACAACCCAGCGACACCCGGCGGTGCCATCCGGCCTTGCCGATCTCGGGGCCCTCTACCGCGAACTCGACGCCGAGCTGCGCCGTCTTGGTGATTCGCTCAAGCACACGTCCGATGGCGGTTCGTTGCAGGAGACTCCGTATCTGCAACTGATGGAACGCCTCGAGCGACTCGTCGCGGACACGGCCACATTGGAAACCCTTCCTGAGCGAACACTCCTCATCGAGGAAATGCGGGAGCACGGGCTCGGCGAACTGCTTGCGGACCTTGCTGCCCGGGAAGTCCCGGCGTCGTCGGTAGCGGCCGAGCTGGACCTTGCCTGGTGGCAGTCCGCTTTGGAAGCCATGATCAGTGGTGATGATTACCTCGCCATGTCCGACGGTGATTCGCTGCGGCGCCTGGAAGCTGAATATCGCCTGGCCGACCAAGCACACATTGCCAGTGGCGCCGCCCGCCTTCGTTGGCAGCTGGCCCAGAAGTGGCGTCAGGGCCTTCTTGAGCACCCGAGGCAGGCGGAGTTGCTCCGTGCCTTGTTGAAGGACGGCCGTGTGACGTTGCCCGCCTTGAGCGCCCAAGCACCGGATCTTGTGCCTCTGTTGGTTCCTGTGTGGTCCGTCAGCCCTTATTTGCTCACGGGCGTTCTCCCGGCCGAGCAAAAGTTCGACGCCGTGGTGGTCATCGACGCCGAATCCACCTCTCTGCAGGCGGTTCTTCCGGCGATCGCCCGAGCACGACAGGTAGTTGCCTTCGGTGATGCAAAAATCGCCAATGCGCGTACTTTCAGCGTGGCCGTGGAACCTCCGGTTGCCGGGGTGGCCAGCCATGAAAACGTGGACAGTGCATTCAAGGCTCTGGCCCGGGTCCTGCCCACCTGGCAATTGAACTGGGTCTATCGTGCGGTGGACGAGGACTTGATCCTCCAGCTGAGCAAGAACTACTACGACGGCGGTCTGCGACGCCTGCCGGACGGCAATTCGGTGACTGGCCTGGATCGATCGATTCACGTGGAGTACATACCCGACGGCACCGGGCTGCCCGGAGCGGACCATGAGGGCGTTGAGTCTGTCACTGCAGAAGTGAACCGCGTGGTGGACCTTGTCTTCGAACACGCCAGGCTCCGGCCCCGTACTTCCTTGGCAGTGGTGACCGCAAGCCTGCGCCATGCTGCCAGGATCGGCGAGGCCATCAGGCTCCAATTGCCTAACCACACTCTTTTGTCCAGCTTCTTCGGAGCGGGCCCCGAGTCCTTCCGGGTGGTGGACCTTGAGCGCGCCCAGGGGCTGGTGCGTGACCACGTGATCTTCTCGCTGGGCTATGGCCGCACTCCGCACGGCCGTGCACTCCATTCCTTCGGCCCGTTGTCCACCGAAGGTGGGCGAAACCGTTTTGCCTTGGCGATGACGCGCGCTCGACGCTCCATGCACGTCCTCACGTGCTTCCGGCCTGAGGATCTCGACCTTGATCGCCTGGCCCATGGTGCAGTGGATTTCTATGAACTGCTGGACCGGGAACTCTCCGGTAACAGTAACCTTGGAACACCTGCCTCCCGCGCTGTAGCCAGTGAGCAGGCGCTGGGTGAGGATCCGTTGGTGGCCGATCTTGGCGAACGCCTGCGTGCACGTGGAGCCCGGGTCTGGCATCTTTACGATGGTGTGCTGGATATCGCGGCGGCCGCGGACCCGGTCCACACCATTGGCCGCGAGGGTGCGGAAATCCCCACCCCTGTCGCCATCGAATCGGATGGCACTGAACGGTACCGGCGGATGAGCGTCCGTGAACGGAGCCGGTTGCGGCCGCAGTTGCTTGAGCGTATGGGCTGGCGCTACATGTCGCTTTGGACGATCGAAGTGTTCACGGATCCGTCCTCCTGCGCTGACCGGATTGGTTCGTACCTGGGGCTTGAGAACCACATCGCCCAGTCCGCTTCTGCCCACCATGGCTTCCTGCATTCGGATGGTGAACAATTGAATCCGGGCAATGAAGACCAGAGGGTGGACCAGGGCTCCGCCGTCCATGCAGACGGCGAAACTCAGGCCGTTGCCCGTGAAGAACATGGCGTCGCCGCGACCAAAGGCTACGCGGAGAATGGGAAAGAAGCACCACTGATGGATCAGGAACCAGGCACAGAAGACCGCGCCGCGCAGGACTCCGGCGAGCCGGTCACCGATGCCACTGAAGAAGCTGCGGATGCCAAGGCCACGGCAGCTAAAACAGCCTCCAACGGAATTCTTCCTACGAAGGCTGCAGAGGATGATCCCCGGCGATGGGGCGACGAGTCCGGCTACGACCATGAGCAGTGGCTGAAGGAACAGAAGCCCCCGCATTGGGGCTGAGCTCCATCCGGCAGCAGACCCGCGCACTATGGGCTGACTAAAACAAAGAAGAGCTTGCCTTGCGTTGATGCGCCGGCAAGCTTTTCTGCTTGTTGGGGATCGGCCGCCACCACTACCAAGCCGTCGGTATCACTTGTCCCCAGCCATTCGCCGGGCTTGCCGCCTTGGGCTGATGTCCAGAGAACGGGCACCGGGCCCGCAAGAACCTGGCTTTGCCGGGCCTCGTCATAGGAGCCCGCCGCGGTAAGGACCACTGTAACCAGCTGGCCGGGGGAGAGAAGCTGGATGGATGAGGGATCAGCCATCCTGAGAGGGACCGCTGCCGAGCCCACGGGTGCGCCCGTCAGGAGTCCCGGGCCCAGCAGGCTGGCCTCCGTAGGTATCTGCCCTCTGCGGAGGGGGGAAGCAAGCTGACGGCCAACAAGGGTGCCGACACTATGCACCGATCCGGTAATCGCGAGATCGGACGGCACTCCAACGCTGGTGAAATCAGATTCTGTGAGGCTGCTACCTGTCGGCAGGTCGCGGGCTGCTACCACGATGCTCACGCGCTGCTCAGACGCAGGAGTAAGTTGCTGGACGGCGATGCCGGCAGCCACGCACAGCAGGAGCGCAACGGCCAAGCGGCGGTTGCGTGAAATCCATGATCCAAATCCGCCCCGCTGACCGACATGACCTCTTGGACGGCGGCTGAACCGTGAGGTGTCTCCGGCTCGGGAACGGGATGGTCGGGCAGGAGAGCGGTTCAGCGGCGGCCAGTCACCGGCGGCTGCTGCTGCTGAACGCTCGGCGCGGGCGATGAGGGCTCTGCGGGAGGAAGATGACATCCCGCCACGTTAGCCAGTCGCACCGGGCCGCAAACAGCGGTCCGGTGCCTTATGTGGAAAACCTTTTAGCTGGCTGCGGCTGCAGTTGCGGGTGCTGCTGCAGGGGCCGCCGGAGCGGCGGGTGAAGCTGGTGCGGCCGAAACCGTGCTGCCCTTGGCGTCGCGGGAATCAGTCCGGTAGAACCCGGAGCCCTTGAAAACGACGCCAACGCTGTTGAACTTCTTGCGAAGCGCGCCCTTGCATTCGGGGCACTCCGTCAAGGAGCTGTCAGAAAAGGACTGGACGATGTCAAAGGCATGGTCACAGTCTTTGCAGGCGTATGCGTATGTGGGCACTGAGTTCCTCCTTCAGGACAAAGTTCAGGTCCTGTGCAACACCGGCGGAGAATTTCCGCCTTAGCAGTCGCAGGGCCTGAGTGCTAATTCTATCATTGGTCCCTGTCTGGTGTACCAGCAGATGTGCCGGACCTCACTTGCCGGGACAGGGCTGTCAGCCGGGCTCCGGTCCGTCGTGAAGTTGGACGACACCAGACGGGGTCAGCACCTGACGCACCGGGCGATCAAATGCCTCGGCGGGAATCGAGCCTGAAGGCAACAAATCGTCGTCGTACACCACTGCGATGGTAGGCGGCCGCTGGCCGGCAGCATCGAGGCCTTGGAGAAGTCGGTCGTAGTAGCCACCGCCTTGGCCAATGCGGTTTCCGTCCCGATCCACGGCTGTGGCGGGCATGAAGATCCCGGCAGCTTTGGCAATCACGGTGCTTTCCAAGCGTTCACCCTCCGGTTCGTCTATGGGCGCATAGGCGGACCTGACAAAAGCCGTGGAAGGCGTCCAATACACCCAACTCAGCAACCGGCCAGGCTCGCAAACAGGCAGCAGCACTTGATGCCCGGCCTCGTGCAGGGACTCGATGAGGGGGATAGTGGGCGGCTCGAAGGCGACGCCAAGGTACACAGCAAAGGTGGCGGCGCCGCCGGGGGAGAGCTCCGCTGCCCAGGCTGTCCCATGCCGCGCAAGCGAATCGCCAGCAGTTGCTATGTGCTCCGGAGTGAGTGTCCGCCGGTGCAGCCGCCGACTGCTGCGGATGTCTTCCTTGGATGCCATGTGTGTCCAATCTGAGGTTCTCCCCGCCCGCTGAAGAGCAGGGGCTGTCCGCTACCAAGACGAAATGTGCGTCCCGCCGCGGCGAGGGGTTTAGCCGATGATGTGTTCCTTCCGTTACATTAGTCCGGTGACTCTAGAAAACAACGCTGTCCGTAAGGCCGTCATCCCCGCAGCGGGCCTTGGCACCCGGTTCCTTCCCGCCACCAAGGCGATGCCGAAGGAAATGCTGCCCGTGGTGGACAAGCCCGCCATCCAGTATGTGGTCGAAGAAGCAGTCAAGGTGGGCCTGCACGACGTCCTGATGATCACGGGGCGCAGCAAGCGCGCGCTGGAAGACCATTTTGACCGCGTGCCTGCGCTGGAAGCCACCTTGGCTGAAAAGGGCGACACCGCCAAGCTTGAGGCCATCCAATCCGCCACCAACCTCGGCGACATTCATTACGTCCGCCAGGGTGACCCGAACGGCCTGGGCCACGCAGTCCTTCGTGCAAAGCAGCATGTTGGCTACGAGCCCTTCGCCGTTCTGCTGGGCGATGACCTGATCGATGCCCGCGAGGACCTGCTAAGCGAAATGATCGCTGTCCAGCAGAAGACCGGCGGTTCCGTGGTTGCCCTTATTGAGGTGGAGCCGTCCAAGATCAGTGCTTATGGTTGCGCTGATGTTGAGGACAATGGCGAGGACGGCTACGTGCGCATCAAGCAGCTCGTCGAGAAGCCTTCTCCGGAAGAGGCCCCGTCCAACCTTGCCGTGATCGGGCGCTACGTCCTGCACCCGGCTGTGTTCGACGTCCTGGAGAAGACTGCACCCGGACGCGGTGGAGAGATCCAGCTGACAGACGCCCTCGAGGTTCTCGCTGCCGGCGAGGGCGAAGGCTATGGCGTCTACGGCGTTGTCTTCCGCGGCCGTCGCTACGACACCGGTGACAAGCTCAGCTACCTCAAGGCCTGCATCGAGCTTGCCTGCGAGCGTGAAGACCTCGGTCCTGAGCTTCGCGAGTGGCTGCCCAACTTCACAGCCGCTCTTCCCAAATAAACAAACTCATGATGTACGGCTCCGCGATCTGGCCGGTGACGCTGGAAAGCGGAGACCTGTTGCTTCGGCCTATCCGTTACCGCGACAAGCGGGAATGGTCCGAAGTCCGTTCGCGGAACAGCGAGTGGCTCGCGCCATGGGAGGCGTCCAACCCGGCACCGGGTGGGCGCCTCCCCAGCTACCGCCAAATGGTGGGTTCCTTGAATGAACAAGCCCGTCAGTCCACCGCCCTGCCATTCCTCATTGTTGAGCGAACCGATGGCTTTGGTGAGCCGAAAATCGTCGGGCAACTGACGGTTTCATCGATCGTTTGGGGGTCGGCCATGATGGCCACCCTCGGATATTGGGTTGATAAGGACCGTGCCGGGCACGGCATCGCTCCCACAGCGGTTGCGATGGCCACAGACCACTGTTTCAGGGTGCTGGGACTACACCGTATGGAAATCAACATCCGCCCCGAGAACTCAGCGAGTTTGCGGGTGGTGGAGAAGCTTGGATTCCGCGACGAAGGTTACAGGGAGCGCTACCTGCACATCAACGGCGAATGGGCTGACCACCGCTCCTTTGCACTGACCTCCGAGGAAGTTCCAGAGGGACTTCTGCGCCGGTGGCTCAGAGGATAAACGGGCAGGTCATCGGCCTTTTTGCCCGTATCTCCAATCATTTGCGGACTCGCGGGCGACACACCGGCCGCAATGCCGCCGCACCCGAAGATTTGCTTCTACGGTTTTGAATGTGGACTTCCCTCTCAGCAGCTCAGTGATACTCGTGGTCACTGTTGCGCTGTGGATGGTCTGGGTGGCGCCCTATGTTCTGCGGAACAGGCGGCAACAAGTCCAAACGGCCGGTGTTCCAGCAGAGGCTTTTGATGACGAACCAGACGAAACGCAGGCAGGGGTGGTACTGACTTTGGCACCTCAGCAGGAGAAACCGATGGAGACCATGCATAGCGAAGCACCGGCGTCGCCCCAGGAATCCCGCGCGGCCGAGCCCGCCCTCGGGAAGGTACCCACTACTCCATTCACTATCCGCTATGCCCGGCTAACGCTGGCCCTGGCAGGTCTTGCCCTGCTGGTGACAGCTGGGGTGTCCGGAGTCCTACGAATTCTTGGGATCGGTTCTGTCTGGTTGCCGCTGGTATCGCTCATTGGTGCGGTGCTCGCCGTCGTAACGTTGCGGAAGCTGGCCCTGCGGGATCTTCGCGAACGCCGGGCCCGCCGTGCTGCTCAGGCCTCGCCCATCCCGACGCCTGCGCGATACCTGCCGAAGGAACCGGCTGTGGAGTCGAAGGAAACCACGGTTTTCGACGCCGAAGCCACCAGCCGTGAGGCTGCTCGCTTATCCGCGGTGGAACTGCGGCAGGCAGCGCTGGCCGTGGCTATTGCCGCGGGAGACAAATCTGCTCAGAATACGAAGGATTCGAAGGGTGCCTCCTGGCAGCCAGTCGAGGTCCCGAAGCCCACGTACGTGGCTGCTGCCAAAGCACCGCGTCCGGCTCCAGAGCCCTTGGATCTGCCCGAAGCACCAAAGCCTGTGGGCAAACCTGTCCTGAAGCAGAACGTTGAACAGGCTGAGGTTGCGGCCGCCGTAGTCGCATCCGTCAAGGGCCACAGTGCTCTGAGCAACTTGGACGATGTCCTGCAGCGTCGACGCGCCTAACCACACGTGACAACGCTGTGCGTTGCGGGTGGCACGGGCCAGGTAGGTCATGAGCTTGTCCGACTCGCCCTTCTAGCGGGGTACCATGTTTCGGTCCTGAGCCGCAATGTGCCGCCTGTCGGCTCAGCGAAGCACCACGACGGCGCCACATACTTTGTGGGCGACGTCACCTCAGGGGATGGCCTGGCAGCCGCGGTGGCGGGTGCCGACGTCGTTATTGATTGCCTTGAAGGGCAGTTCGGCAAAGCCCAAAAGCAGTTCGCCGACGGCGGCGGCAGGCTTCTTGCTGCAGCGCACCTGGCTGGCGTCCGCAAAGCTGTGGCTCTGTCCATTATCAACTGTGATCTCAGCTCCTTTTCCTACTACGCCTCCAAAGCCGCCAAGGAACAGAAGTACGCGGAGTCGCCATTGAAGACCGTGGTGGTCCGGTCAACGCAGTTCCATGGCTTGGTGGCAAGGATTTTCGCGGCCGGTGCAAGGGTAAGGCTGATTCCCACCTTCAAAGCCGTCAGACTCCAGTCGATCGCGCCGGCAGATGTTGCAGCGGCGTTGCTTGAGGCAGCGGTGGGTGAATCGCGGGATAACTCGCATGCCGAGCATCTCGTGGTGACAATTGCGGGCCCGGAAACCTTGGCAATGCGGGAGATGGCAGAGTCATGGAAATCGGTAGTCGGCTCGAGGGGCAGGATTATTGAGTTGCCTTTGCCCGGACCGACGGGTGATTTTCTTCGCGCCGGACACAACGTGAGCTCCGAGCAGCCGTATGGCACGGAGACGTTCGTGTCGTGGTTGGAAAAGCACAGGGAATGTTTGTAGCCTAAGGTCACTGGCCGGGCAGTTGAGCTTGGTTCAGGGGCTATAGCTCAGTTGGTAGAGCGCTTCGTTCGCATCGAAGAGGTCAGGAGTTCGAATCTCCTTAGCTCCACAGATTTTCTGGCCTTCGGTGGTCCGCAACACCGAAGAACGTTCCCATCAATCGCTTTAGGGGCAGTTCAGCGTGCCGCTGAGGGGCTGCCCGGCCCAGAAGTTGGTGGAGTTGGGAACCTTGTAGTAACCACGGATCTGGTATGTCCAGGTGCCGGACAAGTCCCCTATGCTCTGGATTCCGGAGCTGTAGGAACGTCCGGAGCTCTTGCTCATGTCGCCGGTGAACTGCACGACGCCATCCGGGTCCATGACCTTGAGCTCGTGGTAGTTGGCGAACGGAACAGCCGGGAAGCTGCCGACACTGATTTTGGCTTGGGCGAACCAGAGGAAGGAATCGCAGCTCTTGGTCACGGCCACGGTGTTTGCTGCTGGTGCCGGAATACGTGCGGCAGTAAGCGCCATCGCGCCGGCATCGGTGTCGTTGAATTGGGCGTGCGCGGGTGGAACCTGGGCACCCATCAAGAGGAGTACCGCGGCCAGGATGATGGCCGGTACTTGCCAGATGATGCCCTTGCATTGCATGCGTGTGGTCCTCGTTCCCGTAGCGTGGTGATCTCTCCCTCCAAAAGTGTGCCCTGGCGGTCTCAGGAATGACCTCGGTGAACACTCAAGGTCTGCTCAAGAATGAAAGTACCCCCGATGCCGGTTCAACGAGGCGGGGGCTGCCCGGAAGACGCTGGACCGTGACGCCAAGCAGCGGTCGGCCGTCGGTCGCAGGGCAGGGAGTGCTTGGGAGGCGTCGTCGAAGTGGTTTTCCCGGATCATTGATTCGATGGCCCGGCATTGGTGCTCTGACATGAGACTGGATCAGGAAAGTGGACCGGGGACCGGCCTGAAGGGCAAACGGGCCGGCCCCCGGGGCCTTGGGTGGAACCTCTGGGGCTCCTGCTGTTGCTGCGTCTGGCTGACAAGAACTACTGTGCAGGGCCCGGATCAAGAACAAATCCTGCTCTTCCTCAGGAAATCATCAAGACTCCCGCATTGCCCGGATGAGCGGCTACGAGCTGGCTTTAGAGCTGTCGCCGGAACTGGGCGAAGACCCGCACAGGTCCCGGCTGGAAGTCCGATCCCTCGGTAAGCCCCAACGATTCGTAGAAGGCTCGCTGCCGCGGTTCGTCGTCCGTGATGAGGACGGTCTGCCGGACGTGCCGGTATCTCTCTTGGATTTGGCCAAAGAGTGCACGGCCAACGCCTGCTCCTTGGAAGCTGGGGTTGACGAGAATGTCTTGGACGTAGGCAATGGTGGCATCGTCGCAAATCGCCCGGGCCAAGCCCAGTAATGCGCCTTCTTCGTCCCTGGCCACCACCACAAAGGACGAACTCCTGATCGCCTGATCAAGCAAGAGTGGGTCGTTGGTGTACGCGGACCAGCCGACCGATGCATAGAGAGAAAGCAATTCCGTCTCAGATACCGTGCCATCGGTTGAAAGTGTGAATGCAGGCATTCGACCAGCCTTACACGATTGCGGCGCCTGCGCGTGCAAGTAGGCTGTACCTGTGAGTCAACCGTTGGACGAGGGTCCGTTCTTTCACGGCACCAAAGCCCATCTTCGGGAGGGCGATCTCCTGAGGCCAGGCTTCAGGTCGAACTACCGCCCTGAAGTGGTGATGAACCATATTTACTTCACCGCTCTTCGGGACGGTGCGGGGCTGGCTGCCGAGCTGGCGGCCGGCGAAGGGGAACCGCGCGTCTATGCCGTTGAACCCACTGGAACGTTCGAGGACGACCCGAACGTGACCGACAAGAAGTTCCCGGGCAACCCCACCCGATCATTCCGCAGCAGCTCCCCGCTCAAGGTCACTGGTGAAGTGACCGACTGGACTCGTCTGACTCCCCAAGCGCTGCGAGAGTGGCGGGAACGACTGGCGGCAATTGTTGCGGACGAACGCGGCGAAATCATCAACTAACGGCTTTGCGCGAAGCAAGCTTCAGGGCAGGTAGTGGCCCCTCCGGAAGCAGCAAAAGACGAGTACCAACTACTCGTGTGCCGGCTTGGCGGCTCGTCTTTACTGGACCCAGCGGATCCCCGCAACGGCCAGCGACCCCCCTCGTTGGCCGGGGCTGCCCAAGGATCCGCGGCAGGGGCCGGACGGCATCACCCAGAAGTGCTGTCCGGCCCTGCGCAAAGGGCCCTGCCATTGTCTCAGGGACAAACCGTGTATATCGTTAACTATCGTTCAGTATCGTTCGCGACATACCGAGGTGAGCCTGATGCATAATTCATTCCCCGCAAACGGATTTATGGGAAACAATCTGGACGGCATGTGGCAAGCCGTGGAGGAGTTCCGGTCACGCTTCGAGAAGCGTTCAGGCACCCGGGCTGGGCGGGGCGAGCTGAGGACAGCCATTCTGGCCCTCCTCGCTGAGCGTCCAATGCACGGTTATCAGATCATCCGTGAAATCGAAGAGCGGAGCGGTGGTAGCTGGAAGCCAAGCGCTGGCTCCGTTTATCCGACACTGCAGTTGCTGGCAGATGAGGGGTTTGTCAGCACTGAGGAATCAAATGGCCGCAAGATCTACTCCCTCACCGAAGCGGGCCGCGAGGACGTTGCAAGTGCCGAAACAGCAGCGCCTTGGGAGTCCGCCGGCAACACTCCCGGCTTCGGCGCACTGCCCAAGGCTGGGGTCGAGCTTGCTCAGGCGGCGGCCCAGGTGGGGCGCACCGGAACGCCAAAACAGGTGCAGGAGGCTGTGACGGTGCTGGAAGACGCACGCCGTCGGCTGTACTCGATCCTCGCCCAGGACTGAAGGGGTGACGTCGGTTCGACGTAACCGGACGGATCCCTTGGCCGGTGAAGCCCGAGCCCGTTATCGCCGAATCCTGCGCTTTGCCGCATGGCATTTACTGGTCACCTGGTGGTTCGAGTTGTTTCTGCCTCGAGTCGGGCTGCGCCGACTGACTGAGCGCAACCGGGCTCAAAGGATGCGGCGCTTCGCGCAACGCTTCCATGGCCTTGCGGTGGAGCTTGGCGGCCTGATGATCAAGGTGGGCCAGTTCATGTCGTCCAGGCTCGATGTACTCCCGCCGGAGATCACTGCCGAGCTGGAGGGCCTTCAGGACGAAGTCCCGCCGGTCCCGTTCCCGGACATTCGCGCGCTTGCTGAAGCCGAACTGGGTGCGCCTTTGGAAGCAGTGTTCGCTTCGATCGAGGAGACGCCGATCGCAGCCGCGTCACTCGGCCAGGCCCACCGGGCGAAATTGCTCCCCGGCAACGCCGAAGACACTGGCCTCAGCAGCGTGGTCTTCAAAGTGCAGAGACCGGGCATCGATACCATCGTGGATGTAGATCTCGCTGCCCTGAGGAGAGTGGGTGGCTGGCTTAGCCGCATTCGTATCGTCTCAAACCGTGCTGATGTGCCAGCGTTGATCAAAGAGTTCGCCCAGACCAGTCTGGAGGAAATCGACTACCTGAATGAGGCGGCAAATTCAGAGCGTTTTGCTGCTGACTTCGTCGACGACGCCCGGGTAACGGTGCCGGGGGTGGTCTGGGAACGTACCACACGCCGCGTGCTCACCTTGGAAGATGTCACAGCCATCAAGATCACGGATGCGGAGTCCCTGCGAATGGCGGGGATCGACCCTGCCTCGGTTGCCCCTGTTTTCGCTTCCGTGATGTTTGACCAGTTGTTCACCAACGGCTTCTTCCATGCAGATCCGCACCCTGGCAATATCTTTGTCACACCCAATGCCGGATCAGCGGAACATCCATGGAAGCTGACGTTCATCGATTTCGGGATGATGGGCGAGGTCCCTGCGAAGACCAGGAGCGGACTGCGTAAACTCCTGATCGCGGCTGCCTCGCGGGATGGAAAGGGCCTCGTCGCCGCCATCAGCGACGTCGGCGTCTTGATGCCCTCGGCTGATACTGCCGAGTTGGAGCGGGCAATGACGCAGCTGTTCGCGCGTTTTGGCGGGATGGGTTTCGCTGAACTTCGCGATGTGGATCCGCGGGAATTCCTTGATTTTGGTGCGGAGTTCGGCAACGTGATCAGATCGCTTCCGTTTCAGTTGCCGGAGAATTTCCTGCTCATCATCCGCGCAATGTCGCTCACGTCGGGGGTATGCAGTTCGCTGGACGCCCGTTTCAATCTTTGGGATTCGGTGGAACCGTATGCGGCACAATTGCTGCGGGATGAGCGCAGCAATCTCGTCAATGACGTCGCTGCACAGGCGTTCGACGCCGCTGCGGTCGCCTTGCGCCTGCCGAAAAGGCTCGACGGGCTGGTCACCAAGCTTGAGGACGGCTCACTGCAGGTATCCAACCGGCGGCTGGAACAACAAATGGCCCGCATTATCGTCTTGCTAAAGCGGGCAGTGGGTGCGCTGATCTTCGGAGCGATGCTGGTGGCTGGATCCGTGATGAGGGCCGACGACCTAGTGCTCGGCAATGTGCTGATGATCGGGTCGGTGGTTCCGCTGCTCTACGGGTTGTGGCCGGGCCGGGGTCATCTGTAAGCCAGCCGTCGTCGTCGTAGAATTGCCCTGTGACTGAGACCCCCACCCCACGTCCCGAGGCCTCCGGCAACATGTCCGGCCCCATCCTGGTGGGGGTGATGCCCGGGCAACATGCCATCGTTGTGGAGCGGGCAGCACAGGTTGCCGCCAGCGCGGGTGTTCCACTGGTCTGCGCCTATGCGGATGTCACGGTGTACCCCGTGGACGGAACAGCGGGCGGTCTGGCCGCCCCGATTGATCCGGATGGGGTTGCCGGAGCCCAAGGCATTCCGGAATCACTGACGGCGACCATTGCCCACCAGCTTGATGGCCTGGACGTCGAGTGGTCCATGGTGCCGCTCGCGGGGGAGCCCGCGCGTGCTCTGGCACGCGAGGCCGGGGATATCGGCGCCTCCATGATCGTGGTGGGTACGCGGGAGCATAAACTGACGGCCGCCCTCAAAGAGCTGACGGCCGGTTCGGTGGCCCGGCATCTGTTCCATCGTCAAGACCTGCCAGTGCTCGTTGTCCCCGTGAACCCCAGGGTCCCGGACGACGATGACGACGACTGAGGCAACAAAAGCACTCCACCGTCAGTGGGGCTTCATCGGCATAGTTGCAGCCGGCGGGGTGTTCGGAGCGCTCGCCCGGTACGGCTTGGGACTGGTGATACCGGCGCCAAATGCTTGGCCGCTTCCCACCCTGGTCATTAATCTCTCCGGCGCGTTGGCACTGGGCGCCCTTCTGGAAGGACTTTCCCGCAGAGGGTCCGACGTCGGTAATCGCCGTGTTTTGCGGCTCGCCTTGGGTACGGGGTTCGTGGGGGCATACACCACCTACAGCACCCTCGCTTTGGACGCAGTTCACTTGTTTACGGTGGGTGAGGCACCTGGAGCTGTCGGATACTTGGCTGTGAGCCTGCTCGGTGGAGCCGCGGCCACGACTGCGGGCATCTGGTTGGGTGCCTGGCACCATCGGCGTGCAACCGGACGCCAACAATGACGGTGGTACTCCTTGCGCTCGCGGGCGGAATCGGCGCAGCTGTCAGGTTCATGGTTGACGGTTTCATCAGGCAGCGCTTCAAGACGGCCCTCCCGTGGGGAACCATCCTGATCAATGTC
Organism: Paenarthrobacter sp. TE3676; assembly: GCF_056279165.1. Classification (NCBI taxonomy): domain Bacteria; kingdom Bacillati; phylum Actinomycetota; class Actinomycetes; order Micrococcales; family Micrococcaceae; genus Paenarthrobacter; species Paenarthrobacter sp. TE3676. Next base: position 609,396 of record NZ_JBWBQU010000003.1, read on the forward strand.
TCAGGTTCCTTGGCGCTCGGGTTCCTTGCCGGACTGCTGATGCGGGGCCAAGCACCTGAGTCGCTGTTCTTAATCGTGGGAACGGGCTTCCTCGGTGGATACACCACGTTCAGTACGGCAAGCCTGGAGACCATCCGGCTGATTCAAAGTGGCAGGACGGGCCTGGCGCTCATTAACGGCTTGGGATCCATGGCGGCAAGCGTTCTTGCTGCAGCGGCAGGAGTGGGGTTCGGCCTGTTGCTCGCTTGAGCGGTTTATGGCTCCAGCAGTGGCGAAGCTCACCCACAAAAGTGTCATGGCCCGGCTGTAGGATCGAGCCATGGCTAAGAAGACTTTCAATGAGCTGTTGTCCGCCCAGGTCGCCAATGAGTTTGCGGCCTCCCAGCAATACATCGCAGTAGCTGTGTATTTTGATGGCGAAGACTTGCCGCAGCTGGCCCGTCACTTCTATCGCCAGTCCCTCGAAGAGCGCAATCACGCCATGATGATGGTCCAATACATGCTGGACCGCAACGTGCACGTGGAGATCCCGGGTATCGCCCCGGTGCGCAACAACTTCAGCAACGCCAAGGAGCCCATCGCCCTCGCCTTGGAGCAGGAAAAGGAAGTTACCCGGAGCATTGAGGAGATGTTCCGCGTTGCCCGTGCAGAGGGCGATGCTTTGGGTGAGCAGTTCATGCTGTGGTTCCTGAAGGAACAGGTCGAGGAAGTTGCCTCAATGACCACGTTGCTGAACATCACGGAACGTGCCGAGAACCTCTTCGACATCGAGAACTACGTCGCGCGCGAAACCGTAGGCGACGGCGGACACGACACCAGCGCGCCATCGGCCGCCGGCGGGGTCATCTAGGTAACTGCCTCGGTTAAGTGCCTCAAGGGGCCGCTGGATGCTTAGCTTCCGGCGGCCTCTTCGCTGTCCATGTCTTTGTCCGGATGGGAGCGGCTCAATAAGGACAATCGGCTGGCGATGCGCGCAAGGTCTACCGGCAGGGCAGTGCCGCTAGGCTCAACGTCCCAGTCGAGAGGTCCAGCGCCCACCAGGAACAGCGTGATGTCCTGGTCGTAAAGGACATCCACCACGTTGCTGAACCGCTGCCAAGCAGGCGCGGACGCAGCATCATCGGCCGGCGAGGGAACGTCGTCGATGACCCATGTCCTGAATGTTTCAGCCAAGGCGAGAAAGTCCGACGTCGAGGTCAACCCACCGCACAGTTCCTCAAATCCAACCCACAGGAGATCCGGATCGGAGTTCTTGACCACGATCGGTTGGGTGGTGGGGGTCAAAACGCGGCTTTGCGCGGGCGTTGGCCGGAACAAGCCAAAGCGCCCCAGCTGTCGGGGTGTGCCGGGGGAAATAAGGCGGCCTGAGCGGAACGCACCACTACCGGCAGCGGGGTCGGTTCCAGCAACCGGATAGCGACGAAAATCCGAGGCGCCAGTGATTTCCACGGTATCCATCATCTCCTTGATCGCCTCGATGGTGGGCAGGAAATGGTCATGCCATAGGGGATTGGGCAGTAAGTCGTCCGGTGCGTAGTTGGATGTCACCACAAGGGGAATCCGACGCTGCGCCGCGGCCCGGAGCAAACGGGAAATGAACATGCCGTCGCCGATGTCGTGGACGTGGAACTCGTCAAAGAACAGAACCTCAACGTCGTCCAGCAGCCCGTCCACTGACTGCTGGATTGCTGGTCCACTGCCGGACTCCACAGCATGCGCGCCGCTATGGAGCCTTCTAAAGAAATCGTGGAAGTGGACACGCCGCTTCCGCGCCTCAAGCCGTCCGTAGAAGCTGTCCATCAGCCAGGTTTTACCGCGGCCGACGGGTCCGTGGAGGTATAGGCTTCGAGGCGGCTTCCGGGGAAGCGCCCGACGGCGGCGGGTTACTTGGGCGCCAAATGCCGCCAGTCGCTCGGCTGCTTGCCGCTGGCTGGATTCGAGCTCAAAACCCGACCGCGCGGCGTCGTGCGCCATGCCCTCAACCAAAGTCCTCATGACGTCCCGCGGAGTGCGCGGATCAGGCCTCAGCGGCGGCGTCACAACCAGCCTTTGCGTTTGAAGATGACATACATGAGCAATGCGGCGCCGAACATGAGCCCAACAGCCAGTGGATAGCCAAAGTCCCAATGCAGCTCAGGCATATGGTCGAAGTTCATTCCGTAGACGCCTGCCACGAAGGATGGAGCGAAGAGGATGGCAGCCCACGAGGAGATCTTCTTGACCTGCTCGTTTTGGGCAGCGCTGGCCTCGTTCTGGCGGTTTGCGGTCAGCGTGCCGTCAAGGGTGAGGGCGTTTTGGAGGAGATCCCGGAACGAGTTTGCCCTGGAGATCACGCGTTGGACGTGGTCCTCGACGTCCCGGAGGGAGCGCTGCAGCTCGATGTCCACGCCGTACTTTTCGAAGCCCTTCTCCAGGAGCACCATCATGTCCGGCAAGGGATGAATGGCACGCTGGAACTGGATGACTTCGCGGGCGAGCTCATAGATACGGCGAGATACGGCGCTGTCGCCGCTGAAGAGCTGGTCCTCAATCTCGTCAATGTCGTTTTCAAGACCTGCAACCACAGGGGCGTAGTCGTCCACTACTTGGTCCAGGAGGGCGTACAGCACCGCCTCCGGGCCGTGGCGGAGGAGATCCGGGCGTTCCTCCAGCCGCTTGCGCACCCGGGCCACGCCACCGGTTTCGGCATGCCGGATGGTCACCACAAAGTTCGGTCCCGTGAAGACATGGAGCTCGCCGAACTCCACAGTTTCGGTTTCGTCCAGATACCGCGCCGGACGGAGGACCGTAAACAGGTTGTGGTCGTAGCGCTCCAGCTTGGGTCGCTGGTGCGCGGAGACGGCATCTTCCACGGCGAGTTCGTGAAGCCCGAACTCTTCGGCGACGGCGGCCATTTCGTCTTTAGTGGGACGGTAGAGGCCAATCCAAGCCATGCCGCCGTGTTCCGCGAGTGTCTCAAATGTCTGTTCGAGGTTTTGCGGGGTGGCAGTGCGTACGCCGTCTACATATACGGCGTTGTCGATAATGGTCACTGGTTGAACGCTACTGCATGGCCCCGATGATGGCGCCCGCGACGGTCATTGCCACGATGTCGTGGCCGGAGTCGATGAGGGTCACTGCAAATGGGCGCCCGGCGAAGCCGTTATGAATGACATGGCCGCCGGCGCGGAATACCAAGGCAAGGATCAGCGCGAAGAAACCGCCGGCAAGGAAAGTGTTGAGGTTCAGGGCGCTGATGAGGACAGCGAGGAGAATGCTGGTCACGGCAGCTGCCACCATCATGGGAACCCAGATGCCTGCGCCGCCTTCAATGTTCTTGAGGTCGTCTTCGGTTTTGCCGATTGCCTGCATCCACTTCCGCCCCAGTACAGCCGGCATGTACCAGACGAAGCCGATCACCATGCTTGAAACGAAGGCCAGAAGTACGGCGAGCCAGTTGATCTGGGAGATGTGTGAGAGCCAATCCATGCCTAAAAGCCTAGTGCGTTCAGGCCTCTGGGCTCGCGCTCCGGCCTTCTTGCCTGGACCGTGTTGGTGTTGCAGCCATTCTCCCGATGAGGGGCTCAGTGCGGTACGGGATATGGGTGTGCAGGGCCAACACTGTTTCGGTCCTGATGACTCCCTTGGTACGGAGTACTGACCGCAAAGCTGACTGGAGGTTGTGTGTATCCGTTGCCACCACGCGGCACCACAGATCGCCGCGGCCTGAGATTTCATGGACCTCCAACACTTGGGGGATCAGGCGCAAGGCGCCGATGACGCCGTCGAGTTCCCGGTGGGTGACTTCAATCGTGACGAAAGCGACGACGTCGTAGCCTACCTTTTCGAGGTCCACTTCCCGCCCAGCGGCTTGCAGCACGCCTGAACGGAGAAGGCGCTTGACCCTGCTTTGGGCTGTATTGCGTGCTATGCCCAGTTCGTCGCTTAACTCCGCGATCTGGATGCGGGGGTCTTTGATCAGTTCCAAGAGGATCTTCAGGTCCAGGGGGTCAAGGGTGTTCAAATGGTCACTCCAGCTCACTTGGCTCGTACTACTTTGAGTATTCTGCTCAATTCTTGCATTCTGATAGTCCTCAAAGATCAGTGCTACTGCATTCTATTGCCATCACTACATAGCTGGGCTGCAATTCTCACAAGGAAACAAACAGTCCGGCCACCGAGTCCGAAGGCATGGAAAATGACCGTCTTGAGCGAACTCCGCATGCGTCCGGTTACCGCCGAACGCTGGGGATGGGATGCCTCCACCACTGCCAGGTTGGTCCTGGCCGGGGTTGTAATCTTTACGCTGCTGGTCGGCGCCAACCTGGCTACGCCCTTGTACCCGTTGCTGCAAGCCAGGATCGGCATGTCTTCGCTCGGCGTGACGGTTGCGTTCTCCAGCTACGTCCTCGCACTCGTAGCCGTTCTCATGGTGGCGGGCCATTGGTCGGACCACATCGGGCGGAGGGCAGCGCTGGTGCTCGCTGTCCTCGTCGGTTTGGCGGGAGGCGTCATCTTCGCGAACGCGGACACTCTCATCACGTTGTCCCTGGGCCGGGCGCTGCAAGGCGTGGCGGTTGGACTAGCCACGGGAGCCAGTTCCGCTGCACTGCGCGAATTACTGCCCCAGCGGCCCGACTGGGCGTCCCGCTTTACGTTGCTTTCCTCTGCCGGCGGCGTGGCCGCGGGCCCTGCAATCGGTGGTCTCTTGTCGCTCCTGCCGGACCCGACACGCACTCCGTACTATGTGCACTCCGCGGTATTGGTAGCTGCCCTCATTCCCTTGTGGCTGTTGAAAGCCAGGCCAGCCATCGCACCGGCGGAAGGACCGAAGCCACTGAAGGTCCTTGCCCCCCGGAAGCCGTCCATATCGCATGATGCGCGCGGAGCATTCTGGATGGCTTCGGCTACCGGGTTCCTGAGTTTCGCGGTGTTCGGCTTCTGCCTGTCCTTGGCGCCCGGGTATTTCGCCAGCGTTGTCCACGCCGATTCCAGGCCGCTGATCGGACTGCTTGCCGGCGTCACTTTGGGAGCTTCAGCCCTGAGCCAACTGCTGGGTGCACGCGGGCGTTTCGTTGTCCCCGTGGCGCTTGCCGTACTGGGGGTCTCGGTTGTTTTGGTGGGAGCCGCCGCAGCATGGTCCAGCCCCTGGTTGCTGGTGGCAGCAAGCATCACCGCCGGAGTGGGACAAGGGATTGCTTTTCGACAGGTATTCAACGAAGTGGCCGGGAAAGTGGAAGCCGCCCGCCACGCCCAGGTCATCAGCACCGTCTACGTCATCACTTATCTGGGGAGTGCTGTTCCGGTGATTGGGCTGGGGCTGGCTGTCTCGGCGCTCGGCCTGCAGCCCGCCGTCGTGGGTTTCACTGCTTTGTGCGGCCTGGCTGCCTTGTCGCTTGCGGCGGTGTCCCTTCGAAGCGCCTTGCGTTCCTGAGCTGCTCCGTTTATTCGGGCAGCGGTCCCCGGTTGCCGGGAATGTGCTGGAACACCATGGTGGTTTCCGTGTGACCCACCACGGGATCGGTGGCGAGGTTGTCCAGGAGCCAGTTGCGGAGGTCGTCCGTATTGGCGACGGCGATGTGCAGCAGGTAGTCCACAGAACCGGTGGTGTGGAAAGTGGAAATGACGGCCGGGAGTTTGGGAACCCGCGCCGTAAAGCGGTCGATTTGATCACGGTCATGGGCGCGGAGGCGAACCGCAATGAGGGCCTGAACAGAACGGCCGATGGCCGGCAGGCTCAAGACCGCTTCAAATCCCTCAATGATTCCCCGTTCGGAGAGCGCCCTGGTGCGCATCAGGGCAGTGGAGGGGGCGATTCCTACAAGTTCAGCCAGCTGCTTGTTGGAGATCCGGGCGTCGTCCACCAACGCGGCGAGGATTCGTTCGTCGATCGCGTCGAGCGGCTCTGCGCTGCCCGGGCTTGACCGAACATTCTTCGTGGGGTTGCTCACGGATCCTCCTGAAATTGCCTCTTGTCCATCCTAATCCGTGAAATCTTCAGGTGACTATCGTTTGGCGGGGCGTCGGCGGGCCCATCTCCGATCAAGCCGTTGGAGAGGCTCACTAAGCAGCATCACCAGCAGCGGCCAGTTTCCTGCGCCCGGAATGACAAGGGCCAAAACAAGCGCCAACAGGAAAAGTCCGGAAACGATGCCGCTCGCTCGAATTCCTGACACCGCATCAGCGTCATCCATGGTGTGGAGATCGGGGTGGGTCCGCAAATAGGCACGGGCCAGAAGGAGCATGAGGCTGGTGGCGAACAGGGTTCCAATGTAGACAAGGGGCTGCGCCCAGTCAGACTGCATCTGGGTGGACAGTGATGTGGCCACGGGCATCACCACAATGGTGAACATCCATGCCACCGTCAGCCACAACAAGCCCGGGTCCACGCGCTTGACGCTGCGGAACAGCTTGTGGTGGTGCACCCAAAAAACGGCAATCAGGATGAAGCTTAGGACAAACCCGAGCAAGGCGTACTGTTCTTCCGCCAACCACTCGGCCGTTGTGCCATCGTGGTCCGCCAGTTCACCCACACTCTCCATGAGGGGCAGGATCAACAACGTCAAAGCAATCGCCACCACGGCATCTGTAAACGCCTGCAAACGCTCCGGCGACGACAGTTCCCGGCTTTTCGTGACCTGTGTCATGCCTCCGATTGTAGGGGCAGCCCGGCTGAAATCAGCGGGAGTTTAGCCGTGGGCGGTGCACTATCAAGGTGACTGCCGCCGTCGTACATGACAGTGCGATGACGCTCAACGCCAAAGCCGACCACCCAAAAGCCTGAAAGGCAAGCCCGCCCGCCCAACCGATGGCGCTGGAACCCAGGTAGTAGGACAGGTTGTACAGGGACGCTGCTTGTGCCCGGCCCGTGGTGGCAATAGCTCCCGTCCATCCGGACCCAACGCTATGGGCGGCGAAGAAGCCCCCAGTGAAGATCACCAGCCCGGCAAGGGTGGCTGCGAGATTCTCCACCAACGTCATTGCCAAGCCCGCCGACATGATGGCAATACCTGCCACCAGGACGTTCCGCCGACCGAACCTGGTGGTCAGCCCCGCGGCCCATCGTGAGCTGATAGTCCCGGATAGGTACGCAAGGAAAATCAGGCTGACTACGGTGGCAGGAAGTCCAAAAGGTTCGGCATGCAATCGGAATCCGAGGTAGTTGTAAACGGCAACAAAGCCACCCATGAGCAGGAAGGCCTGCAGGTACAGCGACACCAACTTGGGATTACTCGAGTGCCGGCCGAGGGTTCGCAGGGCGCCGCGAAATCCCATGGGCGGGGCGGGACTGAACCGGCGTTGCTTCGGAACAAGAACCAGGAACAAGACTGCTGAAACGGTGGCCAGCAGGGAAACAGCCAGCGCCGCGGCGCGCCACCCCCAAAGTTCTCCAACAGGTCCGGCGACCAAACGCCCGGCCAAACCACCCAAGGTAGTTCCGGCAACGTAAGTTCCAGCGGCGAGGGCCGTATGGATTTTAGTAACTTCCTCATTGAGATAGGCGATGGCGATGGCCGGGATTCCGCCCAGGGCCATACCTTCCAGAGTTCGGAGCCCCAGCAGCCAGGGCACAGTGGGCGCCAGAGGCACCAGCAACCCCAACAGCGTGGCGACGGCGATGCCGATGGCCATGGCGCGGACCCGGCCAATCCTGTCGGCCGCAAAGGACCACGGCAGCACAGTGACTGCCAAGCCCACAGTGGCGAGGGAAATGCTCAAGGCCGCTTCGGCCGCCGTGATCCGGAGGTCCGCGGCCATGAGTGGAAGTACGGCCTGCGTGGAGTACAACTGCGCGAAGGTCGCAACCCCGGCAAGCGCCAAAGCGGCCAGGACGCGACTATAACCGCGGGAACCTTTGACGTGTCCCTCCCAGGAGTCGGTGCTGGGCTTGGAGGTTGCTTTGCTCACCGAGCCAGATTAGGGCTGGGTGGACACCATGTTCCAATGCATAGGTCACTTAGGATTGATGCAATAGTGCATGAATTGATCCTGCCAATAATGGAGCTTTATGGAACCCGATCACCAACAGCTCGTTCAACTGCTCCCTCTGCTGCCTGTCTTGGCGGAACTCGGCCGGACGGAACACATGACCGAAACAGCCGAGATCCTCGGCGTTCCACAGTCGACAGTGAGCAGGGCCGTTGCACGGGCCAGCGCCATCGTGGGGATGGACCTGCTGATCCGCGAGGGTCGTGGCATTCGCCTGACACCGGCCGCGCGGACGCTGCTGCCCTACATCGAAGCAGCGCTGGAGGACTTCCAAGCCGGGCTGGACAGGGTGCGGCACGAATCTGACGTTGTGAGGGGCAGGATCGGGGTTTCGTTCCAACACACCTTCGGTGAAGCCACCCTTCCCTTGCTCATCAGCGCCTTCCGCGCACACCACCCGCACACTGTGTTCGAACTCTGGCAGGGTCCACGCGACGATTGCCTGAGGCAGCTGGCTAACGGGGACATGGATTTCGCGTTGACGGCACCCATCGCGCCGGAGGGGCGGGGTATTCGTGCTCTGCCTTTGTACCGCGAGCCATTGCGCGCGGTGCTGCACTACCGGCACCATCTGGCCGGAAAGTCCAGCGTCCGCCTCTCCGAACTCCGGCACGAACCGTACATCACCCTCCCGGAGGGGGTGGGCCTTCGGGCGTTGGGCGAAGCGCTCCTGCGCGAAGCCGGATTCAGGCCGCGGATTGCTTTTGAAGTCCAGGAGTCCACCTCTGCCCGTGGATTGGTCTCGGCCGGGCTGGGCTTTAGCATCCTGCCGCCAGCGGGACCCGGTTCAGGGACCGGCCAGTTCCTTCCCGAGGCCGAACTTGGGCTCGTTGAAGTGGCTATCGAATCGGACCTGGCATTCCGGCAGATCGGTATCGCCTGGAGGGAGCGGAGTTTCGAACCGGACGCCGTCAGGCTGTTCCGGGAACTCGTGGTCACCGAGGGCGGCGACTTGCTCGCCGAACTTGTCAGAGCCCGTTCAGGAACTCCCTGACCACGTCCTTCGCAGATCCTTCCCTGGCCTGCTGCCAGCCGGTCCCTGCCCACAGGTTGAGGCGATGGGGATCACCTGCCGCGGATGATGCAGCCCGGACGGGGCTGGTGAGGTGGTGGATGGCCGGATAACCCTCCGGCGCGTCCTGATGGTCGCGGACGAATTCATTGACCAGCGAACGTGCCCAGCGCCCCGTGAATGCCCGGGTCATTGCTGTCTCCGTAAATCCGGGGTCGCCCAGCGCGTCCTTGTGCGGTTTCCGTGCACCGCTCTCGTCAGTCCGAACCAGGGCGGTCCCGACTTGCGCTGCTACCGCGCCAGCGGCCAGCACGTCGCGCAGCACTGCGGTATTCATGATGGCTCCGGCAGCGATGAGGGGAAGTCCGACGGCGGCACGCACCTGGGCCACCAGTTCCGCCGTCGTACGGGCTGCTGGTCCCTGCCGGCAAGGCAGGAAGGCTGCCGTGTGTCCGCCCGCGGAGCTGTGCTGCACTGCGATGGCATCGGGGCCTTCCTCTGCAGCCGCAAGAGCCTCGTCCACACTGGTAACACTGGAAATGACCCTGGTGCCTGCTTTTTGCAGGGCCTGGACCACCGGCTTTCCCGGCAGGCCGAAAGCGAAGCTCACGAACTCCACGGGGTCGGCCAGCAGGGCATCGATCTTGTCCTGCCAGGCGTCGTCGTCATCGAGCCGGAGGGGAGGTAGTGTCACGCCGTAACGGGCCGCTTCGGGTTCCAGTTCCGCCCGGTATGCCTCAAGTTCCGCCCGTGCTTCAGGACCGGGCGGGAGCTGGCTTGGGTCCGGTACGAACACGTTCATGCCAAACGGAATATTAAGTTCCCGCGTGGCAGCAATTTCAGCCGTCATGGCTTCGGGGCCCTTGTAGCCGGCAGCGATGAAACCCAGTCCACCACCCTCATGAACTGCTTTCACCAACGCCGGCGTGGACGTTCCCCCGGCCATGGGAGCTGCAACAAACGGTGTACCAAACAGGGATTCAGGCATGTGCGGTTTCTCCTCCGGACGCTCCAAGCTAGTCTTTCACGGTGAACAATCCTGACTCTGCCACGCATTCCCACGCCGCCCCGGAAGCCGTGAGCGGCACTGTCATCGGCCTCGACATCGGCGGCACGAAAACCCGCGGCGTGCGGTTCCTCAACGGATCGCCGGTCCGGGATGAGAGCGCAGGCAGCTCCAACGTCCAAAATGTTAGCCGGGAAGTGGCCGCAGCGAACCTCGCTGAGTTGTTCGGGAAAATCGGTGGCGGCCACATTGACCAGGTGTACGCCGGTGCAGGGGGGATCGATACGGACGAAGACGCCCAGGCGCTCGCCGACCTCATCGCACCGCACGCCCCAGGTGCCCGCATCACGGTGGTTCACGATTCACGGCTGTTGCTGGCGGCTGGGGGAGCGGGCACGGGCGTCGCGGTCATTGCCGGGACCGGCTCGGCCGCGTGGGGAAAGAACGACGCCGGCGAGGAAGCCCGGGCAGGTGGCTGGGGCTATCTCCTGGGCGACGAAGGAAGCGGCTACTGGCTGGGGCGCGAGGCCGTTCGGCACAGCCTGCGCCGGATGAACCAAGGCCTGGAGCCTGACCGGCTCAGCCGTGCACTGTTGGACTCCGTCGGTGTGGAGGAACCCGGCAAGCTGATCGCACTGTTCCACTCCCCTGACACCGGCCGCCGCTACTGGGCGCAGCAGGCCCGGTTGGTAGTGGAAGCCGCCGACGCCGGTGACGACATGAGTCGGGCACTAGTGGAGCAAGCAGGCCGCGACTTGGCTGAACTCGCCGAACAGGCCGTCCGTCAATTGGGCCTGGACGGTCCAGTGATCCTCGGCAGCGGACTTGGCATGAACGTCCCGCGGCTACAGGAAGCGTTCAAGGCCAGGCTGGCCCAAAACGGCATTACTGATGTGCGCATTCTTCAACAGGATCCCGTGTTCGGCGTCCCGCGGCTCGTAGCGGAGCAGCGGGATTAACCGTACAAAACTTAGCCGCGGGTTCGTGGCCGTAGCTTGACGCCCGGGAGCGGCGGGGCGGGAATACGGCCAGCCTCCGGTCCTGCATCAGGACCATGCCCGGGGACGAAGCCGAAGCGTGAGCTGGCGGCAGCGTCGTCGTCGAGCGATCCTTCGGCTTCCCACTCCTCACGGGCCTTTTCCACTTCCTCATGCGTCCTGCCCACGAAGTTCCACCACATGAGCAGGTCTTCGCCGAACGGTTCGCCGCCGAGGAGCATGAAGCGGGTGTTCGGCTGCGTCTGGACGGCAAGGCTGGACCTGCCGGCCCCCAAGTAGGCCAGGGGACCAGCCTCGATGTCCTGGCCATCGATCACGACGTGGCCATCCAGGACCAGTACGGCGTGCTCAAAATCGGGCCGCAAGGGCAATTCGAGGGACCCCGTGCCCGTGATGTCGGCTCCAACAATCGGGCTGAACATCGTGGCGGGGGAGCGCTGTCCGGCAAATTCGCCCACCATCACGGTGGCCGTAAAGCCTTCGCCCACCGCTACCGGCAGGTCCCTCACCTGTTCAAATGACGGCGCACGGTGCCTGTGCTCGTCCGGAAGGGCAACCCACAGCTGGAGTCCTCGGGACATCGGAATTTCTTCCACCAGTGGACTGGACCCGGTCTCGGTAGTGGCCGGAAGGACGGAGAACTCGGAATGGGAGATGCCATGGCCTGCCGTCATGATGTTCAGCTCGCCGGGCCGGACCACTACATCGCTGCCTACGCTGTCGCGGTGCCGTACGGCGCCTTCCAGGGGCCATGTGACAGTTTGAAGTCCGCAGTGTGGGTGGGGGAGTACGCTCATGGCCACCCGGTCGGGACCGAAACTGTCCAGGAAACACCAGGCACCCACAGTCGGCAGTCCCCGCTGGGGCAGCGTCCTCATGACGTTCATGGCGCGCACGCCGCCCAAAGGAACCTCGCGCTCGGGCCACAACTGAACGCAGGGACTTTGACCTTCCGGCACCGCGGGGCAGACTTCCTCTGCGGGGGAAGTATCAAGATTGGTCATGCGATCATCACCTGTGCATAAATGTTGGAAATTGAGCTAATCTGTTCCACGTGAACAACGCCCTCCTGAGCTACCGAGACGCAGTCCTTTACCGTTCGGGTGAACCGTATCGCATCCTCGCCGGAGCCATCCACTACTTCCGTGTACACCCGGACCTGTGGCAGGACCGGCTGCGTCGGCTTAAAGCGATGGGCGCTAACACGGTGGACACATATGTTGCCTGGAACTTCCACCAGCCTACGCGCGATGAGGCGCCGGACTTCAGTGGTTGGCGGGACTTGGGCCACTTCATTGACCTGGCGGCCGAGGAGGGGCTCGACGTCATTGTCCGCCCTGGCCCGTATATCTGCGCCGAGTGGGACAACGGTGGCTTCCCCGCCTGGCTGACTGGCATTCCCGGCATCGGCCTGCGCTGCATGGACCCGGAATTCACGGGTGCCATCGAGGAGTGGTTCGATCAGCTCCTCCCGATCATCGCCTCACGGCAGGCGTCAGCGGGCGGTCCTGTGGTGGCCGTTCAGATTGAAAACGAATACGGCAGCTACGGCGACGATCACGAGTACATCCGCTGGAACCGACGCGTCCTGGAGGATCGCGGCATCACTGAGCTCCTGTTCACGGCCGACGGCGGCACGGACTATTTCCTCGACGGCGGTTCCATCGAGGAAACCTGGGCGACCGCAACGCTGGGAAGCCGGGGCGACGAAGCGGTGGCCACATGGCAGCGACGCCGGCCCGGCGAGCCGTTCTTCAACGTTGAGTTCTGGGGCGGCTGGTTCGACCACTGGGGCGAACACCATCACCGCCGGGACGCCGAGGACGCCGCGTTGGAAGCACGCAAGATGCTCGATCTCGGTGGCTCACTCTGCGCCTATATGGCCCACGGCGGGACTAACTTCGGCCTCACTTCCGGCAGCAATCACGATGGCACCATGCTGCAGCCGACGGTTACCAGCTACGACTCAGACGCCCCCATCGCAGAGAACGGGGCCCTGACGCCCAAGTTCCATGCTTTCCGCAGGGAGTTCTTCCGGGCACGGGGCATAGAGGAGCTACCCGACCTCCCTCTGGAGTTGTTGGCTGACGCACCGGTACTTCCGGCGCAGTCCTTGCCTCTGACCGCGGGCCCGGACCTGCTGGAGCTTGTGCGGGAAGCCGGCAAACCTGTCAGCAGCGTGAGGCCACTTAGCTTCGAGCAGCTGGGACTCGACGCGGGCATGATCCTCTACGCCGCCGAAGCCATCCTTCCTGGCCGTCCGGACGCTCCCTCGGAGAGCCGGATGAAGATCACTGGCCTGAATGACCGTGCCTACGTGTGGGTGGACGGCACCTTTGCTGGTGTCCTGGACGACGTCAACGGTTCCGAGGGGTTGCCCGTCATCGGCACGGGCATCCCCGCCAAGCTTGAGATCCTGGTCGAGAACCTCGGCCGCATCAACTACGGACCTCTGACGGGTCATGGGAAGGGAATTCTGGGCGGCGTCCTCGTCAACCAGCGCTACACCTTCCACTGGACGCAGACACCTGTTGCCCTCGCAGACTGGACGCAGGAAGACCTTGAGGGGTTGGCAGGCGTCGACTTCGAGGTCCGGGAACCGGCCGACACCTACATTGCCTTGCCCGACTCGGGGAAGGGCTTCGTCTGGCTCAATGGCTTCCTCCTGGGCAGGTATTGGGATAAGGGCCCACAGGTGACGCTCTACGCACCGGCTCCTTTGCTTAAAACCGGCCGAAACAGCATCAAGGTGCTGGAACTCGGGAAACCAGGGACCGTCGTCGAACTTCGCGAAGCGCCTGACTTGGGTCCGGAAGAAGCAGGTCCGATCTCGGCGGCCGAGCTTCCGTAGAGTCCGGCCCGAGGATTTATGCTGACTCCATGACCCTCCAGTTCGATACCCGCCCAGCCGCTTACGCCGTGATTGTCCAAGAGGACAAGATCCTGCTTGCGTACTGGAAGCAGGACAGCAAGGAAGGCTGGACGCTACCGGGCGGAGGCCTGGATCTGGCGGAACATCCGGTGGACGGTTGCAGGCGTGAAGTCTTCGAGGAAACCGGGTATGAAGCGCGCATTGATCGCATGCTGGGTATCGACGTCGGCCATTGGCCTGCTGATGTCCGCCCCGACGGTTCGGTCAAGGATTTTCAGGCCATCCGACTGGTCTACGAGGCAACGGTGGTGGGCGGAGAACTGACCCATGAGGTGGACGGGAGCACCACGCACGCCGCGTGGATCCCCCTGAAGGACATTGGGAAACTCAACCGGGTGTCGTTGGTGGACACGGCACTGCGCCTGCACCGGGAGCGCCCGGCGGACGGGAAGCTGAGCTAAGCCAACCGGAAGGTGGGCCATAAGGCCTAGCCAAAAGGGCCCGATGTTGGCTACGCTGAACATCGTTGCCGGCCCATCAGCTGCCGGCCTGGATGCCGAGGAGGTGGATTTGATGATTGCCACGATCTTGCGCGCCCCGCACTCAGTTGCGGCGCGCCGTCATCAGCCCACCATTCCTGCCCCGGCATCAGCCTGCCAAAACTAGGCAGCCGGGCCTCCTCAGAGGCATTACATTGAACACTTACGCTTTAAGCGACCCTTCTTTTAGTTCCATCAAGCAGCTGCCCACTCACCAATCAAACGGACCAGTGGAGTACGGCTTCACCGACAAAACCGCGGAGCTTTTCCGCGCCCACAGCGCCCCAGGGAACCAGGAAACGGCCACACCCGGCCGCGTAGTGCGCCTGGACAGGAACCGGGTGCTCGTCGCATCGGCCGAAGGTCTCCTGCATTTGCCCTATCCCACGCATGGGGTTGTTCCGGCCACCGGAGACTGGGTATGGCTCGGCCACAACAACGCTGGCGAGCCCGCCGTCGTCGAGGTCCTTCCCCGCCATTCGGCGCTGAGCCGTAAGCGGGCCTTTGAAGCCTCGTCGGAAGAACAGATACTGGGCAGCAACATCGACATTGTTGCGGTGGTTGTCCCTGTGGACCGTCCGCTGACCCATAACCGACTTGAACGGACATTGGTGGCTGCGTGGGACTCCGGCGCCACGCCGCTGGTGGTCATCACCAAGGCTGACCTCGCCCACCTCGCGGACGACGTCGTGGAGGAAGTCATCCTTCAGGCCGCGGGCGTTGACGTCGTTACCACCTCCGCGGAGCAGGGCGATGGCCTCGACGAATTGATGCAGCGAATTCCTCAAGGCGCCACCTTGGTTCTCCTGGGTCCTTCCGGTGCCGGGAAATCGACGCTTATCAACGCCCTCGCGGGGCGTGAGCTCCAGCAGACAGGCGAGGTCCGGGCAGGCGACGGCAAGGGCAAACACACCACCACCTCGCGGGAGTTGGTACCTCTGGCGGGCGGCTCCGTGCTGATGGATACGCCGGGAGTCCGCGGGTTCGGGCTCTTCGACGCCGACGAGGGCATGGACGAGATGTTCGGCGATCTGGAGGAACTTTTCTCCCGGTGCCGCTTCACGGACTGCGCCCACCAAGCAGAGCCGGGATGCGCAGTCCAGGAGGCGCTCGCGGAGGAAATCCTGGATCCCCGGCGCTGGGCCAGCTACCTGAAGCTGCAACGCGAACTGGCGGCCTTGGCCAGGAAGCATGACGCTGCGGCCCGCCGTGCCTACCAGCGCGAATGGCACCAAAGGGTGATGTCAGCGGACCGAGGCCAGCGTGCAGCGGAACGTTACAAGCACGACCAAGCCGAGGAACGGACCGGAAAGGGCGGCAAGCGACGAAAACGCTGAACATTGCCGATTCATTACGGAACTCGTGGCGACGCTGACATCGCCGGTGGTGCTGGCTACGCTGGGTGAAGATTGCTTTGCAGCCAAGTAATAAGAGTGCATATGATCATCTGGCTCTACCGATGTTCTCTACCACAGATAGGTAAGCCCGGGTATGGCCGAAGCCATGATTGATTTCAAGAGCGTCACCAAGCAATACCAGGGCGGGCAACCGGCGGTGGATTCTCTCACCATGTCCATCGACAAGGGCGCCATAACCGTGTTTGTTGGCCCTTCGGGCTGCGGAAAGACCACTTCCCTGCGCATGATCAACCGAATGGTGGAGCCCACCAGCGGAACCATCACTGTTGCAGGGGAAGATGTCTCCCAGGTTCCCGCGGCCAAGCTCCGCCGCTCCATGGGCTATGTCATGCAGTCATCCGGCTTGCTTCCGCACCGATCCGTGCTGGATAACATCGCCACCGTTCCACGGCTCAACGGCGTACCCAAGGCGGCTGCGCGGAAGCGCGCGGAGGAACTGCTCGACGTCGTCGGGCTGGCTTCCGTCCTGGGCAAGCGATACCCGTCACAACTCTCGGGTGGTCAGCAGCAGCGCGTTGGAGTTGCCAGGGCGCTCGCTGCTGATCCGCCGGTCCTGCTGATGGACGAACCTTTCAGCGCAGTGGATCCTGTGGTCCGTGACGAACTGCAACAGGAACTTCTGCGTCTGCAGCGGGAACTGGCCAAGACCATTGTGTTTGTCACGCACGACATCGACGAAGCCACTGTTCTTGGTGACAAGGTGGCTGTCTTCGCCGTCGGGGGCAAGCTCGCGCAATACGCGGCTCCTGAAGAGATCCTTCGGGCACCTGCGAATGACTTCGTGGCCTCCTTCGTGGGACGCGACCGCGGCTTCCGCCACCTTGCCTTCAACGCCGCAGACGCCGTGACGCTGCACCCTGTCACCATGGTGAGTCCTTCCGATGGCCACCACGCGGGCCGCCAATCGGGGGAGTGGGCGCTGGTTGTCAACGACGATTCGCGGCCGCTCGGATGGTCTTCACCGCGGGACGGCGCCGGGCTGATCCCCGGAGGTTCGCTCTTCCGCAAGGGAGATACGCTGCGGCGCGCGCTGGATGCGGCGTTGTCGTCGCCGTCGGGCCTTGGCGTCGCGGTTGACGACGACGGCCGGGTGGCCGGAGTCCTGAAGGCGCCGGAAGTCCTGGCACTTATCGAAGAAGTCCGGCACCACAGGGAGGACGCCACCTGATGGAGTGGTTCCTTGCCAACAGTGGCATGGTCCTGGGGTTGGCCGGTCAGCACATGGTGCTCGCGATCATTCCCATGATCTTTGGATTGCTGATTTCGGTTCCCTTGGCCCAACTGGCCAGGCGCAACAGCACGCTCAGGTCAGTGGTGGCAACAGCCACCTCATTGCTGTACACCATTCCCTCGCTGGCCCTCTTCATCATTCTTCCCACCATCCTCGGCACGCGGATCCTGGATCCGCTGAACGTGGTGGTGGCACTGACCATCTATGCCGTGGCATTGCTGGTCCGTGCCGCGATGGACGCCTTCGACTCCGTGGATGACGACCTCCGAAGCGCTGCCGTTGCCATGGGTTTCAAACCCCTGGCCCGCTTCTTCCAGGTGGACCTTCCGTTGTCTTTGCCTGTGCTGTTCGCAGGACTTCGAGTGGTGTCAGTCAGCAATATCTCCCTAGTGAGCGTGGCGGCCCTGCTTGGTGTAGGCAACCTTGGGGTTCTGTTCACTGACGGCCTGCAGCGCACGTTCGTCACCGAAGTTGTGGTGGGCATCATCGCGATCCTGGTGTTGGCGCTGTTAATGGATGCGGTTCTGGTGGTGTTGGAGCGGCTCCTGACGCCATGGACCCGTGCGGCAGGTGGAAGTTCGTCGCGTCCGGATGGCAACGCCTTGCTCACCGAGCCCAAAGCGGGACCCGCGAAGCCGCACGCGGCCCTTCGCCCGGACCCGGGAGCGTCCGCATGAACATCTTTGCTGAAACCATTGCCTGGCTGACAAACCCCAAGAACTGGACCGGCAGCGGTGGAATCCCCACCCGCTTGCTGGAGCACCTGCAGTACAGCGCACTGGTGCTACTCATCGCCGCCGCCATCGCAGTGCCAATCGGTCTCTACATCGGGCACACAGGGCGCGGCCGCGTTGTCGCAGTGGCTGTCGCCGGAGCATTGCGTGCCCTCCCGACGCTCGGTTTGCTGGTCCTCTTCGCGTTGCTCGCCGGCAGTGGCTTGATGCCTCCAGTGTGGGCGCTGGTCATCCTCACAGTGCCGCCGCTTCTGGCCGGGACCTATGCCGGCATTTCCAGCGTTGATGCCACGGTGGTGGACGCTGCCCGGGCCATGGGCATGACCGAACTTCAGATCCTGTTCCGCGTGGAACTGCCCAACGGACTGCAGGTGATGTTCGGCGGCATACGCACCGCGGTTCTGCAGGTCATCGCGACAGTCTCTGTGGTTGCCTACCTTCCGTTGGGTGGGCTTGGCCGGTATCTGTTCGATGGCCTCGTGCTGCAGGATTTCCCGAGGATGCTCGGAGGCTCCCTGCTCATCGCGGGGTTGGCCATCGCAGTGGACCTGATCCTGGCCGGCATACAAAGGCTCGTCATCTCGCCCGGCCTGACCCTCGACTCAAGCGGCCGCCAGAAGGCAGCCGACGATCTCACAGCCACGGTTCCCGCCGGGGCTGCCGTTCAAGGAGGTACATCATGAAAAACCCCGTCCCCATGACTCTTACGCGCCGTGGTCTCGGCGGCCTTGCTGCTGGACTGGGTGTGGCCCTCGCGTTGAGCGCCTGCGGCGGCAGTCCCTTGGCCACGCCTTCCACCTCGGCGCCCAGCGGTTCCTCCGCCGGAGGTTCACTGGTAGTCGGTTCGGCAGACTTCCCGGAGAGCCAGGTCATCGCAGAGATCTATGTGGGTGCCCTCAACGCGGCTGGTCTCACGGCCACGTCCAAGCCGAACATCGGGTCGCGCGAGATCTACTTCAAGGCTGTCCAGGACGGCTCCGTGGACCTCGTGCCGGACTACTCCGGCAACCTTCTCTCCTATGTGGACACGGAGGCCGCTGAGGTATCTGCCGAGGACGTCTACAAGGCGCTCCCAGGCAAGCTTCCGGAAGGCCTCGCGGTCCTGGAGCCGGCCAAGGCCGAGTCCAAGGACGCCATGGTGGTCACCAAGGCTACGGCGGAGAAGTACCAGCTGAAGTCCATCGAGGACCTGGCCAAGGTCTGCAAGGACTTCACCATGGCTGCACCGGCCACGTTCGAGACCCGTGCCTACGGCTTCCCGGGGCTGAAGGCCAACTATGGTTGCGAGCTCAAGGGCCTGCAGCCCTTCAACGACGGCGGTGGCAACCTGACCCTCCAGGCTCTCCTGGAGGACAAGGTTCAGGTGGCGGACATCTACACCACTACGCCGTCCATCGCAGATAACGACCTCGTCGTCCTGGAAGATCCGAAGAACAACTTCAAGGCACAGCAGGTCCTGCCGTTGGTCAAGGAAGCCAAGATGACGGACAAGGCCAAGGAAGCGCTCAACAACGTTTCCAAGATCCTTACCACCGACGACCTGATCAACCTGAACCGCGCAGTAAGCGGCGACCAGAAGCAGTCGCCCAAGGATGCCGCAGCCGCATGGCTGAAGGACAAAGGCATCGTCAAGTAATATCTGAACAAAACCGCGTACGACGGCGGTGACGGACCCGCGCGGGACCGTCACCGCCGTCGTCGTATGTGTGAGTCAAGTCTCAGCTGAACTCCATCACCCGTGTGGCATATTTGAGGGATGGCGAATTTCAAGCAGTCCACCAAGCTTCATAATGTCCTCTACGACATCCGTGGACCGATTCTTCAGGCCGCCCAGCAAATGGAAGCGGAGGGTCACCGGATCCTCAAACTGAACATCGGAAACCCGGCCCCTTTTGGTTTTGAAGCGCCTGACGCCATCTTGGTGGACATGATCCGCCACCTGCCCAACGCTCAGGGCTACAGCGATTCCCGTGGCATATTCTCCGCCAGGACCGCCGTCTCGCAGTACTACCAGACGCGCGGCATCCAGAACATCCACGTTGACGACATCTACCTCGGCAACGGTGTCAGCGAGCTCATCACCATGTCCCTGATGGCACTTCTGGATGATGGTGACGAAGTGCTGATTCCCACGCCGGACTACCCCCTGTGGACGGCTTCCGTGGCACTTGCCGGCGGCCGTCCCGTGCACTACCTCTGCGACGAAGAGTCCGGATGGCAGCCCGATCTTGAGGACATGGAATCCAGGATCACGCCGCGGACCAAGGGCATTGTGGTGATCAACCCCAATAACCCCACCGGTGCCGTCTACCCGGAGGAGACCCTCAAGAAGATCGTTGCGTTGGCTGAGAAGCATGGACTGGTTCTCTTCGCTGACGAGATCTACGAGAAAATCCTCTACGAAGACGCAGTTCACGTTAACCTCGCCGGGCTTACCGGTGATGACGTTCTGTGCCTGACGTTCAGCGGCCTGTCCAAGGCCTACCGCGTCTGTGGCTACCGTGCTGGCTGGATGGCAATTTCCGGGCCCAAGAAGGATGCTGCCGATTACCTCGAGGGCATCAACCTGCTGGCCAACATGCGCTTGTGTGCCAACGTACCTGCACAGCACGCCATCCAAACCGCGCTAGGCGGCTACCAGAGCATCAACGATCTCATCCTTCCCGGCGGCAGGCTCCTGGAGCAGCGCAACAAGGCCTACGACCTCTTGAACGCCATCCCCGGTGTCAGCACCCAGCAGGCCAGGGGCGCCCTGTATCTGTTCCCGAAGCTGGACCCCGAGGTTTATCACATCAGGGACGACGAGAAGTTCGTCTTGGACCTGTTGAAAGAGCAGAAAATCCTGGTGTCCCATGGGCGTGCGTTCAACTGGGTTCGTCCGGATCACTTCCGAATGGTCACCTTGCCCAACGTCAAGGACATCGAAGAAGCCATTGGCCGCATGGCGGACTTCCTGTCGAGGTACCCGGGCAACTAGCCTGAGGTCCATAGCCGCGCCACGGGGGCGCGGCCGGGCAGAAAGGCATGCCAATGGCTGCTGCAGTTGAGTTCGCCAAAAGTCCGGCCGAGGTACTGAGGGTGGGATCGGGGTTTACGCTGGCAGGCGTGGACCCTGAATCCACCCCGGGCTACACCGGTGTGAAAGCTGACGGCAAGGCGCTGCTGGCCGCCCAGGACGATCGACTTGCCGAACTGCAGGAAAAGCTCTTCGCCGAAGGGAAGTTCGGTAGCCCCAAGAGGCTCCTGCTCATTCTTCAGGCCATGGATACTGCGGGCAAGGGCGGCATTGTCAGCCACGTTGTGGGAGCCATGGACCCGCAAGGTGTGCAGCTGACCGCTTTCAAGGCGCCGACGGACGAAGAAAAATCGCACGACTTCCTCTGGCGGATCGAAAAACAAGCCCCTGCCGCCGGAATGGTGGGTGTTTTTGATCGTTCACAGTACGAGGACGTCTTGATCCACCGCGTCCATGGCTGGGCTGACGCTGGCGAACTGGAGCGCCGGTACGCAGCGATCAACGACTTCGAGTCACGCCTGCACGAGCAGGGAACCACTATCGTCAAGGTCATGCTCAATATCAGCAAGGACGAGCAGAAAAAGCGCCTCATTGCCCGCTTGGACGACCCGAGTAAGCACTGGAAATACAGTCGCGGCGACCTCGCGGAACGTGCGTACTGGGATGAGTACATGGACGCGTACAGCACTGCGTTCGAGAAAACGTCAACCGACATCGCACCTTGGCACGTGGTGCCCGCCAACAAGAAGTGGTACGCCCGCATCGCCGTCCAGCAACTGCTGTTGGATGCCCTGGGTGGTTTGCAATTGGATTGGCCCAAGGCTGACTTTGATGTCGCTGCTGAGCGTGCCCTCGTGGTGGAGTCCTAGGCCGTAGGGCTGCCGCCGGCCGGGGCTCCGCCGTCGTTGCTTGCATCACGGGCCGTGGCCAGACGCTTGCGTGCGCCCTCAAGCCAGTCCTCGCAGCGTTTGGCCAGTGCCTCGCCACGCTCCCAAAGCGCCAGCGATTCTTCCAGGCTGGCTCCGCCTGCTTCCAAGCGCCCTACGACGGCTACGAGTTGTTCGCGGGCTTCCTCATAGCTCAAGCTGTCCAGGGATTCCGGTGCCGTTGGATTGTTCTCAGTCATGGTGTCCTTTGATGTGGTGGTGACGGTGGTTTCGGCAGTCTTAGTGTTCGACGAGTTGTCCTTGGCCGGCGGAGACAGCCCTGAAACGGCCCTCAGCTACGCGGACGCTTAGCGGCGTCCCGTCCGGTGCTTCCTCTGGGCTGCTCACCACGTGGTGCCCCGTCTGGTCCTCGCCGAGGAGCTGGACAACGGCATAACCGCGGTCCAGTGTTTTTTGGGGTGAGAGGGCACGGACCTGCGCACGCAAGTGGTGGACTTGGTCCAATGCCCTGAGTACCGCGGTGCTGACCGCAGAATGGGTCCTTCGCTGCAAGCGGTGGATGTCTTCGGAACGGGCATCCACCATCGAAGCAGGAGTGGCCAATACGGGCCGGGACCTCAGTGCATGGAGTCGATCAGTCTCGCGGTCCACCATGCGGCTGATACTTCGGCGGAGATGGTCCCGGGCCTGGCGAACCATGGCCAGTTCTTCGGCCACATCCGGAACTATGCGCTTGGCCGCGTCTGTGGGTGTTGACGCACGTAAGTCCGCTACGTCGTCCAGGATCGGACGATCAGCTTCATGGCCGATTGCACTAACAATCGGAGTGGTCGCGGCCGAGACGGCTCGAATGAGGTCTTCATTGCTGAACGGCAGGAGATCCTCCAGCGCGCCGCCACCGCGGGCGAGGACAATGACATCCACGTGGGGGTCGGCATCCAGTTTCTTTAGGGCCGCGATGATCTGCGAAACGGCGGTGTTGCCTTGGACAGCCACTTCGCGAACATCAAACTCAACTGCTGGCCAACGCAACGCAGCGTTGCGCAGGACGTCCTTCTTGGCATCGGAATCCCGACCGGTGATGAGGCCGATGCGGTGGGGGAGCAACGGGAGTTTGCGCTTCCGCGAATCCGCGAACAGTCCCTCGGCTGCCAAAGCTTGGCGAAGCCGTTCGATCCTTGCCAGTAGATCGCCCAGGCCTACCGGACGAATGTCCTTGACGGACATGTTCAAGCGGCCGGTCTTGACCCAGAAGTCCGCCTTGACCAAGGCAACCACCCGGGAACCCCGTTCCAGGGGTATCTTCTGGCGGTCAAGCACCGTTGACCAGACCGATGCCGGAAGTGAAATTTCTGCGTCAACATCACGCAGGGTCAGGAAAGCGTTACCGCCCCGGCGGTTCAGTTCAATGACCTGACCTTCGATCCATGCAGCCGGAGCCCGCTCTATGTGTGCCTTGAGCTTGCGGGACAGCAATTGCAGGGGCCAGGGGTTGTCCGGGCTGGTTTCGGCGGCAGTCCCCGGCAGCGTGGATTCCGGTGTCGCTTCAGCGGACATGGTGGGTCCATGGCTGGTTCAGTCGCCGTGTTTTTTCCTGCATTGTCATAGTCCTCGCTCAGGGGTGCGGCTGTGGTTGCCAACCGGCCTTCCAACTCTATCCATAGCTTGGGCGACGCCTCCGACATTTTTTCTGCCATGTGGACAGACCTAGGATGGTGCCATAGCCCCCGAGCCTGAGGATGACCTTGCGTACTTTTGTTTCAGCATTGGGAGTTATCCTCGCCTTAATCCTTACGGCTGTGGCCGTTCCGACGGCGTGGATTGACCAGAACATCGTCAAAGAAGAGGGCTTTGTACACATAGCAGGTGAATTAGGAAGCGATCCGAAATTCCAAGACCGCCTGGCCACGGCCGCTGTTGGAACCTTCGAGTCCTCCGTGGATCTTCCAGGACCTATCCAGTCCTTGGCGGCCGACGCACTCCGCAGCGCTGCATCGGGCATGCAATCGTGGAGCGACTACCCTCAAGCGTGGGAAGAGACAGTACGCAACAGTCACAGGTTGAACTTCGGCGCTGCGAACCAACCTGAGGAGGCCGCCACCACTACCGCTCTGGTCCTTGATATCAGCCCTTTGGTTCGGCTCATTCGTGATCATTTTGCCGAGGCCACCCGGATTCGGATTGATGTTCCTGCGGAAAGTCTGGTGTCCCTGGGGGAGCCCTCCCACCGCCAACTGGTGGAGCGGGTGGCGGCATTCGCACCCCTGTGGTGGGTGGCCGCACTCGGTGCCCTGATATCCATGCTCCTGGCGCTTGTCGCCGCGCGCCGGCGGTCCTTGGTGTTGGTCTTCCTCGGACTGGGCGGCTTGGCGCTTGCTGCTCTCTGGACGGCCGGGGCGGATCTTGCCGGGGGAGTGGTTGGCAGTCTGTCCAGCGCAAACGGCGTGGCTGAGCTGTTCAAGCAGGAGTTCCTCACGGCAGCCAAGGCAGGCTTCGGGGAATGGATCCGCATCGCAGCGGTGGCGTCCGGTGGAGTCTTTGTGGCCGGCGTCATAGCTTCCGTTGTGTCAGGGCGACGAGGGTCACGTTCGGCCAGCAGCTAAAGTCCTGCCCGATAGCAGGGAGGCAAAGTCCGGCCCGGTAGCATGGAGGAATGACCAGCACAGCAGTTTCCATTCCTATGCCCACGGTGCCCCGTAGACGCCGTTCCCCGGAAGAGGTTCAGGCAGCGGCGCCCGTCACGGGCCCCAAGAAGGTTCTGTTGGCGGCTCCCCGAGGTTATTGCGCCGGCGTGGACCGGGCTGTCATTGCTGTGGAGAAGGCCCTGGAGCACTACGGCCCTCCCGTTTATGTGCGCAAGCAGATCGTTCACAATGTGCATGTGGTCAGTTCCCTCGAGGAACAAGGAGCCATCTTCGTCGAGGAGACCGACGAGGTTCCCGAAGGTGCCCTGGTCATCTTCTCGGCACACGGTGTCTCTCCTGCAGTGGTCCAATCAGCCGAGGACCGCGGACTGCGCACCATCGACGCGACGTGCCCACTGGTGACTAAAGTCCACAAGGAAGCTGTGCGCTTCGCCAAGGAAGACTACGACATCCTGCTCATCGGCCATGAAGGCCATGAGGAAGTCGAAGGAACCGCCGGTGAGGCCCCGGAGCATATCCAGATCATCAACGGACCGCACGAGGTAGACAAGGTCACCGTGCGGGATCCGGAGAAGACCATCTGGCTTTCGCAGACCACTCTCAGCGTGGACGAAACCATGGAGACGGTTCGCCTCCTTAAGGACCGGTTCCCCACGCTGCAGGATCCGCCCAGCGATGACATTTGCTACGCCACCACAAACCGTCAGGTGGCCATTAAGAAGATCGCACCGCAGGCTGACCTCGTGATCGTTGTGGGTTCGGCCAACTCGTCCAATTCTGTGCGATTGGTTGAGGTAGCCCTCGAATATGGTGCTAAGAGCTCGTACCGAGTGGACTTCGCCAATGAAGTGGACGAGTCCTGGTTCGAGGGCGTCGCCACTGTGGGCGTGACCTCCGGCGCTTCTGTCCCTGAAGTACTCGTCAAAGATGTTCTGCGGCTTCTGGCTGACTACGGTTACGGCGAGGTCCAGGAAGTGGTGACAGCAGAGGAAGACCTGCTTTTCTCGCTTCCAAAGGAACTGCGGGCCACCTTGAAGAAGGCCGGCGACGTGACACGTGCCCTTGGCGGCCGTGGAAACCGTCAGACCTCCTAGCTCTTTCTCCTTACAAAACTGGCCCGCCATGGTCGCCTTCCTACGGGAAAGCTTCCACGACGGGCCAGTTTCGTTAGGAGGGGTTACGTCCTAAGCGGCTGACTCCTGGTCTTCGCTGTCCTCGTGTTCGCTGGTCGAGTCCTGGTGCCCGAGGGTGTCTACGGCGAGCAGTTCAGGGGCTGCCAAGGCGCGGGGGACAGCCTCCACAGACATGGGAGCGGCAAGACCCGCATCGTCCATGGTGTTGAGCTTGCGCGCGGTCGGGAGTACCCGAGCCTCCAGCGTGCCCACCATGGCGTTGTAGCGATCCACGGATGTCTTCAGTGAGCTTCCCAACTTACCGACGTTCTCGCCAAGTGTGCCCATGCGCTCGTACAGTTGCTTGGCGAGCTCGAACAGCTCATGGGCACTGTCCGTGAGGACGTCCTGTCGCCAGGTGAAGGCAACCGACTTGAGGACCGCCAGCAAAGTCCCGGGCGACGCCAGAACCACGTTCCTGGACAAGGCATGTTCAAGCAACGCCGGATCGGCTTCGAGGGCTGACGCCAGAATGGATTCCGCCGGAAGGAAGCAGATCACCAGCTCAGGCGAGTTCCCCGGAATGTCCCAGTATTTCTTGGCCGCCAAAGCGTCGATGTGGGCCTTGAGCGCCTTTGCATGCTGTGCCAGCAGGGTCTTGGAGTCATGGTTGACGGTAGGTCCCACCGACTCGCCGAACGAGCCGTCTCCGTGGAGTTGTTCCTGCGCGGCGAGGTAGGAAGCCAGCGGTACCTTGGCATCTACCACCAGTTGCTTGCCCCCGGGAAGCTGGACCACCAGGTCCGGCCGCAGGGTGTTGTCACTACGTCCGGAATGAACCTGCTCATGGAAATCCACGTGCCGGAGCATCCCGGAGGCCTCCACCACCCTGCGCAGCTGCACCTCGCCCCACTGGCCGCGGGCGCTATTGGAACGGAGCGCTGAGGCCAAAGCATGGGTTGACCGCAAGAGCTGTTCGTCGGACGAACGCGCATCCTGAAGTTGCTGGGCGAGTTGCCCGTACTGCTCCACCCGGTCCCGTTCGAGGAGCGAAACCTGTTGCTGGACTGCCGTCAGCTTTTCCGCCACGGGAGCGAGCGCACGCAGGACGCTGCCGTCAGAATTCCTTGCTGCGTTCAGCTCACGGTTCTGCGTAAACAAGAGCCGGCGTTCGGCGTCGGCCGCTGCCAGCTGTGCCGTCACCTCCGAAAGCCGTGACGAAACGGCGTCGAAGTCTTCTTCCAGGCCGGCGCCCCGGCGTCGGAAGACAACATAGCCAGCCGCGAGACCAACCGCAGCGCCAATCAGCAGCATGAGCAGGGCCAATACCAATCCAAATCCATCCATGTGGCAACCCTGTCACAGGGGTACGACAGTTTTAGCGAGGTTGCCGCCGGGGGCCACGGATTGGGGGAGTGAACAACCGCGGACACGGTTCCAACGGGTAGAATCAATGCTCGTGGCTCTTACTATTGGCATCGTCGGACTGCCCAACGTCGGCAAATCAACTCTTTTCAACGCACTGACCCGTAATCAGGTGCTCGCGGCGAACTATCCGTTCGCAACGATTGAACCGAACGTCGGAGTGGTCAACCTCCCGGACCCCCGCCTGGCGAAGCTGGCGGAGATCTTCGGTTCGCAGAAGTTGCTTCCCGCTCCCGTGTCCTTCGTGGACATCGCCGGCATCGTGAAGGGCGCCTCCGAGGGCGAAGGCCTGGGCAACAAGTTCCTTGCCAACATCCGCGAGGCAGAGGCCATCGCGCAGGTCGTCCGCGTATTTGACGACCCCGACGTGATTCACGTCGACGGCAAGGTTGATCCGCGCTCCGACATGGAGACCATCAACACCGAGCTGATCCTGGCAGACCTTCAGACCATCGAAAACGCGATCCCGCGCATCGAAAAAGAAGTCAAGATCAAGAAGCGCGAAGCAGCCGAACTCGCCGCCATCAAGGCAGCCCAGGCAGTTCTGGAACGCGGCGACACCATCTTCTCCTCCATCAAGAGCGACAAGTTGGAGATGGGGCATCTTAAGGAGCTCGGACTTCTCACCGCAAAGCCCTTCATCTATGTCTTCAACGCCGATGAAGGCATCCTCGGCAACCAGGAAAAGCAGGACGAGTTGCGTGCCCTGGTTGCTCCCGCCGATGCCGTATTCCTCGACGCCAAGCTCGAAGCCGACCTCGTCGAACTGGACGAGGAAGAAGCCCGCGAGATGTTGGAAATGAACGGCCAGAGCGAATCCGGCCTGGATCAGCTGGCGCGCGTCGGTTTCCACACCCTTGGCCTGCAGACCTACCTCACGGCTGGTCCCAAGGAAACCCGCGCCTGGACCATTCGCCAGGGCGACACGGCACCGCAGGCTGCCGGCGTGATCCACTCTGACTTCCAGCGCGGCTTCATCAAGGCCGAGGTTGTCTCCTTCGACGACCTCATCGACGCCGGTTCCATGGCCGAGGCAAAGTCCCGTGGCAAGGTCCGCATCGAAGGCAAAGAGTACGTGATGGCCGACGGCGACGTGGTGGAGTTCCGCTTCAACGTCTAGATTTTTGTTTGATGGAAGAATGCCGCACCTGCAGAACGGAGGGCGGCATTTTTCGTAGTGTGAATGCCGAGGCATCCCACGCGATACGACAACCGCGTGGGATGTATCGGGCTATGGCACCATGAGCAGGAAAAGAACAATAAGGGGGAATTGTTATGACCGAACCACATCAACCACCTGCCACTCCCGGCGGGCCGCCGCAAAATACCGGCCCGCACAATGCTGCGCCGGACAGCCCACCGGCCGCTGGCACGGAGAACGCCGGCCACAACGAAGCCGGGGCAAAAAGTACACAGGTGTCCACTCTTTTCAGTTCCTTTGACTTCAAATCGCTGATTCCCGGGGCCCTAGTGGGGGCCGTTTCCTATATGGCCGTTCTCATCACGGCACTTCTCTTTCTGATTCTGGCTTTGATAGGTGTAGCCGTCAGCAACGGCGGCAACACCGAGATACCGTCCAATTCAATGGTGTCCGGCGACAGCACAATGCCGTCTCCGTGGTCTCTGCTAGGCCAATTCGCTGTTCAGTTGGTGGTCATGAGCCAGCTTGGCGCGCTCGGCTCAAGCATCGACGCAACCATTCCGTTCGTCGGTAGCGTGCACGGTTCGGCGTCATTCTTTGCTGTTCCACTGTTGCTGACTGCCATCTCGGTTGCGGTCCTGTTTTTTGCCGCACGGTTTGCCGCCAAGCGGTCCGCGGCCCAATCCACAGCCGGATTCTGGATCGAGGCAGCGACAGCAGGCCTCGTTTTCACTCTCTTGGTCAACATCATCGGGGCGATCTTTGCTGTAAGCCTGCCGATTCCCAATGTGAAGATCAGCCCGATCGGGGCAGTGACTTTTGGCTCTGTGGCGTTTGCATTGATCCTCGGAACTCTCGCCGCATATTTGGGGCGCGTGTCAGGTACGCCACGTTTCCCCGTCCGCAGCGGGCTGCGTGCTGCAATTGGCCGGGCCTTTGAAACTGTGGCGGTTCACTATGGTGTATTCCTTGCCATTGTGATTCCCGTCCTGGTGATTGCCATCGGCATAAAGTCCGGATGGCAGGCCTCACTCTCATCGCCCTTGTGGGCGCCAACGGCAGGCTTTTTCATGTTCGGCCTGGGCCACCTGAGTGCCGTCAGCCGCACCTGGAATTCCGGTTCAAGCATGTCTTCATCGTCCAATTCTTCAGGTTCAGACATCAGCTTTGGATTTGGAAACGCGCTCACCCAGTTCGGTGTCCCGGGTTGGGCAGGGTGGTTGATGCTTTTCCTGGCGCTAATTTCCGTCGTGGTGGCTTCCGTCTTCTGGTACCTCCGCCGGGGGCCGGTGGTGAGCAACAAGATCGCCGACTGGGTAATGCTCCCTGCAGCCTTCCTCGTTGTCGGGACGCTGATGACGTGGCTCAGCGGCGTGACGGGGACTTTCGACGCCGGGTCGTTGGCTTCGGGCGCCGTCAGCATGACGCTGGCGTGGTGGACGCCGTTCTTCCTGCTGCTGTGGGGCGGCGCAACGGAAGTTTCAGCACGCTATCTGGCGCCCCAGTTGAGCAGGTACGTGCCTTTGCCCTTGGCGTACAAGATCGCTCCTGCCCAGCCAGTCGTCGCGGAACAGGTTGCCACTGCGGCCGTTGACGATCCAAACGGGACGGCTGCCGCTGGAGCCTACCCGGCACTGTCACCGAGAGAGCCCATGACTGCCCAGGCAAAGCGCAAGCTTGGCCTGATTTTGGGGGCAGCCGGTCTCGTCGTCATACTGATTGTCGGTGGGTTTATCGCTGTCGATGTGATCAAGGGAAACAATGGACCCGACAAGGCCGTTGCCAGCTACCTCCAGGCGCTGCAGAATGGCGAGGCGTCCAAAGCGATGGCCATCGCCGATCCCGGCGTTGCCAATGATCAGCGGGTTCTTCTCTCCGACGAGGTCTATTCCAAGGCGGCCAAGCGCATCGACAGGTTCGACATCGTGTCGACGAATATCTCCAACGACAAAGCCAACGTGGTTGCCGATATGTATCAGGACGGCCGGAAACAGCAAACGACCTATAGTTTGCGTAAGTCCAACCCGGAGTTTTTGGATGACCACTGGGTCATGGAGTCTGCGCCTCCCCGGAACCTGCGTATCTCCTCGGACACCCCGGTGAAGACGGTCCTGATCAACGGACAGCCAGTTGACGTTAACCTTGCCGACAATCGCTCCGTGACCTTCCCCGCTTTGCCCGGCGAGTACACGGTGGAGTTGCCGTCCTCGGAGAAATACCTGACGGCCCCGAAGCTGACGGCGATGGTGAACATCGGAACTGTTTCAACTTCCCCCGTGGCCAGCCTTGAGGTGGAAGCTTCCGAGGCCTTGAAGTCGGAGGCGATGGCCCAAATCGACGCCTACCTAGCTGAATGTGTGAAGTCCACCGAGGCCAGGCCGGCCAACTGCCCGTTGAACAGCTACAGTTCGTCGCGCTATACAAAGAACTTCCGCTGGGCACTCACCACCAAGCCCACGTTCGTTGTGAGCAAGGGCTACGGTACTTCCCCTTGGCGTGTCCGCACGGAGACTCCCGGTAAAGCGACCGTCACCTATGAGAAGGACAACTCATATGGATTCGGGACTTCTGATTGGAAAACTACAACGGACACCACCTCAGTGTCCCTGAGCGCCAATATCAGCGTGGAGGATGGCAAAGTGAAGCTGTCTTTCAACAACTACTAGGACCCGTGGCACTCTGGCGGGGTCTCTGACACTACAGAAGTTTCGCTGACATCAGGATCCATAAAGTTGAGGCCCTTCCCGGCGAACCGGTAAGGGCCTCAACTTGTTTAGGATCTTGGGGGTTATGGACGGCGCATTTGAAAAGCGGCGACGGAACAGCTGACGGATTCGCCGCCGGGAGGCGGGAACTGCCCCTCTTCGAGCAACACGCCGCACCGGGCGGCAAGCGCTTCGGCTTCTGCTGGCTTAATCAGTTTTCCAAGTCCCGACCCTACTCATCCTCGAGTGCGGCGCTGACGCGGTGGCCGCCGTCGAACACGGCCATTCTCCTGCGCGCCGCTGAATCTTCACGGACCAGGGCCACCATCTGCCCGTCCTCGCCCTGGTCGCGGACCACTTGTTTCCAGCATCTGCCGGGACAGGTCCACGGGATTCTGGCTGGGATCTTCCTCTTGCCACTCCTGAACCATTCCTTCGCCCAACGGCCCGTCGCGCAAGCACGTGTGGGGCAAGCTGTTCCAGCCGAAGACTACGGACACCTTGTAGGCGGCAACTTCATGATGCGCCAGGGTTCCGCGGGGGAAGTCTCAGAGCGGGGATCGAGCCGGCACTGGTTCGTAAGCCACCAGGAGGCCCCCGAAGGTGCCAAGAGATAGCGTTGGATGCCGTCGTGATCCAGCCGGTGTGGGTGAGGTGAACCGGGCTGTTCCCGGAGAAGAGAGGCCCTGTCCTGCTGTCAGACAGCGAATATTACCACCGAGTAGGGTTTGACTTGAAATCCGCGCCAGTTTAGGCATGTGGAGGTTGCGGAACGGTTACAGTTTGGCCAGCATGTCCCAACATCTGGACACAATGTGGGTAGGCTTACACACACATGTAGGCAACGTCACAGTAGGAAACTGTGCCTGTGCCTGGGGGAAATCACGAATTTCCCCTGCTCAACTCCACGACTCATAGGAGGCGGAATGCGTTTCTCGCGCACTTCCAAAGCTCTAGGCGTAGCGGCGATCATCGCCCTCGCAGTGACCGGTTGCGGCGGCGGTGGCGGCAGCAATACGAACAGCTCAGCCGCAACTGACCCCAACAAGGTCATTTCCGCATACAGCAACGAACCGCAGAACCCGCTGCTCCCCGCCAACACCAATGAGGTGTACGGTGGCCGCGTCGTCGAGCTGCTGTTTGAAGGCCTTCGTGCCTACGACTCGGACGGTAAGCCCGTCAACGCGCTGGCGGAGTCGATCGAAACCACCGATTCACAGAACTGGACCATCAAGGTCAAGTCCGGCGCCAAGTTCACCAACGGTGAGGCCATCACGGCCAAGACGTTCGTTGATTCCTGGAACTTCGCCGCGCTGAGCACCAACCTCCAGAACAACGGCTTCTTCTTCGAGTCCATCGAAGGCTACGCCGACGTCAGCGCCGTCACGGAGACCACCAGCGCCGACGGCAAGAAGACCTCGACGCCTGCTCCTACGGCCCAGACCATGTCCGGCCTGGCCGCGACTGACGACCAGACCATCACGGTCAAGCTCGCTCAGCCCGAAGCTGACTGGTCACTGCGCCTTGGATACTCCGCCTTCTACCCGCTGCCTTCCGAGGCTCTGAAGGACCCGAAGAAGTTCGGCGAGAACCCGATCGGCAACGGCCCGTACAAGTTCGAGAAGGAAGGTGCCTGGGTACACGACCAGTCCATCTCCCTGGTCAAGAACGCTGACTACACCGGCCCGCGTGCTGCCAAGAACGGCGGCGTGACCTTCAAGTTCTACACGGATCCGGGCCCCGCATACACGGATCTCCAGGCCGACAACCTCGACATCACTGACGTTGTTCCCTCGAACGCTTTGAAGACTTACACCACGGACTTCCCGGACCGTAACTCCACACGCCCGAACGCCAACAACGCAACGTTGAACATCCCGGGCTACAACCCGAACTTCCAGGGTGAAGCCGGTCTGCTGCGTCGCCAGGCTCTGTCCCACGCCATCAACCGTGAAGAGATCACCAAGGTCATCTTCAACGGCACGCGTACCCCGGCCACCGAGTTCACAGCTCCCGTGCTCGACGGCTACAACGACGCCATCCCCGGCAGCGATGTCCTGAAGTTCGACGCCGCCAAGGCCAAGGATCTTTGGGAGCAGGCCGAGAAGATCAAGCCTTACGACGGTTCCAAGCCCCTCCTCATCGCCTCCAACACCGATGGCGGCAACAAGGAATGGATCGACGCCGTTGCCAACGGTTTCAAGAACAACCTCGGCATCCAGGCTGAAATCCAGCCGTTCGCGAAGTTCGCTGAAGTTCTGGACCTGCGCAAGTCCCAGTCCCTCCCGGGCCTGACCCGCGCCGGCTGGCAGGGTGACTACCCGTCGCTCTACAACTTCCTCGGACCTGTTTGGGCAACCAACGCATCGTCCAACTACGAGAAGTACTCGAACCCCGACTTCGACAAGCTCCTCAAGGAAGGCCTTGCAGCCAAGACTCCGGAAGACGCCAACAAGAAGTTCAACGAGGCACAAGAGGTCCTGTTCAAGGACCTCCCCGGCCTCCCCTTGTGGTACCGGGCAACCCCGATCGTTTGGAGCAACAACGTTGTCTCAGCCGAAACCGGCTGGAACGGCGGCATCCGTTACTTCGACATCGAGGCCAAGTAGTCCTCAGGATCTGAACTTGCCTTAGGGCAGCGGGGGTCCGGCCAAAGCGCCGGGCCCCCCTTGCTTGCTTGGCAGGAAGGCACACATGACACATCAACGCCCGACCACCGGAGAGGGGTGACCCGTGGTTCGCTTTATTTTCCGTAGGCTCCTTCAGGTCATCCCGGTATTCCTGGGGACCACGCTCCTCGTTTACTACATGGTCTTCGCGCTACCCGGCGACCCTATTGCAGCCCTCTTCGGAGATCGCCAGCCCCCGCAGAGCGTCATCGACGCCCTGCGGGCCCAGTACAACCTGGACCAGCCCTTCTGGGTCCAATACGGGCTCTTCATCAAGAACCTTTTCACCTTCAATCTTGGCGTTGACTTCACCCAGCAGCCCATTGCGGACTCCCTGGCCAGGGCTTTCCCTGTCACAGCAATGCTCGCCATTGAAGCCCTCATCATTCAGGCCGTGTTCGGTATTGCCTTCGGTGTCTTCGCCGGTCTGAAGAAGGGCAAGCTTTTCGACTCCACCGTTCTGGTCGTTTCCCTCCTGGTGATCGCAGTTCCCACCTTCGTTCTGGGCTTCGTCTTCCAGCTCGTGTTCGGTGTCCAGCTCGGCTGGGCCAAACCTACAGTGGGCGCCAACGCCGATTGGGGCAACCTGATCCTCCCGGCAGTCGTGCTGGGACTAGTGTCCTTCGCCTATGTCCTCCGCCTGACTCGAGCCTCGGTCAGCGAGAACATGAACGCGGACTACGTACGCACTGCTACGGCAAAGGGACTTTCCCGGCCCCGCGTCGTGGTGGCCCACATCCTCAGGAACTCGTTGATCCCGGTGGTGACCTACCTGGGCGCCAACCTTGGCGGCCTCATGGGTGGTGCCATTGTTACCGAGGGCATCTTCAACGTCCCCGGAGTGGGTAACAAACTCTTCCAGGCAATCGCGCGCAGCGAGGGACCTACCATCGTCGCCATTGTGAGCGTCCTGGTCCTGGTTTTCGTTATCACCAACCTCTTGGTTGACCTCCTGTACGCCTGGCTTGACCCGAGGATCCGCTATGACCAGTAATAATGAACACTTTGTGGCTCCCGTCGAGGAGACACCGCTTCTGGCCACTGACGCTGTCAAAACAGATCAGGCGCCCCTGAGCCTCTGGGCTGATGCCTGGCGCAAGCTTCGCCGCCGCCCCCTGTTCATCGTCTCCTCGCTGCTGATTCTGCTCCTGGTTATTGTTGCCGTGTTCCCGGGGCTGTTCACCAGCGTCGAACCCAACAACGACTGCCAATTGGCCAACTCCGAGGGCTCGCCCACAGCCGGCCACCCGCTGGGATTCACCCTGCAGGGTTGCGATGTCTATTCCCGCGTAATCCACGGTACGCAGGCTTCACTTTCCGTCGGTGTCCTGTCCGTGCTTGCCGTCGTCATCATTGGTGTCACCCTCGGTGCGCTTGCCGGCTATTACGGTGGCTGGTTGGATTCCGTCCTGGCCCGACTGGGCGACATCTTCTTCGCGTTGCCGATTATCCTCGGCGCCCTTGTTGTCACGCAGCTCCCGCTGTTCCGTGAGAACCGGAGCGTCTGGACCGTGGTCCTGACGATATCCCTGCTTGCATGGCCGCAAATGGCACGCATCACCAGAGGCGCTGTCATCGAAGTGCGCAACGCGGACTTTGTCACGGCGGCCCGATCACTGGGTGTTTCCAAGTTTGGCGCCTTGGTCAAGCATGCGCTGCCGAACGCCCTGGCACCCGTGATCGTCCTTGCCACCCTGGAATTGGGCGTCTTCATCGTCCTGGAGGCCACCTTGTCCTTCCTGGGTGTCGGGTTGCCTGGCAGCGTCATGTCGTGGGGTAACGACATCTCCGCGGCCAATGCATCCATTCGAACCAACCCGGGAATCCTGCTTTACCCGGCAGCCGCCCTGTCCATCACCGTCCTGAGCTTCATCATGCTTGGCGACGCCGTCCGCGATGCTCTTGATCCCAAGAGCCGTCAGCGCTAAGGAGGCGAACATGACTTCTGCCAACATCAGAATTGATGAAGCCACAGCACCGGTACGGCCCATCTTGGAAATCAAGGATCTGGCCATCACTTTCAAGACCGGTTCCGGGGAGGTCAAGGCGGTAAAGAACGCCCACTTGTCCATCATGCCGGGCGAAACGGTCGCCATTGTGGGGGAGTCGGGTTCGGGAAAGTCGACGACGGCGCTAGCCGCCATCGGCTTGTTGCCCAACAACGGACGCGTCTCCGCCGGGCAAATACTGCTCGACGGCGAAGACATCGCCCACGCTTCGGAGAAGCGCATGATCGAGCTCCGTGGCAGCCATATCGGCATGGTTCCCCAGGACCCCATGTCCAACCTGAACCCTGTATGGAAGATCGGCTACCAGGTTCGTGAAACGCTCAAAGCCAACGGGCGGCCGGATGGCCCGGACGACGTGGCCAGGGTGCTTGCTGAAGCCGGCCTCCCGGACGCTGCCCGGCGTGCCAAGCAGTATCCGCACGAGTTCTCCGGCGGCATGCGTCAACGCGCCCTGATCGCCATCGGCCTGAGCTGCCAGCCCAAGCTCCTGATCGCCGACGAACCCACGTCGGCGCTGGACGTGACTGTGCAGCGCAGGATCCTGGACCACTTGGACAAGATGACCACTGAGCTTGGCACTTCCGTGCTGCTCATCACGCACGACCTCGGCTTGGCTGCCGAGCGGGCTGACAAAGTCATTGTCATGTACCAAGGCAATGTTGTTGAGGCGGGTCCGTCTCTGGAGCTCCTCCGCAATCCGCAACACCCGTATACCCGCCGCTTGGTGGAGTCGGCGCCGTCCCTGGCATCACGCCGCATTCAAGTGGCTAAGGAGCAGGGCGTGGATGCCGGTGACCTGTTGGCACCTGTGGCAGCAGCGCAAAGCCGCGTCCAGGACGAGATCCTCCAGATCAAGAACCTGCGCAAAATCTACAAACTGCGTCAGGGGCTGGGTCAGACCTCCGATTTCGCTGCTGTTGACGATGTCAGCTTCTCCGTAAAGCGCGGGACCACCACGGCTATCGTGGGGGAGTCCGGATCGGGCAAGTCCACTGTGGCCAAAATGGTTCTCCAGCTGGAAAAGCCTAGTGAGGGCCAGATCATCTTTGATGGCGTGGATACCGCGGGGCTGAAGGGTAAGGAACTCTTCAAGTTCCGTCGCCGTGTGCAGCCCATCTTCCAGGACCCCTACGGTTCCTTGGATCCGATGTACAACATCTTCAGGACCATTGAAGAGCCGCTGCGCGTACACAAGATCGGCAACGCAGCTAGCCGTGAAAAGAAGGTTCGGGAACTGTTGGACCAGGTAGCCCTGCCACAGTCCATGATGCAGCGGTACCCCAACGAGCTCTCCGGTGGCCAGCGGCAGCGCATTGCCATTGCACGTGCCCTGGCCTTGGATCCGGAAGTCATCATCTGCGATGAGGCGGTCTCGGCTTTGGACGTCCTTGTCCAAGCTCAGGTGCTGAACCTGCTGGCTGACCTTCAGGACAACCTCGGCCTCACGTACCTGTTCATCACGCACGACCTCGCGGTGGTGCGTCAGATCGCGGATCATGTCTGCGTCATGGAAAAGGGCAAGCTCGTGGAGACGGGCAGCACGGATGACGTCTTCGACAACCCGCGCGAGGCCTACACGCAAGCACTCCTGGATGCCATTCCGGGCGGTTCGCTTTTGTTGCCACCCGCAGTGGCCTGACCGGCGTCGAGCGTTTGACGGCTGTTTAGCAGAAGAGCCGGTGGTCCCCCGAGAAGGGAACCACCGGCTCTTGCCGTTAACTACGTTGTTGTGAGGCCTGCTCTGCGCGCAAAAGGGCTCGCGAAGCGTGCAGAGCGGGCCGCGCAACGCGCAACTACGTATTGTGAGGCCTGCTCTGCGCGCAAAAGGGCTCGCGAAGCGTGCAGAGCGGGCCGCGCAACGCGCGCTCTACTGCGCAGGTGCCGATTCAGGTGCAGATTCCGGTGCGGAGGCGGAGCTGTCCGGGCGCGCCGTGAGGCCAAGCGAAGTGAATTCGCGAGCCAGTGCGGCGCCTAACTTTGCATGCCCGGCCGGCTTCAAGTGCACGCCGTCCTGGAGATCCCCGATTGCGTTATAGCGGGTGAGCCAGTCGCCCGCGCTGACGAAAGGTATGCCGTGCTTGGCGGCAATACGGCCTAGAAGGGCGTCGATTTCAGTGCGGCGTCCGCCTCCGTTGCTCACGCCCCTGGCAAGGGTTCCAATCATGGCCAAGGTGGTGCCCGGGTAGCGTTTCTTCAGGGCTGCGAGAAGCCGCTCGGCGTTGCTGGTGATCTGGGCGTCGGTGGCGCGTTGGGTGGCATCGTTGCCGCCGCCCTGGACCACGATCAGCGGTGGATCACCGAAGGGCAGTACCCAGTCACCGCGCTGCAACGCGTCGATGTAGTTGCCGGTCTTTCCGTTGGTGGCCACGTACCCGGTGCCGCCCATACCCACTACGTGCAATTTGTAGCCCATGGCTGCGATGCCCTGCTGCGGCCAGGAATCCTTCGGCATGGACTGGGAATCGCCAATAAGAACCGCGGTGTGGCGCACGTCGGCGAGAACCAGTTCGCTGCGGTTGTTCGCGGGGTTCTTATACAGGGATCCCACGGGCAGGTTGAGTGAACTGGGGGCAGGTGCAATCCTGAGCGGTTTGTCTGCGGCGGCTGTCTGCGCAGGCCCGGGCGCGGTCGATCCAGAGGGGGCGGTCATTGGTGCTGGGCTTGGTCCGCAGCCTACCGTTAGAACGCCAATGGCGATCAATGGTGCGAGCATACGGAACACGGCCGGAGCTTGTCGCATCGTTGTTCTCCACGTGGCACTGGTTCTGCAGCCCATCATGGTGCACAGCGCGGGGAAAATCCAGCATCTGGACTTGCGTTTACATAACAAGACAGCAGTGTGAGCAGCGCCACATCCGAGCGCTGAATAGCTTGCTTTTTAGGCTCAGAAATGCAACTGCGTTTAGACTGGATGCAGGTGCCCTGTGTCCCGGGGTCTTTTCGCTGTGTGTTCCGATCAAGTCGATCAGGTATGCGCGCGGATACAAACAGCTGACTTCACCACTGAATCGAGTCATTAACGCATGTCTGAAACCATCACCAACACTGCGTCGCGGAGCGATCTGCGCAACGTCGCGATCGTCGCACACGTTGACCACGGTAAGACCACCTTGGTCGACGCCATGCTCAAGCAGACCAACTCCTTCGCTTCCCATGGTGAGGTTGAGGACCGTGTCATGGACTCCGGTGACCTGGAGCGCGAAAAGGGCATCACCATCCTCGCGAAGAACACCACGGTTGCCTACAACGGCCCGTCGTCCAACGGCGAGACCATCACCATCAACGTCATCGACACCCCCGGCCACGCCGACTTCGGTGGCGAGGTTGAGCGCGGTCTCTCCATGGTTGACGGCGTCGTCCTGCTGGTCGACTCCTCCGAGGGCCCCCTGCCTCAGACCCGCTTCGTGCTCCGCAAGGCCCTTGCCGCGCACCTTCCGGTCATCCTCCTGGTCAACAAGACCGACCGTCCCGACGCCCGCATCGACGAGGTTGTCCACGAGTCCATGGACCTGCTCCTGGGCCTCGCTTCGGACCTCGCCGACGAAGTTCCGGACCTGGACCTGGACAAGGTTCTCGAAGTTCCCGTCGTCTACGCCGCTGCCAAGGTTGGCCGCGCGTCCCTGGATCAGCCGGCCAACGGCTCTGCTCCGGAGAACGAGGACCTTGAGCCTCTCTTCAAGACCATCATCGAGCACATCCCCGCTCCGACGTACAACCCGGACGGCGTGCTGCAGGCACATGTGACCAACCTGGACGCATCGCCTTTCCTTGGCCGCCTCGCACTGCTTCGCATCTACAACGGCACGCTCCGCAAGGGCCAGACCGTTGCCTGGGCGCGTGCTAACGGCGAGCTCAAGAACGTCAAGATCACCGAGCTGCTGGCTACCAAGGCCCTGACCCGTGTTCCTGCCGAGTCCGCTGGCCCGGGTGAAATCGTTGCTGTCGCCGGCATCGAGGAAATCACCATCGGTGAAACCCTCACGGACGCCGAGAACCCGCAGCCGCTGCCGTTGATCACCGTGGACGATCCCGCGATCTCCATGACCATCGGTATCAACACCTCGCCGCTGGCCGGCAAGGTCAAGGGCGCCAAGGTCACGGCCCGCCAGGTGAAGGATCGCCTGGACAAGGAACTGATCGGTAACGTCTCCATCAAGGTGCTCCCCACCGAGCGTCCTGACGCCTGGGAAGTCCAGGGTCGTGGCGAGCTCGCGCTGGCCATCCTCGTTGAGCAGATGCGCCGCGAAGGCTTCGAGCTGACCGTGGGCAAGCCGCAGGTTGTCACCAAGACCATCGACGGCAAGCTGCACGAGCCGATGGAACACATGACCATCGATGTGCCCGAGGAATACCTCGGCGCCGTCACGCAGCTCATGGCTGCCCGCAAGGGCCGCATGACCAACATGGCCAACCACGGCACCGGCTGGTGCCGCATGGAATTCATCGTTCCTGCGCGTGGCCTGATTGGTTTCCGTACCCGGTTCCTGACGGACACCCGTGGCGCCGGTATCGCTGCCTCCATCTCGGAAGGTTACGAGCCGTGGGCCGGACCGATCGAATACCGTACCAACGGTTCGATGATTGCCGACCGCGCAGGCGTTGTTACGCCCTTCGCCATGATTAATCTGCAGGAGCGCGGTTCCTTCTTCGTGAAGCCCACCTCCGAGGTTTACGAAGGCATGATTGTTGGCGAGAACTCCCGCGCTGATGACATGGACGTCAACATCACCAAGGAAAAGAAGCTCACCAACATGCGTGCCGCTTCCTCCGACACCT
Organism: Paenarthrobacter sp. TE3676; assembly: GCF_056279165.1. NCBI lineage: Bacteria > Bacillati > Actinomycetota > Actinomycetes > Micrococcales > Micrococcaceae > Paenarthrobacter > Paenarthrobacter sp. TE3676. Next base: position 649,559 of record NZ_JBWBQU010000003.1, read on the forward strand.
TCGAGAACCTGACGCCGCCGCGCGATCTCACCCTCGAAGAGTCCCTCGAATTCGCCCGCGAAGACGAGTGCGTCGAGGTAACCCCGGATGCCATCCGTATCCGTAAGGTCATCCTGGACTCCAACGAGCGCGCCAAGGCCAACCGCGCCCGCGCCAAGTCCTAGTCCTAACTGGCCTGAACCAGTTCGGAACAGCTGAATGAAGAGAGGAGCCGCCGGTTCGGTCCGTGGTATCGCCACGGCCGTTCTGGCGGCTCTTTTCGTTGCCCTGACTGGCACCGCATTGCACCGGCAGACCGTACTCTGGTCCGGCGTCGAACTCTCTTGGGGCGTGGCCGCAGCCTTGCTGCTGCTGGCGTCCATGCAGTTGTGGCTCGCTGCATGGTCCCGCTCGGTGATACCGACCGCGGTGGCAGGCGTGGTGAGCTATGCCGTCGTCGGCGTCCTGTCTTCAGCCGGCTCCGCCAAGCAGTTGATACTCGGCGACCTCGTGGGCAACGTGTGGGTCTTCGGCATCGGCGTAGTGACGTTAATCATGCTTACGGCTGTTAAACTGCTGGTTGTCAGTCGGCTGCGACGCGGACGGACTGCCGACGCGGCGGTGGCGGTGGAACCTCTTTCGCCGCGATAACCATTGCCAACGGAATCTCGACGTCGGCCGTACGGGTCCTGATGGTGCAGGAACCTTCCGTAGTTCCCACCAGATAGCCCAAGGCGTCCGTCAACCCGTCCTCGATCCTGTACCTGACCACCACCCGGATGCCTGGTTCTGCGGCGAGGAGGAATTGTCGGGGCGGCAAGTTCGGGGGAGTCACCGTTTCATACTAAGACGCGGGCTAGGTTGGCGTCAGCGCACTGTTGGATAATAGGCTCGGAAGTTGAGTGCCCGGCATGATGCCGGCCGTATTACCCCGGCCATCGCCGGGACAAACCGTGGAGAGGTCTGGGACGTGACGTACGTAATCGCGCAGCCGTGTGTAGATGTCAAGGACAAGGCATGTATTGAAGAATGCCCTGTCGACTGCATTTACGAAGGTGAGCGTTCCCTCTACATCCACCCCGATGAATGCGTCGACTGTGGAGCCTGCGAACCCGTGTGCCCGGTTGAGGCCATCTACTACGAGGATGACACCCCGGAGGAATGGGCCGACTACTACAAGGCCAACGTTGAATTCTTCGACGACCTCGGTTCCCCGGGTGGAGCAGCCAAGATCGGCAACACAGGCAAGGACCACCCGTTCATTTCCGCGCTGCCCCCGCAGAACCAAGACCACTAGGCGGTAGTTTCGGTGATTTCAGCGGCGCCGGCTTTCGGCCTGAACCTGCCTGACTACCCTTGGGAGGCCATGGCGCCGTATGTCGCCACGGCTTCCAAGCACCCCGGTGGCGCAGTGAATCTCTCCATCGGAACTCCGGTGGACCCCACCCCCGGGTTGATCCGCGAGGCTCTGGCCAACGCTGCCGATGCCCACGGCTATCCCACGGTTCACGGCACGGAGGCCTTGCGGGAGGCGGTTGTGCACTGGTTCGCCAGCCGTCGCGGCGTCCCGGGGCTGGACCCCAAGGACGTCATGCCTACCGTGGGTTCGAAGGAGCTCGTGGCGTGGTTGCCGTTCCTGCTGGGCTTGAGCGCAGGCGACGTCGTTGTGCGTCCCACCGTTGCGTACCCGACCTACGACATCGGCGCCTCTTTGGCAGGCGCCACGGCAGTTGCCGCTGACGATCTGGATGAACTCGATCCCGCCACCCGCGCGAAGGTCCGGTTGATCTGGATCAACTCACCGGGCAATCCCACAGGAAGCGTCCGTGACATCGAGTCGCTGCAACGGATCGTCGCCCAGGCCCGTGAGCTCGGAGCAGTAGTGGCCTCCGACGAGTGCTACGCAGAGCTGGGCTGGGGCGAATGGGATGTTCAGCGTGGCGGCGAAGCTGTCCCCAGCATCTTGGATCCCCGGGTTACCGGAGGTTCCACCGATGGCTTGCTGTGCGTCTACTCGCTCAGCAAGCAGTCCAACCTTGCCGGGTACCGTGCCGCATTCGTGGCCGGAGATTCGGCGATCATGGCCAATCTGGTCAACAGCCGCAAACATGCGGGCATGATCGTTCCCTACCCTGTGCAGGAAGCCATGCGCGTCGCTCTGGGCGATGCCGGCCATGTCCTGGCCCAGAAGGACCTCTACCGCGGACGCCGCGAGAGGATCGTGCCGGCGCTGGAGAACTTCGGACTGAAGATCCACGAATCCAAGGCCGGCCTGTACCTGTGGTCCACAGCCGGCGAAGCCACGTGGGATACGGTGGCGCGCTTCGCGGAACTCGGCATCGTGGTTGGCCCGGGCGTTTTCTATGGCGATGCCGGCAATGGCTTCATCCGCGTGGCGCTCACCGGCAGCGACGAACGAATTGATGCCGCCGTAGAGCGGCTTGGCACGGCCTCATAACAATGCTGTGACTTGCACCACTAATAGCGTTATTCCGCCAGTAACCGGACGATACGGATTAGTTCCGTAGGGTTACTGGCGGTAGCTTTTTAACTGACTATCAATGGTGGCCTTCTCTAAGAAAGCACTTCGGCCGTTGGAGCCCTGCAACAGTAGGGCCGAAGGCGGCGACACCAGAAGGTTGTTGGACAAGCGTTCGATAGAGGCCCTGAGGCCTCATGAAGGGGACTCCATGACTGAGACCACCAGCGCGACACTGCGCCATGCCGGCGGCGAACTCGAACTGCCGCGCATCAAGGTTGTAGAAGGAAACGAAGGTTATGACGTTTCCAAGCTGCTGAAGCAGACGGGCGCCGTCGCCTATGACCCCGGCTTCATGAACACAGCGGCCACCACCTCGGCCATCACCTACATCGACGGCGACGCAGGCGTACTGCGTTACCGCGGTTACCCCATTGAGCAGCTCGCGCAGCACTCGAGCTTCCTCGAAGTTTCCTACCTGCTGATCTACGGCAACCTCCCTTCTCCCACAGAGTTGGAAGAGTTTGATCAGAAGATCCGCCGTCACACGCTCCTGCACGAAGAGCTTAAGGGCTTCTTCGGTGGGTTCCCGCGTGACGCCCACCCCATGCCGGTGCTTTCCTCGGCTGTTTCTGCGCTGTCCACCTTCTACCAGGACTCGCTGGATCCCTTCAACGCGGAACACGTGGAAGTTTCCACCATCCGCCTGATGGCAAAGCTGCCTGTCATCGCTGCTTACGCGCACAAGAAGTCCATCGGCCAGCCGATGCTTTACCCGGATAACTCCCAGAACCTGGTGGAGAACTTCCTGCGCCTTAGCTTCGGCCTGCCCGCCGAGCAGTACGAAATGGATCCTGTGGTCGTGAAGGCCCTGGACCTCCTGCTCATCCTGCATGCGGATCACGAGCAGAACTGTTCCACGTCCACCGTGCGACTGGTGGGCTCGTCCAACGCGAACCTCTTCGCGTCGGTGTCCGCCGGCATCAACGCCCTCTTCGGCCCCGCTCACGGTGGCGCCAACGAGGCCGTGCTGAAGATGCTGCGCCAGATCCAGGCCGACGGCATCAAGCCCGAGGACTACATGGAGAAGGTCAAGAACAAGGAAGACGGCGTCCGCCTCATGGGCTTCGGACACCGCGTCTACAAGAACTACGATCCCCGCGCCAAGATCATCAAGGCAACGGCACACGAAGTTCTGGGCAAGCTCGGCGGCAATGACGAACTGCTGGACATTGCCATGCGCCTCGAAGAGAAAGCACTGGCTGACGACTACTTCATCCAGCGCAAGCTGTACCCGAACGTCGACTTCTACACCGGCCTCATCTACAAGGCCATGGGCTTCCCGGAGAAGATGTTCACTGTATTGTTCGCCATTGGACGACTCCCGGGCTGGATTGCCCAGTGGCGCGAAATGATCAACGATCCCCAGACCAAGATCGGCCGTCCGCGGCAGCTCTACACAGGGGAGCCGGAGCGCAACTACCCGGCCAACTGATACGGCAACAGCGTCAATAACGACGGCGGGCGGCCCCCCCGGGGGGGGGGGGGGGGCGCGCGCGGGGGGGGGGGGGGGCGGGGGGGGCCCGGGGGGGGGGGGGGGGGGGGGCGGCGGGGAGCGGTGGGGCGG